>JBARMB010000065.1:0-11854 GCA_049802235.1 Burkholderiales bacterium | reverse complement strand
ATGCCCCCCACGCCACAGAGGAGGAAAAAGACTACACCACGTAATCTACGCCGCCAGCCTTGCAGGAACCTGATTCCAAGCTGACGGATGCCTGACGCGGCGCGCGCCGCTGCGATTATGTTCGCCGGCCATACGGGGGCGGCGCGGCCAGGCCGCGCTCGCATCTTCACCGTTCGCCAGCATGGCGACACTGTGGCAAAAGCCTGATAAAATAAAAAGTTAGGTGTCATTTCAAAAACCGACTGGAGATCTCGCATGGCCGTAGAACGAACCCTGTCCATCGTCAAGCCTGACGCCGTGGCGAAAAATGTCATCGGACAGATTTACTCGCGATTCGAGCAGGCCGGCCTGAAGATCATAGCGGCGCGCATGCTGCGGCTCTCGGAAACGGAAGCGGAGGGTTTCTATGCCGTGCACCGCGAGCGCCCGTTTTTTCGCGAGCTGGTCCGATTCATGATTTCCGGACCGATCGTGGTGCAGGTACTCGAAGGCGAGAACGCCATTGCCAGGAATCGCGAATTGATGGGCGCGACTGACCCGAGAAAGGCGGAGAAGGGAACGATCCGGGCCGCTTTCGCCGACAGCATCGACGCCAACGCCGTGCACGGTTCCGACGGGCCCGAGACCGCGCGCAACGAGATCGCTTATTTCTTTTCGGCCCTTGAGATCTGCTCCCGATAGATGAGCGTCAATCTTCTCGATCTGGATGGCGAGCGGCTCGCCGGCTTCGTCGTCGCGCTTGGCGAGAAGCCGTTCCGCGCGCGTCAGTTGAAGCGCTGGATGCACCGCTTCGGCGAGTCCGATTTCGCCCGCATGAGCGACTTGGCGAAGCCGTTTCGGGAAAAGCTCGCTCTGGTCGCGAACGTCGTGCCGCCGCGGATTGTGAACGACAGCCTCGCCGAGGACGGCACGCGCAAGTGGCTGCTCGAGGTCGGCAACGGCAATGCAGTGGAGGCGGTGTTCATCCCTGAGGCGGAGAGAGGCACGCTGTGCATTTCGACCCAGGCCGGATGCACGCTGGCGTGCAAGTTCTGCTCCACCGGCCGGCAGGGATTCAACCGCAATCTGGGTGTGGCCGAAATCATCGGTCAGCTCTGGCTCGCCAACAAGGCGTTGGGTGCAATGCCCGGGGGAGAGCGCGCGATCAGCAATGTGGTGCTGATGGGGATGGGCGAGCCGCTGCTCAATTTCGACAACACGGTGGCGGCGCTCAAGCTCATGCTGGATGACAACGCCTATGGCCTGTCGCGGCGCCGGGTGACGCTGTCGACCTCCGGCATCGTGCCGATGATCGACCGGCTCCGCGACGAGTGCCCGGTGGCGCTGGCCGTGTCGCTGCACGCACCCAACGATACCTTGCGCGACCGTCTGATGCCGATCAACCGCAAATATCCGCTTGCCGAACTGCTTGCAGCTTGCCGGCGTTACCTGGAGCGCGCGCCGCGTGATTTCATCACTTTCGAGTATGTCATGCTCGAAGGCGTGAACGACAGTGACGAGCACGCGCGCCAGCTGATCGATCTGGCGGCGCAGGTACCCTGCAAAATCAACCTGATCCCGTTCAACCCGTTCCCGAATTCGGGCTTTGCGCGCTCGCCGCGCGAAATCATCCGGCGCTTCAGCGAGACACTCAATGCCGCCGGCACTGTCACGACCACGCGCAAGACCCGGGGCGACGAAATCGACGCCGCCTGCGGACAGCTTGCGGGACAGATCCAGGATCGTACCCGCCGGGTGCTGCGCATCGCGAGGGTCGGATCGTGAGTGAAATGCGCCGGACGCTGATGCTGTTCACTGCGTCTGCTGCGCTTGCAGGCTGCGCCGGAATGCCTTCCGGCACCGGCGGCAGCTTCGAGAACATGCCGGCTTTCGACACCGGCGCGATCATCGGCGAGGTGGGTAACCCGCGCGATCGCGCCAAGGCACATACCGATCTCGGGGCGGCCTATTACGAGCGCGGCAGCATGGGGGTGGCGATCGAGGAGATGCGTCTCGCGCTCCTCGCCGACCCGAATTACGCGCCGGCCTACAATGTGCTCGGCCTGGTGCACATGGACCTGCGGGAGAATGAGCAGGCACAAGCTGCGTTCGAGCGCTCATTGCAGATCGATCCCAATGACCCGGACACCAATCACAACTTTGCCTGGTTCCTGTGCCAGACCGGTCGCGAGGATCAGTCGATTCGCTATTTTCTGGCCGCAATCCGCAACCCGCTGTACGCCACGCCGCAGAAATCCTATGCGCTCGCCGGCGTGTGCGCGCTGCGCAAGAACAATGAGCGCGACGCGCTCGAATACTTCGGCCGTGCGCTGCGCCTTGATCCGGCCTATCCGTCGGCGCTGATCAACCTGGCGCAGCTCAAGTACCGCCGCGGCGAGCTGGAAGAGGCGCGTGCGCTGGTGGGGCGCTATAACAAGGTCATCGAGCCGACCGCGGAGTCGCTGTGGCTTGCGCTGCGCATCGAGCGCAAGCTCGGCGACCGCACTGCCGAGGGCAGCTACGCCAGTCAGTTGCGCCAGCGCTTTGCCGGGTCCAGGGAAGACCAGGAGAGGCAGAAAGGGCGGTTCGAATGAGCGAACCGGCGGAGTCGGCCGCGCTTGCCGCGGAACCCGGCCCGGGCCGCATGCTGGCGCAAATGCGCAGCGAGCGCGGCCTGTCGGTCGCCGATGTCGCTCAGCGGCTCAAGTACGGAGTGCGCCAGATCGAGGCGCTCGAAGCGGAGGAATTCGGCAAGCTGCCCGGCACCACCTTCGTGCGCGGGATGATACGCGGTTACGCCAAGCTGCTCGATGTTGATCCGCAGCCGGTGCTGAAAGCGCTCGAGCGGCGCCATATTCCGGCCGAGATTACCGTCGACCTGCGCGCCAAGCGCATCCCCTTTCCCGATGGTGCGAAGCGCGGCACGCCCCTGTACCTTGTCCTGTCGTTGCTCGCGTTGGTGGCGGTGCTGGGCGTGCTCTATGAACGGCAGGGGGGTACTTTTTCCTGGACGGAGGTGACGGCGAGCATCGTGCCTGCGCCGAAGCCCCAGGTCGCCGATGCTTCTCCGGCGCCGAAGCCGGGGGCCGCTGTCGCGCCGGCGGTCAAGGCGGGTACGCCCCCGCTCCCGGTTGTTCCGGTGCCGCAACCGGCGGGTTTGCAATCGGCAACGCAGCAGTCGTACCCCGGCGAAGGGCGGGTCCAGATCGAATTCGACAGCGAATCCTGGGTCGAAATCAAGGACAAGGACGGCAATGTGCTGATGTCGCAGCTCAATCCCGGCGGCACGAAAAGAGTGGTGGAGGGCCGGCCGCCGTTGTCGCTGGTGATCGGCAATGCCGGCGCGGTGCGGGTGAGCTACAACGGCAACCCGGTAGACCTGACGCCCCACATCAGGGTCGAGGTCGCGCGGCTGACACTGAACTAAGCGATCCATGATGAACTCCCCGCGGCACAGGACGCGTCAGGTCCGCGTCGGCCACGCGGCGATCGGCGGCGATGCGCCGATCCTGGTGCAGTCGATGACCAACACCGACACCGCCGATGCGCTGAGCACGGCGCAGCAGGTGGCCGAGCTCGCCCGCGCCGGCTCGGAGATCGTGCGTATCACCGTGAACACTGCCGCGGCCGCCGCTCAGGTGGCGCGTATCCGCGAGCGCCTCGACGCCATGGGTTGCGATGTGCCGCTCGTGGGCGACTTCCATTTCAACGGCCACAAGCTGCTCGCCGAATACCCCGACTGCGCCCGCGCCTTGGCCAAGTACCGCATCAATCCCGGCAACGTCGGCAGGGGCGCGAAGCGCGATGAGCAGTTCGCGACCATGATCGAACTTGCCTGCAGGTACGAAAAGCCGGTGCGCATCGGCGTCAACTGGGGCAGCCTGGATCAGGGACTGCTCGCGCGGCTCATGGACGAGAATGCGCGGGCGCCCGAGCCGCACGAATCGGATGCGGTGATGCGCGAGGCGCTGATCGTCTCGGCGCTGGAGTCGGCGACGCGCGCGGAGGAGCTGGGCCTTCCCGGGGATCGCATCGTACTTTCGTGCAAGGTGAGCGGCGTGCAGGACCTGATCGCCGCATACCGGGAGCTTGTGCGCCGCTGCGATTACCCGCTGCACCTCGGCCTCACCGAAGCCGGCATGGGATCGAAGGGTGTGGTGGCCTCTACCGCCGCGCTGTCGGTGTTGTTGCAGGAAGGCATCGGCGATACCATCCGCATTTCGCTCACGCCGGAGCCCGGCGGAGATCGCACCCGCGAAGTGATCGTGGCGCAGGAAATCCTGCAGACCATGGGGCTGCGCGCTTTTTCTCCCTTGGTGATCGCCTGCCCGGGGTGCGGCCGCACCACCAGCACCTATTTCCAGGAACTGGCCGGGAAAATTCAGCGCTATCTGCGCGAGCAGATGCCGCAGTGGCGCGAGCGCTACCCCGGCGTCGAGGACATGCATGTCGCCGTCATGGGCTGCGTCGTCAATGGTCCGGGGGAGAGCAAGCACGCCAACATCGGCATCAGTCTGCCCGGCTCGGGCGAGCGGCCGGTCGCGCCGGTGTACGTGGACGGCGAGAAGACCGTTACGCTGAAGGGCGAGCGCATCGCCGAGGAGTTCCAGCGCCTGATCGAGGACTATGTGCGCTCGACCTACGGCGAGGGCGGGCGGGGGCGCCGCGATACGCAGCGCAGAACCATCCCGATCAAGGCTGCAGTGTAGCGGCCCCCGGAAAACATGAAATGAGCGAAGCCGTCCGCGCAGTGCGCGGGATGAACGACATCCTGCCCGACGAAGCCGAGCGCTGGGAGAGCATCGAGGAGCTGCTGCGCGCCTGGCTGCGCAGCTACGGCTACCGCAACGTGCGCACGCCCATCCTCGAGCACACGGCGCTGTTCCGCCGCGCCATCGGCGAGGCCACCGACATCGTCGAGAAGGAGATGTACACCTTCACCGATGAGCTGAACGGCGAAAACCTCGCTCTGCGCCCCGAGGCCACGGCTTCGGTGGTGCGCGCGTCGATCGAGCACAGCCTGCTCTACGGCGGAACGCAACGGCTCTACTACGCGGGTCCGATGTACCGTCACGAGCGGCCGCAGAAGGGCCGCTACCGCCAGTTTCACCAGGTCGGGGCGGAAGCGCTCGGCTTTCCCGGACCGGACATCGATGCCGAGATGCTGCTCATGTGCGCGCGGTTGTGGGATGACCTCGGGATCGAGGACATCCGGCTGCAGCTGAATTGTCTCGGATCGGCGACGGAGCGCGCCGCCTACCGCGGGTCGCTGGTGAAATACCTGCAAGCGCATGAGGCCGATCTCGATGAGGATTCGCGCCGGCGCCTGCATACCAACCCCTTGCGCGTGCTCGACAGCAAGAATCCGGCGATGCAGAAGCTGGTCGCGGACGCCCCGCGTCTGCTCGATATGCTCGGCGAGGACTCGCTCAGGCACTTCGAGGGCGTGCAGGGGATCCTCAAGGATGCCGGGCGTCCCTGCGAGATCAATCCGCGCCTGGTGCGTGGGCTCGACTATTACAATCTCACCGTGTTCGAGTGGGTGACCGACCGGCTCGGCGCTCAAGGGACGGTGTGCGCCGGCGGGCGTTACGACGGGCTGTTCGAGCAGATCGGCGGCAAGCCGACGCCGGCCTGCGGCTGGGCCATGGGAATCGAGCGGCTGTTGGCGCTCGTGGCGGACTCGGGCGAGCGTCCCGGTACCGACGTTTATCTCGTCAATCAGGGCGAGCAGGCGGCGCGGCTCGCTTTTCAGGTCGCCGAGTCGCTGCGCGACAATGGTTTCAGCGTGGTGCAGCATTGCGGCGGCGGCAGTTTCAAGTCGCAGATGAAGAAAGCCGACGCGAGCGGCGCGCCGGTCGCGGTCATCGTCGGCGACGATGAAGCGAAGGCCGGCGAGGCGAGCGTGAAGGCGCTGCGCGAGGAGCGCGATCAGTTCCGCGTGCCGCTGGAGCGGCTGGCCGACGCGATCTCGGATTTTCTTTTTGGCACGGACGAAGACACAAAATGAGTACCTACGATCTCGAGGAACAGGAACAGCTTGCGGCACTGAAGGCATGGTGGAAGGAAAAGGGCAACACCGTGATGACGATAGCTACGGTGGCGCTCGCCGCTGTGGCGCTGTGGAACGGCTGGAACTGGTACCAGCGCTCGCAGACGGCGCAGGCGGCGGCGCTGTACGACATGCTGCAGAAAGCGGCGCGCGCCAGCGACCTCAAGGCCACCCGCGACGCCGCCGGCAGCATTCTGGAGAATTATCCCCGCACGGTGTACGCACCGCTCGCCGCGCTGATCTCCGCCAAGGCCCAGTTCCAGGCGGGGGACTTGAAAACCGCGCGGGCGCAACTCGAGTGGGCGATCGAGCACGCCGGAAGCGAAGACGTGCGCTCGGTCGGCAGGCTGCGCCTGGCGAGTGTGCTGCTCGATGACAACGCACCGGATGACGCGCTGAGAATCCTCGAGGCGAAACCGGGGCCGGGCTTTGAGGCGCTGTACGCATCGCTGCGTGGCGACATTCTGGTGACGCAGAAAAAATCCGTCGAGGCGCGCACTGCCTACAAGGCGGCGCTGGAGAAAGCCGATCGCAGCGACGCTGCGCTGCGCGAATCGCTGCGGCTCAAGCTCGATGCGCTCGGAGACGGTTGATGAGTAAGGGCCTGCTGATCGGCGCCGCTCTGCTCGCGGGTTTCTCGCTCCTCAATCCGTTCAACTGGTTTGCCGACGAGCCAGGCCCGAAAATGGCCGAGTTGCCGGAGCTTCCTTCGAGCATTCCGGTCCGGGTCCTGTGGCAGGTGAGCGTCGGCACGGCAGGCGATGCCGTGCTTTCTCCGATGGTGGCGGCGGGCAGCGTGTACGCGGCGGCGCGTGACGGCACGGTGGCACGCTTCGACGCCGCGAACGGTCGCGAGTCCTGGCGCGCCAATGCCGGGCGCCCGCTCTCGGGCGGGGTCGGCGCCGACGGCGCTCTGGTCGCGGTGGGAACGAACGAGGGCGAAGTCATCGCTCTCGATGCCGACTCGGGCAGCGTGCGCTGGCGTGCCCGCGTGTCGAGCGAGGTGCTTTCGGCGCCGGTGGTGACCGGCGATCTCGTGATCGTGCGCAGCGGCGACAGCCGCGTGTTCGCGCTCGATGCCAGGGACGGCCGGCGCCGCTGGCTGTATCAGCGCTCAAGCCCGACGCTTTCGGTGCGCTCACCCGCCGGTCTGGTCGTCGATCGCGGCTACGTATACGCCGGATTCGCCGACGGGAAACTCGCGTCGCTGTCGCTGGTGAACGGCGCTGTACGCTGGGAGACGACGGTTTCCCTGCCGCGGGGCACGACCGAGCTGGAGCGCGTCACCGACGTGGTCGGGCTGCCGCTGGTTGCCGAGCGCGAGGTCTGCGCCGTCGCCTATCAGGGGCGCGTCGGATGCTTCGACATCGCCAACGGCAATGCGCTGTGGTCGCGGGAGATGTCGAGCACCGCGGGCCTGGGCATCGACGCGCGCTACGTCTTCGTGAGCGACGACAAGGGCTCGGTGCATGCGCTCGACCGCGCAGGCGGCACCAGCGTGTGGAAGCAGGATCGCCTGTTTTTTCGGCGACTCACCGCGCCGCTCGCGCTCGACCGCGAGGTCGCGGTCGGCGATGTCCAGGGATTCATACACTTCCTGTCGCGCGAAACCGGGGCTTTTGTCGGCCGCTTCGAAACCGACGGCAGCGCGGTGAGTGCCGGCCTTGTTCGACTCAACGACGGTTTCCTGGTGCAGACGCGTAACGGCAACCTGTATGCACTTTCGACCCGGTGAATGTGAAGCGTAAGTAGGGGCGAACCGGCGGCGGCTCGAGCGCCGTACGGTCCTTCACGATTCAACATTTCCGATTCACGATTCGCCCGAAATGAAGCCAATCCTTGTCATCGTCGGCCGCCCGAACGTCGGCAAATCCACGCTGTTCAACCGCCTTACGCGCACCCGCGACGCGCTGGTGGCTGACGTGCCGGGCTTGACGCGCGACCGCCACTACGGCGCCGGGCGTCTGGGCGACAAGCCGTATCTGGTGGTCGATACCGGCGGCCTGGAACCCGATGCCGAGGGCGTTTTCGTCGAGATGGCGAGGCAGACGCGCACGGCGATCGCGGAGGCCGATGCCGTCGTGTTTGTCACCGACGCGCGTGAGGGCCTCGCTCCCCAGGACCGCCGCATTGCCGAGGAGCTGCGGCGGACCGGCCGGCGCGTGTTTCTCGCCGTGAACAAGACCGAAGGCATGAATCCGGACATTGCCGCAGCCGACTTCCACGAATTGGGACTGGGCGCGCCACGCGCGATCTCGGCTGCGCACGGCGAGGGCGTGCACGATCTTGTCGAGGCCGCGCTGGCCGATTTTCCCGCAGAGGAGGAGGAGCACGGCGAGCCGGAGGGGCCGCCGAAAGTCGCCATAGTCGGCCGGCCCAACGTGGGCAAGTCGACGCTCGTCAACGCGCTTGTCGGCGAGGAACGCGTCGTCACTTTCGACCAGCCCGGAACCACGCGCGACAGCATCGATGTCGACATCGCCGTCGACGGCCGTCGTTACACCCTGATCGATACGGCGGGGCTGCGGCGCCGCGGCAAGGTATTCGAGAGCGTCGAGAAGTTCTCGGTGGTGAAAACGCTGCAGGCGATCGATCGGGCAAACGTCGTGATCCTGGTGCTCGACGCGCACCAGGGCATCTCCGAGCAGGACGCGCATATCGCCGGATTCATCGCCGAGCGCGGACGCGCGCTGGTCGTCGCCGTGAACAAGTGGGACGGTCTCGACGACTACGCGCGCGATCTGGTGAAGCGCGCCATCGCGCGCAAGCTCAATTTCCTTTCGTTCGCGCACTTCCACTACATTTCGGCGCTCGAAGAGCGGGGTTTCGCGCCGCTGTTCGCATCGGCCGACCGGGCCTGCCGGGCGGCCATGGCGACGCTGCCGACGCCCAAGCTGACGCGCGCTCTGATCGCCGCGGTAGCGAAGCAGTCGCCGCCACGCGCCGGTTTGAGGCGTCCCAAGCTGCGTTACGCGCACCAGGGCGGCAGGAACCCTCCGGTCATCGTGATTCACGGCACCGCCCTCGATGCGGTGCCGGATACCTACCGGCGTTATCTCGAAGGCGATTTCCGCAAGGCGTTTCAGCTTGAAGGCACGCCGCTCAGGATCGAATTCCGCGCCGGCAGGAACCCGTATATCCGCAAGTGACTCTAAATCGTTGGCATTTGCCGGAAAACCCTTTACAGTAGAACCTCAAATAATACGTCTCGGGGGTAACCCATGAGCAGCAAAGGACAATTACTACAAGATCCGTTTTTGAATGTGCTCCGCAAAGAGCATGTTCCGGTGTCGATCTATCTCGTCAACGGCATCAAGCTCCAGGGACAGATCGAGTCGTTCGACCAGTATGTCGTGCTGCTCAAGAACACCGTCACGCAAATGGTCTACAAGCACGCCATTTCCACCGTCGTGCCCTCGCGTGCGGTCAATCTTCCTCTCGACCCTTCGTCTTCCGAGAGCTGATGCGCGTTCCCCGGCGCCTTCGACTCTGACCCGGCGCGATGTCTGAACGTCCGAGGGGCCGACCCGTCGCGGTGCTTGTTGCACTGGATTTCGGCGCCGCCGGCCATGCCGAGAGCGTGGAGGAGCTGAAGCTTCTCGCCGCCAGCGCCGGCATCGAATCCAAGGCTCTGGTGCAGGGACGTCGCGACCGTCCCGATCCGGCTCATTTTGCCGGCTCGGGCAAGATCGAGGAAATCAAGCAGGCACTGCAGGACCAGGGTGCGTCGCTCGCCGTGTTCAACCACGATCTGTCGCCGGCGCAGGAGCGCAATCTTGAAAAGGCGCTCGGTTGCCACGTCGTCGACCGCACCCGCCTCATCCTGAACATCTTCGCCCAGCGCGCCCGCAGCCATGAGGGCAAGCTGCAAGTGGAGCTGGCGCAGCTGGAGCACGCCGCGACGCGGCTGGTGCGCGGCTGGACCCACCTGGAGCGGCAGCGCGGCGGCCGGGGTTTCATGGGCGGCATGGGCGAAACCCAGCTGGAAGTCGACCGGCGCCTGATCGCGAAGCGCGTGAAAGTGCTCAAGGACAAGCTCGGGAAGTCCCAACGCCAGCGCGAAGTGCAGCGGCGCGCACGCGCAAGAGGCGGGGTGCTGTCGGTGTCGCTCGTGGGTTACACCAACGCCGGCAAGTCGACGCTGTTCAATTGCCTCACCCATGCCGGCGCATTCGCCGCCGATCAACTGTTCGCGACCCTCGATACCACCACGCGCAGGCTGTATCTGCCCGAGGCGGGGAACGTCGTCGTTTCCGACACGGTGGGCTTCATCCGCGATCTCCCGCACACGCTGGTGGCGGCGTTCCGGGCGACGCTCGAGGAAACCATCCACGCCGATCTGTTGCTGCACGTGGTCGACTCGTCGAGCCCGGTGCGCGACGCACAGGTGCAGCAGGTGAACAAAGTGCTGGCGGAAATCGGCGCCGGAGCCATCCCGCAAGTGCTGGTGTGGAACAAGATCGACCGCAGCGGGGCCGTCGCCGGAATCGACCGCGACGAGTGTGATAGAATTTGTCGTGTTCGTCTAAGCGCCAAAACAGGCGACGGGGTGGATGCCCTGCGCCAGACCCTTGTCGAGGCGGCGGCCCCGAGACGTTCTCCGGCAAGTTCGTCAACATCGACAGACCCGACAGACCCGACAGATTCGCAGGAACTGGGCCAAGCGGCTGAAGCGTAGGATTTTATGTCATTGAACGACCCACAATGGGGCAAACGAGGTGGCCGCGACGGGCCGCCGGATCTCGACGAGATGTGGCGCAGCTTCAATCAGAAGCTGAATGGCCTGTTCGGCCGGCGCCGAAGCGGGGGGCCGGGAGAGAGCGAGCCGCCCGAATTGAAGCAAGTCGGCCGCGGCATCGGCCTTCTGGTGCTGGTGGTATTGCTCGCCTGGCTCGCCAGCGGTTTCTATACCGTCGACCAGAGTCAGCGTGGCGTCGTGCTCACTTTCGGGAAATTCACCGAGGTCACCAGCGCCGGCCTGCGCTGGCGCCTGCCATACCCCGTGCAGAGTAACGAGCTTGTCGACCTGACGGGTGTGCGCACGGTGGAGGTCGGCTACCGCAACAACGTCAAGACCAAGGTGCTGCGCGAATCCATCATGCTGACGGACGATGAGAACATCATCGACATCCAGTTTGCAGTGCAGTACATCCTCAAGGATCCGACCGATTATCTGTTCAACAACCGGCGCGCCGAAGACTCCGTCCTGCAGGCTGCGGAAACGGCGATTCGCGAGATCGTCGGCAAGAGCAAGATGGACTTCGTGCTCTATGAGGGCCGGGAGCAGATCGCGATCGCCGCGCAAAAACTGATGCAGGATATCCTAGACCGCTACAAGAGCGGCATCCTGATCAGCAAGGTGACGATGCAGAACGCGCAGCCGCCGGAGCAGGTCCAGGCGGCGTTCGACGACGCGGTGCGCGCCAAGCAGGACCTCGAGCGGCAGAAAAATGAAGGCCAGGCCTACTACAACGACGTCGTGCCCAAGGCGCGCGGCACCGCTGCGCGCCTGTTCGCGGAGGCCGACGGCTATCGTCAGCGCGTGATCGCCGATGCCGAGGGCGAGGCGGCGCGCTTCCGGCAGATCCTGGTCGAGTACAACAAGGCGCCGCAGGTGACCCGCGAACGCCTCTACCTCGAAACCGTCCAGCAGATCCTGGCGAGCACTTCGAAGGTCCTGATCGATACCAAGGCGGGCAGCAATCTGCTGTACCTGCCGCTCGACAAGATCATCCAGATGTCGGCGGCGGGCACGCTGCCCGAGTCGCCTGCGACCACCCGGCCGCAGGCGACGGAGCCGCCCCTGCCGCCGGACGTCGGCGC
>JBARMB010000064.1:0-64569 GCA_049802235.1 Burkholderiales bacterium | reverse complement strand
CTCGGCGATCACCAGCGGCGCGTGGTTGGGCAGCATGATGCCGCCCGCGCCGACGCGGATCGTCTGCGTGCCGCCGGCGACGTGCGCGATCGCCACCGCGGTCGCCGAGCTCGCGATCCCCGGCATGTTGTGGTGCTCGGCGAGCCACACGCGCCGGTAGCCCCAGCGCTCGGCGTGGCGGGCGAGATCGAGCGAATTGCGCAGCGCCTGCGCCGCGTCGCCGCCTTCGACGATGGGCGAGAGATCGAGAACGGAAAGCGGGATCACGGGACCGGGGCGGGACATTCAATTTCGGCTCAGACTCGAATTCCGAGTATATAGGGCGGAGCGAATCCGTTCACTTGCGCTTCGGCGAGGATCGGCCGGCGCATGCAAGCTCCCGTTCATGGCCGCACCGCGGTGGCCGGTTGCGTCCGGCCGGGGTGGCTAGCGGAGGCCGAGCACAGCCTTGATGCTCTTCATCAGCGCATCGAATTTGAACGGCTTGGTGATGTAGCCGCTCGCGTCAGCGGCAAGAGCGCGCATGACATCTTCCCGGGCCGTCATCGCCGTGACCATGATGATGGGAATCTGCTTCAACATCGGGTGGCTGCGCACGCGCTGGAGAATATCGAAGCCGCTGGCGCCGGACAGCATCACGTCGAGCAGAATCAGGTCCGGAAGCGGGGGCTTGCGCAATTCCGCCGCGACCTCATCGCGGTTGGCTGCCACGCGGGGAACGAAACCTTCCAGCTCGAGAAACTTCCGCACGGCGGCTGACAGCGTCGGATCGTCCTCGACGACGAGCACGGAGTAGGCGCCTCCGGAGGCGGGCTTCGCGGGCGAACGCGCCTGGCGCGCGATGCGGACAACGTAGCCCTGCTGCTTCAGCATCGCCGTGAAGCCCTGCGCCTCCTGCAACCTGAGGGCGAAGTCCTCATCCCGCTGCTCCCTGGCGGTCGCCTGATCCGGCGGTTGATAGGAGGAGAAATCGAGCGCGCCGAGATCGGCGCTGTCGCCGGTCTCAGCGGACTTCACCGGCTGCAGGAATCCCTTCTGCTGAAGATCGATGACTATCCTGGCGAGTAATGCCTGCGGCACGTCCTTGAGGTG
Organism: Burkholderiales bacterium; assembly: GCA_049802235.1. Lineage (GTDB taxonomy): Bacteria > Pseudomonadota > Gammaproteobacteria > Burkholderiales > SG8-39 > VBDM01. The sequence goes on along the minus strand of JBARMB010000064.1, from coordinate 63,477 downwards.
CCTGGCAATCTGCCCGAAGCTCAGCTTGCCATCGGCGAGCACCAGGAAGCGCAGCGCGGCGGCGGAAAGCGTGGTCGAGCTGCCCTTCAATTGTTGCCGGCCGGTCTCGCTGACCACGTAGCGGGTCTCGGTATGGGGAGCGGGAGGCGCGTTCATAGCGGCTGCATGCTGATGTTCGGGGATCGGATTCAGGCGTGACGACAGCGTGAAAATATAGCATCAGACGCGCGTCAAAGGCGGAAGACCTGCTTAACATTTTCCGCCGTCTGTCCGCGGAAAAATGCGCTACCCTGCCCGCCTTCATGACCCCCGCGCCCCCAGCCGAATTGCCCGACGAGCCCCGGCGCTCGATTTCCCGCGAGGACATGGCGAAGCTGCCCATCCGCCGCTATGCGGGCAAGCTGTGCGTGGTGGCCACGCCGCACGACCTGGCGCATGCGCTGGCGGACCTGCGGCAGGAGCGGGTCGTCGGCCTGGATACCGAGACGCGGCCCGCGTTCAGGAAGGGCGAGGTGCATCTGCCGTGCCTCGCGCAGGCGGCGACGGCCCACGCGGTGTACCTGTTCCCGCTTCGCCACCGCGACGCTCACCCGGTGCTCGCCGAACTGTTGTCCGAGCCGCGCATCGTCAAGGCCGGCGTGGGCCTGGCGCACGACCTGCGCGCGCTGCAGCGGGTGTTCGCGTTCGTGGAGAAGAACGTGCTCGACCTGGGCGGCGTCGCGCGATCCAGCGGCCTCGAGCAGAGCGGCGTGCGCAACCTCGCCGGAATTTTTCTCGGCTTCCGCATTCCCAAGGGCGCCCGCACCTCGAACTGGGCCGCGCCGCAGCTCACCGCGGCGCAGATCACCTACGCCGCCACCGATGCCTGGGCCTGCCGCGAATTGTTCCTGAGATTCCAGGGCCTGGGAATGCTGCGGGGGAAGCCGCCCGAGCTCACCGAGAGCAACGCCGCCGGAAGTGCATAAGTGTTCACGAGTTGCTATGATTGCAGTATGCGAAAGAAGCCCCTCATCGAGACCAATCCGTACCTGCTGGATCCGGAGAAATTCCGCAAGGATCTCATCACGAGCGTCTCCAGTTCCACCGCCATCGAGACCGGTGCCAAGGTCGAAACCATCGTCCGGACTCTGACCAAAGAGCTGAAAATCCTGCCGGTCAGGACGCGGCAAGGCTCCGGTCGATAATCTCCGCGAGAATTCCTTCCATCGGTTGGTAGTTCCGGTCCAGACCCGCCTGGATCGCCGCAAAGTAGTCCTTCTTTCTGCGCCCGGCAATCAGACTGAAGTCGAGCAGCGGAAGGCCCGCTTGCAGCGCCATCAGCAGCGACAACGCGCGTGCAATCCGGCCGTTCCCCTCCCGGAAAGGATGGATCAGCACCAGCTCGACATGCACCTGCGCGAGCGCACGCACGACCTCGTCACGACTTGTTGAATGGCACGGCGTGCAACGCGCCAGGACGTCGCGCTCGAATCGCGTCATAAGCGACGGAATCAGCCGGGCGGCGGCGAACGGAAAACCGTCCCTGGTCAAATTGACGTTGCGGTATTCCCCCGCCCACTCGTAGATTCCGTTCAGCCAGCTCCTGTGCATGGCGCAGATATCGGCGGCGGTAAAACGGTGATCCTTGTCGTGCTTCCTCACCAGCTCGTCCATCGCCGTCCGCAGCGCCACGGCCTCCGCGTCGTCCATCTTTCGCCGCGACCTGATGCCGAGCCTGTTCTTCAGAACCCGGCCGCCCGAGCCGCGCTCGAACTGCGCCTCGACCAGGCCGGAGACGTCGTAACGATCGTCCTTCTTCATGGCGCCAATTATGGAGTGTGAGCGGAAAAAATGCGCGCCCAGGTTCACTCAGCCGTCCCGAGCTGCGCGGTCGTCCCCCGCAGGCATAAGCGAGACGCGCTACTGCGGCATCGGCTTCCGCTCGGTGAGCGTCATCCAGCCGCGCGCGATGCGGTAGAGCACCCACAGGCCGGTGATGACCCAGATCGCCACCGCGACCACGATGCCGATCAGCGTCGCGAACGCCACCCCGCCCGCGAGCAGCCACAAGAGCGCGAACCAGAAAGTGCGGATCTGCCAACCGAAGTGCGAATCGAGGAAAGTGCCGCGCACCTCCGAGCGCTTCGCGTAGTTCAGGATCACCGCGATGATCGACGGCCAGCCGGTGAGGAAGACCGTGACGATCAGCGCCGAGCTCAGCAGGCCGGTGAAGGCGCTGAACGCGTGCAGCGCGTAGATCACGTGGGTCAGCGTGATCAGGCTTTCGCGGGGAAGGAGGACGGGGGTACCTGACTCACGCGACATGCACCCCGACCAAGGTAGTTTGCACGCGCGCGCGCTTCGTGCGGTCGGGTTGCCATTCAACCAGATACTGCCCTAAGGCATCTGTAAAGACGTTCTTGATATTAGCGCTTCCAAATGTCTGGCTCTCAAACTGCACGGTATTAGCCGTCCCCAGCCAGTCGACGCTTGCCATCAGCTCCGGTGTAAGACCGGAAGATTGCCGGAACGTCATTACGCGAGTCTGCGCCTTGCCGCCCTCGTCTTCGTAATGCACGAGGTAACGGGCGAATACCTCGCCCGCAGCTCCGAGCTGTGCTGCCGATCCCGAAAACGCCGGGTCTCTGGCTTCGTCCAGAAGTGCATCGACCAGTGGATGGCCGATTCCGCCCAGCTCAGAGTTACGCGCACGCAGCGCAAGTGCCCGATCGAAACAGATGCGCTCGTAACGCGGCGCCAAGTGGTGCTTGCGCTGCAAAGCTTCCGGCACGTGTAATGTCCAAAACGTGCCTTCCTGAGGAATCGCCGCGCCGCCGAGATGAAGGATCATCGTCCGCACCCATGCCCCCAGTTCCGCGAGCGTGTGGTGGCCTTCGATACGCCGATAATTCTCCAGGTTGAAGCCGCTCAAGTCCTGCGATAATCCGGAGAGCGCTTCGCGTGCCCTGTTCGCGTCTTCAACCATGCGCGCGAGCTCGGTCGCCGTGTGCCGGTAGTCCTTCTCCATCAGCGCCCGCTTGTATAGGTCCTGGTAGTCCGGTCGGCTACCGAGCAGGCCGAGGATGTCGCTCCTGAAGTCCTCCATCGGCTGGCCACGTTCATCTACTTTGCCGATAGATCGAGCGATCTCTCCAAGTTTCTCCTCCAGGAGACCGTAGATACGCTCTTCGACCGTGTCCTCCGCAAGAAGGTTATAGACCTGAACGGTTTCCTGCTGACCATAGCGGTGGATGCGGCCGATGCGCTGCTCGACGGCCATCGGGTTCCACGGCAAGTCGTAGTTGAACAGCACCTTGCCGATTTGAAGGTTGACGCCCTCCCCACCGGCCGAAGTGGAAATCAAGAACTTCGCACCGCCTTCCTTCCAGAACAGCTCCATCGCCGCGATCTTGTCGTCGAGCGGACCGCCCTTGAGGGTGGCAATGTCCTTCTCTCCAAACATACGCCCTAGCTCTTCGGCAAGAAAATCGGCCGTGTCGCGGTACTGCGTGAAGATTAGGAAGCGCTCTTCCGGATTCGCCCGCCGCAGAATACTCACCGCGCGAGCCAGTGTCTCAAATCGACGGTCAGGCCCGTCGGGAACCAGCTTCACCAGATCGCGTACACGATCGATCTCCTGTGGAATGTCGGTTTCCGCATACACGGCTTCATCGCCCTCTTCGTCGCCGTCCAGCGACCAGCTCGTGGTCTCAACCTCTTCTTCGCGGCGTAGCAGCCGCCGCCGCACCCGATTGATGTAACTTTCTGCGTCCGAGTCTGGCACCAGAGGACCACCGACGATCGCCCTGGCGACGGAAAGCATTTCGTCCTGCAATCGAAGAATTTCCTCGGCTGACCCCTTGGCGTGAAGCAGCGGCGCGTTGCGCCTGCGACCCTCCAGCTCAAGCTGTTTGCGTGCAAGCAGCACCAGCAACCGCCGCCTCAGCGCCTGCCGGATCGCGCGCGGACTGGAGGACATGATCTTCTGGAACGTCACCATCACGAAACCGATTGCCCGCTGTGCGCTGGTCGTGCGGTTCTCTCCGACGCCCGCTGCACTGTAGCCGTCTCGGAGATACTCGCTTAGCTTGTCGTAGAAGAACCGCTCTCGGGGTGCGAGAGAGAAACGCTCGGTGGTAACTAAACGCTTGCGGAAAATTCCCTGCCCGTTCGCGTCGGTCACCTCGCGCTTGGTACGTCTGATCATCACACGGCCGAGCACGCCACGGTGATCGGCGACTGCATCCGCGGACGGAAATAGCTGATCGTTCAGCAACTGCAGCAGCGACCAGAATTGGTAGGCATTGCCCTGATGCGGGGTGGCAGAAAGAAAGATGAGGTCTCTGGTGTGATTTCGCAGCGCCTCGGCGAGCCGGTAGTTCTGCGTCGTCACAGTCTTCTTGCCGCTGCGTGTGCGCGACAGGTGGTGTGCCTCGTCGAAAATCACCATATCCCAGCCGGGCGCCGCGAGCAGCCGTTGCAGGCGGCGCTGCTGTTTCAGCGTGTCGATCGAGGCGATGACTCGGGCGTGTCGCTCCCAAGCCGCCGAGCCATGGTCCTGAAAATCCTTGCCCAGCACGTCGAACAGCAGCCGGAAGCCACCCTCCAGTTCACGGCGCCAATTTTCGATCAACCCCGCCGGCGTGACGATCAGAATACGAGTTGCGTCGCCGCGCGCGATCAGCTCTCGGATCAGCATGCCGGTCTCGATGGTCTTGCCCAGACCCACCTCATCTGCAACCAACATTCGGCGAGACGATTGCGCCACGAGATCGTGTACCAAGAGGATCTGATGCGGCAGTAGGTCCACGCGACTGGACGTCAGCTCCCCACCGGTGTTGGCGTACGCCATGTCGTAGGCCATCTGCTTTAAACGGTAAGAACGCGGATCGTCGAATTCGCCTGCTGCGAGGCGCTCCCAGAGGTCGGAAGTCTTTTCCAACCATTCGAGCGGAACAGTCTCCAGGCGTTCGCCGTCCGAGGTCTTGAAGAGGACCTTCGCCTGATAGACGCCGAGGTTCTGGGCAATCTTGAGCACTTCCCCCATGCCCCATTCGGGACGGTTACGCACCCGCACAGAATCGTACAGTTCGATGTGGACGCCGCGGTCAGCAACTTGATTCATGTCAGATTGAATCCTGCTAAGTAATAGATGTTCGTGTCTTCGTATTGTTGGCGGACGCTGCCGAAGAGCGGGCGCAGCGGGATGCGCTCGGACGCGCCGCGCGTGAACCACAGGTCGTCGCCGTAGCTAAGCGGCCATTCGAACACCACCTGCACGAACCCGCCTATGCGCTCGAGATCGTTGGCGCGAGCCGCAAGGAGCCGGTGGATCTCCGCCGAGAGTTCATTCCGATCCTGCGCGGCCAGCAGCGTTTCCTCCAGCCCCACGACTCTCAGCTTGCTCCCACGCGAGAATGGAAACACCTCCTGCCGCAGCTCGCGCAGGTAATCGAGAAAGCCGATCTCCTGCTCATGCGGAGGGACGCCGTCCGCCTTGTGCGGTCTGAGCATTTTCCTCTCGATCAGCATGTAGCCAGCCATCAGGTGGCCCCTTCCCGGAAGAGCGGCACGCCTTCAATCACGGCGAGCACGCGCTTGATCGGTCCCTCCCAGTCGGCGCGCGCCTGGCGACAATAGCGCAGGCCCGCCGCAATCTCCGGCCACTGCGGCTTGAAGCGCTCAAGCAGATCGAGTACCGATTCCCCGGCGCTCGCGAGCGCGATCAACGCCTGCCACAGATCCGCCATCACGAGCCCTTCAGGCAGGTCGTTTTCGCCGAAGAGTCTTGTCTGCTCCTGCCGCGTTGAAACCTTAGTAAGCGCTTCCAGCGCTGCTTCCAAACGCTCATGAGGCTGCTTCACCTCGTAAGTTCGTCCTCGGCCAGTCCTCCCGCGCACAATGAGGCCCGCGTTTTTCATGTCGTCGACACTGACCTGGAGCGCACGGAGGTCCTTAGACAGGCTGTCCACACTCACCTCGGCACGGCGCAGCATGAGGCAGCGCAGCCAAACGTAGGAGAGGTTGTCAATGTTTTCCAACTCAACAGGAAGTGGCCGCTCTTTCGTCACGAGTTGATCCACAATCGCGCTGATGTCCTGCAGTGCGCGGTGGAGTGGCAGGGTTTTTCCTTCGTGATCGAGGACCTTGTCGTAATGCGTGCTGTAGAGCTCCAAACATTTACCGATACATATTAGGCGCACGTCCGGCTCAGCGAGCGGCTTCCCGCCATAGCGCCCGGCCTCAATGGCGGCAAGCTCGGCGCGCGCGCGGCGACGAACATCTTGACGAACGCCTGCCCAAGAGCGAGGCGTCGGATCTTCAATCCGCTTGCGACAGACATGGATTAGGTCGTAGGAGATATTCTCCTTGTCGAGTAAATGAAGCGATGCCTCGCGTTCGGCGTGCACCGGATACACCGCGGCGATTTCGAAACCGGTGTCACAAAGCGCTTGCAGCAGCCCTTCCCAAACGGTTCCTTCCTGGTCCGCGTGGTGAAATGTGAATACCAATAATCCCTGCTCTGGGAGGTTGGAGCGGGTCTGACGAAATACGTCCGCGAGGCTACTGTAAAAATCCTCTATAGATTTGCCGCGAGTACGATTCTCGATGACTTCGGCACGCTTTTCGCAGTATTCGGGGGCAAACCAGGTATAGCGCTGCTTGAGTACCAACCGCAGCCAGACATAAAAGAAATCGGCTAGCTCGGAATAGTTGACGTTCCCCGCGTAGGGTGGATCGGTGATTGCGATGGCAGCAGTCATGTCGTTGACTGCTGGATCGGACGACGAGCCCGCCTTCAAGGTCACTTCAAAATTCGTAGGGACAGGGTCAAGCGCCGAGCCGTCGAGGGCATCGGACCAGTCGCGTGCGAAGCGCAGGGCCGCGTTGAGCATTTCCATGCGCGAAATGAATGTGTTGTTGCCGGATTCTGTTCCCCAAACGTTCTGCTCACAGATCGTGACTTTGGGATGGTAGTCGTGTCGCGCGAAAATTCCAGCCGGTGCCGTTCCACCAGGCGTGTTCCGCGAGGGGATATTGCGCACGAACATATTGTTGCCTTCCAGCGTGTTTGAGAAGGCGCAAAGCAGCATCTCCTGGAGCTTTTCGTCCGGTTCCTCCATTATTCCTCGCAGCAGTGTCGAGAGTGCAAGCAACTGCCGGGGCGCAAATATCTCGTGCCAATAGTTATAGTGATGCGAGAGCAAACCTGATTTGGTCTTTTCACCGACAGGAACTTCGCTCTTCGGGTAAGGGAGCTTGTCCTTGTTTGTGTCCCAGGTTCGCTCGGCCTCAATGAGCCGTGTCTTGTCGGAGGCAGAAAAGCGCTTGAAGAATTTCCCGTTCCCCGGCAGCAAGAATCCGTCGGGCAACTGCCGGCGTTCAAGAATCCTGCGTTGCAAGGGCAGCGCCTCCTGCCGATCGGCACCGTCACCAAAGAGGGCGGTCTGCGCGCCATCGCCCGCGGCGTCCTCTTCGTTTTCTTTCGATTCCGCGGGCAGATAAGCCTGCAGCGCATAGGGCCTGACAGGAAGACGCTTCTCTCTTGGCAGTAGCCGGATGCTCTGGATAATGTCGTCTTTGTTCCCGCAGACGCATTCAAACTTTCCGTCACCGGCATTGCCCTTGCGCGGGTCGTATTCGTGCTTGCACGATGGGCATGGCACCGTGCCTTCGTGCAGCTCTCCACGCCACTGCCATACTGCCTCGCATTTCGGGCAGAGCAGCACAGTCAGCGGAACTTTTTTCCTTTCCTTTCTCTGATCCGAAGGTACCGCGAGCTTGATACGTCTTGCGCAGCCAGGGCAGTCAAGTTCGGCTTTCGCGATATCGCGCCGTTTCTTGGGCTTCTCCGGCTCTGGCGCGAAGGACCACGCGGCATTGGGCCGACCTTCGCCCGCACTTCCGCGAGGCGCGTTGATCATCAGCGCGTTCTCCGCGATCAATGTCGCGGGCTGCGTCTCCCAATCGAACTTCTTTCCGCATTCCGGGCAGGCAAGGTCGCGCCAGTAGCGCACGGTCATGGTTTTGTGCGCAACGAGGTAATCCTTAAAGAGCGGGACTTCCTTCCGGCACGACTGGTCGGTGCAGATCGCGTGCTTCACCCAGAAGGTGTAGATCACGTCGGCTTCCAGCCCTGGCACAGCCTCGGTTTTGTACAGATTGAGGAGCGTCTCGCGCAGCGGCTTGTCGGCGTTCCACGCGACCGGACGCGCGGCAAGACGTTGAAAAGCGGCTTCCAGCGCCACGAGATCCACCGGTTCGATCTCGGTCTTGACGATGAACCAGGCGACCGGGTTCAGGTCGATGCCGATCACCTTGCAGCCGAGGCGCAGCGCCTCGACCACCGTCGTGCCGCCGCCCATGAATGGATCAAGCACGACCTTGCCCTTCGTATCGGGGTCGTCGGCATGGTTCTTGTAGAACTCCTCCATCAAATTCGTGGGCGTGCCATCCGCTTGAACCGCGGGCTTGAGCGCGCCGAGCAGGATCGCGCGGAATACACACGAGGCGCGACGCGCGAACCATTTGTGCATCTGGTAGATGGGTTTGAAGCTGTTTCGCTCCGGTTCGGCGAGCCGGTTGATCTCGACGATGGGAAAGCCGACCTCGATGGCGCGCGGGATCGCGCTGACGGCTGCGGCCGCCGGGCGATTCGTTTTCTCGGGAGCGTTCATAGCGCTAGAAGCGCAGATCGGTAGGCCCGTACACGTCGGGCTCGGCGATGTCGTGAAACGCCTTGTCGGCTGAGACGAGCGCGTTGGCCTTCAAACGCAGCGCGACGGCAAGTACCACTGCGTCGTTGGTGAGCAGCCCGTACTTCTCCTGCAGTGCGAACGCGCGCTCGGTCAAGTCACCGAGCTGGCAGGGCTCGAAGCTGAAACCGAGATCGAGGAGTGATTTCACTTTGGCGCGGTAGAGCGTGAGACCACGGATCGCCGCCGGCTTCGCCGCAAGCCGCGCCGCAGGATTCCCCCCCGAGGTGAGACCGCGCATCATCGCCTCAGCGAGCATCAGCTTGTGTGTGAGTTCCTGCCATACCGTCTGCGGCAGCACGGCTTTCAGCTCACCGCTTGAACAACGGCGCACGAAACGTTGCGCCTGCGGGGAAACCCCTTGCTCGGCGTATAGAAGGACATTGGTGTCCACAACGCAGAGGCTGCCGGCGGGGATATCGTCGAGGTTCACGGAGGTTACAGATCCCAGCTGTCGTGTTCGAGCACCGCCTTCAACTGATCCGGCGCGAGGCGCATCGGCCGCTCGCAAAAAAGCTGGTACGCGGCGTCGCGCCGCGCAGGCTCGGGCATGCCTTCAGAGAGGTAACGCTCCAGTGCGTCCTGGATCACATCGCTTAACGGACGGTTCTCGTCTGCCGCGCGGCGTTTGGCGCGGCGCAAGATGTCTCCCTCCAACACAGTGCCAATCTTCTGCTTCATCTCTTACTCCTTTGCCTAGCTGACTGGTCCTAACACAAGCCAAGGCGTCAGCATCTCCATGAGTGAAAGCCCGCCGTGGCGATATACCGACTGCGAGGCTGAAGGCGCCTGCGGGCGGTTGTGCGCACGGCCGGCGAGGATCGCCAGACGCCGCGCCTCATCCACCCGAAGACCGGCCGCCGCGGCCGGTAGTGGCTCGTCGGGCGCGAAGAAGCAGAACCGCTTACCGTTTAGCGTGCGGTCGGCATTCTTCAGTCGCGTATCACTGAATCCGGATTTCAGGAACACATAACCGTGGTCGCTCGTCACCAAGACTTTCCGTTCCGGCGGCAATGCCTGCACGGTATTGCGCCAGGCGAGTTCGAATCCGTCCCAGAGGCCGTCGAACAGACCTTCGTCCACCGCCGCGCTGTCGGTGTAGCGCTGATCGGGAAAACGGCACCACAAGAGAATCGACTCGGGGCCGTTTTCAATCGTGTGGTAACTGTTCGCTTGGCCAAAGTAGTAGAAGCGCACGTTTTGCTCACGAAGCTCGCGCCGCGAGGACAGTTGCGAGGGTCCAAGCCCCGGCAGGCCAAGTCCGAGACGATCCACGACGAACTGATTGGTTTCGGAGGGAATCGCCGCACGGCTGCAGCCTGACTCGATCACCGCCCGCTTCGATGCCTTGGCAAGTTCGACGAGCCTCGGATACTCACGCAGTGAGCAACCATCGAAGATCACCGCGGCAGCACCGGGGTTCGCCGCAAAAAAGGCAGCGATGGTTCTGTCGTCGCGTGGAGCCTGGGCAAGCTCGTGGTACACCCCGCCGGCAGTTGCTCCGAATAGGCTCTCGCGCTCGTTTACTTCACGCTCGCCGGCCAAAAGATAAGACTTGGGCGAACGCCCGGCACGCTCGAACGCGGACGCGCTCCAGATTTGATCCATCAGCCAGCGTTCGAGCTGCGGCAGTCTCGGCGCGGGCGCCGTCATCTGCGCGAGGAGCGCTGCGTCTAGGGCCGCCATCACGCAATTCCATCCCTGGCAAGCGCGCCTTCCTCTACCTCGACAGTGACGCGCGCCGAATAAGTTGCGCCTTCCACCACAGGCAGTCGCTCGCACTGCTGCTCGAGATTCGCTTTACTCAGCGGCCCGCGAACGGTGATGTCGAGCTGAATATTGAAGTCGCCGTTCCCTGTAAGGCCGCCGCGAAATGCCGACGGCAGCGACGTCAAATCACGGCCCCGCAAATCCGAGAATATCGAAAATCGAGCCTCAACGATGATGGGGTCCTCTAGATCGACCAAACGCGCAGCAACTTGCTGGCGTAGCTCGCCGACGCTAGCGCAGTGAGGCGTCGCACGTTCGTCACGTTGCCGCGAGAGGCCGGACACCGGCTCCGGTGGCGGAGGCGTTGGTCCCGATCCCGGCCCGGGCGGCGATGCCGGACCTGAGGTTGGTTTTTCGGCGGGCGGCAGCGACGCTGGCCACGGGTGAGCAAGTTCGGCTTGATCGAGTTCTGACTGACTTAGGTTGACGGGCTCCCCGCAGGCGCCCCCGCCGAGGCGCTGATGTTTTATACCTATGACCCGCTCCTGTACAAGCTGTCGCACAGCGTTGGCCACGATCTGGATATCGAGCGGGACTGGGAATCCGAGGTTGTTACTGTAGGCGCGGTCGACTTGCTCGACGCGTTGCCCGATAAACCGCTCCTTGTGATTGCGCAGGTGCTCGACGAAGAGCGATGGCGGATAAAGGTTGGCGCGTAACTGCTCTACGACCTCAGCCTTGCTAGCCGCTTGCCCAAGCGGCTCTTCTTCGAACTGCGTATCAGCGGGCTTCTCCGCCCATTTCTCGATTCGGATGTAAATATGACCCGACTGGCGCAGGAGCCGCTGCAACTGCTTCGCTTCCTCGGCGCGAATGTCCTCGTAGCGACGGCGACTATCGGCACTGCCCGCCGCATTGGCAAGTTCGTGCGCCGCCCTGATGCGCCGAGCGTAGGCAAGCAAGTCGGCATTCGTTAGGTAGTTAGCAGCGTCGTCGCGCGGTTCGAGCAGAATGATCTGGTTGCGCTTTTGCGCGCCGACGTAGAGCGCGTGCCGCTCCTCGGCCGACAGGCGACGCGGTGAGAGGACGAAGCGCCTTCCCTTGAGCGAGAGCACATCGAGGTCTGACTTGGCCTGCTCGGGGTCGCGGAACACAACGGTCTCACCGGTGTCGCGAAATACGTCTTGCAGCCAGGTAGTGATGAGCTGCTCGCGTGCGACATCTTCGGCGTACTTGCGCGCATTCAACTCGACCTTGGCATGCTCGTTCTCGTGCAGGTCGAAACGGTAGCGCCCGTCGGCTTCGTGGAAATAGGTACCGTACTTCCTGAAGGTGTCGAGAGCTATCTGTAGGTCATTGGGGTCATCGCCCGGTTTGACCGCATGCCGGACGATCTCATCCTTCGAGAGCCCTACTGGAGCGCCGGGGACGAGGCTAGCAAGTAGCGTCGCCGAGGCAATCGCTTCGGCGTAGGGTTGTTTCGCGAGATCCAGGTAGTTCGATTTCGCGCAATTGATCAGGGCGCCGGAGGGGTTCAAGTCCTGCATCCGGTCGGTGCAAGCTGTGTCCGAGATGCGGCAGTGTGCCGCGGTCATCAGAAATGAGCCCTCACCGCTCGCGTCGAGCATTGCGCCCAATAATCCCAGCGCACTGCGCGTTCCCTGAAACCCGACCGTCTCGGTGATGCGGGTAAAGATCAGCTCTACTAGGTCAGGAAGAAATGGAAACGTCGCTTCCATGCGCGCGGCATAAGGCGCCGGCGTTTCGATGCCAAACTTTTTCCATGCATTGATATACGACTGAACGAGTGACTTCGCTGCATCGCGATCGTAGCTCTCGGCGTTCTCGAAAAGGCGATGACGTACGATGGCCGCGCGATCTTCCGGCTTGCGAAAACGCAGATCGACCGGTCGGGTACGGCGCAGCGTGGCTCCGGGTTCAACCGTACCGTCGTAGATGGCGGCGATAAGCATCACCCGCAGATCACGATTCGCTGTCTCGCTCAGCATTTGGAGGAAATTCAGGTTTTGAATTCTCTTTGCGTCGTTGACAATCCCTTGAATGCCGCGCTCGAGCTCGTCGAACACGAGTACCAGGTGACGCTTGCCGATCACGGCCAGCAGCTCGTCGGGGCTTGGCGGTGCCTTATCGCTCCATTTTTTGGCACCCAGTTTCTCGCCGACAAGCAACCACAGAGCATCCTTGGGCACAGAGTGGTCGGTAAATTTATGAACGATTACGACCATGTCCGCAGGCGGTGACCACTTGTAGCCTAGCTTCGCCATCCACGCCTGCGCTTCGGCGGGGCTGTTGAACAAGTGATAGGCAAGGAGCAGCGTGTGCGATTTGCCCAACCCTTTCACTGCCTGTGCGAGAACAGTTCCTGCGGAATGCTTGCCTGCAAATCGATCGCTCAGCGCTCGCAGGAGCGCGCGCACTTCTTCCGAGGGAAAAGTAAGTGCGAAGAATCGGTCGGCGTCCCGCTCGATGCTGTCCGTTGGACCTGAGCGAAGGCGCTCGAGGTCGATGACGCCGTCGAGCTGGGAGGCAGTGCTATAGCGTTTTTTTAGCATGTAAAAAGATTAAACTTGATTTCTCGACATGTCAAGAAATCACATGAAAATTATATCTATTTGTTGATTATATTGAGAATATCATTCACGGGGACGGTCGAGTTTGAGTAATACTGTGATCAGTATCGCCTTTTCAGCGAACCTACGGATCGACGATCTGCGGTCGACATTTCAAGACTTCGCGCTGAAATCGAACGCCTCTCCGCCCGGCGCATGGGCGTGGCGCTGGAGATGGTGCCGCTCGCGAGCGCCGAGCGCATTCCCTTGTTGCAGCAGGGCAAGCTCGATTTCGTCGCCACCTCGATGACGCGCACTCCCGAGCGGCTGCGCGAGGTCGACTTCAGCCACATCACCTTCGTCACCCCGCACGCGGTGATCGTGAAGAAGTCCTCTGGCATCACCGCGCCAGTTGTCGGGCCGCAAAGCCGCCTCGGCGAGCACGTCCACCGCCGGCGGCAATCTCAGGCAAGCCGTGCCCGATGTGAATCCGGTCACTGTGCGCGACACTGCCCTCGCCTTCGCGGCGCTCAGGGAGGGCGGCGTGGATGCCTTCACCACCGACGCTACGGTGCTCGCGGCCAGCGCGCGCCGGGACGCTCACCCGCAGGACACTCTTTTCCTGCCGGACTTCGCCCAGTCGCGCAACGCCGGCTTCGCCATGAAAAAGGACGAGCCGCGCATGCAGGCGGCGATCGATCGGGCGCTGCTCGAACTCGAGGCTTCTGGGGAAGCGCCGAAGATCCGGGAGGCGTGGTTCGGGCCGGGGGCGGAGCAGCCGATGCAGCGCAGGTTCCGGATTACGGCGGAGGTTTAGCCCCGCCTGATCTCGATCAAATAAAGGCCGCCGGCGAAACGCGAAAGCGCGCGGCAAGCGCCTTGGCCTGCCGCGAGTTGATCTCGCGCTTGCCGTTCAGGACGGCGCTCACCACCGGCTGGCCGCCCAGCTCGGCGCGCAGGTCCGACTGCGTGAGGCCGCTCTGCTGCATCAGCAAGCGCAGCACTTCACGCGGCGGCGCGTCGGGCACGGGGTGCATGCGCGACTCGTAGGCAGCGACCAGTTCACCCACGAGGTCGAGCAGACCGATAAGCGGATGGCGCTCGTTCTCCCCGACCAGATCCACGAGCTGGTTCATGAACGCCACCGTCTGCTCGTACTGCCTGGGCGTCTGGATCGCGACGACGCCGATGCTGCTGCGGAACGCCTGCCAGGCACGCTCCGCCTGAGCGGGATCGAATTCCTTGACCTTCATTTGTCTTTCCTCGCTTTCGCGCTCCAGCGCTCGTATTCCGGGTGGGTCAACACGTGCCGGATGTAAAGCTTTTGCCGATTGAAATGGATCGCCGTCACCACCCGGTAGCCCCCACCGCCGACGTTGAACACCGTGAACTTGTCCACCTTGTCGGCCGAATTGAAGGTCGCGCGCACCGCGGCGAAATTCGGAAACGTCGCGCCTTCCACTACCTTGAACCATGCCGCCATCGGGCCCTGCGCCGGCGGATAAATCTTCCAGAACTCCGCAAGCGCCTTGCGGGAAATGACGTGCATGGCGGATTATAGCATTTCGCTATATCACGGCAAGCGCTCGCTCATTTGGGATCGTAAGCATGATCAAGGTAACGCTCGCGAATCATTTTTGCGACTTCCAGGTTACGCGGATCCAGGGTGGCAAGGAGATCCGCGTAGACAAGAACTGGCGGAACGAGGTTCGGCCGGTTACCGGGCACCGTGAAGTTCCAGAAACGATCGAGGAACTCGACGTCGCCTTCGGGGTCGGCGTGCAGCTTGTTCTTTACAACGAGCGCTGCCAACGTTTTCCCCTGGGCTTTGGGGTCGAGATAGAGGGTGCAGGCTGCGGGCTTTAGATAGTGGGTGAGGTGGTCCGCCGCCACTTCACCTCCCCACCATGCGTGGCCCTCGGTCAAGTGGACCTTACGCCACCAGTTCGCGTCTGGCGCGCGGAAGCGCCGCGGATTGAGTTTCGGGCGCAGCTTGATTGCGTAGTTCGTGACCCATTCGTCGAGCAGACGTTTCGGTTCGAGGAATCGCCGATTGCGTTTGCGCTGTCCACCGCCGACGAGGCCGCGCGCTTGGAGATCGAAGAACACCCATCCAACCGCACCGAGGGCGACGCCGGCTGCTGCGACGATTTCCCGATAGGGCGCATTGAGGAGCTCCGGTTTGCAAAGTAGCGCGAATACGACTCTGAGCGCTGTGGCCGTGCCGCCCCCGCGCGCGCCCATCGCGTTCGCCGCGACGCCTTGCGGCTTCTCGCCTTTGATGAACACGTAAAGACCGGGCGCACGCAAGTAGGCGTTTCCGGCAGTGTCCATGAACTGCAGATCGAGCTTGTCCCGGCAATGGTTAGCAAGTTCCGGCGTGAGATAAGGTGCGACGAGCACACCGGGTTTGCCATAGTGCTCCAGCTGATGTTTGACCGTGGCGAGCGTTACTGTTCGGTCGACTCTTTTCGTCTCCACAAGGTACCGATGGTGCTTTCCAGCGCCGTGGATATCGATCACCGCGTCCGGACGCAGGTTTTTGCCCTGGCCGGCCCGCGGCTCAGTGGCGACGACTTCGGCTTCCAACCCGGTGGTGCGGGTTAGCGCCGCCAATGCATCGTCCAGGAGTCCGCGCTCCCGCTGACGTAAGTGCGTGGCCCGGTCCATTGGGACCCCCTGTGTTCACCCTAACTTAGGGTTCATGTTACGTGAACAACGTTTAGACATGAACATCGTTGACTACTTGTTCATGTATTCAACATAGTACACGTAACGTGAACATAACTCAAATATGAACAGAAGTGTGGTTACAAGCTTGTAACCCAGACGAAGCCGGACAAGCCTAAGTGCTATTTGCGGTTACAAGCCTTGTAACCGAGATAAACCAACTAAGTGACGTTCCAAATTGGAACAGCGCGAGCAAGACACCGCAACTTATACTTTGCGCCATCATGCTCACGCGATCGAACATTGTGCGAATCCAGGCCGTCCTCGCGGCATCCCTGCTCCTCATCTTTGCATTGTCCGCCCTGGCCGACCGGCTCGACGAGATCAGGGCCCGCGGCAAGCGGGTAGTCGGGGTGAGCGATACCACGCCGCCGTTCAGTTTTCGCAAGGCCGCGGACGGCACCCTCAGCGGCTATGACCTCGAGCTCGTGCGCGCGCTCGCCCGGCGCGTGGGCGTGGGGCCGGGCACGCGGTGATGGTGAAGAAGTCCTCCGGCATCACCGCGCCGGTTGTCGGGCCGCAAGGCCTCCTCGGCGGGCACGTCCGCCGCCGGCGGCAATCTGAAGCAAGCCGTGCCCGATGTGACCCGGGTCACCGTGCGCGACACTGCCCTCGCCTTCGCGGCGCCCAGGGAGGGCAGCGTGGATGCCTTCACCGCCGTCGCAACGGTGCTCGCGGCCAGCGTGCGCCAAGACGCTCACCCGCAGGACACTCTTTTCCTGCCGGACTTCGCCCAGTCGCGCAACGCCGGCTTCGCCATGAAAAAGGACGAGCCGCGCATGCGGGCGGCGATCGATCGGGCGCTGCTCGAACTCAAGGCTTCGGGGGAAGCGCTGAAGATCCGGGAGGCGTGGTTCGGGCCGGGGGCGGAGCAGCCGATGCAGCGCAGGTTCCGGATTACGGCGGAGTATTCGCTGCGCCCGGCGCCGCGGGTGGGTCTCAGCGGCGCTTTCGGATCCGGAGTTTGAACCAGCCGGCGATTTCGTCGAATCCCGGATGATGCTCGACGATTTGGAGGATGAGCCGTTCAAGCTCCCGGCGAACGTCGCCCCGTCGAGATTCGAGACGATAGCCGCTGTGGTAGAGAAACAAGTCCACGATCAGGAATGCGGTGCGCTTGTTCCCGTCGGCGAATCCGTGATTTCTCGTCAACGATTCCGCGGGAGCCGCGGCTTTCCTCTCGATTGGGCGGTAGTAACCGTGAACGGCCGTCCGACCGCCGACTCAAGCAAACCCCAATCGCGGACTCCGGGCAGGCCGCCAAAGCGGAGCGCCTGCTCGTGCGCCTCGATGACATCCTGGATCCTGACGCGATAGCGCCTTATGGCGGGTCAGCGCTTTGCCAGTCGCTTGAGGGAATCCGCGGCGCGCGTCGATGTGTCTCGAATGCGCGCTGCGGAACGCGGCGACGCGAACGAACCGGTCTTTGCGTCGCGGTGAATGATTTTGCCGCCACGGCGGGAAGCGATCAGCGAAAGCGAATTCCCGCCATGGGTGTCTCGAACGGCCGAGCTGCCGGGCGGTGGCTTTTTGAGAGCGGCGGTCTTGGACATGGGCGAAAGTATAGACCCATTGCCTCGTCATTCCGGACGCGCGGGCCCTGCCCCCGCAAAAGGGGGAGGCGAGCCGGAATCCAGGGTCTTTCAGAGTAAAAAGACGCTGGATTCCCGCTTTCGCGGGAATGACGACCCGAAGATTGCCGTGTCACACACTTTGGTAAACATCGATACGTTGTCGATAGCGACGCCAGTCGCGGCTGTCCGGGCGCTTGGTTGCCACATTTGGCAACAACGAGTCTCGACCATGAACCCCGAAAAACGCCGCGGCGGCGCCGTGCCGGGTTCGGCTTGAACGCTGCCGCCCCGCGTCGCACAATGGCGCTCTGCAATCCGCTGTGTTCGACCGGATAGTCGACCGGGCCTCGATCCAGCCAAGGGTACCGAATGGCAACGCTGCATGCAGGTCGAGTCGTGCTGATCCTCGTGGTCCTCGTCGGGGCCGTACTGACCGGACTCGTCTACGCGAGTTATCGGCGCGATATCGATCAGGCGCGCGCGCGCGTCTCGAGCGGCAGCCAGGTGGTGCAGACGCCCTGCGGCGCCATCGAGTATGCAGCGGCCGGCGAGGGCAAGCCGGTGCTGGTGGTGCATGGTGCGGGCGGCGGCTTCGACCAGGGTCTGGACTTTTCCAGGGCGCTCACCGGCGGCGGATTCCGCGTCATCGCCATGTCGCGCTTCGGCTACTTGCGCACGCCGCTCCCGGCCGACGCCTCGCCGGCCGCGCAGGCCGACGCCTACGCCTGCCTGCTCGATGCGCTCGGCATCCGGCGCGCCGCGATCGTCGGCGCCTCGGCCGGCGCGCCCTCCTCGATGCAGTTTGCGCTGCGGCATCCCGAGCGCTGCAGCGCGCTGGTTCTGCTGGTCCCGGTCGCCTACGTGCCCCGGCCGGGGGGCGCGCCGCCGATACGGACCCCGCCCGGGACCGCGTTCCTGTTCGATACGGCTCTCAGGTCGGACTTCCTCTTCTGGGCCGCGACCCGGCTCTCGCGGCAGACCGCGATCCGGGCGATGCTCGCCACGCCGCCGGCCGTGGTGGAGACTGCAGCCCCGGACGAGCAGGCGTTCGTCGCGCAGGTGCTGGACCACATCCTGCCCGTCAGTCCGCGGCGCGAGGGACTGGTGAACGATGCGGCGGTGATTTTCTCGCTGCCGCGCTACGAGCTGGAGCGCATCGGCGTGCCGACGCTGGTGATGAGCACGGCCGACGATCTGTTTGGGACCTACGACGGCGCCCGCTACACCGCCGCGCATATTCCGCACGCCCGCTTCGTCGGCTATCCGAGCGGCGGGCATCTCTGGGTGGGCCACCAGAAAGAGTTCTCGGCCGAGATCATCGCTTTCCTGAAGTAGCGGAGAGCCAGTACAACGGCGTTGCATCGCTAATGCGCGCGAGATCGAGAGGCGTTGCCGGCGCCGGTGCGACGGCGGAAAACTGCCGCGTGCCGGCAATCCGGTTTATCATTTCGATATTCGCAGGAGGAGGGCCTTGCTGTTGGTGACGGCAAGGCATTCCGGCCCGTTCAAGGAAATCGACTCAGGAATCCCGCATGGACAAGGCACCGCAAGTGAAGTTGCACTCGACTTCGCACTATTTCCTCGAAGGCCTGAACGAAATCGGCATCGAGTACCTGTTCTGCAACCTCGGCACCGACCATGCGCCGCTGATCGAGGAAATGGCGCGCTGGCGCAAACAGGGCCGCGCGCTGCCGCAGACGATCCTGTGCCCGCACGAGAACACGGCGATGCACATGGCCGGCGGCTACGCCATGGCGACCGGGCGCGGGCAGGCGGTGCTGGTGCACGTCGATGCCGGCACCTCGAACGCGGCGCTGGGGATGCACAACCTGCGCCGCGCGCGCGTGCCGGCGATGCTGATGGCGGGCAAGGCGCCCTACACCGTGCGCGGCGAGCTGCGCGGCACGCGCGACAACTACGTCCACTTCATCCAGGAGCCGTTCGACCAGGGCGGGATCGTGCGCAACTACGCCAAATGGGAGTGGACGCTGCCCTCGGGCGTCATGACCAAGGAAACGCTGCGGCGCGCGCACACCGTCGCCCACAGCGACCCGATGGGGCCGGTGTACCTGATGCTGCCGCGCGAGACGCTCGCCGAGACCTGGGACGAGGCCGCGATGCGGGCCTTCCCGGCCGAGCGCTACGGCGCCATCAAGGCGGGCGCAGTGGATGCCGCCGAGATCGCCAGCCTCACCGAGCGGCTGCTCGCGGCGCAGCACCCCATCCTCATCACCACCTACGCCGGGCGCAATCCGAAGGCGCCGGCGCTGATCGAGGCGCTCGCGCGCTTTTCCGGTATGCGCGTGTTCGAGTCCAATCCCCTCTATCTCAACATATCGAGGGTATCGCCCTGCTACGGGGGCCTCGTGCCCGGCAAGCATGTCGCCGAGGCCGACGTCGGCCTGATGGTCGACGTCGACGTGCCCTGGATTCCGCGCGACACGCGCGAGAATCCGCACACCTTCTGGGCGCAGATCGACATCGACGCGGTCAAGGAATGCTTTCCGATCTGGGGCTTCCCGTCCAACCAGCGGCTGCAAGGGGACAGCACCATGATCCTCGCGCAGCTGTTCGAAGCGCTGAAGGCGAGGGCGACGCCCGCGTTTCGCGACGCGGCGGCGAAGCGCATGGAAACGCTCGCGCGCGAGAATGAGGAGCGCCGCGCGGCGCTGGCCAAGCTCGCCGCCGACAAGGGCGCGAAGGGCGCGATCAATCCGCATTACCTGTGCGTCGAGCTGAGCAAGGCGCTCGGCGAGGACGACATCGTCGTCAACGAGGCAATACGCAACGGCCCGGTGGCGTGGAACCAGATCATGCGCACGCGGCCGGGAACGGCGTTCGGTTTTGCCGGCGGCGGCCTCGGCTGCTCGGCGGGAACGGCGCTCGGCGCGAAGCTCGCGCGGCCCGAGGCGACCGTGGTGCAGGTCGTCGGCGACGGCGGCTTTTATTTCGGCAATCCGTCCTCGGTGTTCGCCGTGGCCAAGCAATACCAGCTGCCGATTTTCACCCTCGTGCTCGACAATTCCGGCTGGGCCGCGGTCAAGGAAGCGACGCTGCGCATGTATCCCGAGGGCGACGCGAAGGGAACGAGCGAGTACCAGGCGCTGCTCGCCCCCGAAGTCGAGTTTGCCAAGGTGTGCGAAGCCGCCGGCGGCTACGGCGAGACGCTCGTCGATCCGGAGTCCGCGCCCGCGGCGATCCGGCGCTGCCTGAAGGAAGTGCGCGGCGGACGGTCGGCGCTGCTGCACGTGCGCATCCCGGCGCTGTAAGAACTGGGGAGGGCTTGCCAATCTCGCTGTCATTCCCGCGGCGCCTTTGGCCTCCGCGAAAGCGGAGGGGAATCCAGCTCCGTTGCTGGAAAGTCACTGGATCCCCGCTTCCGCGGGGACGACGGCCGATTGAACGGATGTTTTCGTGAGTTCCAAGCGACAGATCCTCATCGTCGGCGCCGGCGCGATCGGCGGACTGTACGCTGCCTATCTCGCCAAGGTCGCCGACGTCGTCGTGCTCGACACCAACAAGGCGCACGTCGAGGCGATCAAACACCATGGGCTCGCGCTCACCGGCCGCACGGAATCCGTGACCAAGCTCGCGGCGTTCGCGCATGCCGCGGAGATGAGGCCGCGCCGGTTCGATGCCGTGATCATCCTGGTGAAATCGCAGGCAACCGAAGCCGCGTTTCACTCGATCCATCCGGTACTCGAAGGCCGGCCGCTGCTCGTCACTTTCCAGAACGGCATGGGCAACGACGAGTTGCTGGCCGCAATCACCGAGCTCGACGTCGCGCACGGCGTCACGTTCGAAGCGGCGCGCTACGACGGGCCGGGACGCGTGCATCATCTGATCCGCGGCGGAGACGCGTGGCTGGGGCCGGCGCGCGGCAGTGTCGATTCGATCCGGTGGCTCGGCGACCTGATGACGGCGGCGGGGCTGCCGACGAAGGTGGTCGCCGATCCGCGCGGCGCCATCTGGGGCAAGTTCATCTTCAACTGCGTGATGAACCCGGTCGGCGCGATCCTGCTCGGCGTCAACGCGGCGCGCTACAAGGTGCCCGAAGTCTGCGCCCTCATCGACGACATGGCGGCCGAGTGCGTCCGCGTCGCCGAAGCTCAAGGGATCAGGCTCGAGTTCGATCCGCTGCAGTTCGTCAGGAAAACGCGCTCGGGCGGACTGCCGCTCACGCAGCACGCCGGCTCGATGGCACTCGACATCGCCGCCGGGCGCGAGACCGAGCTCGAAGCACTGACCGGCTACATGGTGAGGAAGGCAAAAGAGCTCGGCGTGCCGGTCCCGGTCACCGAATCGGTGTACCGTCTTGCCAAGGGCGTGGAGTACGCGGCGATGGCAAAACGCGAGGTCGGCTGAGCCCCTCACCCCAACCCTCTCCCGCGAGCGGGAGAGGGAGGCGAGCGTAGCGGGCGGGTAAGGGGATTAGCGATGGGCGTCGAGCCGCCGGGCAATACCCCGGAGCAGTCTGCCGCTATGATCAAAAACGAAATCGCCAGATTCCGTCCGGTCGTGAAAGCCGCCAACATCAAGGCCGACCAGGAAATCCGGCACAATGCCGGAATTCACCCGCCCCGCCGACAGGAAGAAGACGCGCAGATGAACGACCGCCCCCTGGTGATAAACGACCCGCAAGCACGCAGCTTCGAGGTCAACCGCTCGACCCTGGTCAGCTACAACAATTGATGGAACTTATATGCGAAAAACGAAATCGGCCGCAATTCTTATCGCGACGGCGGGACTGCTCGCCGGCTGCGGCAGCTTGCCGTGGACGGACAGCTACGACGCCGACGCGCCGCGAATTCCACGCGATGCGAAGATCTACGCCTGCGACGGCGGCAAGCAACTGGTGGTCGTCTACGCCGGGGACGGCAAGTCGGCGATGATCATCTACCCGGAACGCGAGTTCCGTCTCGACGGCATGCCCGCCGGCCCGGGGACGAAATACGGCAACGGCCGCACCACGCTCTCGACCACGGGCGGCGAGGCGATGCTCGAGGAGGAAGGCGCGACGCTCTTCGCCAACTGCAAGCTCCCGCCGGCGTCCTAGCCTCGCCGGCGCCCCGGCGAATTTCCGCTCTCAGGATTTTCCCGCCGCCGCGAGCAGGCGGCGGATGATGTCTTCGTAGAAACTGAACAGATCTTTGGCGCCGTCCGTGCCGCCGACCGTGGACGGCAGCACCACCGCCGGCAGCCGGGTGCGCTCGGCAAGCCATTCGGAAGCGCGCGCATTGTTGTAGCTTGCGCGCACAATCATGTTTGCGGGGGCGTGCTGCAATGTCGCCAGCACCTCCTGCAGGTGCGCAATCGTCGGCTCGATGCCCGGCTTGGGCTCCATGACCGCGACTTCGCGCATCCCGAGCCAGCGGCACAGATACGGCCAGGCTTCATGATGCCCGACGATCCCCACGCCCCTGAGCGGAGCGGCCTGCTCCTCCCAGCGATGGATCGCCTCCCGCCAGCGCTCCGAAAACGCCTTGTGGCGCGTCTGGAAATAGGCCTGATGGGCCGGGTCGATCCGGGTCAGGCGCCCGGCAAGCTCGTCCGCCACCAGCAGGATATTGCGCGGATCGCCCTGGATGTGGTGGTTCCCCTGGGCGTGAACGTCTCCCAGCGAGCGGTCCAGCACCTTCGGGAGATTCAGCTTCTCGACGTAGTCTCCCGCGATCAGGTAACCCGGTTTGCCGGGCTGGAGCCTGTCGTTGCCCGACTCGCGGATCAGAATCGGCAGCCACCCGTCCTCGATCCCGAGCCCGGTGCAGATCAGCAGGTCGGCGTTGCGCACTCGCGCGATCAGGCTGGGCCGGGCTTCGATGCGATGCGGGTCCTGAAGAGCGGTGGTGGCGCTGAAAACCGACACCATGGGTCCGCCCAGTTCCTCTGACAGCGCCGCCCATTCGGGCTCGCAGGCGAAGATGTGATGCGCGAGTGCGCCGTGCGCATGGGCAAACAGCAATACCGCAAACGCAGCGGCGCGAATTTTAATCGCCGGCATGGCTGCCGACCGATTCACTCGGCGCGGATATTGTTGTCGCGCACGACTTTGCCCCAGCGGTCGATCTGGCCGACGAGGAATTTCTGCAGCGCTTCGGGCGTGCTGAGGGCGAGGTCCATTCCCAGCTGCTCGGTGAGCTGCTTTCTGATCTCGGGCTGGTTGAACGCCCTGAACAGTTCGGCGTGGAACTTGTCGAGGATCGGCTGCGGCGTGCCGGCGGGCGCGAACACGCCCCACCAAGCCACTGCCGAGAAGCCCGGGAAGCCCTCCTCCGCCAGCGCCGGTACGTCGGGAAGCACGTGCGAGCGTTTGTCGCCGGTGACGGCGATGGCGCGCAGTTTCCCGCCGCGTATGTGCGGCGCCTGCGCCGCCACGGAGGCAACGGCGAAATCGATCTGGCCGCCGAGCGCATCCTGGGTGAGCGGTCCGCCGCCCTTGTACGGCACGTGCACGAGCTTGATGCCCGCCGCCTGCTCGATGAGCGTCATCGTCAGGTGCGCGAGGCTGCCGTTGCCGATGGTGCCGAAGGTCAGCGTGCCCGGGGCGGCCTTCGCGGCGCGGATGACGTCGGCGAAACTCCGGTAGGGGCGCGACGCCGGGGTGGCGATCACCATCGGTGCGGTGCCGACCAGCATCACCGGCGCGAGGTCCTTCACCGTATCGTAGGGCAGGTTCGGATACAGCGACGGATTGACCCCGTGCGTGTCGAACACCCATACGAAGGTGTAGCCGTCGGCCGGCGACTTGGCGACAAACGCAGTGCCGATCGAGCCCGAGGCCCCCGGCTTGTTCTCGACGATGAACTGCTGGCCCAGCGCCTCGCCGAGCTTCGCCGCCGCCAGACGCGCCAGCGGATCGACCGAGCCGCCCGGCGGGAACGGAACGATGAATTTAACCGGCTTGGCAGGCCAGCCCTGTGCGGCGGCGGGCAGCGCGGCAAGTCCGGCGATCGTGGCGACGACTGCGACGATCACGCCGCGGCGCAAGATGGAACGGACCATGATTTCTTCTCCCCGTGAAAAGATTTGCGAAGGGTACCACTGTCGGGTCACGAATACATGCACCCGTGGAAACGCGGCAACCCGTCACCGAGACACGGAATCGGCAGCTACCGGACTAGCGCCCCAGCGTCTCGTTCAGCACGCGTGCGAGCCGGATGCCGGCCTTTCTGATCTGCGTCTCGATGACGGGCGCCGCCTTCGAGTAATACGCCTGGTCGAGCGTCAGCACGTCCGTGATTCTGCCGGAGCACGAGAATCTCACCGGCAACGCGGGATAGACGAAGTTCCTGGCGATGAGGTTGCTCTCGTTCACCCAGTCGGAAACCGAGCCGCGTTCCCACGCCGACTTGTCGGCGTCGTCGATGCGCGCGGAGACGACGGCATTTTCCCCGCCGCGTTCCGCGACCAGCCGCTGCACCATGTGAATGTCCCAGACGGCGTGCAGATTGAGCTCCCCGTAGGGCGGATTGTCGCGCTGGCCGAAGAACGACACTTCCACCCTGTTGCCGCCGCGGTCGTGCCGGTCGGCCGCGTGCAGCGGCTGATGAATGTCGCCCATCAGATGCACGACCCATTTCAGCGCCTCGTTGCGCCGGTGGATCGGCAGCTCCCGGTTGCCGAGGATCTCGATCTGCCGGGCAAGCTGCGTGGAGGCGCACGCGCCCTTGCGGCAGTAGCGCGAATAATCCGCGCTTCCGCACACCGGGAGATCGTCGAAATGCCACGCGCCGCGCTTTTTTCCCCAGGAGTAGTCCTTGATCTCATCGGCCCAGCTTGCGACCTCGCCCAGAGTCTTCCTGTGAGACAGATGCCCGTCCGCAAGGCGGTCGCCCTTGAGCAGCGCCGCGACCTGCCGGCTCGCTTCGGCAGAAAGGTATCGGGTCGCGATCTCGCCGACCATCCGATGGCCCTCCGGACCCCAGGCGAAAGCATCGGCCGCCGGCGTCCCGAGAGCCAGCAATAAAGCGAGAATCCGCGCGGTGCTCTGCATTGACTTGTCCGGCAAAGGATCAGCTTAGCAGACCGCGCGGGAACGAACCGGCGCGAGTTCCGATACTTCATCGAATTGCGTCCCCGCGCCGCTCCGGTTTAGATTCTGGTCAGGTTGTCGCATCATCGGGGTTTCCTCATTGAGCGTGAATCGGTGTGCGTGCCGGGCTGGAATCATAGAGGCAGGGGAGGCCTGACGTGCGGCCCTGCAGATAATCCGGCTCCGGTCTCTTCGGGCGTTGTTATATGATGGCGCCCGGCCCGATCGGCCTCATCTTCTGATGCGGGCGGCGCGAAACCCGGGACATCTACCCAGAGACCAGAGCGAATCGAATGACCAGCGCAGCCAGGGGAAAAACACTGCATGCAACCGCAGCGAGCGAGCTTGAAGCACGCCTGAAGAGCGGCCGATACGTCGTCACGGCCGAGCTTTCCCCGCCGGTCTCGACCGACCCGGCCGAATTCATCGCCCGCGCGCTGCCGTTGCGCGGCCTCGCGACCGCGGTGAACGTCACCGACGGCGCAGGCGCAAGAGCGCATCTGTCGAGCCTGGTGGCAGCGCACTTCCTCATCCAGAACGGCGTCGAGCCGATTCTCCAGATCACCTGCCGTGACCGGAACCGGATCGCGCTCCAGAGCGATCTGCTCGGGGCCGTGGCGCTCGGCGTGCGCAATATCCTGATGCTGCGCGGCGATGATCCCAAGGCCGGAGACCAGCCGGAAGCGAAGCCGGTGTTCGACCTCGATACCCAGGCTCTTCTGGCGATGGCGCACCGGATGCGCTCGGAGCGCAAGCTTCCATCCGGTACCGAGATCAAGGGTGCGGTCAGTCTCGTGCTCGGCGCGGCCGACCTGCCCGTGGACCCGCCCGCGGACTGGAATCCCGCGGGGCTCAGGGCCAAGCTCGAGGCGGGCGCCGATTTCATCCAGACTCAGTTCTGCATGGACATGAAGGTCGTGCGCAGATACGCGGCGCGGCTGCTCGATCTCGGCATCGCGCAGAAGCTGCCGATTCTGATCGGGGTCGCGCCGATCCCGTCGGCGCGCTCGGCCCGCTGGATGAAGGAGAAGCTCTTCGGCACCATCATCCCGGAGGAGATCGTCGAGCGCATCGAGCGCGCGCGCGATCCGAAACTCGAGGGAAAGAAAATCTGCATCGAAATCCTGCAGCAACTCGCCGCGACGCCCGGCATCGCCGGCGCGCACATCATGGCGCCGCAGAATCCTTCAGCCGTTCCCGAGGTGATCGCCGAATCCGGCGTGACGGGGATGAACCGCGCCTAGCGCAAGGCGAGGATTTCGCCGTTGCCGGGGGCACACCGCTGATCGCCGCGTCCTAAAACCTGTACCTGACTTCGACTCCGGCTTCCCGCGTCCAGTTTTTCGGTTCCATTCCGCCGACGCCGGGAGCGATCCATACGACATCGGAGTCCTCGATGCTCCAGTAGTGCATCCACGGACCGAACGCCCAGTGGTCTTTTTCCGCCATGACCGAGAGGCGATAGCCGCGCCCTCTCCTTTGCGTGTTATAGGCATCGCCATACCCGGAATTGGCGTCCGTGAGCAGCGACACCTGTCTTCCTCTTATGAAATAGTCGTATTCGACGGTCGCTGCGATGACCCACTGATCGCCGGCGCTGAAACGGGAAGTCAGCCCCAGAGGCGCATACAGGTAGTTGGAATAGCGCCGGTAGCCGGCGGTGCCGCTGGAGGTCGTGCCTCTCAGGTCGTTGTAGAGAAAGCGGTGGCCAAGTCCCGCGTACGGCGAAAGGGAAACCCCGCCGCCGAGGAAAAAATCCTTGCCGAAAACTCCCCGAATTTCAAGAATCGAATCGGGAACCGAGTCCTTCGTGCCTGAACCCTCGTATCGCAGTTTGCCGTACGAGTAGCGTCCGTCAGCCCTGAAAAACCATTGGCCCGCGTGGTCGTAGGTATAGACGCCGGCAGGGCCGCCTCTGGCGCCCGAGAGCTTCGCACCCCCATTGGGCTCCTCGTAGCGATAGCCCGAGATTTGCCCGCCGGCCTGCCAGCCGGGTCGGGTCGCGAGGGGATCGGCCGACGGATTCGTCTGCGCAGCCGCAGGCAACGAAACCGTCCCGAGTATCGCTGCAATGACGAGTTTTTTTCTCATGCGGGCCCCTTGCTGAATACCGGCGCAAACAAGGCGCGGATCGCAATACGAATCGCTCGAACAGTATAAACGCTTCGCCGCGCACGGGCGACCACTGGACACTGCAAGGCGAGCACGGTGTTCAACTCCTGCCTTGCCCGTTGCAATCACAAGCCGACCACGGCCAACATGGCGGTCCCGGAGGTCGGCGAGCCCGGGCAGCGGGTCGAGACTCGGATGGTCGCCGTGGTGGACTGAAGCTCCACGGCCCGGAGTCGCATTTGCTGCGGTGCAAACCCAGGCATTCGACTCGGGCCCCACTGTATTGACCTGTTGCTGTATAATGAGTTTGCAGGATTCTCAAGTGCAGTGAAATTTTCTGGTCCGTTGCAGCGTTTGCGCTGTACTCATCAGGGCGTCGTTTTCTCTTCCCTTGAAGTCCCCGCACACGGGCAGACAAAATGCCCTATTTTTCATTTTTCAGGAAGAAGAGCAGACATGAGTACAGGTATAGTAAAGTGGTTCAACGACGCCAAAGGCTTCGGATTCATCACTCCCGATGGCGGCGGCAAGGATGTCTTCGCCCACTTCTCGGCGATCCAGGGCGGCGGCTTCAAGAGCCTGAAGGAAAACCAGAAGGTGACCTTCGACATCACCGCCGGCCCCAAAGGCGATCAGGCGGTCAACATCAAGCCGATCGAGTAACATCGCTTATGATGCTAAAAAGCCCGGGAGACCGGGCTTTTTTTTTCAGTGTGGAGCGTGTTCCTAAACTATCAACCGCGGGGATCCTTGGTCGGCCATGCTTCTGCCGAGTTCGGTCGCGTAACGCGTCGCGCCCCTTGCGGTCTCGAACACCGGCGTCAGGCCGGGAAACGCCTGGCTCTTGGAGAGCGCCTTTGCGCAAGGCAGCCGCGTCATCGTGAGCCTGGGTTGCCATTGGGTTCCGCCCGGCAGATGAAACGCGCTTGCCTCGATCAGGTATTGCCCGCGTTCCTCGCGGTGGGTCGGCATCTGTTCTCCTCGTTGCGGCGATCAAGGTATCACACTTACGAACCATTCAAGGGCAGCCTATGGACAAGCGCAAGACATGGCGGGAGCAGGAGCAACAACTGGTCGAGCGTTGGAACGCGGCCTCGGATCGCTATCGGGATGCGCAGGCGGAAGTCTCGCGTCATCAGCTGGCGAACGGCGACGGCGCGCCGAGCGGAGAAATCATGCTCAGGGCCGAGACGGCCCGCGCCGAGCTCGAGGCGATGAGAAAGCAGGTCGCGCGCCTCAAGGCCGAGTTCAGCTCCGGCAAACGATATTAGCCGCCGAGCGGTTTCTGTTCGGCTGCGGTCGCGTAGTACTCCCAGGCCCGCTCCACGATGCCCGGGCTGATCTGATCGCTTACGCGCTCGGCTTCCTCGCGCGTGTAGACGCGCAGACGGCCGGCGTCGCCGCCGGCGCCGGCCAGCATGCGCAACTGCATGCCGGCGCTCTCCTCGAGGAACAGTGCTGCGACCGTGGCGCTGCGCACGTCGGCCAGCGCCGTGGTGATGCCGTGGCCGCGCATCATGACGGCGATCCCGGCGCCGAGCCGATGCGCGAGCAGGTCGCCCAGCTCGCGCGTGCGGATGAGGCCGATGCGCTCGTATTCGGGAACGCCGTCGAGGAAAGCGCCGCCCTGGTTGTGGATGACGCGATGCGGCTGCCCGATCTGGGTGAGGCAGACGCAGGCGGGCGGATGCGCGTGCACCACGCCGCCGACGTCGGGCCGCGCGGCGTAGATGCGCGCGTGGATCCAGAGTTCGCTGTTCGGCGTGCCCGCGCCGGAGAGCACCTTCCCGTCCGTGTCGAGGACGAGCAGCTTGTTCTCGTCGGCAAGGCCGGGGCTGCGGCGGGTCGGAAAATGGAAAGTGTTCGTGCCCGGAATGCGCGCGCTCACGTGCCCGAACGCGTTGGACAGGCCGAAGCGTTCGACGATGCGGTTCGCGAGCGCCACGTCATGCCGCAAAGCCTGCTCCGCGTCCATGTGTCTGCTCCAGGGTTGTTCTTCGGGAACTGCAGCCGCAATCACGCTTACTGCGGCTGGAAGCCGATGTCGCGCATCAGCTTGCCGTACTTCGCGTAATCGCTCTTGATGATGTCGCCGAAAAATTCCGGCGACTCGGTGACGATGATCAGGCCGGCGGCGACCAGCTTCTCGCTCACCTCCGGCAGCTTCATGGCGCGGTTGATCTCCTCGTTCAGCTTCAACACGATCTCGCGCGGCGTCGCCGCCGGCGCGACGTAGCCGAACCAGCCGCCCGACTCGTAGCCGGGAACGTCCTCCGCCGCGGCGGGAATACCCGGCCACAGCGCAACGCGCGTCTTGTTGGTGATCGCAAGCAGCCGCAGGCGCCCGGAGCGCGCGTGCGGCGCGAGACCGGTGATGCCGTCGATCGCCGCCTGCACCTGGCCGCCGATCACGTCGGTGACGATCTGCGCCGAGCCCTTGTACGGCACGTGCGTGAAAGTGAAGCCGGCCATCACGCGCAACTGCTCGAAGGCGAGATGCGGAAAACCACCCTCGCCGTTGGTCGCCACCGTGAGCTTGCCGGGATTGGCCTTCGCGTACGCAATCATTTCGCCCACGGTTTTGAACGGTGCGTCGGGATTGGCGACGATGCCGAGGTAATTCGTGGCCGAGACGGCGATCGGCGCAAAGTCCTTCAGCGAATCGTAGGGAATATTTTTGTTGGTGTGCGGCAGCACCACGAGATTGCCGCCCTGCCCGGCGGCGATGGTGTAGCCGTCCGGCGCGGCTTTCGCGACCAGATCCAGGCCGAGCATTCCGCTCGCGCCGGGACGGTTCTCCACCAGCACCGGCTGGCCCAGGCGCTCGGTGATCTTCGGCCCGATCAGGCGCGACATGATGTCGGTGGTATTGCCGGGCGGGAACGGAACAATGACCTTGATCGGCTTCGCCGGATACGACTGGGCAAGCGCGGCGCACGCAAACCCGCATATAACCATCGCAAGCGCGAATGCGCGCCACATCGGATTTCCCATTTCTCTCCTCCCCGGTTGATTCGCCTCAATGTGCCGGCTCATTTTACGAGCGCGCATCGCCTCCGGGCAAATTCAGCGTTTGCGCCAGCCACGACGAGACGAGCTCCTGAATCGCCTGCTCGCGGCCATTGTAGAAATGGTCGCAGGCGGCAACGATCTCCACGGTGCAGGGGCCGCCGGCCCGGTTGCGGAATTCCTCGGCGGGATATTGCTCGCGCGGCTCCTGGTCGCCGCGGATGTAGAGCGTCGGACACATCACCTTCGACGCAAGATCGAGGGTGTCGGGCGTCTCCGTCAGGCGATCGAGCCAGCTCTCCGCGCTGATGGCGTACCACCAGCCGGGCATGAGCATGAGCTCGCGCCCGCGATCCGCCCTCACCAGCTCGCGCGCCCGCGCCGTGAATTCCTCGACGCGATCCGGCGCCATGAGCCCGGCCTTGCTCGATCGCTGGACGACCTCCTTGCCACCGCCATGCGCCGACAAAAGAACCAGCGCCGGAGTCTGCGGATGGTCCGCGACGTGACGCACAGCGAGCATGCCGCCGTTGCTATGGCCGATCACGACCGGCGCCGGGAAACCGCGCTGCGCGATCCAGCGTGCCGCGAGCCGGTTGTCCTCGATCCCCTCGCGCGCGAACTGATACGCGCCGCCTTCCGCGACGCGGCTGTTGCGGGTACTGAGGATGTCGTGCCCGCGGCGGTTGAAGGCGAGGCAGGCGAAGCCGAAGCGCGTAAGCACCGGCGGCAGGAAGCGCAGCGCTCCGGTGTAGAAGTTCATCGTGTTGCCGTGAAACAGCAGCGCCGCTCCGGCCGTCGCTCCGCCCTCGGGCTCGTAGTAGAGCCCGTCCAGGGGAATCGTGCCGGTGGCGACGGAAATCAGTTCGGTGCGCATGGGAGACAGCGACTCGCCTAATTCTCCGGAATGACCGGCAGCAGCACGCCCGCCTGCCGGCGCGGCCCGACGTGCAGCGTGACCTTGCCGCCGAATATCGCCGGCGGCCGGTCGGTCGGTTCGTCGTGCACGAAAGGCCCGCAGCCGCGCATCGGGTTTTTCATGTTCGACAATGTCGCCGCCTCGCCCCCGTACTCGTAGTCCTTGCCGCGGAGGGTGAGCGCGATGCGGTAGCCGGCCGGCACGACGATGCAGGTCGGCCAGATCTCGAGGTCGAGCTCGACCGCCTGGCCCGGCACGAGCGGCTGCTTCTCGGCGTGCGTGTGATACGGCCGATACGGCAACGAGAGCTTCGGGTCGAGCTTGCGTTGCGAGGCGCGCAGCCACCCCTGGCCGATCGGCGTATGCGGATCGAGCGCGCCCTGGAACACGATTTCCCTGCCGTCCGGCGCGAACACGCGCAGCACGGCGAAAATATCGGCGTCGGCGGTCGACGAGGAAACAAAAAGTTTGAGCGCCGACGGCCCGGTGATCTCGGTTTCCGCGTCCAGCGGCGGCGTGAAGAAGGTGACGCCGTCGCCCATCGCGTCGTAGGTGATCGATTGCTCGGCCGCGACGGGCGTGGGCGAGAGGCGCATGTTGCGCGGATCGAGATGCAAGCGCGTCCACTGCGTGCGCGCAAGCGGCCATTCGTTCTCGTGGCGCAGGACGAACTTCTCGCCCGGATGGCGCACCTGCAACAGCACCCGAGGCTGCCTGTCCCAGCCGTTGTCGATGCCCTTCAGGAAATGATCGAAGAAGCGCTTCTGCAGCTTCACGCCGTAATCGGTGTAGAACGGCGCCCAGTGCGAGCCGCCGTGTGCTTCCAGCCATTTGCTTTTCGACGCCGCCCCCGTGAAGCCCTCGAAATTTCCGCGCGTGTGCAGGCCCTGCCCGCCCCAGTTGGCGGCGGAGAGCAGCGGCACCGTGACCTGCGACAAATCCGCGGTGCGCTCGCGGTAATACGGCCCGTCGAGCGGGCGCGCGAGCAGCTCGGCCCACATGTCTTCGCGGTTTTTCACCAGCTCCGCCTCGCCGAGCGTCTCGGGGCCGCAGGCGAGCTCGCCGGTGACGCGGCTTTTCGCGCCGCGCTCGCCGACGCCGTGCTGCACCGTCTTCACCTGCATGTCCTGCCAGTTCTTGCGGAAAGTGGTGATAATGCCGCCGTGGCGGTTCGCGTCGCGATAGTTGTCCTGCCAGCCTTCCCACACGCAAATCGCCGCCAGGTGTGGCGGCTGCGTCGCCGCGGCCCGCCACTGGTTGGCCGCGTAATAGGAGATTCCGTTCAGGCCCACCTTGCCGCTGCACCAGGGCTGCGTCGCCGCCCACTCGATGCAATCATGGAAGTCGCGCTGCTCGCGCGAGTTGTTGTGCTGGAGATAGCCGGGTGAGCGGCCGGCGCCGCGCGAATCGACGCGCACGCACACGTAGCCGTCCGGCACCCATTTTTCGGGATCGACCACCTCCCAGTTCGCATGTGTGTTGCTCGTTCCCGAAACTGCGTCGGGGTTCTCGCGCGACATGATCTCCCACGCGGTCTTGTAGCCGTCCTGGAACGCGAGCCCCTTGCCGTACGGGCCGTAGCTCATGATCGCCGGGCAGCGGCCCTCGGCCAGGGGGCGGAACACATCGGCGCGCAGCACCACGCCGTCGTCCATGGTGATCGGCACGTCCCATTCGATCATCATGCCGTCGCGGATTTCACTTTTCGTTGCGGTCATTGCTTCGATTTCTCCCGGTAAATCGAAAACGAGTAAGAGACCGTTTCAGAATGACCGAAGCGGTCTCCAATACAGGGGAGCATGAGGGGATGTTTCCCCTCATTTTGTAACCGGTTCTAAGGAATAACAACTGCGTCACATGCGCAGGATGCGCTCGGCGTTGAGATGGGCGATTTTTTCCCGGTCGAGGTCGCTGATCGAGAGTTTCTTCAGGAATTCCATGCCCGTTGTGTTCGGCTCGTACGGCCAATCGATCGCGAACAGAATGTTGTCCGCCCCCAGCGCAAGCAGGGTGCACAGGAACGCAGGCTCGTACCAGTTGCCGCTGGTGGTGACGAGCAGGTTGTCCTTGAGATATTGCAACGGTGTCTTTTGCAGGCCGCGGCGCGCGGCCGCCCGCCAAGTGTGATCGTTCAACCGATGCATGGCGAACGGCAGCCCCTCGCCCAGATGCCCGAGGATGATCTTGAGGTCCGGGTAGGCGTCGAAGACGCCGGCAAACACGATCCTGAGGAAATGACAGCTGGTATCCACCTGGAAACCCCAGCCGGCGCGGGCCAATTCTTCGTAGCCCTGGAAGTAAGCCTTGATCGCATCCGGATGCGGCAAGGTGGGGTGCAGGTAGATCGGCACGTCGAGCGCCTGCGCGCGCTCGAAAATGACCCAATACTTCTTTTCATCGAGGAAGCTTCCCTGCGTGTGGCCATGGATCATGGCGCCCTTGAAACCCAGTTTCGTGACGGCGCGCTCGAGCTCCTCCGCCGCGGCTTCGGGATCCGCCGTGGGCAGCGCGGCGAACCCGGCGAACCGGTCCGGGTGCGCCTTCATCGCCTCGAACAATCTGTCGTTGGCGTCGCGCGCCATGGGGATAGCGGTCTCGGCGCCGAACGCCTGCGGCCCGGGCGAGCCGAATGAAAGCACCTGAACGTCGACCCCCGCGGCATCCATCCAGGCGAGCCGGCTCTGACCCAGGTCCGCTGATTCCTTGATGATGTCGTGCCCGAGCTGCTCGCTTCGGGAAGCGAGATAGAAATTCCGGAATTCGTTGGCAGAAACCTTCTGCCTGTACATCGCTGTCGTGAAATGCTCTTCGATGGCGATCGTTTTCATTTCGGGGAACTCCCTCTAATTTAAGCGCCTCGAATCATATCGCAGAGGCGCTGCATTTTTCTTTTTTGGCAGCCGGGCCGGCTATCTTACGCAGTCCATCGATCCGATGCATGCCTTGCTTCGTTACCCGACATCGTTTCGCACCTGTCCGAATCCGCCGTTTGCCGCCTCCGGCTCGCGCCGTTCGGGCAATACATATTCTCTTTCGAACGACCTACTCGCCTCAACATTGACCCAGGTCAAAACAGCCGGCACAAGAAAGTTGTCTTGTTATAATGATGCGGCGCCAGTTTTGGAACGTGGGGCTGGATCGCAAAGGAGAGAAGTCGATGAGTGCCAAATTTCGCATCAAGGAACGTTCATCCTTTCTCAGGAAACGGGACCGGTTGATATTGGTCGCCTTGCTTGCTTACGCTGCGCCGATCACGGCGCAACCGGCGAACGCCCAGGGCAGCGGGCGCAGCGGCAAGGAAGTGGTCGAAACGGTCTGCATCGCTTGCCACGGGACAGGCGCACAGGGCGCCCCGAAACTCGGCGACAAGAAAGCATGGAGCAAGCGCGCGTCGCAGGGCCTCACCGGCCTGACGCAACATGCGCTCATGGGTATCCGCCAGATGCCCGCGCATGGCGGCAATCCGCAGATCACCGATCTCGAAATCGGGCGTGCCGTCACCTACATGGTCAACAAATCGGGCGGCCGCTGGGTGGAGCCCGTCAGCGCGAAGGACATGGCCGCGGAGCGCAGCGGCGAGCAGGTCGTCAAGGCGCAGTGCGCGAAGTGCCACCAGAAGGGCGTCGGCGGCGCACCCAAAATCGGCGACAAGAATGCCTGGGTGCCGCGCATGAAGCAGGGAATCGATTACCTGGTTCGCTCCGCCATCAGGGGGCACGGCGGCATGCCTTCTCGTGGCGGCTTGGCCGATCTTACTGACGCTGAAATCAAAAACGCGGTCACCTACATGTTCAACCCGGTTGCCGCGCCTGCGGGCGACACGCGGGGAGCGCGCAGCGCGGCGAACGTGGCCGCTGCGAGGCCGGCAAAGGCGGATCCCAATCACATGATCGTAAACGGGATGGAAATATATCTGGGGTTCGTGCCGGCGGAAAGCCTGCTCGCCTATCCGGCAGAATCGATCGAAAGAACGATGCACGGTGGCGTTCCGAGGGAAGCCGGCTATTACCACGTAAACGTTTCCCTGTCGGATCACGCGAGCAATGCCCCGATTGCCGGCGCGCAGGTTGACGTTCAAGTCGAGCAAGCCGGCATGACAAGCGAGTCGAAAACGCTGGAGCCGATGGCGATCGGCGCGGCGAGCTATGGAAATTATTTCAGGATGATGGAAAAAACGCCTTACCTGATCACCGTGCGGGTGCGCACCCCGGGGTCGTCCCGGACAATTGAAGCCAGATTCCAGCACAGATTTGACTGACTGGCGGTGCCGTCCTGCGGATCCCCCGTCAGAGAATCTGAAGGGTCGATCTGAAAGGCCGGAGTCAAATTGTTTTTGCAAAGAACTCGGACTTCGGCCCAATATACCGGGATATGGCTCAAAGTCGACCGTTGTCCCGGCGCGAGATGTGGGTGCACATGCTGCTCTATCCCGGGCATACGTTGCCGACGGCTGCGGCACCGGTGATCGTGGCCGTCGGCCTGGCGATACACAACCATACCTTTGCCCCGATCCCGGTGCTCCTGGCCTTTCTCGCCGGTTGGCTCATCCAGCTTGGCGGAGTGCTGACGGACAATTACGAGAATTTGGCCCGACACCCCAACGATCGCGAACATCCGGAACTGGTTCAGGGGCTGCGCGACGGCGCGCTGACACTCGCGGGCCTCGGGACAGCGATTGCCGGTTGTTATCTTGCGGCGCTGCTCGCCGGGGGCGTCCTCCTTTACATCGCGGGCATTCCCGTCATGGCGATCGGGCTGCTGAGCATCGGCGCAAGCTGGATCTATTCAGCGGGCCCGATGCCGCTGGGCGCACGGGGAGTTGCCGATCCGCTTTTCTTTGTTTTCTTCGGTATCGTGTCGGTCATCGGCAGCTACTACGTGCAGGCCGCACCGCTGTATGGCCCGGCGATTTTCTGGCACGCCGTGCCTGAGGCACTGCCTCTGAGCGCCCTGGCGCTGAGCTTGCCCATCGGGGCCCTCACGACCGGCATCCTGATCATCGACGATATCCGCGACCTGGAATTTGACGCGGAAAAGGGCAAGCGCACGATTGCAGTGCGATTCGGCAAGGAATGGAGCCGCGGGGAGTTCGTTGCGCTCGTGATGCTCTCGTATCTCGTACCGCTCTGGTACTGGCTTCGGCTTGACTTCAGCGCATGGGTGCTGCTGCCCTGGATCACGCTTCCTTATGCCGTTGCAACCGCTCGTGCCGTACTGACGCTGGAACAGTTCAAGCAACTCGTCCCGATGACGCCGAAGGCGGCGCGGCTGCTCCTGGCCTATTCGGTGTTATTGGCGATCGGAGCCGCCCAGGCGTGACCGGGCGCGGCGGCAAGGGATCGAATCTCTCATCGCGCCCCCCGGACGCGCCGGGGGACTTCGCTGGTCTACCATCCGAATCATGCGCAGGCAGACCCTTTTGCCGTTCACCCCCTGCAAGAGGCAGGGAGGTATTTCGGATCCAACGTCGTGCCGGGAGGCGAGCCGCACCGCCACCTTGTGACTCCGTTGCCGCTGTCGTCTTGGGTCAGCGCGCGGCCGGTATTATCTTCCGGGACCATCGTGATATCGAAAGTGTCGAGCCGCAGGTCGTTGAATCCCTGCAGTCCGACTGTGATTACTCCATTAGGGTCCACTGTTACGGAACCCACGTACTGGGACACCCGACCACTGGATTCGCAGCCCCACACGGTCGGCAAAGGGCCGCCGGTGATATAACCTTCCGAGACTGCGTCCTTGCACGGGCCGAACGCAAGTACCGCTTCCGATACCTTTGCGCGGGCCGCGTCCAGCCGGAAACTCGGCAACACAATGGCCGCCAGCACACCGATGATCATTACTACCAGCATGACTTCGATGAGGGTGAATCCCGCCTGGCTGTTTGTTTTCCGCATGAGGCGCATTGTTTTCGGTTCCATCGTCAGTTAAGGCCGAAGAATCAGAGACAATCCCAGCAAGCGCCGTGCCAACCAAGCCGAATACCATTAAATTTATGCTATCCGTAAGCAAATATGTCGAGCGGCGTCGAAACCATGGATAAATGCTGCGTTGCACAAGTCACTTTTATCGGCAGAAACTGACGCATTGTGTCAGTAATCGGAAGTGCCTGGCGAAGCTTGAGTCGGCAGTCGTCGGCAGCCTCGCACTGCCCCGGGCCTCAGGGATCGGAGTGGAATTTTCGGGAAATGACGACTCTGATCCGATCCCTTTGTGCGCTGTGCGTGGGGGTCGGCTGGGAAAGGCGGGCGTCGATCCTCTCCAGGTTTCCGGGGTTGTCGAAGATGACTTCGGATGGAGTCCCCGCTGTGCTGCACGGCTCTTTGAGCAACTGGGATTCCATCCGCGCGCGCGTGCTTTGCGACAGCACCCAGCCCAAGGGAACGTTGGCCGAGCGCCGGCACAGGCCGAAATGCAGAAAGTGCGCGTCGTCGACGTGCCAATGCACGGTTTCGCGTGCATACACGCCGCGCGCGCCGCGGGTATTGAGCAGCGTCCATAGCGGCGACATGACTTCGTTCAGCCAGCCATGCGGCGCGATGTTCCGATTCTCCGGTGCCGCCTGCAGCGTGTCGGCCCCCGCTGACGGATCGACGGGCTCGTTGCTGATGTGAATCACGATCGGCTCCACCTTCGCCCAGCGTTTGTCCTCCTTCTCCATGGAAGGAAGGGTCTTAAGAATCTCGAGCGTCGTCGTGGCGCCCGAATTCTCGAAGTAGCCGCCGTCGACGACGCGGCCGTGCACCTTGCCGTCCCTGACCAGCGTCCCGGCCGGACTCACATACGTGAAGCGCGCGCTCATATGCGCGGCGGTGCTGAGCGCGAGGCTGCGCGGCGCGAAAAACCGCTGGGCGTCCTCGGTGTCGACAAAATCCTCGGCCGCGTTCGCGTCCGGCGCCGCGATCCGGACGTTGCTTGCGATCAGGCGCTTGCCGGTCTCGACCCAGGTGGCGTTGAGGAACAGGGCGGGCGTCCAGTGTGCAGTGTTGTCCCATAACCGGTCCATCGGCTGCGCGAAGCGGTCCGTGCCCGGCATGTGCAGCCGCCACGCGCGTTCCCATGCTTGCTCGAGCGCGAGCGCGCGATCGAAGCGCTCGACCGGCCAGAAGAGGAGACGTTGCGTGAGGTCGGGGTAAAGCATGGCCGCCACCACCGGCGACAGGAAATCCTCGCTGAGAATTTCCTGCGCCTTGCTTTTGACATCGAGGCGGCCGGGTGAAGCGGCGCCCGCGCCGCAACTCAATGCGCCGTCTGCGGCCCGCTGTTCGACGAGCAAGGCGACGAACACGCTCGCCCCGAGACTGCCGCCGGAAACGCCGGAGAGCGAGAACAGGCGGTCGGCGAAGCACGGATTGCGTTTCTGGATTTCGCCCAGCACCGTCACGGTCCAGTAGGCGGCACGAATGCCGCCGCCTTCGGCGTTCACCAGATACATCGGATATTGGCCCTTGTCGCCCGCCGGCCGGTCCCGCTGGTGGCTCATCCACGAGCGCAGCGCGCCGCGCAAATCCTCGCGCTGTCCCGCCGCAAGTTGCGGATCCGGGAGCGTGCGCACCGCGTGGTTGTCGTTCCACCGGCTGAACACGACTGCGAGCACGAGCAGCGCAAGAAACACCGGAAAGCGCAGGCGCATGCCGATGAAGTCGAGCGCGCTGCCGACCGCGATCCACCCGGTCGCCGCGAACAGCAGGATGGCGGCCGAGCCGACCACTGGGGCGCTTGCCTGCGCCGCAAATACAAAAATGGCAAAGAGCAGCACCGCCGCCGCAAGAGCGCCGTAGAGAAGCCAGCGTGTAAGCGGCGTCAGGTCCGCGAAGTCGAGACTGCCGAAAACTTCCTCGGCGCTGCTGCGTACGGCCAGCATGTTCACCGCCGGCGCCGCAAACCGCCCCTGCAAGGCCGTCAGTCCCTTCAACTTCCGATGCGCGGCACGGAACAGGGGCCGCCGCAAGGCCGCGGCGATCAGGAACGCCACGGAGCCAAGCAAACACCAGAAGGCGTATTCGCGCAGCAAGCGTTGCACCTCGGGCTGCTCGCCGTCCGCGTAGCCGCGCGAGGCCAGGTTCAGGGCCACAGCCACGCCGAACGTCGCCGCGAAACCAATCAGGCGCGGCACCCAGACGCGGAAGCCTTGCAGACGCCGATCGTTCTCCGGCACGCCGGGGAAACTGAGAGACAGCATGACGCGCGCCCAGTGCCAGGCATACAGCGACCAGGCGAGCGCGCCGGCGAAGAAAAAGAACCGCTGCCAGGCGTCGCGATTTCCGCTCTGCTGCTCGGCCAGCGCCCGCAGCACGTCCTGACCCTGCGGTGCGACGATCAGGAATACGAGTCCGGCAATCACCATGAGCAAAGAGAAGCGGCAGGGCTTGAGGGCCAACAGCCATTCGCGCAGCCAGTTCCACCCGTTGTAAAGCGGCGTCAAAACCCGGCTGACGATCCAACCGGGAGTCGATGCGGTCGGTTCCTGATTCGGCATGGTCCCCTCCTCTTCCAGCCACGAGCGACAATGCTAGGCGCTTGCGGAGTCCCTGCCTACCTGTCATTTTTGACAGGGGCGAAATCGCACGCAGGCCGTCCCGCGAGCGGGAATCGAGCAGCACCGGCACGCTGGAGGTCGCGCCGGGCATTCCAGTCGTGCAAGCTTCCAGCGGTACTCGTAGCGATTCCCGCGACGGAAAATATCACGCCAAAGCCTTCAAGCCCTTGCGCTCGACGAGAGCGAGCATCTTCGCTTCGCGGTGCTTCACCTCAATATAGGCAGTCCCCTTGTGATAGCGGAGCGACCGTGAGGCTCATCGCCATTCCGGTCAACACGCGGAACCTCGCCTTTTCCCCGCATTGGATCGCGTCATGGGCGCTGCTTTCTTTGGGACGACAAGGAATATTCGACCCGCCCGCAGTGTTTAAGCAGGGTGCCTCAAGGCACGGGGAAAAGTGTACCTTTTTGAACGGTTAATCGAAACGAAGGGGAAAGAATGAATGCAAATCGGCAAGCGATCGGACGGGTTTTTTGGGTGGGCATGAGCGCGGCGGCCATTCTGCTTGCGGGATGCGCCGGGATGTCTTCGGGCGGCGGAGTAAAGGTGACGCTCAGCGGCGCCGAGGAAGTACCGCCCGTAACCACATCCGCCTCGGGCGTGGGCACGATCACCGTCGGCGCGGACAAGTCTGTCAGCGGAAGCGTGACGACGACCGGCGTGGCCGGCATCGCCGCCCACATTCACCAGGGTGATCGGGGCAAGAACGGGCCGGTGATCGTTCCCCTGGCCAAGACAGCCGACAACGTCTGGTCAGTTCCGGCCGGTGCCAGATTCACGGACGCGCAATACGACGCCTATAAGGCAGGCGGACTTTACGTAAATGTGCACAGCGCGGCGAACAAGGGCGGCGAAATCCGCAGCCAGATCCAGCCGTAACCGCGGTCAAAGCGTCAAAGCAGAAGCCTGGAGGGGTCGGCGCACGCCGACCCCTTTTTTTCCGCTGAAAGTCAAGGAGCCTGCCGCTAGCCGATCAAGCCGGCAGTCCAATCGACGATGAACGCGACGCCGTAGGAAATCGCGAGAGCCAGAGTAAACACGACGAGACCGCGCGTCATGGTCTTCGGCACGCCGATCTCGTCCAGGTAGCGCTTGATGAAATAGCCCGCCCCGAAGAACGCGACGGTCGAGATCACGATGCTGGTCATTTGACGTCCCTGCCGGGCTTCGATGCGCCGGCTTCCCTGGCGCCGCAGCGGTGTCACTGAATCCTATATCGTCAGCCGCGGAGATTGTTCGTCGGCCATGCTTCGGCCGAGCTCGGTCGCGTAACGGATCGCGCCCTTTGCAGTCTCGAACAGCGGCGTCAGGCCGGGAAACGCCTGGCTCTTGGAGAGTGCATTCGCGCAAGCCAGCCGCGTCATCGTGAGTCTGGGTTGCCATTTGTTGCCATCGGACAGATTAAACGCGCCCGCCTCGATCAGGTATTGCCCATGTGCCTCGCGGTAGGTCGGCATGCTGTTCTCCTCGCAACGGCAATCAAGGTATCACACTTACGGATTGATCAAGGGCTGCTCGTGGACAAGCGCAAGGCGCGGCGGGAGCAGGAGCAACGACTGGTCGAGCGTCGGAACGCGGCGTTCGAAGAACTTGCGGTTTCGCTGCTTTTCCATGGCGCCGGCGGTCGTCGCGGAGCCGCAGTTGGACAACGGCCGACATGAGCCGGCGGGGTCGCGCATTGCAGGGCGATGATTTCGAAGAGAAGTCATTTCCGGTCGGGTTTTTTAAATTAAACCCCACCCCGGCTCACTAGAGCCCAAATTAACTTCCCTGCCGAACTTCGATGCGCCCGCTTCATTCTTCTCCACCTGATTCAGAGCATGCGATCTGACTTCGCGCGCGCATCGCGCATGCGGTACTGCCCGGACTCGACCTGGTGAAAGAACTTCTCGCACAGCAGGTTGAAAAGCTCGGGTTCCTCGAGGTTGCAGGCATGTCCGGTCTGCGGCATGAACGCGAGGCCGGCGGCGGGCATGTTGCGTTTGAGCATCAGCGAAGCGTCGAGGCAGGGCTCGTCCTCGTCCCCGCTGACGATCAGGGTCGGCACGGTGCACTTCGCCATCTGTTCCCTGAAGTCCTGCAGTTGCGGGCGCTGCGCCTGATAGCCCTTGAGCGTCAACGCCGAGCCCTTGGCCGAATGCTGTTTCACCAGCGCGAGGAACTCCGCAAAGCCGCGCGGGTCCTTGTTCTGCAATTGAACGCGGGTCGGAGAAAGGCAGAGTGATTCGGCGTGTTGCTCAAACCCA
Source organism: Burkholderiales bacterium (assembly GCA_049802235.1). Classification (GTDB taxonomy): domain Bacteria; phylum Pseudomonadota; class Gammaproteobacteria; order Burkholderiales; family SG8-39; genus VBDM01. The sequence continues at coordinate 21,303 of JBARMB010000064.1, read as the reverse complement.
TCGGCGAGCAGCCGACCGGCCCTGGCTTCGGATTCCTGCTTGAACGTCACGCGTCCCTCGGGCATGGAGCCCGAGCCGATGCCGGCGAGGGTAAGCGACAGCGCGCGTTCCGGCCACTGCATGCCGAAATAGAAGGTCGCGAACGCGCCCATCGACAGCCCGACGATGTGCGCCTTGTCGATCTTGAGCGCATCGAGCATGGCCCGGATGCCGGCGCGCTGGCGCTCGAAGGAATAGTCCTCGGGCATCGAAGGAACGTCCGACGGCGGATAGCCGCGCGCGTTGTAGGCGATGCAACGGTAGCGCCGCGAGAAATAGCGCACCTGCGCCTCCCAGCTGCGAACCTCGCCGAGAAACTCATGCACGAACAGGATAGCCGTGCCCTGCCCGGCTTCCTCGTAGTAGAGTCTGACGCCATCGTCGGCGGTGATGTGGGGCACGGCGCTTGCTCCTGAAAAGCATCGATATGCGGGAAAACCACGCCTCGCCCAGCTTTGCGGGCAACGCGCGCTGTCTGTGGCAGGTAATGGGCCGATTATAATTCGACTCTGGCGCCGTCAGATTTCCAGTATTATTTTGCGTCCGCGTCGAATCAAGGAGCCTGTGCCATGCCTGCCAAGCCCCCGGCGAACGCCGTTCCGAGCGCCGTCCCGAACGCAGCAACGGGCCGCGTTGCCCTGCTGGTTGCCACGCGCAAGGGCGCCTTCATCCTGAATACGGACAGCTCGCGCCGCGCCTGGACAATCCGCGGGCCGATGTTCTTCGGCCACATCGTGCACCACATGGTGCTCGACCCGCGCCCCGGTCCGAAATATGCGCGCACGCTGCTGGTTGCCGCGCGTACCGGGCACCTTGGCCCCAGCGTGTTCCGCTCCACCGACATGGGCAAAAGCTGGCAGGAGGCAACCCGGCCGCCGGCCTTTCCCAAGGTGGAGCAATGTCAAGAGGGATCAAAGGGGCGCGTGGTCGATCACACCTTCTGGCTCAGCCCCGCGCACGCCAGCGAACCGGGCACATGGTATGCGGGCACCTCGCCCCAAGGCCTGTTTCGCAGCGAGGACGGCGGCGATACCTGGGCGCCGGTAGCGGGCTTCAACGATCACCCGATGTACCTGAAGTGGACCGGCGGCGACAAGGACGGCACACCCGACGGCCCCAAGCTGCACTCCATCCAGATCGATCCGCGCGATGCACGCCACCTCTACATCGGCATGTCGAGCGGCGGCGTATTCGAGAGCCCGGACAAGGGCGCGAGCTGGAAACCGCTCAATGCCGGCTGCGCGGCCGATTTCCTTCCCGACCCGCATCCGGAGTACGGACACGACCCGCACTGCCTGCGGCTGCATCCGCTCGCGCCCGACATCCTGTATCAGCAGAACCACTGCGGCATTTATCGCATGCAGCGCGCCGCCGCAACCTGGGTGCGCATCGGCGCGAACATGCCGAGGAAAATCGGCGACATCGGTTTTCCGCTGGTGCTGCATCCGCGCGATACGCGTACGCTCTGGGTTTTCCCCATGGACGGCGGCTCGGTGTGGCCGCGCACCAGCCCCGGCGGCAAGCCCGCCGCCTATGTGACGCGCAACGCGGGCAAAAGCTGGCAGCGTCAGGACGCCGGGCTGCCGCGAAGCCAGGGATGGTTTACGGTCAAGCGCCAGGCCATGAGCTCCGATGCGCACGACCCGGTCGGTGTGTACTTCGGCACCACCGGCGGCGAGGTCTGGGCGAGCCGCAACGAAGGCGCGAAGTGGACCTGCATCGCGCGGCACCTGCCCGAGATCTATGCGCTCGAGGCGGTCGAACCGCTGCGATGAACGTCCTCATCCCCGGCCCGCTGCGCTCCTACACCGGCGAGCGGCGCGAAGTCGAAGCGAACGGCGCGACGCTCGCCGAAGTGCTGGCCGACCTGGACCGGCGCTATCCGGGAATACGCTTTCGCATGATCGACGAGCAGGATGGCATACGCCGCCACATGCGCATCTACGTCAATGGCGGCGAAGTCAAGGCAATCCACGTGCCGCTGCGCAGTTCCGATGAAGTCATCATTTTTCAGGCGCTGAGCGGCGGCTGACCGCATGGCTTGGTATGATGACCGGCACTGCAACCTGCCACGACTACAACCTGCCAAGGCACCCGACATGCTGCAAAACCTGACACCCTTCCTCCTGCATTGGGGCATCACGTCGCTATCGCTCTGGGCGGCCACCTACGTGTTCAGCGGCATCAGGTTCGCCGACACGTCTTCATTGGTCATCTCCGCGCTGCTGCTCGGCTTTGCCAACGCCATCGTGAAGCCGCTGCTCGTTATCCTTACCCTGCCGCTGACGCTGGTCACGTTCGGATTTTTCCTGCTGGTGATCAATGCGCTGATGATTCTTCTGGTTTCGTATTTCGTTCGCGGGTTCACCGTTTCGGGATTCTGGACCGCCTTCTTCGCCAGCATTTTTATTTCCGTGCTCAGCTTCCTGATCGGCTCGTTCCTTGTCGGCGGAACCCCACCCATACCACCGCGACGCGATGGCACCTGGCTGTGATTGGTTGCCGTCGGCACAACGGGGGTCCGCTCGGCCCGGCCCCTTTGATTCCTTCTATTGAGCGTTACCTAGCTCGGTGACAGCTTGGGCATTGCCTCGTCATTCCGGACGCGCGTAGCGCGAGCCGGAATCCAGAGTCTTTCAGAGTACCAAGACACTGGATTCCCGCTTTCGCGGGAATGACGACCCGAAAATTGCCGTGTCACGCACTTTGCTAAACCTCAATAAAATGAACAATGGCTATTCAATGGTTCCCCGGTCACATGACCTTCGCCCGCAAGAAGGCGGCCGAGACCATGGCGCGGATCGATGTCGTGATCGAAGTGCTCGATGCCCGCTGCCCCGAGGCCAGCAGCAACCCCATGATCAGGCAGTTGCGCCTGCAGCGTCAGCGGCCGTGCCTGAAGCTGCTCAACAAGGCCGATCTGGCTGACCCGGGGGCGACCCGAGCCTGGCTCGATTTCTACAACCGGCAGAAGGGCGTCATGGCGGTGGCCGTCTCCTGCAAGAAACCGGGCGATGTCAACAAGGTGCCTGCCCTGTGCCAGCAGCTCGCCCCGCATCGCGACGGCGGCGTGAAGCCGCTGCGCATGATGATCATGGGCGTTCCCAATGTCGGCAAATCGACCCTGATGAATGCGCTGCTCAAACGCCGGTTGGCGAAAGTCGGCGACGAGCCGGCCGTCACCCAGTCGCAGCAGAGCTTCGACCTCGGCCCGCGCATGACGGTCACCGATACGCCGGGCCTCATGTGGCCGAAGATCGAGCACGACGCCGACGGCATGATGCTCGCTGCCAGCAACGCCATCGGCCGCAACGCCGTCCCCGAAGAGGAAGTGGCCACTTTCCTGGCGAACATCCTTCTTGAGCGCTACCCGTCCCGGCTCGCCGCCCGCTACGGCTTCGCTGCGAAGGGGCTGGACGGCCCCGGCGTGATCGAAGCCGTCGCCCGCCGGCGCGGTTGCATCGTGAAGGGCCGCGGCGGCGAACCGGATTTGGAGAAAGCCTCGATGATCCTGCTGCAGGATTATCGCGATGGCGCACTCGGCCGCATCAGCCTGGAAACCCCGCAGACGCGCCGAGTGATGCTCGCTACGTAGAGAGAAAAAAGGGGCCAGCCCGGTCCTTCTGATCACGTCAATAGCGGCTGAATGTCAGTTTTATTGTGAAATCGCGACACAACCGGCCGCGGCCGCATGCTGCTAACATGCGCTCACTTAGATTCGCTCGGGTGCCTTGAAATGAAGCTCTATACCTTCGGATACGAAGGGCTGAAGTTAGATACCTTCATCGACCGATTGACGGAGGCCGGCGTTCGTCAAATTGTCGATGTAAGAGAATATCCCCTATCGAGGAAGAAGGGATTCTCGAAGAACGCATTGTCTGCCGCGTTGGCCGTGCACGGAATCGAATACGTTCACATTGCTGCGCTTGGCTGCCCCAAGGCGATTCGGCAACGCTTCAAGCTGGATGGGAACTGGAGTACCTATGAGCGGAGTTTTTGCCGGTATCTCAAGACTCAGGCGGACGTTGTTCGAGAGCTAGCGCGCGTGACAAAGATAAGGACTGCATGCCTGCTTTGCTTCGAGGCCGATTACAGCAGGTGCCACCGGAGTTTCGTCGCGCGCGCGGCCGTCGCTTGCGGCGCGCCGCGCCTGGTACACCTCACTCCGGAAACAGAGGTTGCTGACGCTCCGCTTCGGGCCGCTGCCTAGGCGGGTAAATCAGGCTGACCGCAAGCCACTGGTGCGGGAAGCGGTGCATGTTGCCGAGCATCAGTATCAGGTCTTTGCCGGCAAGCTCTGATTCCAGCTTTTGCCGAAACTTCGCCTCCCAATCCGCCCCGTACGACCTCCTGCAATTCCAATAGAGAGCACCGACTTCCCAGTCAACCAGCTTGAGGCGGGGTGCCTTGGTGCCGCCTGATCCTTCCGCCTCATAGCGGTAATAGAAATCGTGCGGGATTTTCTTCAACAGACGTAGCTGCTTCGCCTCTTCATCCTGCTGGAACAGCTCGCCTTGGGCCTGGAGCTGCAGCAGCTTCTCCCTTTCGTCGTCGGTCCAGTCCGGCTTGTCGGATTCTTCGATCTCGAGTCCCAGGATGCGCTTGGGACGAAGCAGCGCGAGGCTCTCACCGGATTTGAGACGCCTCGCTTCGATGGCCTCAAAGCTGTCGAAGATCGGCAGTTTCTCGATCCACTTTCTGCGCTGATGCCAATTGTCTTTTGTGGAAAGAATGTCCGGATCACAAGAAATCGTATCGACGAAAACCTTGTAGCTCTCGCGACGATTGTCGGTATTCGATTTGTAGATCCGGGCGCTGATCCACTGCCACTTTCGGAACTGTCGATCGTCCTGAATGAACCGGAACGGCACCGGATACAGGCGCATCAACTCGCCGGCCTCGGAAATACCGGCAACGCACGATGTTTCGACGTACCTCGCGCTGGGCGAGGGATAGGTCTTGCAGAGAATCAGTACCCGTTCTACACGCGAGTCCATCGCTGCTTAACGACGAATCGCTGCCCGGGATGACAGGGAACGATTCAAGATTGCATGCCGTTCCGGGAACCTTCGCCGCACTCGTGCAGGAGCTTTCTGCGGATAGTCTCGCCGGCGCCGCCTTCGTTCTACCCGCGCGGCAATTCGCATGTAAGTAGCGTCGCGGGCACGACAAAAAATAGCGGTTGGCGTAGGGGAGAACTCACGCTGCGGTTTAAGTCCACCGGGCCGCCGCGCTTACCACCGCGTCCAACACAACGGCAACATCGGCCGCCGCTCGCCCCTGCAGCGCAACGCCCATTTCCATCGAGTGCTCAAGCGAGGCTGCGGTCATGTTCGACGAGCCTATATAGGCAGCATCGCGGTCGCACAAGACCACCTTGGCGTGAAATGTCTCGCGTCCGCTGTCTTCCACCCTAGGTATCGAATAGTTAAATACGTGAACAGCCTCTGCTTTCAACCAGGGAGCGATGGAGTCGTACCCATTTGGGTAGTCCTTCCGCGTCGGGTCTTCGAGACTCCGCAAAACCAGAATACGTTCGACGCCAGTCTGCGCCAATGAAAAAAGCTCCTGCAACCACGACGCACCTTTGACATCAAAGAACGGCGTCATGACTACCACACGATGCTGCGCGGACCGGACCATGCGGTGAAAGGCATGGTCTGTTGGCTCCAACTCCGACGTCTTCCAGCCGCGCTCCGACAGCTTACGTTCCAGCATGCTTGACCTGAACGGCTTGGTGAGCACTATTCGGGCGATGGTGGCGTCCTTGTGAACGGACAACACATAGTGCTCGATAGCGTAGAGCGCAAAGGCCAAACGCTTGAACCTGCTGTGCGCGTTTTCACGCGGGATAAAACCTGACGGAGAGGCATCCAACAAGCCGAGTTCGACGGATTTTACGAGCAGCTCTCTTGCTGGATGTTCCTCTGTGACTCCTAATTGAGCCAGATCAATCAGCGACCGTTCCGACTGAGCTGAGGTCGCTGACAGCTCAGACCAAGCGTCCAGCAGAGCCGCTGCCAGCCCGGCCTTGTAAGCAAGGCCTGCCACTACGTGTTTTTCGAACGCTTCGAGCTTTTGCATTGACATTGCCAGACCCTTACGGCTTAACGAAATCCAGGTAGCCGTGAATCGTATCTTTTCGTACATCGAACCGAGGGCGTCCGCCAACCGACTTCAAAACAGACCGCGACAAGAGCTTGTTGCCTGCGATACAAGAGGTCTCCGGCATCATCACGCAGTCGGGACACGCGCCCCCTCTGTGCGTGCAAAGCGACCCGGTGCCGCACTGCGTCGCCTTCGGTCCGAGCATCACTGTGAGCATCGCCGTTCCAGCGTTGCGCCACATGGCCGAGAGGTTACCCAGGTCCATCGTGGTTCCGTTGCGGTAGACCACAAAGGCCAGATCGGCGGGGAAAATGTACTCGCCCAGCGAGCCGAGGTCCAAACCGGAGTACTCAGAAATGTGCTTCATGAGCAGGTGAGAGTAGCTGTGGAGCAAGGTATAAACGTAGAAATGGACGGGCGGCATTTCCGTTTCTGGGAGTTTGTCCAAGAACGGCCCCATAGGCTGAGCAGATCCCAGAATTCCTGCGCCGATCCTTTCGCCGACGTTGAGCGTGAACATATCCGGACAGTTCAGGCTCTGGAGCCACCTGAGAACAGCATGCTCATTGAGCCGGACATACAGCGCCTCATTTCCCTGCTGCACCACATAGACCGGGTACTTCATACTGTCGTTGTGTTTCACCGGCGGAAACATGTTGAGCCGTACCGGCATATTCGTGCCGCGCTTGTCGCGCAAGATAGGCATGGACTCCATCCGCGAGTAGCCAAAGCTGAAGCGGCACAGGTCGAATTCCCGGATGAGCCCCATGTCTTCAAGCCCCAGCTTGTCCAACAGATCGCGGGCCTCTACTTGCTGCTTATCGGTCTGGTCGCGGTCCTCAGGGGCAAGGTCTTCGTCGAGTCTAGTGAAAGACACATACGGCTTTTTGCCGTTGGTCTTGGTCTCGACGTCCAGACGTGTGCTCTTGAGCGTGGCGTGCTCGATAGCAAGCCGGAACGGGTCGAACTTGGAGGCAAACCGACCTGTCGTTCGTTCGCGCATGTTGGACACTACTCCAACGGGCAGGTCCACCTTCGGAAGTAGGATGGCGCGCCTGCGCAGCTCGTCGACGATGCGCTGTCTATTGTCATAAGCCTGATTCAGCAGCCCCTTGACTATAGTTCGCGTTGGTTCCGCCATCGTTGCTAGTTGCGGTTCAACCGTGCGAATCGTGTTGGCTGCCGTCTTGTAGTCAGCGAAATCCTTAGTGCACTCTGTCTTCCCGGCACACGCCGCTTCCACGTCTTCATCCGTGACTGCCTTGGCGGCAAAGCCGTACTGCTTCGCTACAAAGTCTTTTAGTTCCTCTTCCCGGCCAGGCCGTAGACGGGTCAAGAGCTGTTGGCTTCCATCTTTAAAATCAATGAAGAGATCCGACTTGACGTAGTAGGCGCTCGATGATCGGTACGGTGTGGCCTGCATACGAACTTCGGTCAAGCGGTCTGGCCTCATGGCTGGACCCAACATTCGCAGGGTATCGCGGTCGTTTTGTAGCCACTTCGGTGACAGTGGCTTGTCGCACGTGGCACACTCGAAGAACCAGTCACCGATGCCGGCCGACTTTCTGTTCAGACGGAAGAGCTGACCGCCACAGATACAGCTGTCGCGACGTTTTACGACTTTCGCTTCCTTGTCGCTCCACTGCCACTGTCCCGGAAACGGAGGCTCCCAGTGCCCCGACCAGTGAACAAAAACGACATCCAACTGCTCCCAGTCGCACAGCGCCTTTTGCTTCGGGTTCGGGCAACGCTCGGGAGTCAGATTCTCCAAGTTCCTGTCGAGCTCTGCTAAGTTTTCGAAGTCTTTGAACACTCCGCACGTGCGACACACGAAGCTCAACGGAGCTGGGGTGTACTCCATGTGCGAGGGCCGGCACAAATAGACGCGGTCTTCGCCTGGCAACTGAAACTCTGATCTCGTAGGGTCGAGAAGTACCTGGTCGACACACTGCGAGGGCATCACCTGGGGCTTAGTCGTGTCCCCGTCTCGGGCAGACATCGCCGAGTTGAACCACGCCCGTCCCAGCTCGTTCATGCGCTCAAAAATCAGGTCCTTGGTCGACTCGGAAAGTGGGATGGGTTCTCCTGCCGCAGAGTGCGAGATGCACGCTCCAAGACCACCTTCAAATGTAAAAAAACTCTCAGGTGCATACGCGGTAGCAAGCTGGTTGCGAGAGCGACTCATGGTTTTGGCTTTTGCCATTTTCCCGTCTCCCGTTACTTATTCTTTGGCTTCAGCCCTTGCCCTTGGGTCGGTGGCGTCGATGTCTGCGCCTGAACCTCTGCGGATGAATAGCATTGCGCGCGCAGTTACGTCGTCCTTGACGAATTTCGACGCCGCATCCACTTTTGATTCATGGATGACACCAGGTTGGTCTACATCTCGCAGCGATGTCATGGGTCGCAGTAGGCTATTCCGGACCTCGAAGAACTTCATCAGCCGGGTGGCGTTCACGAGCCGCTCTACGTTGAGATCCTGCTGGTAGCGGGTTAGCTGGTCCTTGAGCAGGGCTATGTAGTAGGCCTTGCCCTCAGGTGATGGCGAGAACGCCAGACCAAGCGCCTTCTCCATGAAGGCTTCGGCCGCCTTCATGTTTACGGGGTTGCTCAGGAAGTCACGCACATCAGTCGCCATCGCGTACACCGGGGCAAAACGCTTCTTGTCGTTATCCGCTGCGCACAGCGTCTCGATGGCCTTCATACCGCATACATACTCTTGGAAGAAGCTGGGCATCACACGTACTAGCGCTTTCTCGGCCCAGCGATCAACAGCCGCAGGAAGAATCATCCGTTCCAGGAATCGGTGAAAAATGTCGTGAATCTCCAGTACGAATCGGTCTCGATATCGCTGCGGCACCGGAACTAGCAAAGAGAACCCCACATGCGTACGGCCTATGCGGGAAGAGGCTTGAATGTACTCAGCGATATCCGATGGAGTACCCGCGAAGAACATTGCGTTGAACTCCTCCACATCCACACCGTGAGAGATGGCTGATGTCGCAATGACCGAGCGTAGGGTGTCATTTAGTTCAGGAAATGGCTGGTTGATACCAACACGAGTTTCGGCGCGTCGAACAATTTCCTGAATTTCGGCGGCTGAGACAGCTCCAGAGATTAGCTCTGACGCGAGCACATGGTTGGTGAAGCCGTCAGACTTGTGGAGCTTTTCGAACTGAACCCTCTCTGTGTCAATAACTTGGTCGCCACCCTTCTTATTTGTCACGTACGTCAGTGCGATGCGATGCAAGTCGACCAGTGTTAATAGCGTCTCGACATCTGCTGAGCCGAGCAGCCGGATAAACTGAGCACTCAAGGGACCGGGTGACACCCACCGGATGAGTTCATCTCTTGCTTCCTTTTGCTTGTTAGGATCGCCGCTGCGTAGCCGCTCGTACAGCCCTGTGACCACGAGGTGGTAGTGCCCAAGGACTGAGGCCATCGTCACGGTGTGCCGATGCCCGTTGGTCAAGATGGAGCCGTAGACCCTAGCCCAATGGCTTCGCAGCTCTACGTTCTCCTCGGGAATAGCCACACGCTCCGCATCCTCGGGCTTGCTATCCGGCTGCTTGGGTACCGCATAGAAGGAGCGGTACAAGTCCGGTCCCGGATGCGGAAACTGGATCGTAGTAGACCGCTGATAGAGATTCCGCATCTGGCGATGCGGCTCGGTAACCGTTGCAGATGCAGCGATAACTTTTATTTTTCTGCGAACGGTCGAATCCGGCTCGTACGCGAGGTGTCCCTTGAGCAGTGACGCCAATTGGTCAAAGGCTGCCTCCAGCGCCGACTCGAAAAGACCCGCGAATGTACCTAGCGACTCATCGAGCAAGTGAGCCTCGTCTTGAATAAGCAACGACGGGAAGGGGTCAAAAAACCTCTTCTCTCCTGTCGCAAAGGACGGGAAAAGCGCTCGTGTTGCAGCGCCGGGGTGTCCGTCCCAGTCCCTGGCCTTGAGGGGTATGTAGAGCCGTTCGCTGCCGTTTTCTACCAACGGGGCAAAACCAAACATACCGAAGAACTTCCGAATGGTTCCCTGGGATTGACCAAGCGCCGCCAACTTGTCGATCGTACCCAGCAACACTGACGGAGCAAGGTCGTAAATGTCTTCGTCGACTATATAAAAAGGTAAGGGAATGGGTATCGAGAACCGAGCATTCCAAGAGCATTTTACTTTTGGAGACGTGCAGAAGTGGCCCAAGGCATCTGCTCCATCACCTGAATAGCGCCTGAGCGCCAGTGTGTGGCCGTCCTTGCTACCGCAAAATGGACAGCTCGTGAGCTTCAGCCAGCGTTCTCGATCGCTTTTGTAAGGCTGGACATCCTTCTGCTTGGACTCATCGGCCGGTGGCACGTCAGCCTCGGTTGGCACGTCCGTATAACCATCTTCGGTGTGCCAATTCGGCGTGTTACTGCCACCAACCCAGAATCCCAGAGAAAACGGTGCGCCTGGGTGTCCCCGCGAGTGGCGAACCTCCTCGGCCGCGCCCATGGCTGCAAATGTGCGCCTTGCCTGCTGCAGGGTGAGCAGCCTAAGTGGGTAGCGCATGAGCGCAGACACGCCGCAGTGCTTTCCACGCAGCCTGTCTAGAAAAAGCACAAAGGCCAGCAGCCCCAAGAATGCCTCAGACTTTCCACCACCGGTTGCAAAGTAAAGCAGCGTGACCGCGTTGGCGTGCTCTGCCACTCCCGGCGTGTAAAAGCGGTGGAATTCCGGGATGCGGGTCGCAAATGCTGGAATGGACGCCAGAATGAACGCCAACTGGAACAAGTGCCACTCTTCGTAGCCCTTTACCTTGGCGACTTTGGCCATCGCGGTATTCATCGATACCCAAGCCTCAAACGGGATACCGAGAGGCGTCTTCTGAATGCCAGGGCCGCTCCAGTGCTTTCGTGATTCCTCTAAGATTTCGATACCGCAGCGAATCGCGCCCAGTTCGTTACGCCAAGATTTCAGGTCTTTCTGGAGCTTGTCTTTCTCTTGAGCCTTGAGCTCTGCGGCGTTCGGGCCGTCCAATCCTTGGTCCACTGGATAGTTCTCAACCTTCGAGAGCCATGCCTCGTAGGACTGAAGCAAGGGCTTGAGGCCAGTCAGGCAATCGGGCTGAGCCAGCTTTTCGATGTTGCGCTGAACGGTGCCATCTGTCGGGATGATTCGCGGTAGCACATACCTCGGAGTCCAAGTGGTGGTCAGGAGATGCCTGTCGCCATCCTTCGACAGAACCACGCCTCCATTGAATCCGAGGGCGGGGTATTTCAGATACTGGTTGTATCGGTATGAGGGCTTGACGCGGTCAAGGCTTAGGAACTGATGCACATTCGCTGGCACCACCACCAACATAGAAACATGGAACACCGACGGTTCCAGCTCCTTGAAGTTGGACTTGGTTAGCGGCTCCGTCCAGTTTTCAAGAGCTACATGCACCGTTAATCGAGTCGCATCAATAGGGTCCGGCAGGGCCTCAATAACCCAGCGTAGTTCGATCTTTGGAACTAGGATCTTGAGCTTGGAGGACCTGACCGACTCCAAGTAACGCTTCCAATCCCGTACGTGGGACGGACGAACTGGCAGCCCTCGGCGATAGCCCCATAGGCGGCCACCGTAGGGCTCAGCTGTACTGGCGGCCCAAGCAGCCAATTGCTGCTCGATGGCAGCGTTTAATGCATCGCTTGCCTTCGTGGCGTCCGACTCTGCCGAATCAGGTGTGAACTCGAAGGACGGGAGTTCCAGTTCCAGGCGTAGCCACTTGGGCGGAGGCGGAATTTCTCTGGCCAGATGATCAGGCAGTGTAGAGCTAATGGGGACCTCTTGAACCGGACGGCTTTCGCCTTCCTCTCCAGTCACCTCGCTCGGTTCCCGTTCGCCTTCGGGCTCCTCAGGGGCTTCGGTGTCGGCCTGACTACGGTCACGGCTGTTGTCGAAGGGGATGCCAATTGCCTCGTAAACTGCCTTGCGAATCTCCTGACTCTTTACCCGCCAGTCCGGGTGCTTGTTTCCACCTGACAGTTCGGCTGCAAGTTTAGACAATGCCTCCCGGCTGCGGGTACGGATTTCTTGCCGCGCTTCCTTGGTGAGGGGAAACGTAGCTTCGAGTCGACCACCCGGCTTGACCTCATCTTCGGTGGGCAGTATGCGCACATAGACAGCACCCTTGAGGCTGACAGCCATCTTTGTGGCCTTCGCGTTGGCGCGGACCTGAAAGTCCAAACCGTGGGCGCTGATTCGAATCGGGTCGGCTTCTTCGTCGCCGACTCGCTCTTCGGCAGGCATAGGGACGATGAACTCGGACATCAGGGCAGCGCTTGGCTTGCTGCCATAGATGACGCTATAGAAGTCTCCGCGACCCGCTAGCCGCGCTGACAAATTGTTCAACACGCTGTCAACAACAGCTTCCTTATAGGCGTCGTGAATCTCGCGAGGATTCTTGCTCAGTACAGCCATTAGCTTTCTCCCAATCAGATCATCACACTGGTGCCTGTCTCTGCGGTGGAATCACGCGCTCGACGCGGTAGACACAACGCAAGGCGTCTTGCTGTAGCCGCTTGATGTCCGCTTCTGGAACCTTGCGGTATGCAACTGCGCTCTCCGGCTGGAACAAGATTTCCGCGTATCTCGCGGAGAGCTCCCTGCCTAAGTTCTGGTTCAAGCGCCGGGCGTTTCGTATGAAATTCCAGTGCTGTAACGCCTGCTCATCGCTGATTCCCAGCGCTTTGCAAAAAACCTTGAAGAACTTGGCATCCTTAGATGCGTGTGGTCGTGTGTCACCCTCAGCTTTAAGGGCAAGCCAGTAATAGACGCGGCTTTGACGGCACTCAACCACTTTAGGATCGATTTCCACCATCTTGGCGCGGATTTCGCGAGCCAGCGCCGAGCGTTTCGTAGCTTTAAAGAGTAGGTCGCAGCGGCTCTTAACATCATCGTGATAGAGCTTTAACAGGGCTCGCTCCGGGTAGACCACCGAGCCTAAACCGTCGCTATTGAGCTGCAGCGCTGCTTCAAGCTTGCTGCGTAACTCATCGCTCATCTCAAAAATAAAGTCGCCCTCCCTGATAGAACTTGCGGCTACTCGACGGAAAATAGGGTCTTCATCTGGTTCATAACGGTACAGCCAGCCAGACGCGTAAGCTCGGCCACCACCTTCGAGCTCGAACTGGTAGTAGGCCTGCTCGCCTGAAGCCTGGGTGTAGCTGTTGTCCTCGAGTCGGAAGGTCATCGTGATCTCGCCCAGCTTTCCGATAGCCAGCGGGTTGGGAACCTCCTTGAGCCGACGCTCAAGTTCTTGGGCCAAGAGCCCCATTCGGCCTCGGTATGCCTTAAACGCTTCGACTTCCTTCATGCTGGTAAGCGTCGTGAGCGTCGACTCTGCCTGTTTGTAGGCAATCAATACGACCGTTCCGTGGGGAATGTCGGGGTGCGTCACGAGCAGCCGCAGGACATTTCGGTTGACCCCCACAAAAGCGAAATGCCGACCGCGGCGTTCACCCGTGAGCGTTTTTGCGACAGATGACAAGGTGTGCCAATCTAATCGAATTTCGGCTGTTACCCATTGGTCGCCCAGCTTACGTTGCAAGAAGCGGTGCGCCAGCAAAATGTATTTCTTGTTTGGCAAGACGATGGAGAGGCCTTCCTGGCCCTCGACCGCGTGCTTTTGAACTTCCCTAAGGAGTCTCGCTGCCATAGGAGTTGCGTCTGTCCAGTCGTCAATTAGCTGTTCTGCCTTGGCAATTGCTTTGTCAGCTTCAGCGCGCTTGGTGTTCAGCGTCCCCGATTGCAGCACTGCCTGAAGGCCTAATCGCACTGGAGTCCAGGCATTGCGCTGGCTTCCAAAGTCTTCCCCGCCAGCCTCGGCAGCCTCGGCGGTGAGGTCCTTGTAGCCTGCGGGCATGTTAGACAGCCGCAGGACGTACAAGTAAGCGGCCATCACGGCCTGGTGACTCGAACCCTCTTCGTTGCCTGCCTCATGAGCGAGCTTTTGAAACTCCAAGGCGACCTGTGAGGCGTCGCGGTCAACAATGCCGACGCTGAAGTTGGCGTTGGAGCGCTGCTCTGGCTTCCAATCCACTGAGACCGCATTCGTGGAGAGAACCGCTTCATCGCCCTCCGCCGCCCAGACATGGGTCATTGGCTTCAGCTTGAGCTCGTTGAGGCGGGCCCGCAGAACGAAAAAAGTCTTAGGGTCGTCTGTAATGACAACAGAGCCCACGTCTTGATAGCCGTTGTCCATAGCGTAGCGCAAGAAGTCCGGGATGCGGCGAACTGCGCTGTAGCTCGTCTGGTCTGCCGACGAGGTGGCGTCTAGCAGAAAAACTTCTGGCTTGCCTTCACCGCGAAGGGATTGTGCTGAGAGCGCTTCCTTCCAGATGTCCTTGCGCGCGGTATGGTGCAGGACCATCAACGCGCCTGGCGCCTTCATGGGGTCGCCCCACTCCGCGTTAACCTCATCGCGGATGTTGCGCCGGTGCTGCGGATGCCCGACTCGCTTCAAAGAGCGCTCGAGCGGACTCTGAACTACCGTGGTCCAGGCGTGTTGAGACGCTTCGTACATGAAAGCCGGAACGACTTCGCCAAGGGAAGGATTCTCGATTTCGGGGTGGTAAATGCGAATATCGTTTAGTGCGCTGAGCATGGCCACAAACGACTGCGAGACAGTTTGCACCTCGATTTTCACGGCTTCGTCTTTGCTAGTAGTCCATAGAGCCCTGTAGAAGTCACTCAGTTGAGTGCGGTCAACCAGGGCGCCCTGAAGAGCTGCCCGGGAGCTGTAAGTCCCGGGATAAAGCAGCGTTCTCATACCGCGCAGGTCGCGGGAGTAATTGCGCTCAATATTTGCCAGTGCGTGCAAGACAACCAGGGAATCGAACCGAATGGGCCACGCCAAGCACAAGTGAACGCCGCCCTCGTCGGCTGCCTGAAGCAATGTCGACACCATTCCCTGAGCCCAAGGTTGAGCACGTAGCTCTTTCCCTTGTTCGGACCGTGCATACAACCTTATGCCTGCCGCACCTGCTCGAACTCCGGCCCAGGGTCTGGACGGTCTCATGACCTCCCTTGGCGGGGGAGGAGGTAGTAGTACGGCCGGGTTCTTGGGCGGAGGCTCTGGTCGGCTAACGACTGGCCTAGTTGCAAACTGCTTAGCCCGATCGGCGAGCCTTTCCCGCGCCTTAGCCTGGTCGGCCTGACGCTCAGAGAATGTCCTGAAAGGCTGTTTGATCGGCATTGTTCTTTGCTAATAGCGTCGTGTGTTCAGCCTCCGAATGCCAACCCAAGTGAGTGATGTGCTGCCTCTTCCATCGAACTTCCCTTGTTCAGTTCTGCTTGAAGTTTTTGGGGGTCGGGTAATGACAGTTGTCTCATTTCAAAAGCCGACACGTTCGTAGCGCCCGAGATACATCGGAAGTAGCGGTCTACCGGTGTAGTCGCGAGCAGCTTACTCATGTCCAACACATTGAGAGCAGCCTTTTCTTCAACCTGTTCAAGAATGACGATGTGGTTCTCGCCAATGAACCCGCCATACTTCACGAACAGGTGCGAGGGCACTGGTGCGGCTACGAGCCGCCGCGGCTGGTCGTTCGAGGTAACCCGCTGCAAGACAACGCTGGGTCTGTAGACGGCTGACCGGTGACGTTTGTCGCCCAAGTCTACAAAGCGATGTTCGTCTCCGGTCATCCCGGTATCGTCGAACACTACCAAGCCAGCTGCGGTGATGTCGCGCGACCATAGGAGCGGCAAGGCCGTATGGGCTTTCGCGCGTTTCACGTCCTTTATGGACTCGTACCGAGGTCGCTTGTCTCGGTTCCACACGTATGAGCCAATGCGAACGCGGTACCCATAGTCGGACAGGCGGAATTTCGAGGTGGTGGCTGCTTTGAGAAGTGCCACATCTCCGTCCGAGCGCGGAATGGGCCAAGCAGCCCCCGCGTTGGGCAAGAGGCACTCGCCCACACCCTTGTACTGACCTGTTGCAGAGACAACAGAGACCTTGGCCCTAGCCTGGGTGCAGTCCGACCCGGCTCGGCGACGGACCACCGTCAGCGCAGTCTCTTGCTCTACATCGATGAAGACGCCTTGGCGGTCGCTGACCATTCCGATGTGCGCCACATCCGTGTTGCGCAATAGAAATGTCCGCAGCTTGCTGAAGTACTGCCCCGACAAGAAGCTGGTTGGTGTGACTAGCGCAGCGTACCCGCCTTCTCGAAGAAAGCGCACAGAAAGGCCGATGAACAGCCCGTAGAGGTTCGGCTGCACCTCAATGACTTTTCCAATTGCTCCCCGAAGGTGCTTGAGCTCGTCCGCCGCCATCTTTCGGTATGGCGGATTGCAGACCACAACGTCAATGGTCTCGAACATCGAAACGAGTTCGGTTAAGGAATCCGCTTTGTGAATCTTAAACTCCGGCAGGTAGCCCGTCTTCTGAATCTCGTCGTGGAGGGCCATGCGCAAGAACTGCTTAGACAGTTCGCACAGCGCGGCGTCAATGTCAGTGCCGAAGAGGTGTCCCTCGATGTGCCGAAGTACCCTGCGAGGGGTGGCTCCCCTGCTAAGAAGGGCCGCTCGCATGCGTAACGCGATAGGTGCTAGAAATGCGGCACCCCCACACGCAGGGTCTAGGAAGGTCTGGCTAGCGAAGTCCGCACCTTGCTCGGCCAAGTCATCGAGTAGACCCTTGGTGAGAGACGGCGGCGTAAAGAACATCGCTAACTTCTTACGGTAGTCCTCGTCAGCGACCGTGGCGTAGAGAGAACTGAGCCAATAAGCCCCCTCAAGAAATTCGAGCGTCTGCAGCGTCTCAACGAAGGCAACAATCTTCCGCTCGGCTGCTAGCGCCTTCGAGTAGGGCAGAGCCGGACGTGGCAATGCCGGAAAGTCTGTCCGGCACCAAGCGGCTAAGACCGTTCCGACCACGGTCCCGGCGTCACAGCGATGTTGCTCGGCGAAGAAGCCAAGCTCACGAATTCGACGAGTGAGGAAAGTCTTCTCTTGTGTCTTCATCAATTGACGACGAGGTTCGTGTCTTCCGGTCTCGCCGCCGTAGTGCGGCCTGTGATCTTCTGCGCGGACTTGTTGCCCTCAGAAAATTCCTCGCGCACGATTTTCACGATGTATTCGGCGTGGATGCTGTTCTTGGGAAAAGATCAGTGTTTTGGGCACTTCAGTGCGGCGGGGGAAGCTTTGTGTGAGCAGCTTGTCGATTTTGACGCGGGTACGCTCTCGTGGTTGTTGCGAAAAAAACCCGGGTTGGCGCGCTCGGTCGCGTCGATTACGGCGTTATTCGAGCGGGCGAATCCGATTGTTCGGTGAACAAGGTGGGTCATGTGATCCTATTCACCGCCTAGGCTGCCTTCGCCGTCACGCGCTGTTTCATGCGCGTCTTCTTCTGCAGCGCGCTCACGATGCCGAAGAAATTCTCGCCGCTCTGACTATATTTCTCGACTTTCTTATTCATAGATCCGCACCCAGTGTAGCTTTTCAGTATATTCCTCAGAACCGATAAAGCTTCACCGCATTCCCCGCAAACAGCGGCTCGCGCACCGTGTCGTTCGGCAACCAGCTCTCCAGCAGGTCCACGAGGTCGATGTCGTTGGGCATGAACTTCGTCAGGCCCGGGTGCGGCCAGTTGGTGCCCCACACGCAGCGATCGGGGCGCTCGGCGAGGAGCGCCTGCACCAGCGGACGCATGTCGTCGTAGTTCTTCGTGCCGTCGTCCGAGAGCCGGTACCAGCTCGATATCTTGGTCCAGCAGTCATCGCGCTCGGTCAGGAGGCGCCGGATCACCGCGAAGCCGGGTGAATTCACGCCCTCGCTGCCGCGCACCCGCCCGAGGTGGTCGAACACCAGCGGCGCCGGGCATCGCCGCAGGCGCGGCTCGAGCGCGACCCAGTCGCTCGCACGGGCGATGTTGATCTCGATGTGCCAGCCGTAGGGCGCGACGCGGCGCGCGATGGCTTCGAGGTTGGCGGTGGTGGCGCCGTTGGCGAACTGGTCCATCAGGCGCGCGGCGCGAAAGCCGCCCGCATCGAGGCGCTTGAGGTCGGCCTCGTTCAAATCCGGATGGATGGTCGCGACGCCGGCAAAGCGCCCGCGATGCTCGGCGAGAAAATCCAGCGTGATGGAATTGTCGAAGCCGTAGGGGGTGGCGTGCACCTGCACGCCGCGCTCGACGCCGAGCACCGCGTGCAGCGCGAGCCAGGCGTCGCGCGTGCACAGCGGCGGTATGTACTTGCGTCCCGGCGCGAGCGGGTAGCGGTCGAAGCGATCGAAGATGTGCGCGTGGCAATCGACCGCGCCGCGCGGCAGCGCGCGCCTGGGGGCGCGCAGCCGGGTGTCGGGGGCGAGAACGTCGGCAGCGGCGTGGTTGGATGCGTCCGTGTTCATTCGACGGATCGCGTTCGACAGATCTCAATCAAGGACGATGTTGGCTTCGCGCGCGACCTTGCGCCACTTCTCCAGGTCGGCGCGCACGAAGGCGGCGAATTCGGCCGGGCTCATGTCCATCATCTCCACGCCCATGGAGCGATAGCGCTCACGCACGGATTCAATCGACAGTGCCTTCTTCAGCGCGACCTGGAGTTTTTCCAGCACCGCCGGCGGCGTGCCGGTGGGGGCAAACAGACCGGAGAAGGTCGTCGCCTCGAAGCCGGCGACGCCCAGTTCGTCCAGGGTCGGCACGTTGGGCAATTGCGGCGAGCGCTTGAGCGAGGTCACGGCGAGCGCCTTCAAGCGGCCGCCGCGGATGTGCTCGATCGAGGAGGTCATCTGGTCGATCATGGTCTCGACCTGGCCGCCGAGCAGGTCGGTGAGCGCCGGACCGCTGCCCTTGTAGGGAACGTGCAGCACCTGGAGGTGCGTCTCGCGCGCAAACAATTCGAGCGCGAGATGGTTGGAGGAGCCGCTGCCAGCCGAGGCCATGCTTAACGGGCTGCCCTTCGTCTTGGCGTAGGCGAGCAGTTCCTTGAAGTTCGTTACCGGGGTCTTGGGCCCCGCCGTCAGCACCATGGGCACCGACTGGATGGCGCCGACGGGGACCAGGTCCCGGGTCGCGTCATAGGGCAGGTTCTTGTAGACGGCGGGTCCCGCCGTCACCGTGCCGCTGGAACCGAGCAGCAGCGTATAGCCGTCGGCCGGCGCCCTGGCCACGAAGCCGGTGCCGATGGTGCCGCCTGCGCCGGCGCGGTTCTCGATGATGACCGACTGCCCCAGCGCCTCGGAGAATGCCTGCGAAAGCGTGCGCGCGGTGATGTCGATGTTGCCGCTCGGCGCGTAGGGGACGATGATCCTGACCGGATGGCTGGGAAAATTCTGCGCCAGGGCGGCAACACAAAATACGGCCGACGCCGCGGCCGCAAAGACTCGGGCGAATCGCTTCAACATGGTCTCTCCTCCGGTTCCGGTGTCCTGCCATGATGCCCGGTGACGCAGTCGGAGTCGAGTGCCGCGCAGCCCGCACAGGAGTGCGGCGCATAAATCAACGGGGCCAGACACTGAGCTGGCCCCGTTTTTTCATTCCCCTCTGCTATTTTTTCTTCGCCTGTCCTTCGGCCGAAAAGCCAGGACTGGCTCCGTCGGCAGAGCGATATACTGTGGCTTCACCGGCTTTCGCCGTTTTTCCCGATATTGCGCGAAAGTGGAGCGCTGACCTGACTGAGAGGCCGTTTCAGAATCACCGAAACGGGCCCTGATCTAGGGGAGCATGAGGGGAGGTATCCCCTCATATTGTAATGAGCCCTGAGAATACCAGGGGCCTGGAGCAGGCTAGCGGATGTGCTTTCGCCGTTGTGCCTCGGATACGAACTCTTCCATTTCGGGATCCAGCGCATTGCGGGCCGAGACGATCCCGACAGGTTTGCCGTTCTCGATCACCGGTACGTGGCGGAAGCCGTTCTCGTGCATCATGAGCAGCGCGTACCCGAATGTCTTGTCGGGGTCTACAGTCTGCGGTGCGGTCGTCATCACATCGGCCAGCCGGGTGGTCTCTACATCACGCCCTCGCGCGATGACGCGAAATACGGCATCGCGCTCGGTAAAAATCCCGACCAGGCGCTCATTTTCGATGACCATGACTGCGCCGACGTTTTTGTTTGCCATCAGCTTGGCGGCTTTGCTGACGGTGGTCTCCGGCGGAGCCGTGAGAATTTTTTTTCGCTCCATCATGCTTCTGATCCGTTGACCGAACATGGCAATCTCCCAGCCTTGCATTGAAATGTGCGCGCAGCCTCGGCCTGGCCGGCTTGCTGGCCGCGTGTTCTGGCAAAAGCCGAACCCGGCCCGCTGTCTCTCGTCTATTTGCCTGCCCGCCCATTCGCGATGCTACCGACCTTTCAATTTGCCTGGTTGACCTATATCAATCTGCTTAATCGACCTATCTCAATTTGCTTAATTGACCTATATCACAATCCGCCTGAATTCGAGGACCTGCTCGGTCGCCGAGGCCGGCGAACGCCTCGAGGCCGCGCTCCGGCCCGCGAATCGACGCACAACGTGGTCTGCCCTGGCGGGACAACGGCTGGTCGTGCCCGGAACGGTTGCAGTACACTGGCGCGGCTCGCGCGGCATGCGGCCGCGGTTCGGTCTCCGGGGGAGGGAATCATGGTGAGGATGTCAGGCGGGCGCGCGGTCGTCGAATCGCTTCGCACCGAGGGCGTGCGCTACGTTTACGGCATCGTCGGCTCGTGCATGGTCGAGATCCTGGACGACATGTACGACCGGCGCGACATCGGCTGGGTCGGCACGCGCCATGAGCAGGGCGCGGCCCACATGGCAGACGGCTACGCGCGCGTCTCGGGCAAGGCCGGCGTGTGCATGGCGACCAACGGCCCCGGCGCAACCAACATCGCCACCGGAGTTTCGGTCGCGCTGCTCAGTCACTCGCCGCTGATCGCCATCACCGGGGCGCCGCAGATCTCGCAGCAGTATCGCGACTCGTTCCAGGAATTCGACCAGGTGGCCATGTTCCGGCCGCTCACCAAGTGGAGCGTGCAGGTGCCGCGCGCGGAGCGCATCCCGGAGCTTTTCCGGCACGCCTTCCGCATCGCCACCAGCGGCAAGAAGGGCCCGGTGCATATCGACCTGCCGCGCGATCTGCTCAACGAAGACATCGAGGCCGAGGTGCTCGCGCCGGCGCACACCCGCGAGTCGCGCTCGGGCGCTGCGCACTCGGAGGC
>JBARMB010000063.1:0-26565 GCA_049802235.1 Burkholderiales bacterium | reverse complement strand
GCGCCGACGTGTCGCTCGCCTTCCAGTCCGAGCAGGTCGCGCTCGATCGCGCCGCCTGAGCCGAACGTGCGCCACACCTGCTTGCGCCCCGGCCAGGTCGCCTTGCCCTCGGAGCGCTTGCGCCGCGCGACCCCCGCGTACTCCTGCAGCTTGTAGGCGCAGTCGAGCCCCGGCGCATCCGACGAGGTGACGAGGCTGGTGCCGACGCCGAAGCCGTCGATCGGCGCGCCGGCGAGCCTGGCGAGCTCGTGCTCGTCCAGCCCGCCGCTGGCGAAGATGCCCACCTCGCCGCAGCCACCGCGATCGAGGATCGCGCGCACCTTGCGCGCGTGCGCGCCGAGGTCGCCCGAGTCGAGCCGCACCGCTTTCACGCGGATGCCCTCTTGCCTCAACTGCGGCGCCAGCGCCACCACCTTTTCGGCGCCGGCCTCGGTGTCGTAGGTGTCGATGAGCAGGGTGGTGTTCTGCGGGTGTGCGCGCGCGAAATCGAGGAACGCCGCGGTCTCGGTCTCGTGCGCCTGGACGTAGGAGTGCGCCATGGTGCCGTAGAGCGGAATGTCGAAGCGCTTTCCCGCAAGCACCGTGGCGCTGCCGGAGAAGCCGGCGAGATAGGCCGCGCGCGCGGCGAGCAGTCCGGCCTCGGCGCCGTGCGCGCGCCGCAGACCGAAATCCACCAGCAGCTTGCCCGGCGCGGCGAGCACGCAACGCGCGGCCTTCGAGGCGACCACGGTGCCCAGGTGCAGCAGCGCGACCAGCCGCGTCTCGACCAGCTGCGCCTGCGGCAGCGGCGCTGCCACGCGCAGGATGGGCTCGTCCGGAAAGAACACCGTGCCCTCGGGCATGGCGTCGACGTCGCCGGTGAAGCGCAGCGCCGCCGCCCGCTTGCGGAAATCGCCGCCGAAGCCATGCCGGCGCTCGAGCCAGTCGAGCTCCTCTTCAGTGAAGCGCAGCGCTTGCAGAAAATCGAGCGCCTGCTCGAGGCCGGCGGCGACGAGGAAGTTGCGCGAGGCGGGAAACTTCCTCACGAAGAACTCGAACGCGGCGGTCGCGTTCATGCCGCGCTCGAAGTACGACTTCAGCATCGTGAGCTGATAGAAGTCCGTGAGCAGCGCGCTCGCGCCCGGATCCGGCGGCAGCGGTTTCATCTTCATGCGCTCCGCATCAGCCGCGCGCCCGCCTTTCGCATGCTCTCGAGCGCGCGCTCGCCGTCGCCGGGCGCGCCGGCGACACAATGCGCCGGCCACGGGCCGCCCGGCAGGAAGTCGTTCTGCACGTCCACGACCACCAGCGCGTCCCGCGCGCCCGCTCCCCGCCGGCAATCAGGTTCCATGATTTTTTCAACCTACGCGACGGGGAAAATCCCGCGTTGACTCAGATCAAGCTGCGGTCCCGCCCCGCGCGCTCTCGAGGAGTGACCGCGCCTCGTCATTCCCGCGTAGGCGGGAATCCAGGGACTTTCACGGCAAACGACACTGATCGCTCTGCGTCAATACGAAACTTCAAGCCGGTCTGATCCTTGAACGCGCAGGCGCCGGTCTCAGGCAGTCTTCGAAGAATCAATTGCGAGCCGCCGCGCGCTGCCGGCGCGGTCTTGCCGTATGCTGCACCGGCGGACTGAAACCGCGGCGATAGGCTTGCGCGTGAATTGTCGATGCGCGCCGAAAACGCCGGAACAGTCGGGCGAACACTATAAGAGTGAGACTGATTTACAATAACGCCGATGCAATAATGCCGTTGTGAAACGTGTATACGTGGTGGGCCTAAAGTGCAACAAGAGTACGGCGCGATCGTACTTTTGCGAGGTGGCCACGTGGGAGCCCGAATATGCAGCGTAAGGCGGCGGAACGCATGCTGGGCCGCGTGTACGAGGTTCTGCTCCGCAGCAGCGCGGCGATTCTCCACGCCGAGACCGCGGAGGAGATGTTCAAGGAAGTCTGCCGCATCACGTACCACGCCGGCGGCATCGTCGCGGCGGGAGTCGGCATGATCGACCGGGACGCAAAGCGCATCGTGCCCGTCGCAATTCCCGGCCCTCTGCGACATCTGGCCAAGATCCTCACCGTCAGCCTCGATCCCGACGTTCCCGGGGGCCGCGGGCCCGTGGCCGTCGCTGCAAGGCGCGGGCAACCCCGGGTGTGCGACGACTTTCTAAGCAACGCGGATACCGCGCCGTGGCATTTCCTGGCGAAAAAGCTCGGCGTGCACGCGTGCGCCGCATTGCCCCTTCGCAGCAAGGAGAAGGTCGTCGGTGTTTTTGTCCTCTACGCTGAAAAGGCGGGCATATTTTCTCCCCGGGTGCGGCGGGTGCTGCTGAATATCGCCGACGATATGTCGTTCGCTCTCGACGCGTTCGAGCGCGAAAAACGCCTGCGCCAGGCGTTGCAGCATGTCCGGGAAGACAGGAAGCGCTTCAGCCGGCTGTTTGCCGCCAATCCCCAGCCGATGTGGATAACCAGCAAGGAAACGCGGGCGTTCCTCGACGTGAACGCCGCCACCCTCGCGCATTACGGCTATTCGCGCGAGGAGTTCTTGTCGATGAAAGCCGACGACATCCACGTGGACGAGGATGCCGGGCGCTTCGTGCGGGAATTTCATTTGTCGGGCGAGGACTTCCGCATGCGCGGCGAGTGGCGGCACCGCAAGAAGAACGGGGAAGTCATCATCGTAAACGTCTCCACTTACGACATGACCTTCCTCGACCAGCAGGCAAGACTGGTCACCATCGCCGAAATGACGGGGGTGTATCGCGCCGAGGAAGCGCTGCGCCGATTCCGGGTCGCCATGGACTATTCGGCGGACATGATCGTGCTGATCGATTGTGCGACGATGCGCTTCGTGGACGTGAACGAGACTTCGTGCAGGTTGCTCGGCTACTCGCGGGAAGAGCTGCTCGAGATGGGCCCCCAGGATGTGCTCCCCGAGAGCCGGGACAGCCTCGAGCATGATTACAACGAGTTCATCGCGAATCCTTCCAATGTCGTCGGTATGCAAAGCCACTATCGCTGCAAGAATGGCTCGTTGCTGCCGTTCGAATCGACGCGGCACGTACTGCGCTCCGGGGACAGCAACATAATCGTCGCCGTCTCGCGGGACATGCGCGAGCGCCTGGCCGCCCGGGAGGCGCTCGCCCAAAGCGAGGAAAAGTTCCGCTATCTGGTCGAGCAGAAGCTCACCGGCATGTACATTGCCGATCAAGAGCGGATGCTTTACGCCAACCCCGGGCTGTGCGAGATCATGGGCTACGGCGAGGAAGAACTGGCGGGGCGGAACCTCTCGGAATTGTTTTCTGAAAAAACCCGCTCCAGGATGGTAGCGGGAATCAAAATGCGTTTCGAGCGGGGTCCGCGGTCGCTCGCTTATACGTTTGTGGCGAAGCGCAAGGACGGGCGCCTGATCGACATCGGGGCGCACGACACGCTGACGACCTATCAGGGCAGGCCGGCGGTCATCGGCGTGGCCCAGGACATTTCCGAACGCAAGCGCGCGGAGGAACAGATCCGGAGCTACATCGCCGAGCTCGAGGTGGCGATGCAGGGCACGGTCGATGCCGTGTCCGCTATGGTCGAGATGCGCGATCCCTATACTGCCGGCCACGAGCGGCGGGTCGCGGACCTGGCCGCGGCCATCGGCGCCGAGCTGGGCCTGACGCAGGACCGTATCCAGGGGTTAAGAATCGCCGGCGGCGTGCACGACATCGGCAAGATCGTGGTGCCCGCCGAAATATTGTCCAAGCCGAGCAAGCTGACGGAACTCGAGCTCGAGATCGTCAAGACGCACGCGCAGCGAGGCTACGAGGTCCTGAAGAACGTCAAGTTTCCCTGGCCGGTCGCCGAGGTGATCCGGCAGCACCACGAGCGGCTCGACGGCAGCGGCTACCCGCGCGGGCTGAAGGGAGACGAGATCATCCTCGAAGCGCGGATCATGGCGGTGGCCGACGTGGTCGAGTCGATGTCCTCGCATCGCCCTTATCGGCCCGCGCTCGGCGTCGAGGCGGCGTGCCAGGAGATCGAAAGATTCCGCGGCGCGCGCTTCGACGCCAGCGTGGTGGATGTCTGCCTGAAGCTGTTCCGCGTCGAGCATTACGTCATGCAGGATCACCAATAACGGCTTGCAGGCAAGCGCGGGGCACAGGAAGCGAATCAGCACAGGGGCGCAACATCGCACCGGTGCTCATAGATATCCCACAGCCCACCAATCGCACGCAACGGGAGTACTTATGCTCGACGACCTCAGCAATTACTTCGGGGTTACCGGATTCATGCCGCACGGCCATTGTTTTTTGTGGACCCCCTCTCTGTTGTGGAGCTATGTGGTGTCTGATTCTGTCATCGCCGGTTCTTATTATTCCATCCCGTTCGCGCTTTGGTACTTCGCCAGAAAGCGGCGGGACCTGCCTTTCCGGTGGGTTTTTATGATGTTCGGTGTCTTTGTAATGGCCTGCGGCACTACTCACTTATTGGCAATCTGGACCATTTGGCACGCCGATTACTGGATCGACGCCGGTGCGAAAGTGGTCACCGCGGCGGCGTCAGTCATTACAGCGATTCTGCTTTGGCCCCTCGTACCGCGTGCCCTCTTGATACCGAGTCAACAGGAGCTGAAGCGCTTGAACCAAGAGCTGCAAAACGAAGTAGAGCGGCGCCGGCAGGTAGAAGACGAGCTTCGGGAAGCGAACAGGCATCTGGAAGAGCGCATTGCCCAGCGTACAGCTGAACTGGAATTCAAGAACACCGTCCTCTCGACTCAGCAGCAGACTTCACTTGACGCCATCCTTCTGGTGGACGAGAACGCAAGAATCATTTCCTACAATCGACAATTGGTAGACCTATTCGGTATCCCTGAGGAACTGGTGAGCGCGGGAGCAGACGAGCCTGTACTTCAGACAGTCCGTAACCAGGCAGAGAATCCCGAAAAGTTTCTCGCCAGAATCAGATATCTGTATGAGCATAAGGGGGAAAAAAGCCGCGAGGAGGTAAGGTTAAAGGGTGGCAGGACCATCGACCGGTATTCTGCTCCTGTAGTTGGCGCGGACAGAAAGTATTACGGGCGGGTCTGGTATTTCCGCGACATTACGGAGCGTAAGCGTTCCGAGCAGTCGCTGCAAAAGGTTAACCGGGCGTTGAGGGCTTTAAGCAAGTGCAACGAGGCGCTGATTCATGCGCCCGACGAAGCCCAGCTGATGCAGAACATCTGTCGCGTTATCGTCGAAGTCGCGGGGTATCACTTGGCGTGGGTCGGGTTCGCCGAACACGACGCGAACAAAACGGTCCGGCCCATGGCGCACGCCGGATACGAGGAGGGCTATATCGAGCGGGCAAGCATTACCTGGACCGACAACGAACAAGGACGGGGCCCGGCGGGTACGGCGATCCGGACGCAAAAGCCATGGATCGTTCAAAACGTTCAGACCGATCCGGCGTATCAGCCATGGCGGGCCAATGCCATTAAAATTGGCTATGGCTCGGTAGCCGGTTTCCCGCTGATGTCCTCTGGCAAAGTGCTTGGTGCGCTGTGCATCTACTCGCCAGAAACCAACGGATTTGAAGAGGAAGAAACTCGCTTGTTGTCCGAACTCGCCGACGATCTTGCGTTTGGAATCGTCACATTGCGTACCCGCGCGTCCGAGGCCCTGAGCGCGCAGCGTCTAATGCACGGCATGGAGGACACGATTTTGGCCATGGGGGCGATGGTGGAAATGCGCGACCCTTACACCGCTGGCCACGAACGTCGCGTTTCCGAGCTAAGTGTGGCAATGGCGCGCGAGATGGGGTTGACAGAAAGCGAAGTTAACGGCATCAGACTCGCCGCCGAGATTCACGATCTGGGCAAGATTCAGGTCCCCGCCGAGATCCTGGCCAAGCCTACGAAGCTGACCGACACCGAATATAAGATCATCAAGGAGCACCCCCAGGCCGCCTACGAGATCCTGAAGGAGATCGACTTCCCGTGGCCTATCGCCCAGATGGTTCATCAGCACCACGAGCGGATCGACGGGTCGGGATACCCGCTCGGACTGAAAGAGCCGGAGATCCTGATCGGGGCAAAAATCCTGGCTGTGGCAGACACCGTCGAGGCCATGTGCACCCACAGACCGTATCGGCCGGGGTTCGGTATCGATAAAGCGCTTGAAGAAATAAGAAAGAACCGGGGCAGGCTTTACGACGCACGAGCGGTAGATTCTTGTGTAAGGGTTTTCGAGGAAAAGCAATTCAAGTTTTCGGAGTAAATCACATTAGATGGATGACGTAGTCCTGGCTGACTCCGTACGAGTGACACGGTGCCCGCGGATTGTGAGTCTTTCGCTCCGTGCAGCTCGTGACCTCGGACAAGGAGAGTTGCCGCGAGTCAAAGTTGCGCGCGGCCGATTTCAATATGTGGAATTGTTCGAGCCCAAATTTGTCGCGGCCAAGGACCCGTTGGCTCAGCGGCACCCTTAGCAACCACGAGTTCCCGGATTTGCCCTGATCGGGGAGGCGACTCGAACATCCGCTACTCATTAGAATAAACCTGCACCCACGGGTACGGGAGCAGGGGCCGTATGCGCGGCTCGCGGCGCTGCAATTCCCCGGCGAAGCTTCGCCGGCGACGGTTGAATGACGCGATGGCGCAGGCAAAATCACGTTTTCGCGTAGTCAGCGCCGGCCTCGCTGTTGTATCATTCAGGCTCGTTTCCGGCCCGGAATCGAGCGGCCGAAAAAAAGCAGGGGAGAATAAGCCATGCAAATCGGCGTTCCCGCCGAAACCCGTCCGGGCGAGACGCGCGTCGCGGCGACCCCCGAGACCGTCAAGAAGCTGATCGCCGGCAAGCACGCGGTGCTGGTGCAATCCGGCGCCGGCGCGGCGGCGAGCATCCCCGATGCCGAGTTCCAGGCCGCCGGGGCGACCATCGCCGCTTCCGCGGCCGAGGTCTATCAGAAGGCCGAGATGGTGCTCAAGGTGCGCGGGCCGCAAGCGGCCGAAGTCGGCCAGCTGAAATCGGGCCAGGTGCTGATCGGCATGCTCAACCGCTTCGACGCCGCCGGGCTCGACGCGCTCGCGCGCCAGGGCGTGACCGGTTTCGCGCTCGAGGCGGCGCCGCGCATCACGCGCGCGCAGTCGATGGACGTGCTCTCATCCCAGGCCAATATCGGCGGCTACAAGGCGGTGCTGGTCGCCGCCGGCCATTACAAGAAGCTGATGCCGATGATGATGACCGCCGCCGGCACCATCAAGGCGGCGCGCGTGGTGGTGATGGGCGTGGGTGTGGCGGGCCTGCAGGCGATCGCCACCGCCAAGCGCCTCGGCGCGGTGGTCGAGGCCACCGACGTGCGGCCCGAGACCAAGGAGCAGGTGGAGTCCCTCGGCGCCAGGTTCGTCGAGGTGCCGCTCACCGACGCGGAAAAGGAACTCGCCAAGGGCGCGGGCGGCTATGCGCGCGAGATGGGCGAGGATTACAAGAAGCGCCAGGCGGCGCTGGTCGCCGACAAGATCAAGGGCGCGGACATCGTCATCACCACCGCGCTCATTCCCGGACGCCCGGCGCCGGTGCTGGTGACCGAGGACATGGTGAAGAGCATGAAGCCCGGCTCGGTGATTGTCGACATGGCGGCGGAGCAGGGCGGCAACTGCCCGCTCACCGAGCGCGACCAGGTGGTGGTCAAGCACGGCGTCACGCTCATCGGCCACACCAACTATCCGGCGATGGTCGCGACCGACTCCTCGGCGCTGTATGCGCGCAACCTGCTCGATTTCCTCAAGCTCGTCGTCGACAAGGAAGGCCGGCTCGTCGTCAACAAGCAGGACGAAATCGTCGCCGCCTGCCTGATGTGCGAGGGCGGCGCAGTCGTGAAGAAGGCCTGACCATGTCAGGCCCGGACTCAGGCGAGCACGAGGGGATGTTTCCCCTCGTATCGTCAGGACCCAAGAAAGGCTGATCCATGACCGGAACCGTCGATCCCACCATCATCAACCTCGTGGTGTTCGTGCTGGCGATTTTCGTCGGCTACCACGTGATCTGGAACGTGACGCCGGCGCTGCACACGCCGCTGATGAGCGTGACCAACGCCATTTCCAGCGTGATCATCGTCGGCGCGATCCTCGCCGCCGGGCCCTCCGATGTCGACTTCGGCTCGATCCTCGGCGCCGTCGCCGTGGGCCTCGCGGCGGTGAACGTGTTCGGCGGCTTCCTCGTCACGCAGCGGATGCTGGAGATGTTCAGGAAGAAGGCGCCGAAGGCGGCCAAGGAGTAGGGCATGAGCGCCAACCAACTCGCCCTCTGGTATCTCGTCGCGAGCATCCTGTTCATCCTCGCGCTGAAAGGGCTGTCGTCGCCGATGTCGGCGCGGCGCGGCAACCTGTTCGGCATGATCGGCATGGCGATCGCGGTGCTGGTGACGCTCTCGATCACCAGGAACGTCGGCCTCATCATCGTCGCGGCGGTGATCGGCGGCATGACGGGCGCGCTCGTGGCGAGGCGCGTGCAGATGACGCAGATGCCCGAGCTGGTCGCGGCGATGCACTCGATGGTCGGCATGGCGGCGGTGCTGATCGCCGTCGCCGTGGTCAACAACCCGGCCTCCTTCGGCGTGCACGACCCGATGCCGGTGGGCAACCGGCTGGAACTCTTCATCGGCACCTTCGTCGGCGCCATCACTTTCTCCGGCAGCGTGATCGCCTTCGGCAAGCTCGCCGGCCTGGGCAAGAAATTCCGCCTGTTCTCGAGCGCGCCAGTCGCGTTCCGCGGCCAGCACGTGGTGAATCTGGTCCTCGCACTGGTGATGATCGGCTTCGGTATCGCGTTCTTCATGGCGGGCGACAAGGGCTGGACGCCGTTCATTGTCATGGCCGCGATCGCCTTCGCGCTCGGCGTGCTGATCATCATCCCGATCGGCGGCGCCGACATGCCGGTGGTGATCTCGATGCTGAACAGCTATTCCGGCTGGGCGGCGGCGGGAATCGGCTTCTCGCTCAACAACACCATGCTGATCATCGCCGGGTCGCTGGTCGGTTCCTCGGGCGCGATCCTGTCCTACATCATGTGCAAGGCGATGAACCGCTCGTTCATTTCCGTGATCATGGGCGGCTTCGGCGCGGCCGAAGGGCAGGCGGCGGCCGGCGCCGAGCAGAAGGCGGTGAAATCGGGCTCGGCCGAGGACGCGGCGTTCCTCATGGCGAACGCGGAGTCGGTGATCATCGTGCCCGGCTACGGCCTCGCGGTGGCGCGCGCGCAGCACGCGGTGAAGGAGCTTGCGCGCAAGCTCACCGCGAAGGGCGTCAACGTGCGCTACGCCATCCACCCGGTCGCCGGACGCATGCCGGGCCACATGAACGTGCTGCTCGCCGAGGCCGAGGTGCCCTACGAGCAGGTGTTCGAGATGGAGGACATCAACGGCGAATTCGGCACCACCGACGTGGTGCTGGTGCTGGGCGCGAACGACGTGGTGAACCCGCTCGCCGAGCAGCCCGGCAGCCCGATTTTCGGCATGCCCATCCTGCAGGCGCACAAGGCGCGCACCGTGCTCGTCAACAAGCGCTCGATGGCGGCGGGCTACGCCGGCCTGGACAATCCGCTCTTCTACATGGACAAGACCATGATGGTGTTCGGCGACGCGAAGAAGGTCGTCGACGACATGGTCAAGGCGCTCGAGTAGAGCGAAAAAACTATGACGGCCGCCCGGGAGAGAATTCTCAGCCGCATCCGCAAGGCGCAGGGGCGGGGCGGGAGCCAGCCGTCCGGGGCCGAGACGGAAGCGGTGCAGACCTACATCAGGGCGCATCCGCGCGGGCCGCTGCCTGTGGTCGAAGGCGATCTCGCGGCGCGGTTCCGCACCCGGGCCGAATCGCTGCAGAGCACGAGCGACGAGGTTGCGGCCGAGGGCGGGGTCCCCGCGGCGGTGGCGCGTTACCTCAAGGCCAACAAGCTGCCGCTCGCCGGCTGCGTGTGGCCGTCGCTTGCGCATCTGGATTGGAGGGGCGCGGGCCTCGACCTCGAGCCGCGCCGCGCCAACGGCGACGATCTCGTCGGCGTGACGGGCGCGTTCGCGGCGATCGCCGAGACCGGCACGCTCATGCTCGCCTCCGGACCGGAGTCGCCGGCCACGGTGAGCCTGCTGCCGGAGACGCACATCGCCATCGTGCCGGCAGGCCGCATCGTCGCGTACATGGAGGAGGTCTGGGAAATGGCGCGCGCCGAATTCGGGCAATTGCCGCGCGCGATCAACTTCGTCTCCGGGCCCTCGCGCACCGGCGACATCGAGCAGCAGATCGTCATGGGAGCGCACGGCCCCTACCGGGTGCATATCATCGTCGTGCGCGGCTGAGCCGGTGCGCAAACCCGGCAGGCCGCGGAAGCCGTTGGCGCGGCCGGCGCGTTTCGGCAGGAACTCGATTCGCGCCGTGCTGTCGTAGTCACCGTAACGCTGTCAAGCATGGCCGGCAGCTTTTGCCGGCCCGCATAAAAAGAACAATACCGAATCCGCCGCATCGCTGGGATTGAGTCGCCCGGAGGTTTTCGCGCATGCCGGATCTGTTTTTCTTGCCCGCGCTGCCGCTGTCGTCGAACCAGATCATCTGGTTCGGCGTGCTGCTGCTCGCCGGAGCGCTGGGCGGACAGCTCGCCGAGCGCGCCCTGTTTCTCCCGCGCATCACCGGCTATGCGGCGGCGGGTCTGGCGCTGGGGCCGCAGGGCTTCGGGCTGATCGGCAAGCCGTTGCTCGGCGAGCTGCAGGTGTTCGCCGACATCTCGATCGGGCTGATCCTGTTCGAGCTGGGGCACCGCATCGATCTGGGCTGGCTGCGGCGCTCGCCGCGGCTGGCATTCACTTCGCTCGCCGAGTGCGCTTTCGGCACGGCGCTCATCTATTTCACCCTGCGCCATTATTTTTCGGTGGAGCCGCTGCATGCGGCCGCTGCCGCGGCCATCGGCGCGGCGACCTCGCCCGCGGTGGTGATGCGCATCACTGCGGACCTCGGCGCCGAGGGCCAGATCACCGAGCGCACGCTGCTGCTCGCGGCGCTCAACAGCAGCATCGCGGTACTGGCGCTGACCGCGCTGATTCCCTGGCTGCACCTCGAATACCGCGGAGGCTGGGTGATCATCCTGCTGCACCCGCTGTACCTGCTCGCCGGATCGACGCTCCTGGGCCTCGCGGCGAGCGCGATCACGCTCAGGCTGCTGCGGTGGCTGGGCAAGCGCGAGGACGTGCAGACGGTGCTGCTGATCGGGCTGATCCTCGCCACCGTGGGAGCGGCGATCGCGCTCAAGCTCTCGGTGCTGCTCGCGCTGCTTGCCTACGGCGCGCTGGTGCGCAATCTCGACCGGCGCCGCAGCCTGGTCGCGCCGGACTTCGGGTTCACGGGACAGCTGTTCTTCGTGATCCTGTTCGTGCTCGCCGGCGCGAACCTCGACCTCTCCGCCGCATGGGCGGGCATGGCGATCGGCGCCGCCTTCGTCGCGGTGCGCTTCGCCGGCAAGGCGGTCGGCGTCATGGCGTTCATCCCCGGGAGCGGCCTGAAGGCGCGCCACGGCCTGCTGATCGCGCTCGCCCTGACGCCGATGTCCGGGCTGGCGGTGATCATGCTGCAGGACTTGCAGTCGCTGTTCCCGGAGTTCGGGCGCTCGCTCGCCGCGATCGTGGTGCCGGCGGTGGTGCTGCTCGAGATCGCAGGGCCGGTCCTGACGCAGTTCGCGCTGAAGCGGGCGGGCGAGGCGCGCCCGGCGGCGGCGCGGGGGTGAGCGCGTGGACAGGCTCCGGTTCAGGCAGTCGCAGCCGCTCACGATCGGGGTCGAGCTCGAGCTGCAGCTCGTCAATACGCGCGACTACGACCTGACGCGCGGCGCCTCCGACCTGCTCGGCGCGCTCGCGAACAGCGGCCATCCGGGGGACATCAAGCCCGAGATCACCGAGAGCATGATCGAGATGAGCTCGTCGGTGCACGCGAATCACGCCGGCCTGCTCGCCGAGCTGCGAGGGATGCGCGAGGCGCTCGTCGCCGCAGCGCAGAAGCTGAATCTCGGCATCGCCGGCGGCGGCGGGCATCCGTTCCAGAAGTGGAGCGACCGCCGCATCTACGACACCGAGCGCTTCAACCGCCTCGCCGGCCTGTACGGCTACCTGGCGAAGCAGTTCACGGTGTTCGGCCAGCACATCCACGTCGGCTGCGCCGACGGCGACGAGGCGGTCTACCTCACGCACATGCTCTCGCGCTACGTGCCGCACTTCATCGCGCTGTCCGCCTCCTCGCCGTTCCACCAGGGCGAGGACACGCTGTTCGACTCCTCGCGCTTGTCGGTGATCAACGCGTTTCCCCTGAGCGGAACCATGCCGCTGGTGCGCGGCTGGGAGGAGTTCGAGGGCTATTTCGCGAGGATGCGCGACTTCGGCGCCGTCAAGAGCATGAAGGACTTCTACTGGGACATCCGCCCCAAGCCGGAGTACGGCACCACCGAGATCCGCGTGTGCGACACGCCGCTTTCGGTCGAGCGCGCCGCCGCGCTCGCCGCCTATGCGCAGTCGCTGGCGCGCTATCTGCGGCTCGAGCGCCCCCGGCAGATATCCGCGGACCTGTATCTCGTCTACAACCTGAACCGCTTCCAGGCCTGCCGCTACGGGCTCGACGCGAACCTGATCGACCCGCTCGATGGCACCCGGCTTCCGCTGCGGCAGGATCTCGGCGAAATCTACTCCCGGATCGCACCGCACGCCGAGGAGCTCGGATGCCGCGCGGCGGTGCAGGGGCTGCTGCTCGGAGCGCAGGACTCGCCCAACGACGCGCGCCGGCTGCGCACGAGGCTGGCGGAGTCCGGATCGCTCGCCGACGTGGTGCACTGGCAATGCGAGCAATGGATGAGAGCCGCCGCCTGAGCGGCATCCGCGCGCACGCCGATGCTAGAATCGCGCTTCGCCGGAGG
This sequence comes from Burkholderiales bacterium, assembly GCA_049802235.1. Classification (GTDB taxonomy): domain Bacteria; phylum Pseudomonadota; class Gammaproteobacteria; order Burkholderiales; family SG8-39; genus VBDM01. The sequence goes on along the minus strand of JBARMB010000063.1, from coordinate 13,676 downwards.
AGGGGGCATGCTCGCGAAGCTCACGCGCAATGGTGTTTCACCGTTTCTGCCGGTACTCGCGGCATGGCCCACGCATGCCCACGCGGCCGCGGCGCCGCCGGCGCTCGCCGGCATCCCGGTCGATTTCATTCTCTTCGGCCTGACGCTGCTCGGCGTCGCGCTGTTTCATCGCCACACGCTGAAAGTCGCGCTGACGGGACTGGCGACGATCACTCTCTACAAGCTCGTCTTTACCGGCTTCAAGACCGGGCCCGGAATTTCCGGCCTCGTCGGGCACCTCGGCAACGAGTGGGTGATCCTCACCAACCTGCTTTGCCTGCTGCTCGGCTTCGCGCTGCTGTCGCGGCACTTCGAGAAGACGCGCGTGCCCGCCGTGCTGCCGCGGTTCCTTCCGCACGACTGGAGGGGCTGCTTCGCATTGCTCGTGATCGTGTTCGTGCTGTCGTCCTTCCTCGACAACATCGCCGCGGCGCTGATCGGCGGCGCGATGGCGCACACGCTGTTCCGCGGCAAGGTGCACCTCGGCTATCTCGCGGCAATCGTCGCGGCGTCGAACGCGGGCGGCTCGGGCAGCGTGGTGGGCGACACCACGACGACCATGATGTGGATCGACGGCGTCAACCCGCTCGACGTGCTGCATGCCTATGTCGCCGCGTCGCTGGCGCTGGTGGTGTGCGGCATCCCGGCGGCGCTGCAGCAGCAGCGCTATTCGCCGATTCTGCGGCACGAGCATCAGCACATTCAGGTGGACTGGACGCGGCTCGGCATCGTGTTCTTCATCCTCGTGACCGCCATCGTCACCAACGTCGTCATCAATGTCGAATTCCCGCAGAGCTCCGACGTGTTCCCGTTCATCGGCGCGTCGGTGGTGATCGCGCTGCTGCTCAGCGTTCCCCTGCGGCGGCCCGACTGGGAAGTGCTTCCGGAGAGCTTCAAAGGCAGCATCTTCCTGCTGTCGCTGGTGACTTGCGCCTCGATGATGCCGGTGGAAAAGCTGCCGGCGGCTTCCTGGCACACTGCAATGGGGCTCGGCTTCGTCTCGGCGGTGTTCGACAATATTCCGCTGACGGCGCTTGCGCTGCACCAAGGCGGTTACGACTGGGGTTTCCTCGCCTATGCGGTCGGCTTCGGCGGCTCGATGATCTGGTTCGGGTCCTCGGCCGGCGTGGCGCTGTCGAACATGTATCCGGAAGCCAAGGACGCCGGGCGCTGGCTGTTCCAGGGCTGGCACGTGACGCTGGCCTACGTACTCGGGTTTTTTACGCTGCTTTTCGTCCTTGGCTGGCAGCCGCATCCTCCGCACAAGGGCGGGGACGGAGGGCGCCTGCCCGCGCCGGTGGCGGCGCCCGCTGCCTTGCCCGCCGGGTAACGGCGCGCCCGGTGCAGGGCATCGGCCGGTGCGGTGCGGGCATTTCATAATGCGGAAAACCCCTTATTGATTTTAGCGCCGCATAGGAATACGATTCGCGAGCGTTGGTGCGATCAAATCCCTATGGGAATTCCCCGCATACAAGATCCCGGCAGCCATTAACGAACAAGGATCGGGGTTTTCCGAACGACGCCAAGAAGGCCACCCAACCGCCTAAATCCAAAGAGGAGAATCAGATGAGCAAGGAGCAAATCAAGAAATCCGAACCTGCGTCGCGCCGCAAATTCCTGGCTGGCGCCGCAGCGGCGACCGCAGGCGCGGCAACGCTCGGTTTCCCCATGATCGCCAAGGGCCAGACCGGACCGATGACCTGGCGCTTTCAGAGCACCTGGCCGACCAAGGACATCTTCCACGAGTACGCGCTCGACTACGCCAAGAAAGTGAACGACATGACCGGCGGCGACCTCAAGATCGAGGTGCTGCCTGCCGGCGCCGTGGTCAAGGCGTTCGACCTCGTCGACGCGGTGTCGAAAGGCACGCTCGACGGCGGCCACGGCGTGCTCGTTTACTGGTATGGCAAGCAGGCGGCACTGGCGCTGTGGGGATCGGGTCCGGCGTTCGGCATGGACGCGAACATGCTGCTCTCCTGGCACAAGTACGGCGGCGGCAAGGAAATTCTCGCCGATATCTACAAGAGCATCAACCTCGACGTCGTGTCGTTCCCCTACGGCCCGATGCCGACCGAGCCGCTCGGCTGGTACAAGAAGCCGATCCGGAGCGTCGCGGATTTCAAGGGCCTCAAGTTCCGCACCGTCGGCCTCGGGATCGAGATGTTCAGCGCCATGGGAGCGGCGGTCAACGCGCTGGCCGGGCCGGACATCGTCCCGGCGATGGACCGCGGCCTGATCGACGCGGCGGAATTCAACAATCCGTCCTCCGACCGGGCGCTCGGCTTCCCGGACGTCTCGAAGGTCTACATGATGCAGAGCTTCCATCAATCGGCCGAGACGCTGGAAATCCTGTTCAACAAGAGGAAATACGACGCGCTTCCCGACAAGCTGAAGAACATCATTGCGAACGCCGTCGAGGCCGCTTCGGCCGACATGTCCTGGAAGGCGATCGACCGTTATTCGCAGGACTACATCGAGATCCAGGCCAAGGAAAAGGTCAAGGTCTACAAGACGCCCAACGCGGTGTTGCAGGATCAACTCAAGGTGTGGGACCAGGTGATCGCGAAGAAGTCGGCCGAAAACCCGTTCTTCAAGAAGGTGCTCGATTCGCAAAAGGCCTACGCGCAACGGGTGGGCAACTGGCAGTACGACCAGGCCATCGACTGCTCGATTGCATTCAAGCACTATTTCCGCACCAAGAAAGCATAGTGATCATATCGATGCGCACCATCCCGCCGATCCGGCGGGATGGTGTTTTTTTGTAACGTTGTTTTTCCCGGCGTAATGCGCCGTCGCGCACGGAGAGATTAATGAACGTTCAGCGCTATTTGCTGTTCGCCGACCATGTGAGCACCTGGAGCGGCAAGGCGGCCGCGTGGCTTATCCTCCTGCTGACGGGGGGAGTCTGCGTCGAGGTGTTCAAGCGTTATCTGCTCAACGCGCCGACCGCCTGGAGTTTCGATGCCGACTACATGCTCTACGGCACGCTGTTCATGATGTGCGGCGCCTACACGCTGGCCCAGGACGCGCACGTGCGCGGGGACTTTCTCTACAGCTCGATGAGGCCGCGCGTGCAAGCCGGGCTCGACCTCGCGCTCTACATCGTCTTTTTTCTTCCGGGGATCGTGGCTCTCAGCTACGCGGGCTGGGATTTCGCGCACGCTTCCTGGGTGATCAACGAGCACGTCAACGACACCGCGAACGGGCCGTCCGTCTACCAATTCAAGACCGTCATTCCGATCGCCGGCACGCTGGTCCTGCTCCAGGGGCTGGCGGAGATCACCCGTTGCGTCGTATGCCTCCGGACCGGGGTGTGGCCCGCGCGGCTGAAGGATGCCGAGGAAATCGACGTGGTCGAGGAGCAGCTCGCGCACAGCGAGTACGTCGATGAAGAATCGCGCCAGCGTGCGATCGAGAGCGTGCATGACATAGACGACGCAGCGCGCCAGCGTTCGAGCACGATGGGAGCGGAGCGATGAGCGATCCCGCACTCGGGCTGACCATGCTCGCGCTCATCGTGGTCGTGATCATGATGGGCTTTCCCACCGCTTTCACGCTCATGGGTCTCGGAATGTTCTTCGGCTTTTTCGCGCTCCACGACGCGACGCAGCCGTGGACCCAGAACCACATCTTCGACCTCATGGTGCAGCGCACTTACGGCGCGATGACCAACGACACGTTGATTTCGATCCCGCTGTTCGTCCTGATGGGCTACGTGATGGAACGCGGGGCGCTGGTTGACAAGATGTTCTACAGCGTCCAGCTCGCGTTCCGCAGGGTGCCGGCGTCGCTCGCGGTCGCGACCCTGGTGATCTGCACCTTCTGGGGCATCGCGAGCGGCCTCGTCGGCGCGGTGGTAGTGCTGATGGGCGTGATCGCCTTCAACCCGATGCTGAAGGCCGGCTACGACGTGCGTCTTGCCGCGGGGGTGATCACGGCGGGCGGCACGCTCGGGATTCTCATTCCCCCTTCCGTGATGATCATCGTTTACGCGGCAGTGGCGGGGCAGTCGGTCGTGAAGCTGTACGCCTCGGCGATGTTTCCCGGATTCTTCCTTGCGTTCCTTTATCTCATCTATATCGTGGGCTGGGCGCTGATCAGTCCCAAGATCGCGCCGCGCCTTCCGGAGAGCGAGACCAAGGTGCCGGTCCCCGAGTGGGTGCCCAGGCTGCAGCAAGCCTACTCGCGCAACATGCTGCTCACGCTGCTGCGGGCCGTGGTTGCGCCGGCGCGCGCGCGGAAGGTCGAGGCGGCCGGCGTGCGCGTCGGCTACTGGATGCTGTTGAAGAACCTCGCGGCCGCGCTGTTCCCGCTGATGCTGACGGCGGCGACGCTCTGGCTCGTCTGGTGGTACGTCGTGATCCACCAGCAGGCGAATGTGGAGCTGAGCCCGCAGGGCTCGGCGGTGGTCCAAAAGGCCGCGCCGTCGGCCGCGAAGGCGCCGGCGGCCAAGGCCGGACCGGAAAAGCTCCAAGAGCTCGGCGCGGACGAGCAAGCCACGCCCGACACCGCCTCGAGCGACGAAGGATTGCAGGAGATCGGTTCGCCGGAGTTGCTCCAGGGGCCGGCCACGCCCGCGGAGCAGGGGCCGGATACGCAGTTCTACATCTGGTTCTGGATCAGCGTCGCGGGCGCGGTTGCGCTGCTGGGGTATTACTACTGGATCCTGGAGGCCGACCAGTTCGTGATGCTGAAGCTGCTCACTTCATCGGTGATGCCTTTGGGCATCCTCACCATCATCGTGCTCGCCGTGATCCTGTTCGGCATCACGACGGCAACGGAATCGGCGGCGATCGGCGCCGCGGGCGCGTACCTGCTCGCGATCCAGGCGGGAACGCTTGACTGGAAGCGGGTGAAGGAATCGGTGTTTCTCACCGCCAAGACCACGGCGATGGTCTGCTGGCTGTTCGTCGGCTCGGCGCTGTTCTCGGCGGTGTTCGCAATCCTCGGCGGACAGCAGCTGGTCGAGACGTGGGTACTGAGCTTCAACATGTCGCCGATACAGTTCATGATCCTGTCGCAGGCGATCATTTTCGTGCTCGGCTGGCCGCTCGAATGGACCGAGATCATCGTCATCTTCGTGCCGATCTTCCTGCCGCTGCTGAAGATTTTCCACATCGACCCGATCCTGTGGGGCACGCTGGTGTTCGTCAACCTGCAGGCGGCGTTCCTGAGTCCGCCGGTGGCGATGTCGGCATTTTATCTCAAGGGCGTTGCGCCCAAGCACGTCACGCTCAACCAGATCTTCGCCGGCATGATGCCTTACATGATCATCGTGATCGTGTGCATGGTCATCATGTACGTGTGGCCTGGCATGACGCTGTGGCTGCCGAACTATCTCTACGGAGGCGGCTGAGATCCGGCGCTTGCGTCGGTGCGGGGGCGGCTGCGGCCGCCCTTTTCATTTGGGGCGAAACCGCCGTATATTCGGTTTTCCTGCCGCCGCCGGGTGGACACGCGTGAATTATTCCCTTAAGCCGGCCTTATGCCGGCATCATACTGCGGAGAGTACGTGAAACCGAAAATTCTCGTGACCCGCGCCACCTTCGACGAGGTGATCGTCTTGCTGCAGCAACGCTTCGAGGTCGAGCACAACCAGAAGGGCGACACGCCCTGGAGCAGTGAAGAGCTGCGGCGCCGGCTCGCCGACAAGGACGGGGTACTCGCTTCCGGCGCCGACCGCATCGATGCCGCCGTGCTCGACACGGCGCCGCGCCTCAAGGCCGTGTGCAATGTCGCCGTCGGCTACAACAACCTCGATCTCGCGGCGCTCACCGAGCGCGGCATCCTCGCGACCAACACGCCGGAGGTGCTCGACGATACCACTGCCGACCTGGCGTTCGCCCTGCTGCTCGCGGCGGCGCGGCGCCTGACCGAGGCGGAGCGCTTTCTGCGCGCCGGCAAGTGGCAGGGCCTGACCTACAATCTGCTCATCGGGGTGGACGCGCATCACGCGACGCTCGGCATCATCGGCATGGGGCGCATCGGCCAGGCGGTGGCGCGGCGCGCGCGAGGCTTCTCGATGCGGGTGCTGTATCACAATCGCAATCGTGTACCCAAAGCGACCGAGAAAGAGCTGGGCGCGAAGTTCGTGAGCCTGGAAAAGCTGCTCAAGGAATCGGATTTTGTCAGCCTCAACCTGCCGTATTCGGCGGCGAACCACCACCTGATCGGAGCGCAGCAGCTCGCGCTGATGAAGCCGACCGCGGTTCTCGTCAACGCCGCGCGCGGCGGCATCGTCGACGACGCCGCGCTCATCCAGGCGCTCAGGGAGCGTCGCATCGCGGCAGCCGGACTGGACGTGTACGAGGGCGAGCCGAACCTCAACCCCGGGTTTCTCGATCTGGACAACGTGGTGCTTGCACCGCATATCGGCAGCGCCACCGGCGCCACGCGCATGAAGATGGCGCAGCTCGGCGCGAGAAACCTGATCGCCGCGCTCGCCGGCAGGCGTCCCCCCAGCCTGCTCAACCCCGAAGCCTGGCCCGGGCGGCGGCGCTGAGAGGGCGGAAATTCCGATGAGCGCAGCGCGTAAATTTCTCTCCCTTTCCCCCGACGGTAGAGGGCCGGGGTAGACGCGGGAGCGAGCTTGAGCCTGCTGTCCGGGAAACGCGCTACGGCGCCGCTGCGCGCACCGATCGGCTTGAATGCCGCTGCGCTCGCAATGCGCGAAGGCACGCTGACCGCGCGGGCGTATTGCGAATCGCTTCTGGAGCGCATCCGCGGCACCGATGCGAAGGTGAAAGCGTGGGCGGCTCTCGACGAAGCACGCGCGCTCGCGCTCGCGGATGCACGCGACGCCGCGCGCCTTGCGGGGAACGAACCCGGCCCGCTGTACGGCATCCCGGCGGGCGTAAAGGATATCTTCGACACCGCCGATTTGCCGACCGAGATGGGCTCGCCGGTTTTCATCGGGCATCAGCCGGGGAAAAACGCGGCGCTGGTGGAGAAGCTGCTTGCCGCAGGCGGCTACGTGCTCGGCAAAACGACGACCACCGAATTCGCATTCATGCAGCCGGCCGAGACGCGCAATCCCTGGAACAGGGTGCATACGCCGGGCGGTTCTTCCTCGGGATCGGCTGCCGCAGTGGCGATGGGGCATGTCCCTGTTGCAATCGGCACCCAGACTAACGGCTCGGTGATCCGCCCTGCCGCATTCTGCGGCGTGGTGGGCTTCAAGCCGAGCTTCGATACGCTGCCGGTCGCGGGCGCGCTGCAGTTCTCGATGACGCTCGACCAGGCGGGGGTGTTCACACGCTCGGTTGCAGATGCGGCCCGCTTCGCTTCCTGTCTCGCCGGGCCGCAGTCCCTGGCGGCGAAGATCGAGGATCTGGTGCACCCGCCGCGGATCGCGTTTCTGCAGCGATTTCCCTGGAATGCCGCCGAGCCCGACGCGGCGGCGCAGCTGCGGCAGACGCTGAAACGCCTCGCCGGCACGGGCGCCGCAGTAAAAGACATGCTGCTTCCCGACGCGTTCGACGACGCGCAGCGGGTGCACCGGACCATCATGCTCTACGAAGGCGCGCGCGAACACGCGCCGAGGCAGGCCACGCATCGGCGCATCATGAGTCCCGCGCTCAATGCGGCAATCGACGAAGGCCTGGCGGTCTCGCACGGCGATTACCGTGCGGCGCTCTCCAAGCGCGCCGCGCTGATGGAATTCGCGCTCGACCTGTTCGAGGACTGCGACGCCATCGCATCGCTGCCGGCGCCCGGCGCCGCGCCGGGACGGCTCGATCTCACCGGCGATCCGAGCTTCTGCACGCTGTGGTCGCTGACCGGGTTTCCCGCGATCACGCTGCCCACCGGCCTGTCCGAAGGCGGGCTGCCCTACGGAATGCAACTGGCCGGCTGCGCGCTCGCGGACAATTCGCTGCTGCGCGTGGCGCGGTGGTGCGAAACCGCCGTCGGGTTCGACCGCTCTCCCGTCTGAGCGGCCTGTCTTCCTGCACGCGCCGCGGCTGGCGACGGCACGGCTTTTCCGCTACGCTACGCGGCTCCGGAGCCGCACGCCGTGAAAAAAACCACTTTCCCCACGCCGCAGGACGCGGAGGCGGCCTTCTACGAGGCGCTCGAGGCGAACGATCTCGAGGCGATGATGGAAGTGTGGGCCGAGGACGAGGAGATCGTCTGCGTGCATCCGGGCGGCCCGCGCCTCGCCGGCTACGAGCAGGTACGCAACAGCTGGGCGCAGATTTTCGGCTCGGGCCAGCGCGTCAAGGCGCACCTGTCCAATGAGGCCGTGCTCTCGAGCATGATGCTCGAAATTCACAGCGTGCACGAAAACTTCCTGGTGCAGGGAGAAATGCGCCCGCGCGCGCCGGTTGCATCCACCAACGCCTACCTTCGCACCGCCAACGGCTGGCGCATGGTACTGCATCATGCCTCGCCGGCACCGCAGGCGCCCCCCGCTGCGGCCGATCCGCCCAAGATCCTGCATTGAGCGATTCCCTCAACGGCCCTTACCGCGCGCCCTGGTGGTTGCCGGGGGGCAATCTGCAGACTCTTTACGCCGCGCTCATCGGCAGCGCGCGAGTGCAGTGGGCAAGGGAGCGCTGGGAAACTCCCGACGGCGATTTCATCGACGTTGACCACCTGCCGGGCAATCCGCACGCACCGCTGGTGGTGATGTTTCACGGACTGGAGGGCGGCTCGCGCAGCCATTACGCCGTCGCGCTGGCGCAGGAGCTCGCGCGCCTCGGCTGGCGCGGCGCGGTACCGCACTTCCGCGGCTGCTCGGGGGAGTTGAACCGGTTGCCGCGCGCCTATCATTCGGGCGACGCTGCCGAGATCGGCTGGATCCTGCGGCGCTTCCGCGCCATCGCGGGGACCCAGCCGCTTTTCGGCTGCGGCGCTTCGCTCGGCGGCAATGCGCTGCTCAAGTGGCTGGGCGAGGACGCCGAGGCGAAACACGTGATCACGGCGGCCGCGGCGGTGTCCGCGCCCGTCGATCTCATGGCCGCGGGCGCGGCGCTCGGGCGCGGCTTCAACCTGGTGTACACACGCGCGTTTCTTGCGACCATGAAGAAGAAGAGCGCACGCAAGCTCGAGCGCTTTCCCGGGCTGTTCGACGCAGCCGCGCTGCGGCGGGTGCGCACGCTGCGCGATTTCGATGACGTCGTTACCGCGCCGCTGCACGGATTCCGCGACACCGACGACTACTGGACCCGGGCGAGCAGCAAGCCGGGGCTGGCGCGAATCGAAGTGCCGACACTGCTCGTCAACGCGCGCAACGACCCGTTTCTTCCCGGAGAATCGCTGCCGCGGCCGCAGGAAGTCTCGGCCGCCGTGCGCTGCGAATTTCCCGAGGAAGGCGGGCATGTCGGCTTTGTCGGCGGCCCGTTTCCCGGCCGGCTCGACTGGCTGCCGCGGCGGCTGATCGCTTTCTTCGGCGAAGCGACGGCGGCGCGCCGGGCTGGATCGGAGCGGGGAGCCAATGGGATAATGGCGGGTCGGAACAGCGCTCCTCAGGAATGACCTCCCTCCCAGCCGAAATTTTCAAGGCCTACGACATTCGCGGCGTCGTCGGCAAGACGCTCACCGTCGAAGGCGTGCGGCTCATCGGCCAGGCACTCGGCAGCGAGGCGCGCGACCGGAACCAGAGTGAAATCGCGGTGGGGCGCGACGGGCGGCTTTCCGGGCCGGAGCTTGCGGAGGCGCTGATGGCCGGCATCCGGGCGAGCGGTGTCGATGTCGCCGAGATCGGCATGGCGGCCACGCCGATGGCCTATTTCGCCGCGCACGAGCTCGGCTGCGGCAGCGCGGTCGCGGTGACCGGCAGCCATAATCCGCCCGACTACAACGGCCTGAAAATGGTGCTCGGCGGGACCACGCTCGCCGGCGCCGACATCCAGCGCCTGCGCGAGCGGATCGAAACCGGCGACCTTGCCCGCGGCAGCGGCCGGCACCGCCGCGCCGACGTGCGCGAAGCCTATCTGCGGCGCATCGCCTCGGACGTGCGCCTCGCCCGCAGCATGAAGATCGTGATCGACTGCGGCAACGGCGTCGCCGGCGCCACGGCGGGCGAGCTTTACCGCCGGCTGGGGTGCGAGGTGATCGAGCTCTATTGCGAGGTCGACGGGCGCTTTCCAAACCATCATCCCGATCCGTCGCATCCGGAAAACCTGCGGGAACTCGTTGCCAGGGTGCAGGAGGAGCGCGCCGAAATCGGTCTGGCCTTCGACGGCGACGGCGACCGCCTCGGCGTCGTGACCGCCGACGGCCGCATCATCTATCCGGACCGGCAACTGATGCTGTTCGCAAAGGATGTTCTTTCGCGCCAGCCCGGCGCCGAAATCATTTACGACGTAAAGTGCACCCGCAATCTTGCTCCCTGGATTCGCAGCCACGGCGGCGTGCCCGGCATGTGGAAGACCGGCCATTCGCTGATCAAGGCGCGGCTCAAGGAGCGCGGCGCGGCGCTCGCCGGCGAGATGAGCGGGCACGTGTTTTTCGTCGAACGCTGGTATGGATTCGACGACGCGCAGTACGCCGGGGCGCGGCTGCTCGAGATTCTCAGCAAGACGCCCGACGCGACGGCGACGCTGAACGCGCTTCCGGACTCGGTGAGCACGCCGGAGCTGCATCTGAAGCTCGCCGAGGGCGAGCCGCACCGGCTGATCGAGTTGCTGCAGCAGAGCGCGGCGTTTCCGGGGGCAACCGAGGTCATCCGTCTCGACGGCCTGCGGGTAGAGTATCCGCGCGGCTTCGGCCTCGCGCGGGCCTCGAATACGACACCGGTGCTGGTGCTGCGTTTCGAGGCCGACGACGAGCAGGAACTCGATCGAATCAAATCCGAATTCCGGCGCGTGCTGCTTGCCGTCAAGCCGGACGCGGCACTGCCGTTTTGATCCGAAGCGCGCTTTGCGTTGAGACGCTGTCGTTATCTTGAATCGAGGTAAATGTGGCGAGAGTCAGGTTGATCGAGGAAGGACAACATCCGGAGCTGGCCGGCCTCATCGCGACCATCAAGGCGGAACGCGGCGGCCGATTGCTGACACTGTATCAGGCCCTGCTGAACAGCCCGCCGGTGGCGGAGGGCTGGCTCAAGTTGTTCACGGCGATCCGCCAGAAGGGCACGCTTCCCGGACGCTATCGCGAACTCGCCATTCTGCGCGTGGGGCTGCTGAACGGCGCCGAATACGAATACCACGCGCACGTGCCGTTTGCCCTCAAGGACGGCGTCGCCCAGGAGCAAATCGACGCGCTGCCGTCCTGGCAGGTATCGAAGAGCTTCGATGACCGCGAGCGCGCCGTGCTTGCCTACGCCGATTGCATGACGCGCGAAATCCGCGTGCCCGACGGGGTGTTCGACGAAGTGCGCCGGCATTTCGACGACCGCGAGCTGGTCGAACTCACCGCCGCCATAGGCGGCTACAATCTCGTGTCGCGCTTTCTCGAGGCAATGCGCATCGACCACGAGAAGAAGTAGGCGGAGAAAATCACCGGCGCGGGATGGGTCTCACGCAAACCGCGGGCCGATCAGATCGAGCCGGTTGGTGAAGATGGCATCCACTCCCCAGGAAAACAGCTCGCGCGCAAGCGCCGCATCGTCGACCGTCCACGCGAGCAGCCAGTAGCCGGCGTCCCGGATTTCGCGCGCGAGGGCGGCGTTCAGGTGTTTGTGATTGCAGTGCAGCGACACGCAGCCGAGCCGCCGCATGGCGTCCGCCCATCCCGGCTCGACGCGATCGGTCAGGAATCCAAGCGGCAACTGTGGCGCCGTTTCGCGCGCCGCCTCGATCGCGTCGGGGCGGAACGACGACAGCAGGGGGACCGGTGTCGCGCCGCGCCACAATTCCCGGGCGAGCGCCGCGACGATTTTCCCGGTCTCGCGTTCGTGTCCCTGCGCCGGCTTGATCTCGACGTTGGCCCACAGGCCGAGTTCCATGCAGAGTTTCCCTGCTTGCCCGAAAGCGGGGATGCGCTCGCCCCGGAATTCGGAGCCGAACCATGCGCCGGCGTCGAGGCGCGCGAGCGCACTGTACGGCGTTCCGGCGACGGCGCCACGTCCGTCGGTGGTGCGCTCGAGTGTCTCGTCGTGGATCACCACCGGCACCGCGTCCGCCGTGAGCATCACGTCGAACTCGACCGCAGAAAAGCCCAGCGCGCGGGCCTTGCGGAATCCCGCGAGCGTGTTTTCGGGCGCGAGCGCGCCGCCGCCGCGGTGAGCGATGATGCGCGGATAGGGCCAGGGAGGGCTCATGCCGCCGGTGTCAGCGGAATTGTGCCGGTTCGAACTGGCTCAGCAGACGGTTGCCGCGCTCGACTGCCTCATCGAGCGCCTCCTTGGGTGTTCTCCGGCCGTTCCATACCCGCTCGAACTCTTCATCGATGACGGCGCGCACCAGCAGCATATTGCCAAAGCGCAGACCGGGCGAGTTCGCCGTCGGCGCGCGCCCGGAGAGTTGCCTTACGAGCAATCCGAAGCCGGGCCGTGTCGTGTAAAAACCCTGCCGGCGGCTCAACTCGAATGCCGCCGGGCTCACCGGCAAGTAGCCGGTTTTCTGGTGCCATCCGGCCTCGACTTCAGGACGCGTCAGGTAGGCGAAGAATTTCGCCACGCCCCTGTATTCGGCGGCGCTCTTTCCGGACAGCACCCACAGCGCGTCCCCGTCGAGGACGCTGCTGTGCGGCGCATGCGGAAACTCGTCGTAATAGGGCATCGGCGCGACGCCGAACTTGAAGCGCGCGCGGTTGGCGATGTCAGCGAAGGCGGAGGAGGAACTGGTGAGCATGCCGCACTCGCCGTCGTAAAACTTCGCATCGGCTTCGTTTTTGCGCCCGGCGTAGGTGAAGATCCGGCTCCTCATCCACGAGGACAGCAGCGCGATGTGGCGCACCATCATGATGTCGTTGAAGGTGAACGAGACGTCAAATCCGTTCGAGCGCCTCGTGATCGGCTCGTCGTGCCAGGCGGCGAGGTCTTCCAGATGGATCCATGCCGGCCACGAAGTGGTATAGCTGCAGGGGACGCCCGCGTCGCGCAGCGCGAGCGCCGCGGCCTGTACCTCGCGCCAGGTCTTGGGCGCGCGGGCCGGATCGAGTCCGGCCTTCACGAAAGCGTCCTTGTTGTAGAAGAGCACCGGGACCGCGCTGTTGAACGGCAGCGCGACGAGCCGGCCGCTGTGGTCGCGGAAACGCTCCGCGATCGGCGCGTAGAACGAATTCGAACCGAACTGCCGGCCTGCTTTGGCCATGACCTCATACACGGGACGGAATGCGTGTTTCATTTCCAGCAGGGACCCGGCGGCAGCTTCGGGAACCTGGATGACGTGAGGGGCGTGTCCCGCGAGTCTGGCGCCGAGGGCGGCGCTGGCCATGTCCTCATAGCCACGCTTGAAACTCGCCGTCACCCGGTACTCGGTCTGGGACGCATTGAACCGCGCCACCAATTCATCGAGCCGCTCGCCGAGGGCGCCCGCCATCGAGTGCCAGAAACGGATTTCAGTGGCGGCCGTCGCCGGCTGCGCTATCAGCAGGCAGGCGAGTACGGCTGCGCGGGGCCAGGTCCGGTTCATTCGAGAAGGGTTCATTCGAGAAGGTTTGAGCTGCAGCGGCGCGAGCACGCCGCTGCAGCGTGATTGAGCATGATTATAATGCCTGTGGGTGGCCGGCTTGGCATTGCAACTCCGGTG
>JBARMB010000062.1:0-7199 GCA_049802235.1 Burkholderiales bacterium | reverse complement strand
GCGCCACCCGCTGCTGCTCGCCGCCTGACAGGTACTTGGGGTAGTGGCGCAGGCGCTCGGCCAGGCCCACCCGCGCGAGCATTGCCTTCGCCAGTTCCGCCGCGCGCGGCTCGCCGGCCAGCTCCAGCGGCAGCATGACGTTCTCGAGCGCGTTCAGCGCCGGCAGCAACTGGAACGACTGGAACACGAAGCCGAGCAGCCGCGCGCGCAGCGCCGCGCGCCCGTCCTCGTCGAGGCCGAACAGATCGACGCCGTCCAGCTGCACCGTGCCCGCACTGGGAGTATCGAGCCCGGCGAGCAGCCCGAGCAGCGTCGATTTGCCCGAGCCGGATGCCCCCGCGATCGCCACCGCCTCGCCGGACATGACCTCGAGGGCAATGTCCTGCAAAATGACGAGCTGGGTCGCTCCCGGGGAGCCGTTCGCCGCAGTTTCGCTTGCCAGGCGGACAATCTTCGAGAGTCCGCTTGCCTTGACGATGGGGTGGGGAAATTCAGCCATGAGATCGATATTGCTTGCAGTCCTGCTCGCCTGTTGCGGGACGGCGCTTGCCGCTCCGGTGATCCTGGTGTTCGGGGACAGCCTGTCCGCGGCCTACGGCCTGCCCCAGGACGCGGGCTGGGTGGCGCTGCTCGGCGAGCGGCTGAAACAACGACAGGCAAATTATACCGTGGTGAACGCCAGTATCAGCGGCGAGACTTCCGCCGGCGGCGCGAGGCAGATCGGGGGCGCGCTGAAACGCTACCAGCCCGCCATCGTGATCCTCGAGCTCGGCGCCAACGACGGCCTGCGCGGCCTGCCGGTGGCGCGGATGAAAGCCAACCTGGCCGCAATCATCCGCGCGGCGAAGCGCAGCCATGCCCGGGTGCTTCTGGTCGGCATGCTCCTGCCCCCCAACTACGGGGCGCAGTACAGCGGGGCATTCCGCCGGGCATTCGAGGAACTCGCGCGCGAGCAGCGCGTGCCGCTGGTGCCGTTCCTGCTTGAAGGGATGGCAGACGAACGTGATATGTATCAGGCCGATAACCTGCATCCGGTCGCTGCAGCACAACCACAACTGCTGGAGAACGTCTGGCGCGGACTTGCGCCCATGCTGGTCAAGTGAAAAGGTGAAGTGCGTTTGTTCTTCCGCTGCGTCGCCAACGTCGCCCCGCCGCGCAAGCGCTCTCAGACCAGGGTAACGGCCGCTTCTCCAGTCGTCATCACGCCGATTTTCCGGACGTGGTGAAAACCTCCCCGCCTGAATTCCTCGATCACCTGGTTTTCCGCCTCCGCGGCGCAGGCGACCAGCAATCCGCCGCTGGTCTGCGGATCGGTGATGAGCTTGCGCTTCCATTCCGGCCAGCCGGGGGGCAGCCGCACTTCGTGCCCGTAGCTCTTCCAGTTGCGCTCCGAGGCGCCGGTCGCGGTTCCCTGCTTCACCCACTCGAGCGCCTCGGACAGCACCGGCAGATCGTCGAAGCGCACTTCGGCCCCGAGCCTCGAGCCGCGGCAGATCTCGAGCAGGTGGCCGGCCAGGCCGAATCCGGTGACGTCGGTCAGCGCATGCACGCCTTCGAGCTCGGCGAGCCCCGTGCCCGGCGTGTTGAGCTGCGTGGTCGTCTCCAGCATCTGCCGGTAGCCGTCCGCCGAGAGATTGCCATTCTTCAAGACGGCGGAAAGGATGCCGATGCCGAGCGGCTTGCCGAGGATCAGCGCATCGCCGCTGCGCGCGCGGTCGTTGCGCTTCACCTTTTTCGGATGCACGATACCCAGGGCAACGAGTCCGTAGATCGGCTCGAGCGTATCGATCGAATGGCCGCCGGCGACGGGAATGCCCACTTGCGTGCACACCGACTCTCCGCCGGCGATGATTTTCCGGATGACTTCGACCGGGAGCTTCTCCAGCGGCATGCCGACGATCGCCAGAGCGAAAATCGGCCTGGCGCCCATGGCGTAGACATCGGAGAGCGCGTTGGTCGCGGCGATGCGGCCGAAATCGTACGGGTCGTCGACGATCGGCGTGAAGAAATCGGTGGTGGCGACGATCGCTTGCTCATCGTTCAGCCGGTAGACGGCGGCATCGTCGCTCGACTCGATGCCGACCAGCAGGTCCTGCGGCAGCCCGCGGACCGGCGTCTTGGCGAGGATCTCCGACAGCACCGAGGGCGCGATCTTGCAGCCGCAGCCGCCGCCGTGCGAAAACCGGGTGAGGCGGATGAGGTCGGCGGGAGCGTTCATCGATGCGCTATTGGCGTAATATGACGGCTTGATTTTGAAACACTCGAACGTCGTTACGGTAGCACAGCTCGGTGCCTTTGACGAGGTCATCGACGTGCGCTCGCCTTCGGAATTCGCGCTCGATCACGTGCCGGATGCGAGCAACTGCCCGGTGCTCGACGACGAAGAGCGCGCGCGCGTCGGCACGATCTACACGCAGGTCTCGCCCTTCGACGCGAGGAAGCTCGGCGCGGCGCTGGTGGCAAAAAACATCGCCCGCCACATCGAGCAGCACTTTCGCAGCCGCGAGCGCGGCTGGCGGCCGCTGGTGTACTGCTGGCGCGGCGGCAAGCGCTCGGCGGCGATGGCGCATGTGCTGCGCGAGATCGGCTGGCACGCGGCCACGCTGGCGGGCGGCTACCGCGCCTACCGGCGCGAAGTCCTGGCGCAGCTCGAGGAATTGCCGCGGCGGTTCCGGTTCCAGGTGGTGTGCGGCGCGACCGGCAGCGGCAAGAGCCGGCTGCTGGAGGCGCTTGCCGCGCAGGGCGCGCAGGTGCTCGATCTCGAGCGTCTCGCCTGCCACCGCGGCTCGGTGCTGGGCGATCTGCCCGGAGAACCGCAACCATCGCAGAAAATGTTCGACAGCCTGGTGTGGAGCGCGCTCAGGCGCTTCGATCCGCAGCGGCCGGTGTGGGTCGAAGCCGAGAGCAAGAAGATCGGTCAGCTGCAGGTGCCGGGAGCGCTGCTCGAGCGCATGCGCGAGGGAGAGTGCGTGAGGATCGAGGCGCCGGTTGCCGAGCGGGTGCGCTTTCTGATCGAGGAATACGGCCACTTTCTGCAACAGCCGGCGGCGCTCAAGCAGAAGCTGGAATGCCTGCTGCCTCTTTACGGGCGCGCGGTGATCGACCGCTGGCTGGCGCAGACCGATGCCGGCGCGTGGCAGGAACTGGTGGCGGACCTCCTCGTCAATCATTACGATCCGGCCTACCTGCGCGCCGCCTCCAGGAATTACGTGCAGTATGAAAAAAGCCGGTTGCTGCAGGTCGAACGCCTGGACGAAGCGAGTCTGCGGCGCGCCGCCCGTTGCGTTACAGGCCTCCCAGAACTTTGAGGTGCGCGACGACGCTGCGCCCCAGAGCTGAAAGCGCATACCCGCCTTCGAGCACCGAGACGATCCTGCCGTCAGCGCAACTGTCGGCAACCTCCTTGACGCGCTCCGTGACCCAGGCGTAATCGGCTTCGGTGAAGCGCAAGCCGGCCATGTCGTCCTCGACGTGCGCATCGAAACCGGCAGAAATGAAGATCATCTGCGGCCGGAATGGCTCCAGCGCCGGCATCCACACCTCCTCCACGGCCGCGCGCAGGGCCTTGCCCCCCGAGCCGGCCGGGAGCGGCACATTGGCCATGTTGGGAGCAGGGTCCTCGGTACCGCTGTAGGGGTAGAACGGGTGCTGGAAGGTGCCCACCATCAGCACGCGCTCGTCGTCGCTGAAGATTTCCTCGGTGCCGTTGCCGTGGTGCACGTCGAAATCGACGATCGCCACGCGCTCGATGCCATGGTGCTCGAGCGCGTGCTTCGCCGCCACCGCGACGTTATTGAAAATGCAGAAGCCCATGGCGCGGGTGCGGGTGGCGTGATGGCCCGGCGGGCGCACGGCGCAGAAGGCGTTGCGGGCGCGGCCCCCGATCACGAGATCGGTCGCGTGCACCGCCGCTCCCGCAGCATGCAGCGCGGCATCCCAGGTGTGCGGGCACATGGCGGTGTCGGGGTCCAGATGCACGGTGCCGGCGGCCGGCGAGGCGGCGCGGATCGCCTCGATGTACTCGAGCGGATGCACGCGGGCAAGCTCGCTCATCCTGGCCGCGGGAGCCTCGTGGCGATCCAGCAGCCCGGCGATGCCGGAGGCGATCAGCTGGTCTTCGATGGCGGCGAGCCGCGACGGGCTCTCCGGATGGTAAGCGCCCATGTCGTGCCGCATGCAGTCGGCATGGGTGATGAATGCAGTCGCCACGAAATCTTCTCCCGTCCCGCATCCAATCATAGCGGCTTTCCAGTAAACTTACGAATTCGCCAACTCGGTTGCGTGCAATGCCGTTTCCCTCGATCCAGAGCGTCATCCAGCAGGCGGGCAGGATCATTCTCGGCAAGGAGCACCAGATACGTCTCGCGCTCGCCTGCCTGCTTGCGTGCGGCCACCTGCTGATCGAAGACCTGCCCGGGGTCGGCAAGACGACATTGGCGCACGTGCTGGCGAGGCTCCTCGGGCTCAATTTCCACCGCATCCAGTTCACCAGCGACATGCTGCCCGCCGACATCATCGGCGTGTCGGTGTACGAACGCGACAGCGGGACGTTCAAGTTCCATCCAGGTCCGATCTTCGCGCAATTGATCCTCGCCGACGAAGTGAACCGCGCCACGCCCAAGACACAGTCGGCCCTGCTCGAAGCGATGGAAGAACACCAGGTCACCACCGAGGGCGAGACGCGCCGGCTGCCCGAGCCGTTCTTCGTCGTGGCGACGCAGAACCCTTCGCACCAGGTGGGCACCTTCCCGTTGCCGGAATCGCAACTCGACCGCTTTCTCATGCGCCTGGAACTGGGTTATCCCGACCGCGAAGCGGAGCGCCAATTGCTGCAAGGCGCGGAACGCCGCGACATGATCGCCGGTGTCGATGCCTGCCTCGCGCCCGGCGAGCTCATGGACCTGCAGGCCATGGTGAAGACGGTGCACGCCGCCCCGCCGTTGCTCGACTACATCCAGGCACTGGTAGAGCACACGCGGCGCTCGCCCGAATACACCACCGGCCTGTCGCCCCGCGCGGCGCTGGCATTGCTGCATGCGTCGCGCGCCTGGGCGCTGATCGAGGGTCGGGACAAGGTCATACCTGAGGACGTGCAGGCGGTGCTGCCCGGGATCGCGGGCCATCGGCTGCGTCCGGTGCACGACGGCGCGCGCCAGTCGAGCATCGACAAGGCAAGCGGGCTCATTGCAGCGGTGCCGATCCCCTAGTGGCCTGCTTCGCAAGTCAAGGAACACAATGAAAACGATGGATTCCGGCGTGTCGCAAGGCGCGAACCGCAGCAATAGCCGTAGCTATTGCGAGGATGAGCAACGCCGCCACGGGACGGAAGGCGCGTTTTCATGTTCCGGCACTTGCGAAGCAGACCACTAGTGGCCACGCCGATGCTGGATCGCGTGCTGCAGTATTCCCAGATCTACAACTTCTACAACTGGGTATTCAGGCTTCACGCGCCGGAACCCGGCGTGGTGTTCCTCGGCCAGCGCCGGGTGTATATCCTGCCCACGCGCCACGGCATCATCTTCGGCCTGATGCTCGTGCTGATGTTGCTCGGCTCGATCAATTACAACCTGAGCCTCGGCTATGTCCTCACTTTCCTGCTCGCGGGCCTGGGCGTCGTTTCGATCCTGCACACTTTTCGAAATCTCGCGCATTTGTACGTGAGCGCCGGACGGGCAGAAGCGGTGTTTGCCGGCGATACGGCGCAGTTCGAGCTGTTCCTGGAAAACCGGAGTGACTACGACCGCCACTCGCTCGATCTCACCTGCCGCGGAATCGCGGTGAGCTGCGACGTACCCGCGCATCGGGTCGCGACCGTGCTGGTGCCGATGAAAGCGGACAAGCGCGGCTGGCTGCAGCTCGAGCGCGTGACGATCGACACCCGTTTTCCGCTCGGCCTGACGCGCGCCTGGAGCTACGTGCAGCCGGACACGCGGGCGCTCGCCTACCCGCGGCCGGACAACGCCTCCCTGCCGTTGCCGCATCCGGTTGCGGACAGCGGCGATACAATCGCGGCCGGCGCCGGCACCGATGATTTCGCCGGCCTGCGACCCTACCAGGCGAGCGACTCTCCGCGGCATATCGCCTGGAAGGCCACCGCCCGCGGCGACGCACTGCTGACCAAGATTTTCAGCGGGCGGGCGTCGTCGGAGCTCTGGTTCGCCTGGAACGATCTGCCTCCCGAGCTGGGCGTCGAGGCGCGACTGTCGCGCCTGGCGCGCTGGGTATTGCTCGCCGAAGAGGGCGGGCTGCGCTACGGGCTGAAGCTCCCGGGTGTCGCCGTGCCGCTCGGCGAAGGCCGCGGGCAGAAAGAGCGTTGCCTCAAGGAACTGGCGCTCCATGACGCCTGACGCGCTGCCCCTGCGGCACCTGTTCTGGCTGCTGGGTGGCCTGCTCCTCGCGGCCGCTCCGCACTCGCTGCGGCTGCCATGGTGGGTCAGCATCACCGCCGCGGCGCTGTTTATCTGGCGCGCTTACGTTGCGCGCCGCCGCACCCCGCTCCCGGCCCGCTGGCTGTTGCTCACGTTTGCCCTGGGCAACGTCATCGGTGTCTATTTGACCTATCGCACCATCTTCGGCCGCGACGCCGGCGTAGCGCTGCTGGTGCTGCTGCTGGCGGTCAAGCTGATGGAAATGCAAACGCGCCGCGACATATTAATCGTCGTGTTCCTCGCCTACTTCCTTGCGCTCACGAATTTCTTCTACTCGCAGACCATTCCCACGGCGGTCCTGATGCTCGCGACCGTCCTTGCCGTCACTTCCGCTCTGGTCGGCGTCAACGCACTGTCGCGCCCGATCTTCGCCAATCTCAAGACTGCAGGCTGGATGCTGCTCCAGGCAGGACCGGTGATGCTGCTGCTGTTCTTCCTGTTCCCGCGGGTGCAGGGGCCGCTCTGGGGCCTGCCCCAGGACGCCTTCGCCGGAATCACCGGACTCTCCGACACCATGTCCCCGGGATCGATCAGCCAGCTTTCGCAATCCGACGCGATCGCCTTCAGGGTGAAGTTCGACGGTGCTCAGCCCCGGCGCAACCAGCTCTACTGGCGCGGGCCTGTATTATGGGATTTCGACGGCAGGACCTGGCGCGCAGGACCGCCACGCCTGCGCCGCGAGATGCGCTTCGAGGCGAGCGGAGCGCCGCTTGACTACGAAGTGACCCTCGAGCCGCACAACCGCAACTGGCTGTTCGCGCTGGAGATGCC
>JBARMB010000061.1:0-2628 GCA_049802235.1 Burkholderiales bacterium | reverse complement strand
GCCCGAAGCCGGCGCGGTAGAAAAATCCCAGCAGGTCGAAGTTCTCGCGCGCGATCACGGTCTCGACGCGCTCGACGTGCAGCGCCTCGAGATTGACGAACAGCTGCGACAGCAGCGCCGTGCCGATGCCGGTGCCGGCGAAGCCCGGATCGACGCCGATGGTGTCGATCACCGCCACCGGCTCGGTGCGCCCGAAATCGCCGAAATCCACCTTGGCCATGATGAAGCCGGAAACCGACCCGTCCCGGTACGCCGCGAGCGAGACCCGTATCGCGGAGTCGTTGAGCGCCTCGCCTACCAGGCGGGTGATGTACGCGGTACGGTCGCGGCCGGTGATCCTGCGGTCGATGCGCACGATGTTGCCGACGTCGCCGGAGGCAAGCGAGCGCACGTCGGCGCGGTCGCGCGCCAATGTCTCGTAATCGTTCGCCGCCGGCGCGCCGTAGTCGAGCTCGGCGGTGGTGCGGTGGTGTTCCGGCGCCGGTATCCGTTCCTCCTCGCCCTCCACGATCCGGCCGCCGTGCACCACGCAGTCAACGCCCTGCAACGCCCGCCAATAGGGTCCCTCGTCAGACTATGGAGTGTGCGACGACACGCCCTTTGCTTCGCTCGGGCGCGAGCGCTTCCAGTACGTGGCAAACGCTTCGCTGACTTGCGTCTCTGCGCGCGCAATATCGTCGTCCCCGATGAGAGGAAACTGCCCTCGCTTGTTTTTGGAAAGGCGCCCGTTGTTTTGCGCGATATACCGGATGAGTTTTTCCAGCTCGGGCTGTGGCGCGTCGAGCCATCGCGTGAGTGACCGATGCGCGCTGTCATAGGCGCGCAGGTATGCAAGTTCGTCGGCCAGATCCTGGTCGATCGCACGCTCCAGGCAGGCAAAGGTGAATTCGCACAGCTCGGTAGCATCGAAAAACGCATACAGGTATGGGGGCTGCTTCTTAACGTCGATAAAGTCCGCTTCCGAGTCGAGACGGTAATCGAGCATAGCGGTGCGTGGAGCGGAGTAGTGCTTGAGTACCTCGGCATAGCGTGCGATATCCCGCTCCATCGCCGCTGACACGGGAACGACGGCGCCTGGAGGGGTAAAGCCGCCCAGACGCAAAAGATGGTGCAGTAAGAAGCGGTGTAGTCGCCCATTGCCATCGAAGAACGGATGCACGAAAACAAATCCGAACGATGCGCATGCGGCGGCCAGTACGGGAGGATACGTGTTGCTCTTGACGAGTTCTCCCACTTTGACAATACCTTCCATCATGCCGGGCACTTCAGCCGGAGCAGGCGGGATGTAGTCTGCGACGTGTGCGGACCGACCGGAGCGTGACAACCAGTTTTGCTTTTCGCGATAGGAAACTTCGGCGCGCAGACGGGGCACGATAACGTTTTGCCACTCAACGAAGGTTTGTTCTTCGAGCGGCGTATCTTCGCCGGCGCGTTCCAGCAAGCGGCGGAAGCGCTCGGCTCTTTGGGAATCGGGAACTTCTTTTTCTATGGCAAAAGAGGAGCGTGTTTCGGCGAGGTATAGATAGTTGACTGCCCGCTCCAGCAACTCCGGCTCAAGACTGGCGAGCACTTGTGCAATTCTTGCTCCCAGGTCTTTCTCGATCCAGGCGCGCAGAGACGGTGTGCGGCGTACGAGAGGGCAAAACGCAGGGGTGCCAGGTAGATTGTGAAGAACCGCAAAGCGCTTGTTGCGCTGGGTGGGCGCAGTGAAATAGCGCTTTTCGTCGAGCACTGGAACGGCATCAATGCCGGGAGGCAGCTTGTAGCGGAGCGTCTTTCCGGTGAGCCACTCGTAGAGATGGCCGCACACGCGTGCATAGCGGGAACCGGGCTTGCTATCGAGCCAGGCCTGGATTTCATCAGCACCACGCTGCTCAAACAATGCCGCGAGTACCGACAAGTTCACGCCTTCGTACTTGAGGCAGAACTCCAGGTGACCTGACAACGTATCGTCAAAGTCGTACTTGCCGGGGTAGCGCACTACGACTGAACCGTCGGCGCGTTCCGTGCGATCAACCACGCTCCGCCGTTTGGCGATAAAACTGGAGGTGCGATCCTCCACGCAAATTAACCCATAGCGGGAGATCAGCGCGTTGTAGCCAGCCTGACGGTCTGGAAGTCGCATCTGTAAAAGCGCCTACCCTACGTGGAAAAACGCCTATATTCTGCCATATAAAAGGAAATTAACCTAAGTATTCAGAAAATCCCGTTCTCCCTATCCAGAGTACCTATTGAGAATGCCATCCCTCCTATTTCAAACAAATTTTATGTATTTCCACCTGTACAGAATCATGCCCCCCTAAAACAACGCGAGAAGCAATGTCGCAGGATAGGTTGAGTGTCGGCTCCCCAAACAAGGCGCCCGTTTGCCGCAGACCCTTCTCTCCCGCCACGCGATCAGGCGTCAGCCGAGCCGCTTGACGAATGCCAGTCGCTGGCTCGGCCCGAAGCCGGCGCGATAGAAAAATCCCAGCAGGTCGAAGTTCTCGCGCGCGATCACCGTCTCGACGCGCTCGACGTGCAGCGCCTCGAGATTGACGAACAGCTGCGACAGCAGCGCCGTGCCGATCCCGGTGCCGGCGAAGCCCGGATCGACGCCGATGGTGTCGATCACCGCCACCGGCTCGG
>JBARMB010000060.1:0-3210 GCA_049802235.1 Burkholderiales bacterium | reverse complement strand
CTCCTTTGGTGAGCCACATGGTGCCGATATAGCCGAGGAGGTTCAGCATCGCGTCGAACATCGACAACTCGATGCGCCGCCCCTTGCCGGTGCGCTCGCGGTCGAACAACGCGGCGAGGATTGCCTTGCACGAAAAAATGCCGCCGCTTATGTCGGCGATCGGAATGCCCACGCGCGCCGGCGGCCGCCCCGGCTCACCGGTGATCGCCATGTGGCCGCTGACCGCCTGGATGATGATGTCGAGCGCCGGATAGTCCTTGTAGGCGCCCTCCGCGCCGAAACCGGTGACCGAGCACTGGATGATGCGCGGATTGAGCTTGCTCAGCGTTTCATAGTCAGCCTGCAGGCGCTCGAGCACGCCCGGCCGGAAATTGTCGACGACGACATCCGCAACCTTGACCAGGTCATGGAAGACCTTGCGTCCCGCCGCGGTCTTGAGATTGATGACGACGCTTTTCTTGTTGCGGTTGAGCGTGAGAAAGAGCGCGCTCAGGCCGCGATAAGGGGCGACCGACGGAATGCGCCCGAGATCGCCTTCGGGGGCTTCGATTTTGATGACCTCCGCGCCCAAGTCGGAGAGCACCTGGCTGCCGTAGGTGCCGGCGATGATCTGGCCGAGCTCCAGTATGCGGACGCCTGCGAGCGGATACGACATCGCGCCTCCCGTCACAACCCGAGGCCGCGCGCGATGATGTTGCGCTGGATTTCCGAAGTGCCGGCGCCGATGGTGGCAAGCCGCGCGTCGCGGAAGAAGCGCTGCATCGGGTACTCCATGCAGTAACCGTAGCCGCCGAGGATCTGCAATCCCAGGTCCGAGACTGTCTTGTAAGTCTCGCCGGTGTAAAGCTTGAGCACCGCGGCGTCGTGCCGCGTCGCCTTGCCCTGCGACATCAGCCACGCAAACCGGTAGACGAGCGTGCGCGAGATGTCGAGCATCATTTTCATGTCGGCGAGCTTGTGGGAGATGGCCTGGAACTTGCCGATCGGCCGCCCGAACTGCTGGCGGTTCTTCGCGTAATCGAGCGCATACTCGAATGCCGTCGACGCCGCGCCGGTCCGCGCAGCCGACAGGCACAAGCGCTCGTACCAGAGATAAGCGTCGACCGCCTCCCAACCGCGGTCGACCTCGCCGAGCACCGCCGCCTTCGGCACTTTGACGTCGTTGTAGAACACCTGGGTGGTGCCGATCGCGCGGTGACCGAGCGTCTTGATCTTGCGCACCTCGATGCCCGGAAGCTTCGTGTCCACCAGAAAATTGGTAATGCCATGCTGCTGCTTGCCGCCGCTCGCAGTGCGCGTCACGAGCAGGCAGTAATCGCTGATGTCCATGCCGGACGTGAACACCTTCTGGCCGTTGATCACGTAGCCGCCGGCGGCGGCGGTCGCGCGCGTGGTGAGCGCCGCCGCATCGGAGCCGGAGTGCGGCTCGGTCAGGCCGAAACAGAACGCAAGCTCGCCGCGCACGACCCTGGGCAGCAGTTGCTCCTTCTGCTCGCGCGTGCCGTGCCTGACCACCGCGTAGCCGCCGTACGTGAGCGTGCGAAAAACCCACATCGCAAGCTCCTCGAAATGCCGGCCGCATTCCTCGAGCAGAATCGCCAGGTCGAGCGCGGAGCCGCCGGTGCCGCCGTACTCGGCCGGCACGATCAGACCGAACCAGCCATGCTTCGCCAGCGCCTCGTACGCCTCACGCGGCGGCCGCGCCTCGTTGTCGCAACGCTCGGCGTACTCGGGCGGGCAGGCCGCATCGAGCAGCTCCTTGAGGTGCGCGCGCAGCGTTTCCTGGTCTGCGCTGAACGAATAGTCCATGGCGGCCGCCCTCAGCGATCGAGCTTCGCGAGGTCGAGCACGCGCTTGGCGCGCTGATACATCGCATAGTCGACGAGCCTGCCGTCCACCGTGATCGCGGCGGTGCCGGTCTTTTCCACGGCCTCGAATTCCGTCACGACTTTTCGGTAATACGCGGCTTCCGCCTCCGGCACCGCGTAAGCCTTGCGCACCGGCGCGATTTGTTTCGGATGGATGACAGTGCGGCCGACGTAACCGAGGCGCGCAGAGAGCCGCGAGTCCTGCGCCAGGCCCGCTTCGTCGTTGAGATCCGCGAACACGCCGTCAAGCGGGTGGACGCCGCCGCCGGCCGCGCGCGTATCGAGCAGAATTTTGAACCGTGCATACATGAGCTCGATCCCCTCGAGCGACCACGCGCAGCCAAGGTCGGTCTGCAGATCACCGTCGCGCGCGCCGCCGATGCAGGTCGCGGCGACCCGGGAAGACGCCTTGATGAGATCGAAGCACCGATACACGCCGAGCGCGCTTTCAATCATGAGCATGATCCCGACCGTCCCCCTTTTCATGGCGTGAGCGGACTCCTGGCGCTCGATCGCCGCCGCCACGCTCTGCACCTCCTCGACACTCTCGACCTTGGGAATGATCGCAACGTCGAGCCCCGGCCTCACGACCGCCGCCAGATCATCGGCGATGAGTCCGGTCGCCGTGCCGTTCAGCCGCACGAAAATTGCCGGCCCGGAGCGCGCGGCGCCCGCTGCCGCGACACCGTCGATCACCTTGGCGACGAGCGTGCGGGCCTCCGCCTTGGACGCGATCGGCACCGAATCCTCGAGATCCAGGATCACCGCATCGGCGCCGGCTTCGAGCGCCTTCGCCATCACGCGCTCCTTGCTTCCCGGCGCGAACAACGCTGTTCTGACTGGCTTCACTCACCTGCCTCCTTCCATCGAATCCGGCGCAATCGGCGCCGCCGCAACCGCGCTTATTCCGGGCGTATGTTGGCGGCGCGCGCGACCTTGCTCCACTTGACGAGGTCGCTGCGAATCTGCGCCGCGAATTCCTCGGGCGAGTTGCCGAGCGGTTCGGTCCCGACCGACATGATGTACTCGCGAATGTCGGGCAGCGCCAGCGCCTTGACCATTTCCGCGTGGAGCTTCGCCACGATCTCGCGCGGCGTGTTGGCGGGCGCGAGCAACCCGTACCACGAGCCGACCTCGAACCCGGGCAGCCCGGACTCCGCGATCGTCGGCAGGTCGGGCGCGGCCGGCGAACGCTTGAGCGCCCCCAAGCCGAGGGCGCGCAACCGCCTGGCGCGGATGAACGGCATCGTCGACTGCATCGAGTCGAAGCTCGACATGACCTCGCCCGCGATCAGCGCGGCGACGGACGGCGCGCTGCCCTTGTACGGCACGTCAATCAGCT
>JBARMB010000059.1:0-35372 GCA_049802235.1 Burkholderiales bacterium | reverse complement strand
CGCCGACGCCGAGCGGGCGCTCATGGAATGGGGCGAGCGTGACGGAATCGAAGTCGTCATCCTGCGCGTGCCGGGCATCTACGCATCCGATCGGCTGCCGCTCGAGCGCCTCAGGCGCGGCGCGCCGGCGCTGCGTGCGGAGGAGGACGGCTACACCAATCATATCCATGCAGACGATCTTGCCGCGATTCTCGTCGCCGCGCTCGAATCGCCGCGGGCACGCGGCGCCTACAATGCAAGCGACGACAGCCGGATGAAGATGGGCGACTGGTTCGACCTCGTTGCCGACCGCGCCGGGCTGGCGCGGCCGCAGCGTGTTTCCCGCGTCGAGGCTGCGCGCGTCGTCGCGCCCGAGCTGCTTTCGTTCATGGACGAGTCGCGGCGCCTGGTCAACCGCCGCATGAAAGAGGAGCTTGGCGTTCGGCTGCGTTATCCTACCGTTGCCGACGGCGTCCCGAGGACGATCGCTGCCACGGCGTGAACCATCATGGAAACCTATCTCGTCATCACCAATCTGCCGGACCGCGAAAGCGCCGCCAGGCTCGCGCGTGCGCTCGTGGACAAGCGCCTCGCGGCATGCATCAACATCCTGTCGCCGTGCCGCTCGGTATATCGCTGGAGGGGCGCAGTCGAGGACGCCGAGGAATTCCCGATGCTGATCAAAACCTCGCGCAGCCGCTATGCCGAGCTCGAGGCGGCGATTCGCGCCGGTCATCCCTACGAACTTCCCGAGATCATCGCTGTCCCACTGGCGGCCGGGTTGCCCGCCTATCTCGAATGGGTCGGGGCGGAAACGCGTCCCGCCTGAAACCATGCGCCGACTGCTCATTTTCGTTCTGCTGCTTCTGTCCCTGCAGGCTGCCCGCGCGGCGAGCGAGGGCGAGCTGCTCGAGCCGGACAAGGCTTTCCGCTTCTCGGCGCGCGCGCTCGATGCTGCCACCGTCGAGGTCCGCTACGCCATCGCCGACGGCTATTATCTGTACCGCGAGCGCTTCAAATTCTCTGCCCAGCCCGCCGGCGTGAAACTGGGCTCGGCGCAGTTCCCCAAGGGTGAAATCCACCAGGACGAGTTTTTCGGCAAGACCGAAACCTATCGCAAGGAACTGCGCATTCGTCTTCCGATCGAGGCCGCGGGCGCAGACCGCGTCAAGCTGCTCGTCACTTCGCAGGGCTGCGCCGATGTCGGCGTGTGTTACGTACCGCAGGAGCAAAGCGCTGAAATCCGTCTCGCGGCGGCGGGCCGCTCCCTGTCCGGCATCCCGAAAGGCGGGCCGGAGGCTTTCTCGCCCGTTCCGTCCGCGCCGGAAGCGGCGAGCGATGAAATGCGCTTCACCGGCGTGCTCGAATCCGGCCGCCTGTGGGCAATCATGGCAGTGTTTTTCGGCGCCGGGTTGCTGCTGGCGTTCACGCCCTGCGTGCTGCCTATGATTCCGATCCTCTCCGGCATCATCGTCGGCGAAGGCCGCAGCGTCACGCGCAAACGCGCGCTGCTGCTGTCGCTCGCTTATGTTTCCGGCATGGCGGTGACCTACACCGGGATCGGCATCGGCGCGGCGCTCTCGGGAAGCCTGTTGTCGGCGGCGCTGCAGAACCCGTGGGTGCTGGGCGTTTTCGCGGCGATCTTCGTGCTGCTCGCGCTGTCGATGTTCGGTTTCTACGAGTTGCAGCTGCCCTCGGGGTGGCATACTCGTCTCGCCGAGGCGAGCAACAGCCTGGGCGGCAGGCACTGGGCAGCGGTAACGCTGATGGGTGTGCTGTCCGCGGCGATCGTTTCTCCCTGCGTGGCCGCGCCGCTTGCCGGTGCGCTGCTCTACATCAGCCAGACCCGCGATACCGTGCTCGGGGGTGCGGCGCTGTTCTCGATGGCGATCGGGATGGGCGTGCCGTTGCTCGTCGTCGGCGTTTCCGAAGGCGCGCTGCTGCCGAAGGCCGGTCACTGGATGCGCGCGGTGAAGAAATTTTTCGGCGTGCTCCTGCTCGCCGTGGCGGTCTGGATCGTCGCGCCGGTGATTCCGGTCGCGGCACAGATGTCGCTGTGGGGAGCGCTGTTCATAGGCGCGGGCGTGTTTCTGCGCGCGCTCGACCCGGTGCCGCACGAGGCCTCGGGCTGGACGCGGCTGTGGAAGACGGCCGGCATCATCGCGCTTCTCGCCGGCATTGCGCAGCTCGCCGGCGCGCTCTCGGGCGCGCGCGATCCGTTGCAGCCGCTCGCCGCAGTGCTCGGGTCCCAGGCGACGGAAGCGGCGCCGGTGCGCTTCGAGCGCGTCAAGACGCTCGCCGAGCTCTACACTCGCCTGAAAGCGCCGGGACGGCCGGTGATGCTCGATTTCTACGCCGACTGGTGCGTGTCGTGCAAGGAGATGGAACGATTCACTTTCAGCGATCCGCAGATTCAAGCGCGGTTTGCCGACATGCTGCTGCTGCGGGCCGACGTCACCGCGAACGATGCGGACGACAAGGCGCTGCTCAAGCGCTTCCGGCTGTTCGGCCCGCCGGGAATCGTGTTCTTCGATCGCAACGGACGCGAGATCGAGGGATTGCGGGTGATCGGCTACCAGCCGGCGGAAAAGTTCATCCGGCCGCTTGACCTTGCAGCAAGCCTGTAACGTTGATCGCTCGCCGGCCGCGAGGGCCCGCCCTCGGCCATGGCGGCGTTGTCACGCGATCAGCGGGCTTCTTTCAGCCAGCTCGCCGCATCCAGCGCGAAATAAGTGAGGATGCCGTCGGCGCCGGCGCGCTTGAATGCGAGCAGCACCTCCATGACGCAGGCACGTTCGCTGAGCCAGCCGTTCTTGAACGCGGCCTTCAGCATCGCGTACTCGCCGCTCACCTGATAGACATAGGTGGGCGCCTTGAACTCGTCTTTCACGCGGCGCAGGATGTCGAGGTAGGGCAATCCGGGTTTCACCATCACCATATCGGCGCCTTCCTGAAGGTCGAGCCCGACTTCCCGCAGCGCTTCGTCGGAGTTGGCGGGGTCCATCTGGTAGGTGAGCTTATTGCCCTTGCCGAGGTTTGCAGCGGAGCCCACCGCGTCGCGGAACGGCCCGTAGAACCCGGACGCGTATTTGGCGGAGTAGGCCATGATGCGGGTGTGGATGAATTTCTTCGCCTCCAGGGCGGCGCGGATGCGGCCGATGCGGCCGTCCATCATGTCCGAAGGCGCAACGATATCCACGCCCGCCGCCGCTTGCGTCAGCGCCTGCTTTTCCAGGATGACGAGCGTTTCGTCATTGAGGATGTAGCCGGTCTTGTCGATGACTCCATCCTGACCGTGGCTGGTGTAAGGGTCGAGCGCCACGTCGGTCATGATGCCGAGTTCCGGGAAGCGTTTTTTCAGCGCGCCGATGACGCGTGGTATCAAACCCGTGGGATTGGCCGCTTCCTTGCCGTCCGGAGTCTTCAGTGAAGGCTCGATGGCCGGAAACAACGCCATCACCGGCACCCCGAGCTCCAGGCAGCGCTCGGCCACGGGCAGCAGCTTGTCGAGGGTGTGGCGCGAAACGCCCGGCATCGAGGGCACGGCTTGGGTTTTGCCCTTGCCTTCGATCACGAACACGGGATAGATCAAATCGTTGCTCGTCAACCGATGCTCGCGCATGAGGCGGCGCGAAAAATCGTCGCGCCGCATGCGCCGCATGCGGGTCGATGGAAAGCTGCCGTAGATTTGCATGCTGTCTCCTGTTTTCCTAAATCAATCAGCCGCTTATTTCTGCTTCATGGGCCGCGGGAACCTTTTGGCCGCGGCTCTACTCTTAGTAAATAGACGGTTGTTCTAGTCTCCCGCTTCTCCTCCCTGAGCGGGTGCCTTATTCCTTAAGGCATTTACCCCGGGCCAAATTTCATTTAGCCCGGGGATTTTTATTTCCGGGACCCGCAGCGTGCATGCCCTGCGGGTTTCTTGCTCTCAATTCCGCCCCTTGTCCCCATTCCGCTAGCGTTGCGCTGGCTGCAATTCTTTTGTCTCCAGCCACTGTCCGAGCACAGCTTCGGCTTCCTCGATCCCGGATTTCTTGAGGCTGGAAAAGAGCTGGACAGAATAGTTCGACGCGAGCGACGCAAGCTCGCGCTGCACTTCGCGCAAGACGCTCAACGCAGCTGCGCGCGACAGTTTATCCGCTTTGGTGAGCAGTACGTGCACCGGTTTCCCGGTGGGCCGGAACCAGGCCAACATCGTGCGATCCAGATCGGTGAGCGGATGCCTGACATCCATCACCAGCGCCAGGCCGCGCAACGGCTCACGCGTTTGCAGATAGGCGCCGAGCAGTTGCTCCCAGGGCGCGCGGACTGCATCCGGTACCTTGGCGTAACCGTAACCGGGCAGGTCGACGAGAAACCGCTCGCCGCCGAGCGCGAAGAAATTAATGAGTTGCGTGCGTCCCGGAGTTTTGCTCACGAACGCAAGGCGACGCTTGCGCGCGAGGGTATTGAGCGCGCTGGACTTGCCTGCGTTGGAGCGCCCGGCAAAGGCGATTTCGCTGGTGCTGGCCGGGAGATCCTCGAGCGCTGCCACGCTCTTGAAAAACGCCGCTTCCTGTAACAGCGACATGGTGTAGCGATACCGAAATTTGTTAGAATATCAGCTTTTTAGATCACGCCCTGCTTCGAGGAGAGCGAATGAAACAAGTTTTGGCGCTTCTGGTTTCTGCTGCTTGCGCTTGCGCCGGGGCGGCCGAACCCGCCGCCAAACCGGACCTCGCCAAAGGCCAGGGCATCGTCACCCAGATCTGCGCCGCCTGCCACGGCATCGACGGCAACAGCACCGGTCCCGCCAACCCCAAGCTCGCGGGGCAGATTCCTGAATACCTGCAGAAACAACTGACGAATTTCAAGCCGGTGCAAGGGAAGAAAGCCGAACGTGAAAATCCGGTCATGGGTGGCATGGCGGCCGGTCTTTCGCCCGAGGACATGCGCAGCATCGCCGCGTACTACGGCAGACAACAGCCCAAGCCGGGCGCCGCAAAGAACCAGGACACGCTTGCGCTGGGTCGGAAAATCTGGCGCGCAGGTGACGCCGCGAAGGCATTGCCCGCCTGTGCCGCCTGCCACGGCGCGACCGGCGCTGGCGTGCCGGTGCAATATCCGCGCCTCGCAGGCCAGTACCAGGAATACTTGGAAGCGCAACTGAAGGCATTTCGCTCCGGCGAGCGCGCCAACGACGCCAACAAGGTCATGCGCGCCGTCGCCGTGAAGATGAACGATCTCGACATCCGCGCGGTGGCCGACTACGCCGCAGGCATGCACTGAGCTTCGCGTCCAAGGTGCAAGTCAGGCATGGGTGCCCGGGAGCGGGTGGGCGCCTGCGCTCTGCCCGGGCTGCCTATCTTCCCCGGAGCTACACCTGTAGCGTTGATCGCGCGATTGCGGCGTGCGGCCTTGCCTCGCGGCCAGTGCGCCGTTCGCCGGTTCAACGCCGATCACGGCGAGACGCCGGCGGAGCAGCCGCTGCGTCGGTGCTGCCTGCATTTCCCCGGCGCGCGGCGGCTGCCCCGGTCGCAAACGTCCCTGGAATAAAATGCTGAGCCCGCGTGTTTGCGGGGCGGATTTTCAACTCTTGCGAGGAAACGATGAAAAAGATCGCTGCATATCTTGTCGCGCTGCTTGCGCTTGGAGGCTGTGCCACGATGTCCGGTGCGCCGGTGAAAACCGAGGGCGGTGCGCTCGTCAACGCCGCGGGCATGACGCTCTATGTTTTCGACCGCGACCCCGCAGGAAGCGGCAAGAGTGTCTGCAACGGCCCGTGTGCGCTAAACTGGCCGCCGCTCACGGCCGCGGATGGCGCATCGCCATCGGGGGATTACGCCACCATCACTCGCGACGACGGCAGGAAGCAATGGGCCTACAAGGGCAAGCCGCTGTATCTGTGGAGCAAGGACCAGAAGCCGGGCGACACCACCGGCGACGGATTCAACAACGTCTGGCACGTGGCGAAGCCGTAACGCCGTCTGCCGCGTAGAATGCGCGGCAGATGGACAGGCAACTCATTATCGATCATATCCCGCGGCTGCGGCGCTACGCCAGCGCGCTCGTCGGCGACCGCTACGCCGCCGACGATCTGGTGCAGGATACTCTGGAGCGCGCCTGGAAAAAGTTCTATCTCTGGCGTCCGGGGAGCGACTTGCGGGCATGGTTATTTGCCATCATGCATAACGTATTCGTGAATCAGGTGCGGCGCCGCCGCAATGAGATCGAGCAGGCGATGGAAGACCCGCCCGCGGTTGCCGTGCGCGCGACGCAATCGGATCACCTGGAGCTGCAGGATGTGGACCGGGCGCTGCGCATCCTCTCGGCCGAGCAGCGCGAAGTGATGTTGCTGATCGCCGTTGAGCAAATGACCTACGATGAAGTGAGCCGGGCGCTGGACATTCCGATCGGCACGGTGATGTCGCGACTCTCTCGCGCCCGCGATCGCCTGCGCCAGCTTCTGGGCGGCCAGCCGCCCGTGGTGCCGCTGAAGGTCGTGAAATGAAGCTGGTGACGGAATCCGATCTGCATGCGTATGTCGACGGGCAGTTGCCCGAGGGCGAGCGGGCCGGGGTCGAAAGCTGGCTGGCCTCGCATCCGGAAGAGGCGGAGCGGGTGCGCGCGTATCGCGACCAGAACGCGGCGCTGCGTTCGCTGTTCAATCCCGTTCTGGACGAACCGGTCCCGGCGGCGCTGTTCCGGAGCCTGGCGCCGGCGGGATGGCGGCGATATGCGCTTGCCGCAGGGATTTTCGTCGTCGGCATCGCGCTCGGCTGGGGCGTTCGCGGAGTGACGGTGTCGCCGGTCGCGGTGCCGCTGTCGTTCGCACGGCAGGCTGCGATCGCCCATGCCGTCTACGCGCCCGAGGTTCGCCACCCGGTCGAGGTCACGGCCGATCAGGAAGATCACCTGGTGAAGTGGTTATCCAAGCGCCTCGGCACCAACCTCAAGAACCCGAATCTGCTTCCGCTCGGCTACGAACTGGTGGGCGGGCGCCTGCTTTCCGGAGCGCAGGGGCCGGTTGCGCAATTCATGTACCAGGACGCCCGCGGTCAGCGCCTGACGCTGTACGTCTCCAGGCAAAAGGGCGAGCCGCGCGACACGGCGTTTCGGTTCGCGCAGGAAGATCGCGTTTCGGTGTTCTACTGGGTCGACGGCAACTATGGCTACGCGCTCTCGGGCGAAATTGGCAAGGACCCGTTGCTCAAGATCGCCAACGTCGTCTACAAGCAATTGAACCCGTAACGGCAAGCCGTTACGGGTTCAATTTGCGGCGAAGGAACGGGCAGGCCGCAGCCTGCCGTTCATCGCCGCGGCTTCCGTCCGCCGGCCCGTAGGCGGCGGTTGCAGAATGATCTGCTACAGCCGCAAATTCGGGGGAGCATGAGGTGTGAGGTATCCCCTTATGTTGTAACGCACTCTAAGGTGATCGCTTCCCATTCCGATGCCTATATGATTTTGCATAGAACCCCACGGAGCCGACCATGCTGATCAAACGTCCGAGCGACATTCTGCCGTCGGAAATTACGCCGCAGGAGACTTATCTTGGCCGGCGCGAATTCATCAAGGCGGCCGGGCTCGCCGCGCTTGCAGGCGCTGCGGGAATGCGCGGGACAGCCCGCGCAGCCGGGAAAATCGAGAACGTCAGGAAAAGCCGCTACAGCACCAGCGAGCAGCCGGCGAGTTTCAAGGAGATCACGACCTACAACAACTACTATGAGTTCGGCACCGACAAGTATTCGCCCGCTGATCTCGCGGGAAGGCTGAAGACGCGCCCGTGGACGGTAACGGTCGAAGGCGAAGTGAAAAAGCCGCGCACCTTCGGTATCGACGATCTGCTCAAGTTCCCCCAGGAAGAGCGCGTCTACCGGCTGCGCTGTGTCGAGGGTTGGTCGCTCGTCATTCCCTGGGTCGGGTTCGAGTTCAATCAGATCATCAGGCAGGTCGAGCCGACAGGCAAGGCCAGGTACGTCGAGTTCGTGACGGCGTACCAGTCCGAGAACATGCCGGGCACGCGCTTGCCGGTGCTCGACTGGCCATACGTCGAGG
This sequence comes from Burkholderiales bacterium, assembly GCA_049802235.1. Classification (GTDB taxonomy): domain Bacteria; phylum Pseudomonadota; class Gammaproteobacteria; order Burkholderiales; family SG8-39; genus VBDM01. The sequence goes on along the minus strand of JBARMB010000059.1, from coordinate 27,359 downwards.
GGTTGCGGCTCGACGAGGCCATGCATCCGCTGACGATACTCGCGGTCGGTCTGTACGGCGAGACATTGCCCAACCAGGACGGCGCGCCGATCAGGCTGGTGGTGCCATGGAAGTACGGCTTCAAAAGCGGCAAGTCGATCGTGCGCATCCGCTTCGTCGAGAAACAGCCGCGCACGGCGTGGGAAAAGGCCGCGCCGAATGAATACGGCTTCTACTCCAACGTCAATCCCGACGTCGACCATCCGCGCTGGAGCCAGGCTAGGGAGAAGCGTCTGGGCGAAGGCCGCTTTCTTCCGCGCGTCATCAAGACGCAGATGTTCAATGGCTACGCCGACCAGGTCGCGAGCCTCTATACGGGTATGGACCTGAAGAAGTTCTTCTGATGACAGGCGGCTCCACTGCGGCCGAACGCACCCGGCCGGGAAAAGCCGTGACGCTGGCGCACCTGTCCTCGCGGACCGTCGGTTGGATCAAGGCGGTGCTGTTCGTGCTTGCGCTCGCGCCGCTCACGCGCCTGGTGGTCGGGCTTTTCCTGCGCGCCCTCGGCACCAATCCGACCGAGGTGATCCAGCGCTCGCTCGGGACGTGGACTCTTGTGTTCCTCTGTATCACGCTCGCCGTCACTCCGCTCAGAAAACTCAGCGGCTGGAACTGGCTGCTGCGGCTGCGCCGGATGTTCGGGCTTTACGCTTTTTTCTATGCGGTCATGCATTTCACGAGCTACGTCGGCCTCGACCAGGGGTTCGATCTGACGGCAATTCCGAGGGACATCGTCAAGCGACCGTTCATCATGCTCGGATTCACCTGCCTCATGCTCATGATTCCGCTCGCCGCCACTTCGACCCATGCGATGGTGCGCAGGCTCGGGGCCGAGCGCTGGCAGGCGCTGCATCGCTTTGTTTACTTCATCGCCATCGGCGGCGTGGTGCATTTCTGGTGGCTGGTGAAGCGCGACGTCACCCAGCCGGCGATTTATGCGCTGGTGGTTGCCGCACTCCTCGGATACCGTTTGCTCGCGGTGCTCCGCCGCGGCCGCGGCGCGCCAGGCGTCCGGAGTCCTAGAGTTCTTCCTTGAGGGGGCGCCGAACGCGCATCGCCTGGCGGGCGTCCTGGTCGGCAGAGCCGAGTTGCACCGCCGCGGGCGAGCCGCGCCGCTGCGACAGCCGCCCCTGGAGGCGCTCGAAGTAAATATAGATCACCGGCGTGATATAGAGCGTGAGGAACTGCGACAGCACCAAGCCCCCGACCACCGCGAGTCCGAGTGGCTGGCGCGCATCGCCGCCGGCGCCGATTGAGAGCGCGATCGGCAGGGTGCCCATCAGCGCGGCGAAGGTGGTCATCATGATCGGCCGAAAGCGGATGATGCAGGCCTCGTGGATCGCTTCCCTCGCCCCCTTGCCTTCGTTGCGCTGGGCATCGATGGCGAAATCGATCATGATGATGGCGTTCTTTTTCACGATGCCGATCAGCATGATGATGCCGACGAAGGCGTACATGTTGAGTTCCATGCCGAACGCCCAGAGCGTGACCAGTGCGCCGAGGCCCGCCGTGGGCAGCCCGGACAGGATGGTGACCGGGTGGATGAAGCTCTCATAGAGTATGCCCAGCACCAGATAGATCACGAAGATGGCCACTACCAGCAGGATGCCCATGCCGGCAAGCGAGCTCTGGAACGCCTGCGCCGTGCCCTGGTAGCTGCCGGAGAGCGTCGCCGGCACCTGCAGTTCCTGCACCGCCTTGTTGACGACGGTGATGGCCGCGGACAGCGACAGGCCGGGCTGCAGGTCGAAGGCCAGGGTGACCGAGGGCAACTGGCCCAGGTGGGTCACGGAAAGGGGACCGACGCCGAAACTCAGCTTGGCGACTGCATTGAGCGGCACCAGCACGCCGGTAGTGGAGCGGATGTAGAGCATGTTCAGCGCCGAGGGGTCGCGCTGGTATTTCGGATCGAGCTCGAGGATGACCCAGTAGTTGTTGGTCGCGGTGTAGATGTTCGACACCTGCTTGGCGCCGAAGGCGCTGTTCAGGGCCGATTCGATCTGCTGCGGCGTGACGCCGACGGAGGACGCCTTTTCGCGGTCGATTTCCACGGTCACCTGCGGCCGCGTGATCTGCAGATCGCTGGTGACGTCGACCAGCTCGGGCAGGGTCTTCAGCTTCGCCTCGACGAGCGGGGCCCAGCGGTAAAGCTCCGCGGTGCTGGCGCCCTGCAGCACGTACTGGTAAGGGCTCTTGGTGAGCTGGCCGCCGATGCGGATCACCGGCACGTTCTGCACGAACACCTTCACGCCGACCACGCCCTGCAGTTTCGGGCGCAACGCCCTCACGACGTCGTCGGCCGGTTTGCGCTGAGAGAAGGGCTTGAGCGCGATGGTGGCGCGGCCGATGTTGAGCGAGGGGTTGAAGCCGCTCGCCCCGATGAAACCCATCGCGCCCTCGACATTGGGGTCGGCGTTGACGATGTCGAGCACCTGGCGCTCCGCTGCGGCCATGGCGTCGAACGAGATGTCCTGCGGCCCCTCGACGAAGAGGAAGAGCTGCCCGCTGTCGTCGCTCGGCAGGAAGCCCTTGGGTATGCGCGCGAACAGCCCCACGGTGGCAATGACGATGACGAGGAACACCAGCATGGTGAGGCGCGCATGGTCGAGCGCCCAGCTCAGGCTGCGGTCGTAGGCGCGCTTCGTGGCCTCGAACGCACGCTCGCTCGTCATGAAGATACGCCCGTGCTTTTCGTCGCTGTGCCGCCTGAGGACGCGGCTGCACATCATCGGCGTGAGGGTGAGGGAAACGAAGGCGGAGATCAGCACCGCGATGATGATGACGACCGCGAATTCGTGCAACAGGCGGCCCAGGATGCCGCTCATGAACATCACCGGTATGAATACCGCGATCAGCGAGATGGTCATCGACACGATGGTGAACGAGATCTCCTTGGAGCCGTCCAGCGTCGCCTGCATCGGGCTCTTGCCCATCTCGATGTGGCGCGAGATGTTCTCCAGCATCACGATGGCATCGTCCACCACGAAGCCCACGCACAGCGTCAATGCCATCAGCGACAGGTTGTCGAGGCTGTAGTCGAGCAGGTACATCAGGGCGAAGGTGCCGACGATGGCGATCGGCAGCGCGATGCTGGGAATGAGGGTGGCCCGAACGTTGCGCAGGAAAGCGAAAATCACCATGACCACCAGGACCAGCGCGACCAGCAGGGTGAGCTCCACGTCATGCACCGAGTTGCGGATGGTGATCGAGCGGTCGAAGAGTATGTCGATGTCGATCCCCGCGGGCACTTCGGTGCGGAAGGTGGGGAGCAACTGTCTGATCTTGTCGACGACCTCGATGGTGTTGACGCCGGGTTGGCGCTGGATGGCGAGCACGATGGCACGCTTGTCCTTGTACCAGGCGGCGACCTTGTCGTTTTGCACGCCGTCGATGACGCGCCCGACTTCGCTCAGGCGGATGGGCGAGCCGTTGCGGTAGGCGACGATGATCGGCCGGTAGGCCTCGGCCGTGTAGAGCTGGCCGGTGGCTTGTACGGCGAACACCTGGTCCTTGCCGTAGAGCGTGCCGGTGGGCAGGTTGACGTTGGCGTTGGCCACCGCCGTCTCGACCTCATTGATGCCCACGCCGCGCGCGGCCAGCGCGCTGGGGTCGACCTGCACCCGCACCGCGTATTTCTGCTGTCCGTTCACCTGCACCTGGGCCACGCCGCTGATGGTGGAAATGCGCTGTGCCAGGAGAGTTTCCGCATACTCGTCGACCGTCGACAGCGGCAGCGTGTCCGAGGTGAGCGTAAGCAGGAAAATGGGCAAGTCCGCCGGGTTCACCTTGCGGAACGAGGGCGGCGAAGCCATGTTTGTGGGCAGCAGGCGCGCCGTGGCCGCGATCGCCGAATTCACGTCCTGGGCGGCGGCGTCGATGTCGCGGTCCAGGGCGAACTGGATGGTGACGCTGGTGATTCCCTGGCTGCTGATCGAAGTCATGGAATCGATGCCGGCGATGGTCGAGAACTGCTTCTCGAGCACCGTCGCAACGGCCGCGGCCATGGTCTCCGGGTTTGCGCCGGACAGTTCGGCCGTGACCTGGATGGTGGGGAAATCGACATTAGGCAGCGCGGAGACGGGAAGCCGCTTGAAGCCGGCGATGCCGAAAATCACGATGCCGAGCATGACCAGGACGGTCATGACGGGGCGGCGGACGAAGAGTTCGGAGAGGTTCGCGCCCATCAGGACTTGTCGGCGGACACTTTCACGCCGGGGGCGAGCCGCAGCTGGCCGCGCGTGATGACCTGCTCACCATTCTGCAGCCCCTTGGCGATGATCACGTTGTCACCTTCGGCGCGTTCCACGGTTACCTTGCGCACTTCGGTCGTCATGTCGGACTTGACCACGAATACATATTGCCCGTCCGGGCCGGTCTGCACCGCCTGGGCCGGCACCACGATGGCGTCCTTTTGCTCGTAAAGGTTGACCTTGACGTTGACGAACTGGCCGGGCCAAAGCGCATTGTCCTTATTGGTGAATTGCGCCCGCAGCTTGATGGTGCCGGTGGTCGCGTCAACCGTATTGTCGATGAATATCAGCTTGCCCGACGCAGCGGCGCTGGTCGAGTTTGGCGATCCGGCAACGACCGTAAGCGGCCCTGCCGCCATGTAGCTGCGGATGAGCGACAGGCTTTGCTCGGGCACGGCGAAGCTGACGTAAATCGGGTGGACTTGGTTTAGGATGACCAGCGGGTTGGTGTCGTTGGCCTTGACCAGGTTACCCATCTGGATCTGTATCTTGCCGGTGTAACCGTCGATGGGCGAGCGAATGGTGCAGTACTCGAGATTGAGCTTGGCGCTATCGAGCGCCGCTTTGCTCGATTGCGCCACGGCTTCAGCAGTCTCGGCGTTGGTGCTGATCTGCGCATACGCCTCCTTCGAGACGAAGTTCTTGTGCAGCAGTTCCTGGTAGCGCCGCTCCTGGGAGCGCGCCTGGTTTTTTTGTGCGGTGTCGCGCAGGAAATTGGCTTCGGCCTGCCGCATCGCCGCCTCGTACGGCCTCGGATCGATCTTGAACAGCACGCTGTCCTTGCGGACTTCCTCGCCTTCCTTGAAGTTGACCGCGACGATTTGGCCGTCCACACGCGCTTTGACCGCTACGGTGGAATGGGCTTCGACGTTGCCGATTGCCTGCAGCCTGAACGGGACGGTCTGCAGTCGCACTGGCGCCACTGCCACCGGTACCGGTGGCGCGGCCGGTCCTCGGGCTTTGGGCTCATTGGCCCGGATTTCGGCACCGAAATAGCCGAGCAGCACCAGGACGGCGACCACCAGCCCGCCGGCGCCAAGCGCGATCAGGCGCTTGGGGCGGGATAGGGAAATCGCCAAAAATGGGAACTGAAGACGCATCTTTAAGTTAACACTCCGAACCCGATTACACTTCCAGGGTGCTGCCGCCAGGAGTTCCTTGCAGCCGATGCGAGCCGCATACGGGCCGCCAATCGTCTTGCATTTTTTCTCCCTCCAAGAGAAACCTTTGTCTGCCGCCAGCCGACCGTTCCGCAGGCCGGCCTCGGAGTAACGCGGCGACCCGTCGGGCAACCTTTAAATCTACGGCAAAAGGTGCTCGGACGCAAAAAGCTCTTCGGGCTTTTCGCGATCCCGCACGAGATGAGCGACCTCGCCGTCGACCATCACTTCTGCGGCCCGCGGCCGCGAATTGTAATTCGAGCTCATGCTCATGCCGTAAGCACCGGCCGACATGATCGCGAGGAGATCGCCGGCGGCGACCGTCAGTGGCCGGTCCCGAGCGAGGAAATCGGCCGACTCGCAGATGGGCCCGACGATGTCGTATCGGCGCGCCGCCGCCTCGTTTTTTTTTGCCGGCAGGACGTCGTGCCAGGCTTCATACAGCGCCGGGCGCAGCAGGTCGTTCATCGCCGCGTCGGTCACCGCAAAGTTTCTCGCGGCGCCGTGCTTGAGGTACTCGACACGGGTGAGCAGGAGTCCGGCATTGCCGACGAGCAACCGTCCGGGCTCGAACAGGAGTTTCAGCTTGCGATTGCCAATACGCTCGAACAGGCGTGCAACATAGTCTTTCACCGCCGGCGGCCGTTCGTCGCGATAGTGGATGCCCAGCCCGCCGCCGAGGTCAATGTGCCGCAGCGGCGCTCCGGTGGCCTCCAACACGTCGACGAATTCGAGAACCTTGTCGAGCGCGGCGACGAAGGGCTCGAGTTCGGTGAGCTGCGAGCCGATGTGACAGTCGATGCCGGCCACCCGCAGACCTGGAAGTTTCGCCGCCTTGCGATACAGCGGCAGCGCTTCGTCGAAGGCGATGCCGAACTTGTTCTCGCGCAGGCCGGTGGCGATGTAGGGGTGCGTGCGCGGGTCCACGTCGGGGTTGACCCGCAGGGACACCTGCGCCACTTTTCCCATTGCCGCGGCGACGCCGGCAAGGCGCTCGAGCTCGGCTTCGGACTCGACGTTGAAGCAAAGGATTCCTGCCTCCAGCGCCACGCGCATCTCCGCCTCGCTCTTGCCGACACCCGAGAACACGGTTTTCGCGGCGGCGCCGCCGGCGGCGAGCACGCGGGCGAGTTCTCCGCCCGAGACGATGTCGAATCCCGAGCCCAGCCGCGCCAGCAGGTTGAGCACGGCGAGATTGGAATTGGCCTTGACGGCGTAGCAGATGAGCACGTCGCGCCCGACGCAGGCCCGCTCGAACTCGCGGTAAGCCGATTCCAGCGCCGCGCGGGAGTAGACGTAGCACGGCGTGCCGAACCTTGCTGCGATGCTCTCGAGCGACACCCCTTCTGCGAACAGGGTACCGTCGGCGTGGTAGGAAAAAAAGGTCACTGGAGGTTACTGCCGCGGCGCCGGTTTGCTATCCTGCTGTTGCTGCGGTTTCTGCAGGGGCGGGGGAAGGTAGAGCGGCCCCTTGGTGCCGCAGGCCGAAAGCACAAGGAGGATGACGATGAGGCCTGCAGTACGGCGCATGAGATGGTGGCAGTGCGTTCGGGCTAGTTTATCACGACGATGACGGAAGACGAGTTCAACAATCTCGCGGATTCCGCGCTGGAGCGGATCTCGCAGGCGCTGGAGAACAGCGCGGCGGATTGCGACTGCGAGCTGAAGGATGGCGGCGTACTCGAGATCGAGTTTGCCGACGGCAGCCGCATGATTGTCAACCGCCATTTTGCCGCACAGGAAATCTGGGTTGCGGCAAAATCGGGGGGCTACCACTTCGGCTGGGACGGTGCCCGCTGGGTTAACACCCGCGACGGTAGCGAGCTGTTCGCCTCGCTGTCGACGCTGGTCAGTGGGCGCTCGGGGCGGCCGGTCGTTTTGCGCTGATCGCCCGCGAGCCGCGCGCAGAAGCCATTGCCGCATGACGGGCGCGGCTAGAACAACTGGTTCTTCACTTCCTCGGGCGTGCGCGCGCCCGGCGCCCCCGCGCCTTGCTCGGGCGGCAGATTCTCGCTGAAAAAGAACTCCGGTTTGCCATCGGCGGACTGCAAACCGTTCTCGTTGACCTTTGCCGATACCACGCCTTTGGGCACGGGCTGGAACATTTCCGGCGCGTCTTTCAGCGCTTTCGCCATGTAGCTGATCCAGATGGGCAGCGCTGCCACGCTGCCGGTTTCGTTGACGCCCAGACGCTTCGGCTGGTCGAATCCGACCCAGGCGATGCCGACGAGCGTCGGATGGTAGCCGCTGAACCAGGCATCGACATAGTCGTTGGTGGTGCCGGTCTTGCCGGCGAGGTCCTGGCGTCCGAGGGACATGGCGCGTGCCGCGGTGCCGTAGCGGATCACATCGCGCATCATGCTGTCCATGATGAAGGCGTTGCGGGCGTCGATTACGCGCAGCGCGCCGTCCCCGCCCCGAGCTGGCTGCGCCTGCGCCAGAAGATTGCCGCGGTCATCGACTATTTTCTGCACGATATAAGGCTCTATGCGGTAACCGCCGGTGGCGAACACCGAGTAAGCGCGCACCATCTGCCAGGGAGTGGCCGAGCCTGCGCCAAGCGCCAGGGTGAGATAGGGCGGGTGCTTGTCGGCGTCAAAGCCGAAGCGGGTGATGTAGTCCTGCGCATACTGCGGTCCGATTGCCTGCAGAATCCGGATCGAAACCATGTTTTTCGATTTGACGAGCGCGGTGCGCATGCTCATGGGCCCTTCGTACTTGCCGTCGTAATTTTTCGGCTCCCATGCCTGTCCGCCGGTCATGGCCGCGTCCACTACGACCGGGGCGTCGTTGATGACGGTTGCAGGCGTGAAGCCCTTCTCGAGCGCCGCCGAGTAGATGAACGGCTTGAAGCCCGATCCCGGCTGGCGCCAGGCCTGAACGACATGGTTGAACTGGTTGTGGTTGAAGTCGAAGCCGCCCACGAGGGAACGCACCGCGCCGTCCTGCGGGTTGGCGGAAATAAACGCGGCCTCGGCGTCGGGGAGCTGGACGATCTGCCAGTTGTCCTTCCCGTCCTTCTGGATGCGGATCACCGCCCCGCGGCGGATTTTTCGGTTGGGCGGCGTCTTGTCCTCGAGCATGCGCGCGGCGAACCTGAGTCCATCGGCCGAAATGGTTACGGTGTCCCCGCCCCGACGGTACGCCTGCACCCGCTTCGGGCTTGCCTCCAGCACAAGTGCCGCGAAGATGTCGTCGCTGTCGGCGTAATCCTGCAGGGCATCCTCGTAGCCCTCTTCGTCCGAGTCCTCCTTCAGGTTCACGTAGCCTTCCGGCCCCCGGTATCCATGGCGCCGGTCGTACTCGAACAGGCCCTTGCGCAATGCCGCGTACGCGGCTTCCTGGTCAAATCGGGTAATGGTGGTGTAGACGCGAAAGCCGCGGGTGTAGACGTCGTTCGGGTAGCGCTCGTAGAGCATCTGGCGAACCATTTCGGCGACGTATTCAGCGTGAATGGCGTATTCGTTCGAGTCTCTTCTGACGTGGATTGGCGTATTCTGCGCCTCGGCATATTGCTCGTCGTCCAGCATGCCCAGGTCGTGCATGCGCCGCAATACGTAGAGTTGACGGAGCTTGGAACGCTTGAGATTGACCACGGGGTTGAAGGACGCCGGCGCCTTGGGCAGACCGGCGAGCATCGCTGCTTCGGCGATGGTGATCTGCGCGAGTGTCTTGCCGAAATAGATCTGAGCCGCGGCGGCGAAACCGTAGGCGCGTTGCCCGAGATAGATCTGGTTGATATAGATCTCCAGGATCTGGTCCTTGGTCAGGCCGCGCTCGATCTTGAACGCGAGCAGGGCCTCGTAGAGCTTGCGGGTCAGGGTTTTTTCGCTGGAGAGGAAGAAATTCCTGGCAACCTGCATGGTGATAGTTGAGGCTCCCTGGATCTTGCCCCTTGCAATGAGATTGGAGTAGGCTGCCCGAAGCACCCCTTGGTAGTCGATTCCAGTGTGCTGGTAGAAGCGCTCATCTTCGGCCGCGATGATCGCCTGCTTCAGCGGTGCCGGGACTTCGTTTATGCCAACGACAGAGCGGCGCTCTTCGCCGAATTCGCCGATAAGGACGCCATCGGCGGTGTAGACCCGCAGCGGGACCTTCGGCTGATAGTCGGTCAGGGCCTCGATTGAGGGCAGGTTCGGGTAGACGAGGAGCAGCACGAAGCCGGCTACTGCCAGGCCCATGACGCCCAATCCGACCAGCGCCAGCACCGGGAAGGCGAGCCATCGCAGCCGCATTCAAGGGGTATCCAAAAGAAGTTCGCCCATTATAGGGAAGGAGGAGAGGATTCGCTATAACGCCTTAAAAATAGAAGTGAAAAATTAGCTTTACAGGGTACATAGTTGTTGCTAGGATTTAACGTAAATTATACTTATCGCGCCTAACCGGCGATACCTGAAGGGGAAATTCAGTTTGCAGCTGAGTTTTGACATTTTCAAGCCAAAGAACCCGCCGCTGTTCGGCATGGACATCTCGTCCTCGTCGGTGAAGATGGTGGAGCTTGTCGATGCCGGCAAGGGCAGCGCACGGGTGGAGCGCTATGTGATCGAGGCCCTGCCCAAGGATGCGGTGATCGACGGAAACATCACCAACCTCGATGCCGTGGTCGATACGGTGCAGCGCGCATGGAAGAGATTGGGTACGCGAACCAAGAACGTTGCTTTGGCATTGCCGACTGCGGCGGTAATTACAAAAAAGATCATAGTGCCGGCGGGGTTGCGCGAGGAGGAGCTGGAAGTCCAGGTCGAATCCGAGGCCAACCAGTACATTCCGTTTGCGCTCGAAGAAGTAAACCTGGATTTTCAGGTAGTCGGGCCGGCGTCTTCGGGTCCGGAGGAGGTCGAGGTGCTTATTGCGGCCTCCCGCAAGGAAAAAGTCGACGACCGTGTCGCGGTCGCTGAAGCCTCCGGCCTGAAGGCGCTCGTGATGGACGTTGAGTCCTACGCCGTGCAGACCTCGTTCGAGCTGATCCAGAAGCAGTTCCCGGACGAGGGCAAGGATCAGAACGTGGCGCTCGTGGATGTTGGCGCCAATGTCATCAACATCACCGTGCTGCGGAACGAGCAGACTGTGTACACGCGCGAACAGGCGTTCGGCGGCAGCCAGCTCACCCAGGACATCATGCGCCAGTACGGCATGAGCCAGGAGGAAGCGGAGGCTGCCAAGCGCTCCGGCGGACTCCCGGAGAACTACGAGTCCGAAGTGCTGCGGCCGTGGATGGAAAACGCTGCGCTCGAGATTCAGCGGGCAATGCAATTTTTCTTCACCTCGACCCAGTACAACTCGGTCGAGCACATCCTGTTGACCGGCGGTTCGGCGGTGGTTCCGGGGTTCGCCGATATGGTGCTGGAGCGTACGCAGGTCAGTACGCTGGTTGCGAATCCCTTCGCCAACATGGAGATTGCGCCCCGAATCCAATTGAAAAAGCTGGTTGCGGACGCACCTTCATTGATGGTGGCCTGCGGGCTGGCGATGCGAAGGTTTGATCCATGATCCGCATCAACCTGCTGCCATGGCGCGAAGCGCGCCGCAAGACCGAGCGCCAGCACCTCGCCGTCCGCGCCGGCATGGTGAGCGTGCTCGGTCTGCTGATTGTAGGTGCCGTGCACCTTACCATTGCAGGCTATATCTCCGTCCAGAACGACCGCAATGCGTTCCTGAAAAAGGAAAACGTACGGCTCAGCAAGGAGATTGAGGAGATCCAGAAACTCAAGGGCGAAATCGCGGCATTGCTTGCGCGTAAACAGGTGATCGAGCGGCTGCAGACGGACCGCGCGCAGGCCGTCTACCTGCTCCAGGAGCTGGTGAAGCAGGTGCCCGACGGCGTGTACCTCAAATCGGTCAAGCAGGTCGGATTCAAGGTCAACTTGAATGGCTATGCCCAGTCGAACGCGCGCGTTTCCACGCTCATGCGCAATCTCGAGGCCTCGCCCTACCTCGAGAAACCGGACCTGATCGAGATCAAATCCGCCTCCGTCAACAACAAGCGCGTGTCCGAATTCAACATGAGCATAAACCTGAAGCGCCAGCAGGTTGAGGAACCGGCTGCCAAAGCGGGTAAGGCCGCGCCCAAGGCGGGCGCTGCCAAGAAATAGGGCGGTCCACCATGAAGCAGTGGCTCGAACAGTTCAAGAACCTCAATCCGCGCGATCCCGGTGCATGGCCGCTGCTACCCAAGGCGATCCTGCTGGTCGCGGTGCTGGTGGGCATCGTCACCGGCGGCTATTTCCTCGATTGGCAGGAGCAGATGGATGCGCTCGATGCCGGCCGCACCCAGGAAGCGAAGCTCAAGGACGAGTACGTCGTCAAGCAACAGCAGGCGATCAACCTTGATTTGTACCGGCAACAGTTGCGCGAGATAGACAGCTCGTTTGGCGCGCTGCTGAAGCAACTGCCGAACAAGTCGCAGATGGACGCGCTGCTGGTCGACATCAACCAGGCCGGACTCGGCCGCGGTCTCCTGTTCGACCTGTTCAAGCCGGCGCCCGCCGAGACCGTGCGCGAATTTTACGCCGAGCTGCCGGTCACGCTGAAGCTCAACGGCAGTTACCACGACATTGGCCAGTTCGCGAGCGATATTGGCCAGCTTTCGCGCATTGTCACGCTGAACGACATCGGCCTGAATGCGGGCAAGGACGGCAAGCTTACCGTGGACGTGACGGCAAAAACTTTCCGCTACCTGGACGAAGACGAGTTGGCGAATCAGCGCAGGGCGGCGACCAAGGGTGCCAAGGCAGGAAGGAAATGAGAGCGGTTGTCGTCATCGTGCTTGGACTCCTGCTCGTCGCGTGCGGGGGCGAGGAGTTTGGCGATCTCAAATCGGAGTTGAAGGATAGGACCAAGGATCTGCGCGGCCGGATCGATCCGCTGCCGGTGGTGAAGCCCTACGAGCCGGTTCCATATACGGTGCTCGACCAACCCGATCCGTTCAGTACCGCCAAAATCGAGTTGGTCACCAAATCGGCGGGGGGCGGCGGCGGGCTTAAACCCGACCTCAACCGCCCGAAGGAACCGCTCGAGGCCTATCCTCTCGAATCGCTGAAGATGGTCGGCGTAATTCAGCAAAAGAAAGCCAACTACGGGCTGGTGAAGGCCGACACGGGCCTGTACCGGGTCAAGGTCGGCAACTACATGGGCCAGAACTTTGGGCTCATCACCAAGATCGACGACAGCCAGATCGAACTGCACGAATTGATCCAGGATTCAACGGGTGATTGGGCCGAGCGCCAGAGTACATTGCAGTTGCAGGAAGTCGGAGGAGGTAAATGATGAACGCCCTCATACAAAAAACTTTCCAGGTCGTACTGGGCGCGCTCGGCTTGCTTGCATTCGCGCCGCTCGTCTGGGCGCAGAACAGCCTCGAGAGCCTCGACGTGTCCCGGCAAGGCGAACAGCTCCTGGTGCGGGTGGCGCTCAAGAGCCCCCTTGCCGCGGCCCCGGGCAGCTTTACCGTCGCCAACCCGGCGCGGATCGCTTTCGACTTTCCAGGCACTGTCAATAACCTCGGGCGCAACAGCCAGGATATCGGCGAGGGCGAGTTGCGCTCCGTGAACGTGGTACAGGCCGGAGACCGCACGCGCCTGGTGCTGAACCTGCGCAGCATGGTTGTCTATGAGGCGAAGGTGGACGGCAACAACCTGCTCATCACCCTTACCCAGGCGAGCGCCGCGGCACAGACGGGAAGCGGCGCCGGCACGCGTTTCGCCGAAGGTGGTTCGGATACCAAGCACGCGGTCAGGGACATCAACTTCCGGCGCGGGCGCAACGGCGAAGGCCGCCTCGTGGTTGACCTGTCCGATACCTCCACCGGGGTGGACATCCGCCAGCAGGGGCAGTCGATCATTGTCGACTTCCTCAAGACCAGCCTTCCCGAGGTGTTGCGCAAACGCTTCGATGTTGTTGACTTCGCGACCCCGGTGCAAACGGTCAGCACGTTTCCTCAGGGCGACAACGTGCGCATGGTCATCGAACCGAAGGGTTTGTGGGAGCAGAGCGCCTATCAGACTGACACCCAGTTCGTGCTCGAGGTCAAGCCGGTGCAATATGACCCGAACAAGCTGGTGCAGGGCACGCGCAGCGGCTATACCGGCGAGAAACTCTCGCTCAATTTCCAGAATGTCGAAGTGAGAAGCGTGCTCAACGTCATCGCCGATTTCACCGACCTCAACATCATTACCAGCGATACCGTTACCGGCAACTTGACGCTGCGGCTCAAGGACGTTCCATGGGATCAGGCCCTGGACCTCATTCTGCAGACGCGCGGTCTCGACATGCGCAAGAACGGCAACGTCATTTGGATCGCGCCGAGGGATGAACTCGCCACCAAGGAAAAGCTGGCACTCGAATCGCAGAACCAGATCGTCGAATTGGAGCCGCTGCGTACCGAAAACTTCCAGCTCAACTACGCCAAAGCCGACGATTTCGCGAAGCTCTTGATCAACCCTCAACAGCGTATCCTGTCCAAGCGCGGCAGCGCCGTCGCCGATCCGCGCACGAACCAGGTATTCGTCCAGGATGTGGCCAGCCGGCTCGCCGACGCACGGAAACTGCTCGGCCAGGTTGACGTGCCGGTGCGCCAGGTGCTGATCGAGGCGCGCATTGTCGAGGCGAACGACACCTTCAGCAAGAATCTTGGCGTGCGGCTGGGCTACAATCAACTCGCTCCCGGCGGTTATCCTTTTGGCGGCAGCGTTGTGCGCAGTACCCTGGGCGCGAATCTGCCCAACACCGGACAAGAAACACTGAGTGCTGCGGGCACGCAACTCGTCACGGGAGTGCCGAGCCTCACTCCGGAAGGCCAGCAGGTCAACTTGCCGGCCGCGGGGGTGAGTGGATTCAACCCCGGTGCACTTTCCCTCATTCTTTTCAACCGCAGTTTCACCCAGTTTCTCAACCTGGAACTGACCGCGCTTGAATCGGACGGCAAAGGCAAGATCATTTCCAGCCCGAGAGTGCTGACGGCGGACAACGTCGAGGCTCTTATCGAGCAGGGCACCGAGTTGCCGTACCAGCAGGCGACCTCAAGCGGCGCGACCTCGGTGTCGTTCCGCAAGGCTAACCTCGCCTTGAAGGTCAAGCCCCAAATCACGCCGGACGGCAACATCATCATGGTCTTGGATGTGAACAAGGATTCGGTCGGCCAGGTCACTTCCGCCGGCCTGGCGATCGACACCAAGCACGTCAAGACGGAGGTGCTGGTCGAGAATGGCGGCACAGTGGTGATCGGCGGCATCTACACTCAGAACACCAACGGCACCATTACAAAGGTTCCGTTCTTTGGGGACTTGCCCTGGATTGGGGTGTTGTTCCGGAACAACACGCGAATCGACAACAAGACCGAGCTGCTCGTGTTCATCACGCCGCGAATCGTCCAGGACCGGCTCGGCCAGCGCTGACGGAACCATCCGCCGCGACATCCGGGCCGGGCGTGCGCGCCGGCCCCTAATTTTCCGGGATTCCCCGGCGACGGCTACAATATAGCCGTGAGGACGAACCGCAATCTGTTCCTGGTCGGCATGATGGGCGCCGGCAAGACCACGTTAGGCCGGCAACTGGCGAAGCGCCTCGGGAAAACCTTCCACGACAGCGATCACGAGATCGAAGCCCGCACCGGGGTGCGCGTCGCCGTGATTTTTGACATCGAGGGCGAAGCCGGCTTTCGCAAGCGCGAGGCCGAGGCGATCGAGCGCATGACCGCTCTGGACAACATCGTGCTCGCCACGGGCGGCGGCGCCGTGCTCGATCCCGGCAACCGCGAGCACCTCAGGTCGCGCGGCTTCGTCGTCTACCTTCACGCCCAGCCGAAGGAACTCTGGCAGCGCACCCGCCACGACAAGGCGCGTCCGCTGCTTCAGAACGGCGACCCGCGCCAGCGGCTGGAAACCTTGTACGCCGCGCGCGATCCCCTTTACCGGGAAATTGCGGATCTGATCGTCGATACCGGCCGCCAGAACGTCAGTCTGCTTACGGCCCAGGTGCTGGCGAAACTCGACGAAACATGCAAACTCTCGGCGTAGCGCTCGCCGAGCGTTCCTACCCCGTCCACATCGGCACCGGGCTGATCGAGCGCGCCGACCTCGTCCTTCCCTTCCTGGCGCAGAAGCGGGTCGCGGTGGTCACCAACGTCACGGTCGCGCCGCTTTTCCTCGAGCGCTTCGCGACGGCGCTGTCCGCGGCCGGCGTCGAGGTAGTGCGCATCGTCGTGGCCGACGGCGAGGAGCACAAGGACTGGCGCACGCTCAATTCTATTTTTGACGTTCTGCTCGAGCGTCGCTGCGATCGGGGCACCACGCTGATTGCTCTCGGAGGCGGAGTCATCGGCGACCTGACCGGTTTTGCGGCCGCCACCTACCAGCGCGGGGTGCCGTACGTACAAGTCCCGACGACGCTGCTCGCGCAAGTCGATTCCTCCGTCGGCGGCAAGACGGCCATCAACCACCCGCTGGGCAAGAACATGATCGGCGCGTTTCATCAGCCGCGGCTGGTGCTGGCCGACATGGACACGTTGAAGACCCTGCCCGTACGCGAGTTGCGCGCCGGGCTGGCCGAAGTGATCAAGCACGGGCTGATCCGCGACCGGGGGTTCTTTGTATGGATCGAAGACAACCTCGAACGGTTGCTTGCGTGCGACCCCGAGGCACTGACGCACGCGGTGCTGCGCTCGGTGGAAATCAAGGCCGGGATCGTGGCG
Organism: Burkholderiales bacterium; assembly: GCA_049802235.1. GTDB lineage: Bacteria > Pseudomonadota > Gammaproteobacteria > Burkholderiales > SG8-39 > VBDM01. The sequence continues at coordinate 11,223 of JBARMB010000059.1, read as the reverse complement.
CAGGACGAGCGCGAAACCGGCGAGCGCGCGCTGCTCAACTTCGGCCATACTTTCGGTCATGCAATTGAAGCGGGTCTCGGCTACGGTACCTGGCTGCACGGCGAGGCCGTCGCCGCCGGAATGGTCATGGCGGCCGACCTGTCGCGCCGTCTCGGCTATCTCTCCGAAGCCGACGCGCTGCGCATTCGTTCGCTGGTGCAACGCGCGGGTCTTCCCGTGGCGGTGAAAGGGATGACGCCGCAACGCATGCTCGAGCTGATGAGCGTGGACAAAAAGGCGCGTGACGGGCGCGTTCGCTTTGTCTTGCTCGAGCGGCTCGGCGCGGCCATTCTCCGCGGCGATGTCCCGACGACCGCGGTCGATGAAAGCCTGTCTTTCCTCGCCGTCTAAGCATTAAGTGGGCGCTGGCTGACGGCGGCGATGGTGCTCCGCAGCGTTGCCCTAAGCACTTGATGCGACACGGAAACGAAGGTATAGTTTTCAGTTCGTCCTGAAACACAACAGATCTATTGCCGGAGCACAGGATTCAAGGTGGCATCGTGAGCCAGTCCGCTTATCCCCAACCGCAAGGGTTGTACGACTCTGCCAATGAACACGACGCCTGCGGCGTCGGCTTTGTTGCCAACATCAAAGGCAGGAAGAGCCACTCGATCATCGAGCAGGGCCTCACCATTCTGCGCAACCTCACCCATCGCGGGGCGGTGGGTGCGGATCCCAAGGCGTCGGACGGCGCTGGCGTACTGATCCAGATCCCGGACCCGTTCTTTCGCGAAGAAATGGCGCGGCAAGGCGTGAAGCTGCCGCCAGTCGGCGAATACGGCGTCGGCATAGTGTTCCTGCCGCGGGAGCCGGCGTCGCGCTTTGCCTGCGAGTACGAGATCGAGCGCGCGATCAAGGACGAGGGCCAGATGCTGCTCGGCTGGCGCGATGTTCCGGTCGACAATTCGGATCTCGGCGAATCGGTGAAGGCAATCGAACCGGTGATCCGGCAGGTGTTCATCGGCCGCGGCGCCGGCGTCACCGTCACCGACGGGCTCGAGCGCAAGCTCTACATCATCCGCAAGTCCTCGGGCCACGCCATCCAGGCGCTCAGGCTCGCGCACGGCAAGGCGTTCTACGTGCCGTCCATGTCGGCGCGCACCGTGGTGTACAAGGGCATGCTGATGGCAGCCCAGGTCGGCACGTACTACAAGGATCTGCAGGACCCGCGCTGTACCTCGGCGCTGGCGCTGGTGCATCAGCGCTTCTCGACCAACACCTTTCCGACCTGGGACTTGGCACATCCGTTCCGGATCATCGCGCACAACGGCGAGATCAACACCCTGCGCGGCAACGTCAACTGGATCCGCGCCCGCCAGGGCGCGATCTCGAGCCCGGTCCTCGGCAAAGACCTCGACAAGGTCTGGCCGCTCATCTATGCCGGGCAGTCCGACTCGGCCTCGTTCGACAACGCGCTCGAACTTCTGGTGATGAGCGGCTACTCGGTCGCCCACGCCATGATGATGATGATCCCCGAGGCGTGGGAGGGCCACACGCTGATGGACGCCAGCCGCCGCGCCTTCTACGAATACCACGCGGCGATGATGGAGCCCTGGGATGGCCCCGCATCGATCGCCTTCACCGACGGGCGCCAGATCGGCGCCACGCTCGACCGGAACGGCCTGCGCCCCTCGCGCTATATCGTCACCGAAGACGACCTCGTCATCATGGCCTCCGAGGCGGGCGTGCTGCCGGTGCCGGAGGAGCGGATCGTCAAGAAATGGCGGCTGCAGCCGGGCAAGATGTTCCTGGTCGACCTCGAAAAGGGACGCATCATCGACGACAAGGAGCTGAAGGACACGCTTGCCGCGGCAAAGCCGTACCGGGAATGGATAGACCGCATTCGCGTCAGGCTCGACGACGTCGAAACCGACCGCCAGCAGCCGGTGCGCAGCGAGGCGCCGCTGCTTGACCGGCAGCAGGCATTTGGCTACACCCAGGAAGACCTCAAGTTCATATTGTCGCCGATGATGATGAACGGCGAGGAGGCGGTCGGCTCGATGGGGAACGACTCGCCGCTTGCGGTGCTGTCCTCGAAGAACAAGACGCTGTATCACTATTTCAAGCAGCTGTTCGCGCAGGTCACCAACCCGCCGGTCGACTCCATCCGCGAGGAACTGGTGATGAGCCTGGTGTCTTTTATCGGGCCGAAGCCGAACCTGCTCGGCATCGACGAGATGAACCCTCCGCTGCGCCTGGAAGTGAGCCAGCCGGTGCTCGATTTCTACGAGATGGAGAAGATCCGGCACATCGATCGCTACACAGACGGCAAGTTCAAGTCCTGCGAGCTCGACATCACTTATCCGCTCGCCTGGGGCAAGGAGGCAATCGAAGCGCGGCTCGCGTCGCTCGCCGCGCAGGCTGAAGACGCGGTGCGGGGCGGCTATTCCATTCTGGTAATCTCCGACCGCAAGCTCGACCGCGAGCACGTCGCGATCCCGGCGCTGCTTGCGCTCTCCGCGATTCATCAGCATCTGGTCGGCAAGGGCTTGCGCACCAGCGCCGGTCTGGTGGTCGAGACCGGCTCGGCGCGCGAGGTGCACCACTTCGCGCTTCTGGGCGGCTACGGTGCCGAGGCGGTGCACCCGTACGTCGCTCTGGAAACGATCCTTGCCATGCAAGGTGAGCTGGAGGACAAGAAGGCGGCCGGCAAGGCGGTCAGGAATTACATCAAGGCGATCGGCAAGGGCCTGAGGAAGGTGATGTCCAAGATGGGCATCTCCACCTACATGTCCTACACCGGCGCGCAGATTTTCGAGGCCGTCGGTCTGGCGCGTTCGCTGGTCGAAAAATACTTTGCCGGAACCACCTCGAGCGTCCAGGGCATCGGCGTATTCGAGGTCGCGGAAGAAGCGATCCGCGTGCACGAGGCGGCGTTCGGCGACGATCCGGTGCTCGCCGGGGCGCTCGATGCGGGCGGCGAATATGCCTGGCGCATCCGCGGCGAGGAGCACATGTGGACGCCTGACGCCATCGCCAAGCTGCAGCACTCGACGCGTGCCAACCGCTACGATACCTACAAGGAATACGCGGGGATCATCAACGACCAGTCGCAGCGGCACATGACCTTCCGCGGACTGTTCGAGTTTCGCTTCGACGCGGAGAAGGCGATTCCGATCGAAGATGTCGAGCCCGCTGCCGAGATCGTGAAACGCTTCTCGACCGGCGCCATGTCGCTCGGCTCGATCTCGACCGAGGCGCACACCACGCTCGCGGTGGCCATGAACCGCATCGGCGGCAAATCGAACACCGGCGAAGGCGGCGAGGACCGCAATCGCTACGCCCCGGCCAAGGCGGGCGAGACCCTCGCCTCGCGCCTGGGGAAGGGCCGCGTCGAGCGCGACCTCGTGCTCAAGGAAGGCGATCTGCTGAAGTCGAAGATCAAGCAGGTCGCCTCGGGCCGCTTCGGCGTCACCGCCGAGTACCTGGTAAGCGCCGAGCAGATCCAGATCAAGATGGCGCAAGGAGCGAAACCCGGCGAGGGCGGGCAGCTGCCCGGGCGCAAGGTATCGGAGTACATCGCGCATCTGCGCTATTCGACGCCGGGCGTTGAACTGATCTCGCCGCCGCCGCACCACGACATCTACTCGATCGAGGACCTGGCGCAACTCATCCACGACCTGAAGAACGCCAATTCCAGGGCATCGATCAGCGTCAAGCTCGTATCCGAGGTCGGCGTCGGCACCGTTGCCGCCGGCGTCGCCAAGGCGAAAGCCGACCATGTGACCATCTCCGGCCACGATGGCGGCACCGGCGCTTCGCCGTGGTCATCGATCAAGCACGCCGGCACGCCCTGGGAGCTCGGGCTCGCCGAGACGCAGCAGACCCTGGTGCTCAACCGCCTTCGCGGCCGCATCGCGGTGCAGGTGGACGGCCAGATGAAGACCGGGCGCGACGTCGTCATCGGCGCGATGCTGGGCGCGGATGAGTTCGGCTTCGCCACGGCGCCGCTGGTCGTCTCCGGCTGCATCATGATGCGCAAGTGTCACCTCAACACCTGCCCGGTCGGGGTGGCGACCCAGGATCCGGTGCTGAGAAAGAGATTCCAGGGCAGGCCCGAGCACGTGATCAATTATTTCTTCTTCGTCGCCGAAGAGGCGCGCGAGCTGATGGCGAAACTCGGCATCCGCACATTGAACGACCTGATCGGCCGCTCGGACCTGCTCGACATGAAGCCGGGCATCGAGCACTGGAAGGCAAAGGGCCTCGATTTCTCGAAAATCTTCTATCAGCCGAAAGTCGGGCCGGAAGTCGCGCGCTGGAACAGCGAGCGCCAGGATCACGGTCTGGAGCGGGCCCTCGACCATCGCCTGATCGAGCTCGCGAGGCCGGCGCTCGATCGCGGCGAGCGCGTCGCGATCGACATGCCGATCCGCAACATCAACCGCACCGTCGGCACCATGCTCTCGGGCGAAATCGCCCGGCGCTACGGCCACGAAGGGCTGCCGGAGGACACGATCCACATCCGCTTCGCCGGTTCGGCCGGGCAGAGCTTCGGTGCGTTCCTGGCGAAGGGCGTGACGCTCGATCTCATCGGCGACACCAACGACTACTGCGGCAAGGGCGTGTCGGGCGGCCGCATCTGCGTGCAGCCCTCGCCCAAGTTCCGCGGCGAGCCGACCGAGAACATCATCACCGGCAACGTGGTGTTGTACGGCGCGATCGCCGGAGAGGCCTACTTTCGCGGCATCGCCGGCGAGCGCTTCGCGGTGCGCAATTCCGGCGCCCGGGCGGTGGTCGAGGGCGTCGGTGATCACGGCTGCGAATACATGACCGGCGGCACCGTGGTCGTGCTCGGCTCGACGGGGCGCAATTTCGCCGCCGGCATGTCCGGCGGCATCGCCTACGTACTCGACGAGGACGGCGGATTTTCGAAGCGCTGCAACACGGCGATGGTCGAGCTCGAGCCGGTGCTGTCCGAATCCGAGCAGCAGGGGAAGATTCCGCGCGAGGTGTGGCATCTGGGGCAGGCCGACGAGGCGATCCTCAGGGACATGGTCGAGCGTCATGCCGGATATACCGGCAGCCGCCACGCGCAGGACATTCTCGATCGCTGGAGTGTTTTCCGCTTGCGCTTCGTCAAGGTCTTCCCCAGGGAATACAAGCGCGCGCTTACCGAGCTCGCCGCCGCCGGCCGCAAGGCCGCGGCGTAGGCGCAGGATTCGAACGCCATGGGGAAGATCACCGGATTTCTCGAATATCAGCGCCTCGCGGAAGCGGCGGAAGCGCCGGAAGCGCGCAAGAAGCACTATCGCGAATTCGTCCTGCCGCTGAAGGACGAAGAGGCGAAGCTCCAGGGCGCGCGCTGCATGGATTGCGGCACCCCGTTCTGCATGAGCGGCTGCCCGATCAACAACATCATTCCCGACTGGAATGACCTCGTCTACCGCCAGGACTGGAAGGCGGCGCTCGACACGCTGCACTCCACCAACAACTTCCCGGAATTCACCGGCCGCGTCTGTCCCGCGCCCTGCGAGGCCGCGTGCACGCTCAACATCAACAACGATCCGGTCGGGATCAAGTCGATCGAGCACGCTATCGTCGACAAGGGATGGGAATCCGGCTGGGTGGCGCCGCAACCGCCCAAGCGCAAGACCGGCAAGCGCGTCGCCGTCATCGGCTCGGGTCCGGCGGGCCTCGCCTGCGCGCAGCAACTGGCCCGCGCCGGACACGACGTCGCGGTGCTCGAGAAGAGCGACCGCATCGGCGGGCTGCTGCGCTACGGCATCCCCGATTTCAAGATGGAAAAGCGCCACATCGACCGGCGCATGGAGCAGATGCGCGCCGAAGGCGTGGAGTTCCGCGTCAACCAGTACGCCGGCGGCAGCGGGAAAAACGCCGTCGCGGCGAAACAGCTGCTGGAAGAATTCGACGCCGTGGTGCTTGCGGGCGGCGCCGAAAGTCCGCGCGACCTGCCGGTACCGGGCCGCGAGCTGGACGGCGTCCACTTCGCCATGGAGTTCCTGCCGCAGCAGAACAAGGTGGTTGCCGGCGACCGGTTGCCGAAACAGATCCTCGCCGCCGGCAAGCACGTGGTGGTGATCGGCGGCGGCGATACCGGTTCGGACTGCGTCGGCACCTCGAATCGCCAGGGCGCGCTCTCGATCGCCCAGTTCGAGCTGCTGCCGCGGCCGCCCGAGCACGAGAACAAGCCGCTGGTGTGGCCCGACTGGCCGGTCAAGCTGCGCACTTCGAGCTCGCAAGAGGAAGGCTGCGAACGCGACTGGGCGGTTGCGACCAAGCGCTTCGAGGGCGCGAACGGCAAGGTGAAGAAACTCGTCGCCGCGCGCATCGAGTGGAAGGACGGCAGGATGCAGGAGATCCCCGGGACCGAGTTCGAGATGAAGGCGGACCTGGTGCTGCTGGCGATGGGTTTTCTCGGACCGGTGCAGAGCGTGCTCGAAGCCTTCGGCGTCGAGCGCGATGCGCGCGGCAACGCCAGGGCCACGACCGATGGCGGGCGCTGCTATGCCACCTCGGTGCCGAAGGTCTTCGCCGCCGGGGACATGCGACGCGGACAGTCGCTCGTGGTCTGGGCGATACGCGAAGGCCGCCAGTGCGCCCGTGCTGTCGACGAATTTCTGATGGGGTGCTCCGAGTTGCCGCGCTAGCTGTGAAGTCTCCGCGCGTAATCTCTCGGTGATCGCCGCCTCGTCTGCGGGCTGCGCCGCCGCAATGCCGTGCTAACATCATGCGTTCCAGGCATTTCAGGATTCACCCCGTGAACGTGGTAATTCTGGCAGCCGGGCTGGGCAAGCGCATGCATTCGGACACACCCAAGGTCCTGCATCCGCTCGCCGGCCGGCCGCTTCTATCTCATGTCATCGATACGGCGAAAGCGCTCTCGCCGCGCTGCATTTGCGTCGTCTACGGCCACGGCGGCGAGGCGGTGCGCGAAGTCCCGGGCGGGAGCGGCGCGATCTGGATCGAGCAGCAGCCGCAGCTCGGCACCGGTCATGCCGTGATGCAGGCGGCGGCGCATCTGGACGAGAGCGCGCCGACGCTGGTGCTGTACGGCGATGTGCCGCTGATTCGCGCCGAAACACTCAGGCACCTCGTCGCCTCCACCGGCAAGGGGCTTGGCCTGCTGACCGTCGATCTCGATGATCCGCGCGGCTACGGCCGCGTCGTCCGCAGCCGCGGCCGTGTGGCGCGCATCGTCGAGGAGAAGGATGCAACGCCGAAGCAAAAGGCGCTGCGCGAGGTCAACACCGGCATCATGCTGGCGCCGACAAAAAAGCTGAAAGCCTGGCTAGCCCGCCTGAAGAACGACAACGCGCAGAAGGAATATTACCTCACCGACATTGTGGCGCTCGCCGTGGCGGAGCACGTCCCGGTCGCGACGACACAGCCCGCCGCGGCCTGGGAGGCGCTCGGGGTGAACAGCCGCGGCGAGCTCGCGCAGCTCGAGCGCATCCACCAGTGCAACCTCGCGCAGGCACTGCTCGATCAGGGCGTGACGCTCGCCGATCCGGCGCGCTGCGATGTGCGCGGCGAGATCAAGTGCGGACGCGACGTCGCCATCGACGTCAACTGCCTCTTCGAAGGCGTCGTCGAGCTCGGCGATCGCGTCACGGTCGGCGCTCACTGCGTGCTGAAGAACGTCAAGGTCGGCGCCGGGACCCGCATCGAGCCGTTCTGCCATCTCGATGACGCCGACATCGGCGCCGACTGCCGCATCGGGCCTTATGCGCGCTTCCGGCCCGGCACGCGGCTCGCCGCCGGGGTGCATGTCGGCAATTTCGTCGAAGTGAAGGCGAGCAGCATCGGCGCCGGCTCCAAGGCGAACCATCTCGCCTACATCGGCGACAGCGAAGTCGGCCGCAACGTCAACATCGGAGCCGGCACCATCATCTGCAATTACGACGGCGCGAACAAACATCGAACCGTGATCGAGGACGACGTCTTCATCGGCTCGGACACGCAGCTGGTCGCGCCGGTGCGGGTGGGCAAGGGCGCGACGCTCGGCGCCGGCACTACGCTCACCCGGGACGCGCCGGCGGGGCAGCTGACCGTATCCCGCGCAAAACAGGTCACCATCCCCGGCTGGAAGCGGCCGGTAAAAAAAGTGAAGGGTGAGGTGTGAAGGGTAAAGGGAAGCGGCCATGTGCGGCATAGTCGGCGCCATCGCCGGGCGCAACGTCGTTCCCATCCTGCTGGAAGGACTGAAGCGTCTCGAATACCGCGGCTACGACTCGGCCGGCGTGGCGGTGTTGGCTGACGATACGGCCGACGCATCGCGCCGGGTGCTGCGGTGCGTGCGCTCGACCGGCCGCGTCGCCGAACTCGAGAAGCTCGTGCAGCGGCAGGGACTCGCCGGCGAACTCGGCATCGCCCATACGCGCTGGGCCACGCATGGCGTGCCCTCCGAGCGCAATGCGCATCCCCATGTCTCGGGCGGGGTTTCGGTGGTGCACAACGGCATCATCGAGAACCACGAGGAGCTGCGCGCGAGGCTGCGCGCCAAAGGTTATGTGTTTGTTTCGGACACCGACACCGAGGTCATCGCTCATCTGGTGCACTCGAACCTGGCGGTAGGCGGGACGATCTTCGACGCGGTGTGGCGCAGCGTCACGGAACTCATCGGTGCTTACGCCATTGCCGTAATCAGCGAGTCCGATCGCTCGCGGCTGGTGGTCGCGCGCCACGGGGCGCCGCTCCTTCTGGGCCTTGGCGAGGGTGAGAATTTCGCCGCTTCGGACACCTCTGCCCTGATCCAGGTGACCTCACGCGTGGTCTATCTCGAAGACGGCGACTGCGCCGAGATAACGCTCGGCGGAGTGCGGGTGGTCGATCTCAAAGGCAATCAGGTGGAGCGGCCGGTGCACGTCTCGCAGCTCACCTCGACCGCAGTCGAGCTGGGGCCGTACCGCCACTACATGCAAAAGGAGATCTTCGAGCAGCCGATGGCGGTGGCGAACACGCTCGAGATGGTCGCCGGCGCCCGTTCCGTGTCGCCGCAGCTCTTCGGCGCCGAGGCCGAGCGCGTTCTGCGCGACATCGATGCGGTGCTCATCCTCGCCTGCGGCACCAGCTACCACGCCGGGATGGTGGCGCGTTACTGGCTCGAAGGATTCGCCGGCATTGCCTGCAATGTCGAGATCGCGAGCGAATTCCGCTATCGGGAGTCGGTGCCGAACCCGAAGGCGCTGGTGGTCACGATTTCGCAGTCGGGCGAGACCGCGGACACGCTGGCCGCGCTCCAGCACGCGAAATCGCTCGGTTACCGGCACTGCCTGTCGATCTGCAATGTGCCCGAGTCGGCGCTGGTGCGCGCTTCCGAGCTGCGCTTTCTCACCCGCGCCGGACCCGAGATCGGCGTCGCTTCGACCAAGGCGTTCACGACACAGCTTGCAGCGCTCGTTCTCCTCACCATGATCCTCGCCAGGCTGCGCGGGCGGCTGTCTTCCGAGCGCGAGGCGGATCTCCTGCACGCGCTGCGCCATCTGCCCGCTGCACTCACCAACGTGCTGCACCTCGAGCCGCAATTGAAAATGTGGGCGGAAAAGTTCGCCAAACGCCAACACGCGCTCTTCCTCGGCCGCGGCATCCACTGGCCGATCGCGATGGAAGGCGCGCTGAAGCTGAAGGAGGTCTCCTACATCCATGCCGAGGCCTACGCGGCGGGCGAGCTGAAGCACGGGCCGCTCGCGCTGGTCGACCGGGATATGCCGGTGATCGCGATCGCGCCCAAGGACGCGCTGATCGAGAAGCTGAAGTCGAACCTGCAGGAGGTGCGCGCACGCGGTGGCGAGCTGCACGTGCTCGCCGACCAGGACACCAAACTGACCGACAGCGAGGGCTTGCACGTGATCCGCATGCCCGACCACGCGGGGCTGCTCTCGCCCATCCTGCACACTATTCCGCTGCAGCTGCTCGCCTACCATGCCGCGCTCGAGCGCGGCAACGACGTCGACAAGCCGCGCAATCTTGCAAAATCGGTCACGGTAGAGTGACTGCAAGCACAGATTGAAAAGAACAACACGGACTTACGATGAATCCCGCAATCGACGTTCACACTCACATGCTGACCCGGGAGTGGCTGGCGCTGCTCGAAAAGCACGGCAAGCCGCTCTATACGCTCAGCGGCGACGCGCGCGAGAAGGTGCGCGGCCTGAACGCGCAGCGGATCTTGGGGTTCTGAATCGGCGCGGCAACGCGAGGCATGCAAACGCCGTCGCGTCGGCGCGCTCCCCGGAAACGTGCGCGACGAGGTGCGTGGCTTCGATGCGCGGAGGATTTTGCTCCTGTAAGCTGTTCAAGCAGCTACCGTCCGTGGCACCGGATGGTGCAGACTTTTTGATCTAGATTAAATCGACGTCTTGCGCCGATTGCGATAATTTTCCCATGGCTCCGGCCTTTTCGCGACGACTGTTGAAGCGCCTTGCCCCGATAGTGGCCGGCTTCGTGCTGCTTACCCAGCTTGTCGCCCCCATGCAGGCATGTGTGCTGACGCCGGCCGTAGAGCCATGCCACGACCAGGACACCGGTAGCGATGCGGCGTTGCATTGTCATATTCACTGCATTTCCCAGGCACAGGTGACCAATGCGGCCAAGGTTCCGGTGCCGAGCGCGCCGGAACCGACGCTGTTGACGGCTTTCCCGGTGAGGCGCGTGGTCTGGATCGAGATCGTCCCCGCGCGTCTATCGGGCTTTGCGCCGAGCGCCGCGCCGCCGCCGCTCACCGTGCTTCTCTCCCGCTTCCTGATTTAGCCCCCTCCGAGCGTCGGCGCCGCGTGGTCGCGGCGTCTGTTGTCGTTCGCTCTCTGGAGGCTCTATGGTTCCGCGTGATTCGCGGCGCGTTCTGCGCCGGTTGTTCTGCCCGCTCGGCTTCGTCTCGGCCGCCGGTGCGATGCTGCTCGCGTCCGCGCTGCATGCGGCCGAGCCGCTGACCCTGGCCGAGGCGTTGCGTCTCGGCGAGAAAACGTCGCCGAGGCTCGCGGCCCAGTCGGCCGCGCTCGGTGCGGCAAGCGAACTCGTGCCGCGAGCGCGCGAGCTTCCCGATCCCAAGCTGCGCCTGGGCGTGGAGAACCTGCCGATCGACGGCCCCGACCAGTTCCGCCTCAACAGCGATTTCATGACCATGCGCCGCATCGGCCTGATGCAGGAATTTCCCAACGGGGAAAAGCGCCAGCTTCGCGGCGAGCGCGCCGCGCGCGAGCGCGACCTCGAGGCCGCCGGTCT
>JBARMB010000058.1:0-2940 GCA_049802235.1 Burkholderiales bacterium | reverse complement strand
GTACTGGGCCGCGACCGAGGAGAGATTGATAATGCGGCCCCAGCGGGCGGAACGCATACCGGGGAGGACGCGCTGGGTCACGAGAAAAACGGAGGTGAGGTTTACGCGGAGGTACTCGTTCCAGATTTCTTCGGTGACTTGGTCGGGAGGAATCATTTTGCCGATGCCGGCGTTGTTGACGAGGATGCCGACGGAGCCCAATTCGTTTTCTGTGGTTTTGACGAGGCGCTCGACATCGGCGGTGATGGAGACATCGGCTTGAATGGCGATGCACTTGCGGCGAGCGGCGCGGATTGTTTTGCAGACAGCCTCGGCGGCTTCGGCCTGGGCGCGATAGTTTACGGCGACATCGGCGCCAGCTTCGGCGAGGGCGAGAGCGATGGCTTTGCCGATGCCGCGGCTGGCGCCGGTGACCAGCGCGACGCGCCCAGAAAGTGTGTTCATGGCAAAGACTCCTTTGAAGAGTTCACTTGAGCAGGCGGAAGCTCCGAAATTCAGAGTGAATAAGCCCCCGATTGTACAGCGAAAAAGCGTCCGGCTCCGGAGGACCGGAGCCAGACAGTATCTGCGGAGTTGGCAGAATGCCGTTAGATTGGTTTAGTCGCCGGCGACAGCTTCAGTGGCTTTTTCAGCGGCTGCGGTAGCGCCGTTGCCGTTGGAATGGCCATTGCCGTTGGCAGGAGCAATTGTTACAGGCTTGCCTGCGTTAGCGAAATTCGCTGGAGTGGCTTTGGCGATGTCTGACACCGTGCCGATTTGAACCACCGTCGGCTGGGGCTTTTTGAGGACAAGCTCTTCATAGATAGCGCGGACTTTGGCTTGTTCCTCGAATGCCTTCTTGCGGCGCGCGCGATCTTCTTCCGCGGCGGTCTGCGGAATGTCGTGTTCGAGGTGGCGGACACGAGCGGCGTCATCGGCGTCGATCTTCAGCGAGTGTTCGAAGCTCTGGAGATTGACGCTCTTGCCCTTGGCGTAGATTTCGTGTTTGCCGTGGTTCTTGTACCACTCGGCGACGGTCGCGTTCTTGTGCATGTTCTCGATGATTTGGCGCCAGCCCACGCCCGTGTTGTAGGCGCAGAAGGAAATTTCGCCCTGCTGCGTGGCGTAGGGGATGATGCACATTTCGGTGCGGCGGAAGTCGTAGTTGAAAAGATCCTGGAACCACATGCCGGCGATGAAGAGGAAGTTCCAGGGATCCTGACGGCGCTTCATGGCGTCGTCAATCTTGCGATCCGGTGAGGTGCGGCCGTACTTGACGGTGGACTTCTTGGTGAGCGCCCACGTCTTGTCAAACTTCTTGAAGAGCGCGCTAAGTGTAAGACCCTTGGGTCCTTGGAACGGGTGGTAATTCTTGAGGAGAGCCATGGCCATCATGAAGTTGGAAAAATTCTTGCCGCGGGCCGCGTCAGTGATGGCGGTGACGTCCTTGGTAAGCTGGACGGCATCGAGAAAGCGCGGAACGGGCGCCCATTCTTTCGTTTCCTTGTTGATCATCATGGCGGTGCCGACGCCGCAGTTCGGGTGGCAACCGCAAGACAGCGAGCCCCAAGTGGATTCAGTGCCCTTGACCATGTCCGCGAAGCCGGCGAACGTGCTCACGAACGAGATCGGGAACCAGTCGCGCGTAGGCTCGACTTTGCCGACCTGAGCGCTGACGTCTTTGGCCAAGTGCGAGAGAGTGTAACGCTGACGGAGACGGCGCTCGGGAGTGATGTCTTCGTCGCGGCCAGTGAATGAAACCGGCTGGAAGCTGACGAAAGCGATCTTCTTGGGGTTTTCCATCGCGAACTTAACGACGGAGCCGACCTGGTCGTTGTTCACGTTATTGACGATGGTGACGACGAGGACGATTTCGATGCCGGCTTCGTGCATGTTCTCGATGGCGCGCAGCTTGACGTCAAAGAGGTTGCCGATCTGGCGATGGCTGTTGGCGTCGTTGCCGATGCCGTCGAACTGGAGGTAGGCGTAACGCATGCCCGCGTCGAAGGCTTTCTTGGAGAATTCCTTGCTCTTGGCGAATTCGATGCCGTTAGTGGCGGCCTGGACGCTGTTGTAGCCGATCTTGCGGGCGTAGGCGACGGCGTCGAGGAAGAGCGGGCTCATGGTCGGCTCGCCGCCGGAGAATTGCACAGACATCTGGCGGCGCGGCTTGATCTTGAGCGCGTTGTCTAAGATTTCTTTAACTTCGTCCCAGCCGAGTTCATGGACATAACCTACCTGGTTGGCGTCCATGAAGCAGGGGTCGCACATCATGTTGCAGCGGTTGGTGAGGTCAACGGTGAGAACGGAGCCGCGGCCATAGCGAACCGTCGAAGAGCCGTGCTTGTGAAGATCCTCGTCGTTGTGCGCGGGAATGTCGCGGCCAGGGAATTGCCTTTCGATCCAGTCGAGGAACTTAGCATCGATGGCCATCATGTCTTCATAGTGGCCGTGGATGGGGCAATCCTTGACCATCCAGATCTGATTGTCGCGCTCGATGATCTGCGCCTTGATTTCGCCGACTTTCTCGTGCATCAGATCGCGCCAGTCCTTCTTGCCGGCGATGATCGCTTCACGCGCCTCTTTGACGCATGCAGGGCACAAGGAATCGGTTTGCCGCGGGAAGCCAAGCGTGGGCTTGGTCTTTTCCCAGGACTTGAGCAGCGGCTTGTCCGACCACTGCGGCGTGACGGATGGATTCGGATTGCGCTTGTTGAAATACTGAATGCCGTTAAAAGTAACCGCGGCCGCTTTACACAGCGCCCAGTCAAAAGTTCTCAGAATCTGCGTCCCCACACGATTCGCCATAAAGCTCTACCCTCACTTTCAAAAAATGCAGTCCAACGGCCTGCTCTATTGGATGGAAACCGAGCCCTTCACAGCCCCCGGGGCTCGGAATACCGTACCATTTCCGCTAGGTACGTCCAATAAGTCTTTGTACTCGTATAGTTTGACGGTAAA
>JBARMB010000057.1:0-24501 GCA_049802235.1 Burkholderiales bacterium | reverse complement strand
GGGATAGGCGCCCGCACCGGCGCCGTAGTACATCGTCGCGCCGACCGCGTCGCCCATGACCAGGAGCGCGTTCATCACGCCCTCGACGTTGGCGATCAGCCGCCGCGCCGGGATCAAGGTCGGATGCACGCGCAACTCGATGCCCGTCGGCGTGCGCCGGGTAATGCCGAGCAGCTTGATGCGATAGCCGAGCTGCTCGGCATAGCGGATGTCCTCCTGCGTCAGCCTGGCGATGCCCTCCTTGTAGCATTTGTCGAACTGCATCGGGATGCCGAATGCGATCGCCGCCATGATGGTGAGCTTGTGCGCGGCGTCCACGCCCTCGACGTCGAAGGTCGGGTCGGCCTCAGCGTAGCCGAGCCGCTGCGCCTCCTGCAGCACCACGTCGAACGGCAGGCCCTTTTCGCGCATCTCCGAAAGGATGAAGTTCGAGGTGCCGTTGATGATGCCGGCGATCCACTCGATGCGGTTGGCGGTGAGGCCCTCGCGCAGCGCCTTGATGATCGGGATGCCGCCGGCGACCGCGCCCTCGAACGCCACCATCACGCCCTTTTTCTGCGCCGCGGCGAAAATCTCGTTGCCGTGCGTGGCGAGCAGCGCCTTGTTGGCGGTGACGACGTGCTTGCCGTTCTCGATCGCGGCGAGCACCAGGTCCCTGGCGATGGTGGTGCCGCCGATCAGCTCGATGACGATGTCCACGTCCGGATCGCGCACCACCTCGTAGGCGTCCGCGGTGACGCGCGCCTTGCCCGCGACGAGCTTTTTCGCCTTGTCGAGGTCCTTGTCGGCGACGACGCTGATCCGGATCGCTCGCCCCGCCCGGCGCGAGATCTCCTCCTGGTTGCGCGACAGCACCGTCCAGGTGCCGCCGCCGACCGTGCCGATGCCGAGCAATCCGACGTTGATGGGCTTCATGTCAATTTCTTGCCGAAGTGGAACGAGGTCACCACCATGCCCTCGCGGAAATAGAACTTGTGCGCCTGCTGGCGCTGCGTGCCCGAGTCGAGCGAGAGATTCTCGAAGCCCGCCGCGCGCGCCTTGTTCTCGAGATGACCGAGCAGCGCCCGGCCGACGCCGCGCGAGCGTCGCACTTGGTCGGTGACGAGATCGTCGACGTAGAGCTGCCTGCCCGACCAGGTGTTCTCGTACATGCGGTACACCGCGACCCCGGTGACTTCGGCCCCGTCCACCGCCGCGCACATGCGCGCGCCGCCGGCGAACACGCGCCGCATTTTCGCCTCGTACTCCGGCGGCAGCGTGGTGCGCAACTGGCGGTGCACGGGTTCGGCGCGTTTCAGCCATTCCGGCGCCACGATCGCTCCGCTTTCGTCAGTGATTTCGATGATCCGCATCAAAACAGGCCGTCCTTCCTGAACATGTCCCTGATGCCCCGGATCGCCTGGCGGCTCCGGGCTTCGTTCTCGATCAGCGCCATGCGCACGTGATCGTCGCCGTAGTCGCCGAAGCCGATGCCCGGGGACACCGCGACCTTGGCGTCGTTCAGCACTTTCTTGGCGAACTCGAGCGAACCCATCCTGCGGTAGGCCTCGGGAATCTGCGCCCAGATGTACATCGAGGCCTTCGGGTTCTCGACCATCCATCCCAGCTCGTGCAGGCCGCGCACCATCACGTCGCGGCGCTTCTGGTATTTCAGCCGGTGCTCCTCGACGCACTGCTGCGGCCCTTCGAGCGCGACGATCGAGGCTACCTGGATGGGCGTGAAGGTGCCGTAGTCGTGATAGCTCTTGATGCGCGCCAGCGCGTTCACGAGGTCTCGATTTCCCACCATGAAACCGATGCGCCAGCCGGCCATGTTGTAGCTCTTCGACATGGTGAAAAATTCCACCGCCACGTCGCGCGCGCCCGGCACCTGCATGATCGAAGGCGCCCTCCAGCCGTCGAAGGTGATGTCGGCGTACGCGAGGTCATGCACCACCAGGATGTCGTGCTGTTTCGCCAATGCAATCACGCGTTCGAAGAAATCCAGCTCGACGCATCTCGCCGTCGGGTTGGACGGAAAGCCAATCACGAGCATCTTCGGCTTGGGGATCAGTTCGCGGATGGCGCGCTCCATCTCCTCGAAGAAATCCACGCCCGAGGTCATGCGCACCGAGCGGATGTCGGCCCCGGCGATGATGGCGCCGTAGATGTGGATCGGATACGAGGGGTTGGGCACGAGCACCGTGTCGCCGCGGTCGAGCGTGGCAAGCATCAGGTGCGCGAGGCCTTCCTTCGAACCGATGGTGACGATCGCCTCCGAATCCGGATCGAACTCGACCGCGTAGCGCCGCTGGTACCAGCCGCAGATCGCGCGGCGCAGGCGCGGAATGCCCTTCGACACCGAATAGCCGTGCGTATCGTTGCGCTGCGCCGCCTCGATCAGCTTGTCGACGATGTGCTTGGGCGTGGGTCCGTCGGGATTGCCCATGCTCATGTCGATGATGTCTTCGCCGGCGCGGCGCGCCGCCATCTTCAACTCGTTGGTGATGTTGAAAACGTAAGGCGGCAGGCGTTCGATTCGGGCGAACTGTCTCATGGGCGCAAAAACCGGGTCGGGAGCAGCGCCGCGCAGCTTTTCGGAGCCACGCTGCGGCGCAAAAAGTTATAATGTTACCGGACACTTACATCACGGGCAACGGACATTCACGTCCTGGGGAAAATTTGAAACTGCATCTGGAGTCCGCGGGCGCCCTGAACACCTTCACCGGCTACGGCGAAGGCTACGTCATGGTCAACCGGCGGCGCATCGAGCGCAGCGTCGTGGTGCTGCCCGGGCGCATCATCACCGACTGGCCCGCGACCGGCTTCGAGACGCTGACCGCCGAGCACCTTGCCGCGCTGGCCGGGCTGGAGCAGGACATCATCCTGCTCGGAACCGGCGCGCAACAGCGCTTTCCCCGCCCCGAGATCCTGCGTCCGCTCATCCAGGCCGGCATCGGCGTCGAAGTCATGGATGTGCCCGCCGCCTGCCGCACCTACAACATCCTGATGTCCGAGGAGCGCAAGGTGGCGGCGGCGCTGCTGCTCGGGTGAAAATGCATCTGTCATTCCCGCGAAAGCGGGAATCCAGCGTCTTTTCGAGTCACTGGGTCCCCGCCTCCGCGAGGGCAGCCAGCCTGTCGCAATTGCTTCGGTCCACGAATAAATGAATTCCCGGCGCGGATCGTGGGTGCTGCTGGCCGTCTTTGCGGCCGGCTGGTTCTGCAATCTCGGCTATCGTCACCTGGTAAATCCCGACGAAGGCCGCTACGCCGAAATCGCGCGCGAAATGGTGGCGAGCGGCGACTGGCTCACGCCGCGGCTGAACGGCTTCAAGTACTTCGAGAAGCCGGCGCTGCAATACTGGGCGACCGCCGCTGCTTTCACCGCGTTCGGAGAAAACGAATGGAGCGCGCGGCTGTGGCCGGGACTGACCGGGTTCCTCGGCGTACTGCTGGTGTTCTACGCCGGCAATCGCCTGTTCGGCCCGCCGGCGGGTGTTTACGCCGCCGCCGTCGCCGCGAGCAGCGCCCTGTACGCCTTCATCGGCCACGTGCTCACGCTCGACATGGCGGTGACGTTTTTCCTCTCGGCGTCGGTGTTCGGCATCGCGCTGGCGCAACGCGACGGCGCCGAGGCGGGCGCGCGGCGCCGCTGGATGCTCGCTGCCTGGGCAGCAGCCGCGCTCGCGGTGCTCACCAAGGGACTGATCGGCATTGTGCTTCCGGTGGGCGCAGTCGGGTTCTACATCCTCGTCGAGCGCGACTGGAAGCGGCTCGCGCGGCTGCACATCGTTTCGGGCGGACTGCTGTTCCTGCTGATCGCCGCGCCGTGGTTCATCGCGGTGTCGCGCGCGAACCCGGAGTTTTTCCATTTCTTTTTCATCCAGGAGCACTTCGAGCGCTTCCTCACCAAGGAGCACGGGCGCTATCAACCCATGTGGTATTTCGTGCCGGTGCTGCTGGCGGGCATGCTGCCCTGGACGGTGAGCCTCGTTCCCGCGCTGTGGCGGAGCTGGGTGCGCTCGCCCGGGGAAAAATTCCAGCCGCAGCGCTTCCTGCTGCTGTGGGCCGTCGTGGTGTTCGCGTTCTTCTCCGTCTCGGATTCCAAGCTCGCTTCCTACGTCCTGCCGATTTTCCCGGCGCTGGCGCTGCTGATCGGGCGCTATCTCGCGCATGCAGGCAAGGGCGTGGCGCTCGGCCAGGCGATCCTGGCGGCGGCAGTCGGACTCGGCACGGCGCTTGCCGCGCCGCAGGCGATGCGCCTTGCCGAGCCGGTCCTGCCTGCGGAGCTGCTCGCCGGCTATGTGCCCTGGCTCGTCGCGGCAGGCACCGCGCTGCTCGCCGGAGCGGCGATCGCGGTCTGGCTCGACGCGCGCGGGCGGCCCGCGGCGTCGGCGCTTTCGCTCGCGTTCGGGGCGCTCGTCTCGGTGCAGCTCGGGCTGTCGGGCCACGAACAGCTTTCGCCGGCCTATTCCGCGTATCATAGCGTCCGGAAAATCCGGGACCAGCTCAAACCGGACGCGCCTTTTTACGTGGTGAATACCTTCGATCACACCCTGCCGTTCTACCTGGGAAGAACCGTGACCATGGTGTCCTACAAGGACGAGCTCGCCAAGGCGATCGGCTGGGAGCCGCAGAAATTCCTGCCCGACACCGCCGCGTTCGCGCGCGCCTGGGAGGCCGACCGCGAGGCGTTCGCGATGTTCGATCCGAACGATCTCGCCGTATTCCTGAAAGCCCATCCCGTCCCGATGCAGGTCATCGCCCGCGATCCGCGTCGCGTGATCGTGAAAAAACCATGAGCGCGGCGAGCTTCGGCCTGATCCTGCTCGGGGTGCTGCTGAACGCGGCGGCGCAGCTGCTGCTCAAGGCCGGCACCAACGCCGTCGGCCGGTTCGAGTTCAGCGCCGCCAACGTCCTGCCGGTCGGCATGAAACTCGCCTTCGAGCCGCACATCATGGGCGGCATCGCCTGCTACGTGGTGAGCCTGGTGGTGTGGATCATGGGCCTGTCGCGGGTGGAGGTGTCGATCGCCTATCCGATGCTGTCGATCGGCTACGTCCTCAACGCGCTCGCGGCGTGGTACCTGTTCGGCGAGTCGGTGACGATGACGCGCCTGGTCGGCATCGGCGTCATCATCATCGGCGTCTACATCGTCGCCCGGAGCTAGTGGTCTGCTTCGCAAGTCAAGGAACACAATGAAAACGATGGATTCCGGCTTGTGGCAAGGCGCGAACCGCAGCAATAGCCGTAGCTATTGCGAGGATGAGCAACGCGGCCACGGGACGGAAGGCGCGTTTTCATGTTCCGGCACTTGCGAAGCAGACCACTAAATGGCCGCATGAGCTTTCTCCCGTTCACGCGGCCCTCGATCGACGAGGAAACGATCGCCGGCGTCGCCGACGTGCTGCGCTCGGGCTGGATCACTTCCGGGCCGCAGGTGAAGGCGTTCGAGGCCGAACTGTCGCGCTACTGCGGCGGGCGCCCGGTGCGCAGCCTCAACTCCGGCACCGCCGCGCTCGAGATCGGCCTGCGCCTCGCGGGAGTCGGCGCCGGCGACGAGGTCATCACCACGCCGCTTTCCTGGGTCGCGACCAGCAACGTCATCCTCGAGCTGGGCGCGCAACCTGTTTTTGTCGACGTTGATCCGGCGACGCGCAACATCGACCTCGAGGGCATCGAGCCCGCGATCACGCCGAAAACGAGAGCGATCCTGCCGGTGTATCTCGCCGGCCTGCCGCTGGACCTCGACCGGCTGTACGCCATCGCAAGCAAGCATCGGCTGCGCGTCGTCGAGGACGCGGCGCAGGCGTTCGGCTCGAATTGGAAGGGGGCGCGCATCGGCAGCCGCGGCGACCTGATCGCGTTCAGCTTCCACGCCAACAAGAACATCACCACCGCGGAGGGCGGCTGTATCGTGCTGCCCGATGAGCGCGACATCGCGACATGCGAGAAGCTGCGGCTGCAGGGCGTGACGCGCTTCGGCGAGGACGGCATGGACGTGGACGTGATCGGCGGCAAGTTCAACCTCACCGACGTCGCCGCCCGCATCGGCCTGGGGCAGCTCAAGCATCTCGCGGCATTCACCGACCGGCGGCGCGAGCTCGCGCGCCGCTACTTCGACTGCTTCGACCGCGGCCTCGGTTGCGGGCTGCCGCTGGCGGATTTCGACAATTCCAACTGGCACATGTTCCAGGTAGTGCTGCCCGAACGCATCGAACGGGGCGAATTCATCGCCAGGATGAGAGACGCCGGCATCGGCATCGGCGTGCATTACCCCGCGATCCACCTGTTCACGCTGTATCGCGCGCTCGGCTTCCGCGAAGGCCGGTTTCCCCACGCCGAGCGCATCGGCAAGAACATCGTCACACTGCCGCTGTTCCCGGCGATGGCGGACACGGACGTCGAGCGCGTGTGCGGCGCCGCTGCGAAAATCCTTCGGGAGAACCTCGGATGAATCCGCGCGTCTCGGTCGTCATCCCGGTGTACAACGAGGAAGCCGTGCTGCCGGCGCTGTTCGCGCGGCTGTACCCGGCGCTCGATGCGCTCGGCCGCAGCTACGAAGTGATCTTCGTCAACGACGGCAGCCGCGACCGCTCGGCGGCGCTGCTGCGCCAGCAGTTCGAGCGCCGCCCGGACACGACCCGCGTGATCCTGTTCAACGGCAATTTCGGCCAGCACATGGCGATCATGGCCGCATTCGAGGCGAGCCGCGGCGAATGCGTGGTCACGCTCGACGCGGACCTGCAGAACCCGCCGGAGGAAATCGCCAAGCTGCTGGCAATGATGGACGCGGGCCATGACTACGTCGGCAGCGTGCGGCGCCAGCGGCGGGATTCGGCGTTCCGGCGCTGGGCCTCGCGGCTGATGAACGCGCTGCGCGAGCGCATCACCAGCATCCGCATGACCGACCAGGGCTGCATGCTGCGCGCCTACAGCCGGCCGATCGTCGACGCCATCAACAGCTGCCGCGAGATCAACACCTTCATTCCGGCGCTCGCCTATACTTTCGCGCAGCATCCGGCCGAGATCGAAGTGGCGCACGAGGAGCGCGCCGCCGGCGACTCTAAGTACTCGCTCTATAGCCTCATCCGCCTGAACTTCGACCTGGTCACCGGGTTTTCGGTGATGCCGCTGCAACTGTTCTCGTTCTCCGGCATCGTCATTTCGCTGCTGTCGCTCGCTTTCGTCATCTACCTCGCGATCAGGCGTCTCATGGTCGGGCCTGAGGCGGAAGGCCTGTTCACGCTGTTCGGCATCGCCTTCTTCCTCATCGGCATCACGCTCTTCGGCATCGGGCTGCTGGGCGAGTACATCGGCCGCATCTACGAGCAGGTGCGGCAACGCCCGCGCTATCTGGTGCAGGCGGTGCTGGAGCGGGACGGCTCTCCGGCCGCGGAATACGAGGCCGGAGCGCCGGATCGTCCCGCGCCGCACGTCCCGCCTCTTATCAAATGACCCGCGCGGTCGTCTTCGCCTACCACGACGTGGGGGTGCGCTGTCTGGGCGTATTGCTCGCGCAGGGCATGGAGGTTCCGCTCGTCGTCACGCATGCGGACGACCCGCACGAGAACGTCTGGTTCGAAAGCGTCGCTGCGCTCGCCGCCCGGCGCGGAATCGAGACCATCACGCCGGATGACCCCAACACGCCGGAGACCGTCGCAAAGGTGCGCCGGGCACGGCCGGATTTCCTGTTCTCGTTCTACTATCGCATGATGCTGAAAGCCGAGCTGCTCGCGATCCCGAAGCGGGGCGCCTACAACATGCACGGGTCGCTGTTGCCGAAGTACCGCGGACGCGTGCCCGTCAACTGGGCCATCATCCACGGCGAGACCGAGACCGGCGCGACGCTGCACGAGATGGCCGTGAAGCCCGATGCCGGGCGCATCGTCGACCAGGAAGCGGTCGCCATTCTCCCGGACGACCTCGCGATCGACGTGTTCCGCAAGGTCACGGGCGCCGCCGAACGCGTGCTCGCGCGCAGCCTGCCGAAGCTCGTCGACGGCAGTGCGGCGCTGCGCCCGCAAGACCTCGCGAGGGGAAGCTATTTCGGCGGCAGAAAGCCCGGGGACGGTCATATCGACTGGAGCAAACCTGCGCAGGAGATCCACGATCTGGTGCGCGCCGTGGCGCCACCCTATCCCGGCGCCTTCACCGAACCGGAAGGCAGGCGGCTGCGGCTGCTGCGCACGCGGTCGCTTCCGGAGCGGCGCAGCGCGCCGGGGCCGGCCTTCCTCTACGCCGAGAACGGCCGCTGCTACGCGGCCTGCGCCGACGGCGGCGCGCTCGAGCTGCTCGAGATGGAACTGGACGGCAAGCCCGTCTCCGCGCAAGAATTCGCCAACGTCCTCGGCGGCCGCAAGCTGCCGGTACACTAGGGAGAACGCAATGAAAAAAATCCTCATCCTCGGTGTCAACGGCTTCATCGGCCACCACCTGTCCAAGCGCATCATCGCCAAGACCGACTGGGAGGTCTACGGCATGGACATGCAGACCGACCGCATCGCCGACCTGATGCAGCAGAAGCGCTTTCACTTCTTCGAGGGCGACATCACCATCAACCGCGAGTGGATCGAGTACCACATCAGGAAGTGCGACACAGTGCTGCCGCTGGTGGCGATCGCCACGCCGGCGACTTACGTCAAGCAACCGCTCAAGGTGTTCGAGCTCGACTTCGAGGCGAACCTGCCGATCGTGCGCTCCTGCGTCAAGCACGGCAAGCGCCTCATCTTCCCCTCGACCTCGGAGGTCTACGGCATGTGTCCGGACCGCGAGTTCGACCCCGAGGCCTCGCCTCTCGTCTACGGCCCGATCAACAAGCCGCGCTGGATCTACGCCTGCGCCAAGCAGATGATGGACCGCGTGATCCACGCCTACGGCATGCAGGAAGGGCTCGACTTCACCCTGTTCCGGCCGTTCAACTGGATCGGCTCGGGGCTGGACAACATGAATGCGCCCAAGGAAGGCAGCTCGCGCGTCATCACCCAGTTCTTCGGCCATATCGTGCGCGGCGAGCCGATCAAGCTGGTCGACGGCGGCGGGCAGAAGCGCACTTTCACCTACATCGACGACGGCATCGACGCGCTGGTGACGATCATCGAGAACCGCAGCGGCATCGCCAACGGCAAGATCTACAACATCGGCAACCCGAAGAACAACTACTCGGTGAAGGAACTCGCCGCCATGATGGTAAAGCTCGCCCTCGCCTATCCGGAATACCGCGCCAACGCGAAGAAGGTGAAGCTGGTGAACACGACCGCAACGCAGTACTACGGCAAGGGCTACCAGGACGTGCAGAACCGGGTGCCGAAGATCGCCAACACGATGAAGGACCTCGGCTGGAAGCCGCGGGTGGACATGCAGCAGGCGCTCAAGCAAATTTTCGATGCCTACCGCACCCACGTCGCCGAAGCGCGGCATCTGGTTGATTGAGCCATTGAGCGATTAGGCGATTAGGTGATTGGGGCACTGCGTGATTGGGCGGTCGGGTGCCACCATCCTAATCACTTAATCACTTAATCGCTTAATCGCCTAATCGCTCAATCGCCCCATCCCTTAATCACTCAATCGCTCGCCTTTCAACAATGAAGCTGGCGCTGAAGATCGACGTCGATACCTACCGCGGCACGCGCGAAGGCGTGTCGCGGCTGGTCGAGCTGCTGCAGCAGCACGGCGCCGGGGCAACCTTTCTCTTCAGCCTCGGCCCCGATCACACCGGTCGCGCGATCAAGCGCGTGTTCCGCCGCGGCTTCATGAAAAAAGTGTCGCGCACCTCGGTGCTCGGCCATTACGGCCTCAAGACCCTGCTCTACGGCACGCTGCTCCCCGGGCCGGACATCAGCCGACGCTGCGCCGGGCTGATGCGGCGCGTGCGCGACGCCGGCTTCGAGGTCGGCATTCACACCTGGGACCACGTCAAATGGCAGGACGGCGTGGCCGGCGCGGACGCCGCGTGGACCGAACGCCAGATGCGGCTCGCGACCGGGCGTTTCGAGGAGATATTCGGCGAACCCGCGCGGGCCCACGGCGCCGCCGGCTGGCAGATGAACGTACACGCTCTGCGACTGACGCAGCAGCTCGGCTTCGACTATTGCTCCGACACGCGCGGCACCTGCCCGTTCATTCCGGTCCGGAATGCCGAGATCGTCGCCTGCCCGCAGCTTCCCACCACGCTGCCGACGCTGGACGAGCTGATCGGCGCCGGCGGGCTCTCGGCGCAGAACGTGGCCGCGCACATGCTCGATCTCACCGCGGAACCGCCCGCTGCGGGGCACGTCTACACGCTGCACGCGGAACTCGAGGGCGGCAAACTCGCGCCGGCGTTCAAAGATCTGCTTTCGGGCTGGAAAAGCCAGGGCTACGAGCTGGTGCCGATGCGCAGCGTCGCGGAAGCTCTCGATCTGAAGAGCCTGCCGCGGCACGAAGTGGTGATCGGCGAAATCCCGGGACGATCGGGAACACTGGCGATGCAGGGCAAGGAGTTCCTGACGTGAGTGTGTTGTTCCCCGGCTTCGAAACCAGGCGCATCGGGACGAGCGGCGCCGACATCAACCTGGTGCGCGGCGGCGAGGGGCCGCCGCTGCTTCTGCTGCACGGCTACCCGCAGACGCACGCGATCTGGCACAAGATCGCCCCCGACCTCGCCCGGCGCTACACCGTGATCGCGGCCGACCTGCGCGGCTACGGCGACAGCTCCAAGCCGCACGGCGCACCCGACCACGGCAATTACTCCAAGCGCGCGATGGCGCTCGATCAGGTCGAGGTCATGCGCTCACTCGGGTACGAGGAATTCCTTGTCGTCGGCCACGACCGCGGCGGGCGCGTGGCGCACCGCATGGCGCTCGATCATCCGGCGTGCGTGAAAAGGCTCGCCGTGCTCGACATCGCACCGACACGCGCCATGTATCTGAGGACGACGCGCGAGTTTGCCAAAGCCTATTACCACTGGTTCTTCCTCATCCGCCCGGAGCCGTTTCCGGAGACGCTGATCGGCGCCGATCCGGATTACTACCTGAAGAGCCACCTCGGCACGCGGCACTCGGGAATGAAGCCGTTCGCACCCGAGGCGCTGGCCGAATACCTGCGCTGCTTCCGCGATCCGGCGGCGATCCACGCGAGCTGCGAGGATTACCGCGCCGCCGAATCGATCGACCTCGTGCACGACGAGGCCGACCTCGACAGAAAAATCACCTGCCCGCTGCTCGTCCTGTGGGGCAAGCACGGCACGGTCGAGCGCTGCTTCAGGCCGCTCGATGACTGGGCCGAGCGCGCCCGCGACGTGCGCGGCAACACCCTGCCCTGCGGCCATTATCTGCCGGAGGAGGCGCCCGGCGAGCTGCTGGCGGAACTTGCAAAGTTTCTGTCATAACCTCATGAAACCCGGGGTTGCTTTCCCGGCTCGATTGGGATGACAATAGTTGCGAAAGGCATCATGCAAAACAAACCGGTCAGCGATTTCACCCTGCCGAGCACGGGCGGCAAGGAGTTCCGGCTCTCGGCGGTGAAGTCGAAATTCGTTGTCGTGTATTTCTATCCCAAGGACAACACGCCCGGCTGCACCACCGAGGGCATGCAGTTCCGCGACCTGCATTTCCAGTTCCAGAAGGCCGGCTGCTCGGTCTTCGGCATCTCGCGCGACAGCATCAAGTCGCACGAGAACTTCAAGGCGAAGCTCGGCTTCCCGTTCGAACTGCTCTCCGACGAGGAAGAGAAGGTGTGCGCCCTGTTCGGCGTCATCAAGATCAAGAACATGTACGGCAAGAAGGTGCGCGGCATCGAGCGCAGCACTTTCGTGCTCGACAAGGATCGCGTCATCCGGCGAGAATGGCGCGGCGTCAAGGTCCCCGGTCACGTCCAGGAGGTACTCGACTTTGTTAAAACCGTCTGAGCAGCACCTCGATTCCGCCCCTGCCGCAGAAGACTCGCAGAAGACCATGCCCTCCCGCCGACCCCGCTCCAACGCGCCGCGCGCCCTCGCCAAGCTGTTCGTTCTCGATACCAACGTGCTGATGCACGATCCGACGAGCCTGTTCCGGTTCGAGGAGCACGACGTGTTCCTGCCGATCATGACGCTGGAGGAGCTGGACAACAACAAGAAGGGCATCTCGGAAGTGGCGCGCAACGCGCGCCAGGCAAGCCGCTTCCTCGACGAGATCGTCAGCAAGCTCAAAGGGCCGATCGCGGCCGGCATCCCGCTCAAGCGCCACGACGCCGACAACGCCACCGGCCGCCTGTACCTGCAGACCGAGGCGATCAACGGCCACGTCCCGGCCAGCCTGCCGATCGGCAAGGCCGACAACCAGATCATCGGCGTGGTGATCTACCTGCAGAAGCAGCAGCCGCAGCGCAAGGTGATCCTGGTGTCGAAGGACATCAACATGCGCATCAAGGCGCATGCGCTGGGCCTCGCGGCGGAGGATTACTTCAACGACAAGGTGCTCGAGGACACCGACCTCCTCTACACCGGCGTGCGTGAGCTGGCCCCGGACTTCTGGGACCATCATGGCCGCGACGTCGAATCCTGGAAGCGCGACGGCCGCACCTTCTACCGCATCCACGGACCGCTGTGCCAGAAGCTGCTGCTGAACGAATTCGTCCACCAGGACGGCGAGCGCCCGCTGCTCGCCATGGTGAAGGAGGCGTCCGGCCGCGTCGCCGTGCTGGAAACGGTGCGGGACTACACTCACCAGAAGAACAACGCCTGGGGCATCACCGCAAGGAACCGGGAGCAGAACTTCGCCCTCAACCTGCTCATGGACCCGGAGATCGACTTCGTGACGCTGATCGGCCAGGCGGGCACGGGCAAGACGCTGCTGACGCTCGCCGCCGGGCTGATGCAGACGCTCGAGACCAATCGCTACACCGAGATCATCATGACGCGCGTCACCGTGCCGGTCGGCGAGGACATCGGCTTTCTGCCCGGCACGGAGGAGGAGAAGATGACGCCGTGGATGGGCGCGCTCGAGGACAACCTCGACGTGCTCAACAAGACCGAGGACGAGGCCGGCGAATGGGGCCGCGCGGCCACCCGCGATCTGATCCGCTCGCGGATCAAGATCAAGTCGCTCAACTTCATGCGCGGCCGCACCTTCCTCAACAAGTACCTGATCATCGACGAGGCGCAGAACCTGACGCCGAAGCAGATGAAGACGCTGATCACGCGCGCCGGCCCCGGCACCAAAGTCGTGTGCCTCGGAAACATCGCCCAGATCGACACGCCCTACCTCACCGAGGGCAGCTCGGGGCTCACCTATGTCGTCGACCGCATGAAAGACTGGCCGCACTCGGGCCACGTGACCCTGCAGCGCGGCGAGCGCTCGCGGCTCGCCGACCACGCGGCCGAGGTGCTCTAGCGGAAAGCCAGGCCCTTCAGGAGCGAGCATGACAACCAAAATCACCAAGACCGACGCCGAATGGCGCGCCCAGCTCAGTCCCGAGCAGTACAACGTCACGCGCAAGAAAGGCACGGAGCGCGCCTTCACGGGAAAATACAACGCCAGCAAGGACAAGGGCGTCTACCGCTGCGTCTGCTGCGGCGCCGAGCTGTTCAGCTCCGACACCAAGTTCGACTCCGGCACCGGCTGGCCGTCCTACTGGGCGCCGCTCAAGGCAGAAAATGTCCACACCGAGGAGGACAACTCCTGGCTCGCGCGCCGCACCGAAGTGGTGTGCGCTGCGTGCGATGCCCATCTCGGCCACGTTTTCGACGACGGTCCGCAGCCGACCGGCCTGCGCTACTGCATCAATTCGGCGGCGCTGAAATTCGATAAAACCGGCTGATTGCGGACCCTGCGGGCCGCGTCAGCTGCGCGGGTTCAAGCCGGCGCGGCAGCCCGCGCCGCTTAACCCGCACGGGCCGCGATAGTCCCGGCCCGCCTGATATAATTTGCGCCATGAAATTCCTCTTTGACCTGTTCCCGGTCTTCCTTTTTTTCGTCGCTTTCAAGTTTGCCGGCATCTACGCCGCGACCGCGATCGCGATCGCGGCGACTTTCGCCCAGATCGGCTGGCTCAAGCTGCGCGGGAAGCGCGTCGACACGATGATGTGGGTCACCCTCGCCATCATCGTGGTGTTCGGCGGCGCGACCCTCCTGCTCCACGACGAGACGTTCATCAAGTGGAAACCTACGGTGCTGTACTGGCTGTTCGGCGTCAGCCTCGCCGGCGCCGACGGCCTGTTCGGCAGGAACCTCATCCGCACCATGCTCGCCGAACAGATGCAGTTGCCGGCACCGGCATGGAAGCGGCTCAACTGGAGCTGGGTGGGTTTCTTTGCTTTCATGGGCGCGGCCAATCTCTATGTCGCCTACAACTTCTCGACCGACGCCTGGGTCAACTTCAAGCTCTTCGGCGGCATGGGATTGATGCTCCTGTTCGTGGTGCTGCAGGCGCTGTTCCTGTCGCGCTACGTCGAGGACAAGGCCGCCGACGATCCCTCCCGGTCGCAATAGACGGTACGCGCCGGATGGATCTGGCCGCAGCGATCCGCGAGCGCCTGGCCGCGCTCGATCCCGTTTCGATCGAGCTCCTCGACGAATCCGGCCGGCATG
This sequence comes from Burkholderiales bacterium, assembly GCA_049802235.1. GTDB lineage: Bacteria > Pseudomonadota > Gammaproteobacteria > Burkholderiales > SG8-39 > VBDM01. The sequence continues at coordinate 9,971 of JBARMB010000057.1, read as the reverse complement.
CCGGGCACAAGGGGGCTGAAAACGGCGGCAGCCATTTCCGCCTCGCCATCGTCTCCCCCCGATTTGCGGGCAAGGACAAGCTTGCGCGGCACCGCATGATCTACGCCGCCCTGGGCGCCCTGATGCAGAGGGAAATTCACGCCCTCGCCATCAACGCCCGCACCCCGGATGAGTTATGATTTAATTTTTTCCCGAAGGAATCCTCATGCTTTTCCGCCTGCTTCCCGCCCTTGTTCTTCTCCTCGGCATCGCCGCGCCCGCGGTGGCGCAGACAGCGAAGGAAGCGGAGCACGATCCTTCCAAGCCGATCACCGTCAACGGCAAGGCCATCCCGAAGGCGCGGCTGGATTTCGTGGTCAAGCAACGGGTCGCGCAGGGCACGCCGGACAACGAACAGCTGCGCAAGGCCGTTCTGGATGCCCTGATCACGCAGGAAGTGGTTGCCCAGGAAGCTGAACGCAAGGGCATGGCGAAGAGCGCCGACGTCCAGATCCAGCTCGCCCTCGCGCGCCAGCAGGCGCTGATCCAGGCCTACCTGCAGAACTACTTCAAGTCGCACCCGATCAAGGACGAGCAGATGCTCGTCGAGTACAACAAGGTCAAGTCCTCGCGCGGCGACAAGGAATACAAGGTGAGGCACATCCTCGTCGACAAGGACACCGAGGCAAAGGAAATCATCGCCCAACTCGACAAGGGCGCCAAATTCGAAGACCTCGCCAAGAGCTCCAAGGACCCGGGCTCGAAAGAACACGGCGGCGAACTCGACTGGAATCCTCCCAGCACTTTCGTCAAGCCCTTTGCCGAGGCGCTGGTGAAGCTCGAGAAAGGCAAGTACACGGAGGAACCGGTGCAGTCGCAGTTCGGCTGGCACGTCATCATGCTCGAGGACGTTCGCCCGGTTCAGTTCCCCGCGTTCGACGCCGTCAAGCCGCAGATCCACTCCATGCTGCAGGAGCAGGAAGTCCAGAAGCTGCTGCGCGAGCTGCGCTCGAAAGCGAAGATCGAGTAAATGCCGGTAAACGCGGACGCCTCCGGGCGCCGCTTTACCTCCGCGGGATCGAATCGGCGCAAGCGCCGTTCATCCCGCGGCACCCCGGGTTACCCGACCCACTTCCTCGCATTGCGGAACATGCGCATCCACGGGCTGTCCTCGCCCCAGCCCTCGGGATGCCAGGATTGTTGCACGCTGCGGAACCCGCGCTCGGGGTGCGGCATGGCGACGGTGAAGCGGCCGTCGCGAGTGGTGAGGCCGGTGATGCCCTGCGGCGAGCCGTTCGGGTTCAGAGGATAGGTTTCGGTCGCTGCGCCGCGGTTGTCGACGAAGCGCAGCGCGATGATCGCCCGCGCCCGGGCCTCGTTCGAGTCGAACAGCGCGCGGCCTTCGCCGTGCGCGGTGGCGATCGCCATGCGGCTTCCGGCCATGCCGGCGAAGAACAGCGACGGACTCCCGGTCACTTCGACCATCACCAGGCGCGCCTCGAACTGCTCCGAGCGGTTGGTGACGAAGCGCGGCCAGTCCCCGGCGCCCGGAATCAGCTCGCGCATGTTGCTCATCATCTGGCAGCCGTTGCACATGCCGAGCGCGAACGCGTCGCCACGCGCGAAAAAGGCGGCGAAGTCGTCGCGCGCGCGGGCGTGGAACAGGATCGACTTCGCCCAGCCGGCGCCGGCGCCGAGCACGTCGCCGTAGGAGAATCCGCCGCAGGCGACGAAACCCTTGAAGCCGGAGAGCGACACGCGCCCGGCGATGATGTCGCTCATGTGCACGTCGTGCGCTTCGAAACCGGAGCGGTCGAACGCCGCCGCCATTTCCACCTGGCCGTTCACTCCCTGCTCCCGCAGGATCGCGATCCGGGGCCTTGCCCCCTTGATAAAGGGAAGCGCGATATCCTCGGCGGGATCGAACGTCAGGTGCGCGTGCAGTCCCGGATCCGTCTGGTCGAGGATGCGGTCGAACTCTTCCTGCGCACACGCCGGATTGTCGCGCAACTGCTGCATCCGGAACGTCACCTCCGACCAGGCGCGCTGCAGCTCGATCCTCGGCGCGGCGAACACCGGCTTGGCGTTGCGCACCAGGCGCACTTCGTCGCGGGAATTCGGGCTGCCGATCACCTGGGCCGCGAGCCCGGAGAGTTGCGCCAGCACCCGGCTGCGGTCGGGGGCGCGCACCTGGATCACCGCGCCGAGCTCCTCGGCGAACAGCGCCGCGAGCACGCGCTCGAAATCGCGGCCGGCCATGATCTCCGGACGGCGCTCGTTGCCCTCGACGTCGTGAGCCAGCGCGTCGTAGGCGAGCAGGTCGAGGTTGACGCTGACGCCGGTGTGGCCGGCGAAGGCCATTTCGCAGACCGCCGCGAACAGCCCGCCGTCGGAACGGTCGTGATAGGCGAGGATGAGGCCGTCGCGGTTGAGCGCCTGGATCGCGGCGAAAAAACGCGCCAGCAACCCGGGCTCGTCGAGGTCGGGCGCCTCGTCGCCGCACTGGCCGAAGACCTGCGCCAGGATCGAGCCGCCGAGGCGGTTGCGGCCGCGCCCGAGATCGACGAGGATCAGCTCGGTCTCGCCGCAATCGGTCCGCAGTTGCGGCGTGAGCGTCCTGCGCGCATCTTCGCAGGGGGCGAAGGCCGACACGATCAAGGACAACGGAGCGACGACTTCCTTGTCCTGCCCGCCCTCCCGCCAGGTGGTGCGCATCGACAGCGAATCCTTGCCGACCGGGATGCTGATTCCCAGCTCGGGACAGAGATCGAGCGCCACCGCGCGCACGGTATCGAACAGCGCCGCGTCCTCGCCTGCGTAGCCGGCCGCCGCCATCCAGTTCGCCGACAGCTTCACGCGGGAGAGATCGACGACTGCGGCGGCGGCGAGATTGGTGAGCGCCTCGCCCACGGCCATGCGGCCGGAAGCTTCGGGCGCGATCGGCGCCAGCGGCGCGCGCTCGCCCACCGCAAACGCTTCGCCGCAAGTGTCGTTGAATCCCATCAGCGTCACGGCGCAATCGGCAACCGGCACCTGCCACGGCCCGACGCAGGGATCGCGCGCGCACAGGCCGCCGACGGTGCGATCGCCGATGCTCACGAGAAAAGTCTTGTTCGCCACCGTCGGGTTGCGCAGCACGCGATAGCACGCGTCCTTCAGCTCCACGTCCTGCAGCGACAACGGCGCGAGCTTCGCCGCGTGGTGGCGCACGTCGCGCGTCATGCGCGGCGGTTTGCCGAGCAGTACGGCGAGATCCATCTCCACCGGGACGTTGCCGAATTTCGCATCGTCGACCCGCAGCCTGCCGTCGTCGGTCGCCGCGCCCACCACGGCGAACGGGCAGCGCTCGCGCTCGCAGATGGCGCGGAACTGATCGAGTCTGTCCGCAGCGAGCGCGAGCACGTAGCGTTCCTGCGACTCGTTGCACCAGATCTCGCGCGGCGTCATGCCGGGCTCTTCGTTGGGCACGGCACGCAGATCGATGCGCGCACCGCGGCCGGCAGCGTGCGCGATCTCCGGCAGCGCGTTCGACAGCCCGCCGGCGCCGACGTCGTGGATCGACAGCACCGGATTGCCATCGCCCAGCTGCCAGCAGCGGTCGATGACTTCCTGCGCGCGCCGCTGGATCTCGGCGTTGCCGCGCTGCACCGAGTCGAAATCCAGGTCCTCGATGTTGACCCCGGTATTCATGCTGGAGGCGGCGCCGCCGCCCAGGCCGATCAGCATGCCGGGACCGCCGAGCTGGATCAGCAGCGCGCCCGGCGGAATGTCGCCCTTCATCGCCTGCACGGCGTTGATGCTGCCGATGCCGCCGGCGAGCATGATGGGCTTGTGATAACCGCGCATCACGCCGCCGATTTCCATTTCAAAGGTGCGGAAATAGCCGGCGAGGCTGGGACGGCCGAACTCGTTGTTGAAGGACGCGGCGCCGATCGGACCGTCGAGCATGATCTGCAGCGCCGAGGCGATGCGTCCCGGCTTGCCGATCGAGTCTTGCGCGGAGCGCCGAATCTGCCCCTCTTTCTCCGGGAGAAGGGCATGAGGAGAGGGTGGGGCCAGGAATTCCTCCCACGGTTGGATGAAACCCGGGATACGCAGATGCGAGACCGAAAACCCGCACAGGCCGGCCTTGGGCTTCGCGCCGCGGCCGGTCGCGGCCTCGTCGCGGATCTCCCCCCCCGATCCCGTGGCGGCGCCCGGAAAAGGCGAGATGGCCGTGGGATGGTTGTGCGTCTCGCACTTCATCAGCGTGTGCGTCAGCTCTTCGCGGTAGCCGTAGCGGCCCCCCGCATCGGGATAGAAACGCGCGACGCTGCGTCCTTCCATGACCGCGGCGTTGTCGGAGTAGGCGACCACCGTTCCCTGCGGATTGCGCGCATGCGTGGTCCTGATCATGCCGAAGAGCGTCTCCTGGCGCGGCGTGCCGTCGATGATCCAGGCGGCGTTGAATATCTTGTGCCGGCAATGCTCCGAATTCGCCTGCGCAAACATGGTCAGCTCGACGTCGGTCGGGTTGCGGCCGACCGCGCGGAAGTGCGCCAGCAGATAATCGATCTCGTCCGCAGCAAGCGCCAGCCCCATCGTGACGTTGGCCTTCTCGAGCGCGTCACGGCCGCCGGCAAGCACGTCGATCACGGCCAGCGGCCTGGGCTCGGAATGCCGGAACAATGCAGCGGTCTCATCGAGGGATGAGAGCACGGTCTCGGTCATGCGGTCGTGCAACAGATTCAGGATCTCGCCGCGGTGCGCAGGCGCGGCTCCGCCGCCGGACAGGTACCAGGCGATTCCACGCTCGATGCGGCGCACCGGATCGAGGCCGCATTGGCGCGCGATATCGGTCGCTTTCGACGACCACGGGGAGATCGTGCCCAGGCGCGGCACTACCAGCAGCATTTCGCCCTCGCCAGCCGGCGGCGCCGGCTCGCCGTAGCGCAACAGCCGGTCGAGCACGGCGTGCTCGCCTGCGGCGAGCGGCCGCTCGATTTCGACGAAATGCCGGTACTCGGCTGCGACGGCCTGAACGGACCGGTGAATTGCTGCGAGGCGGAGATTGAGCTTGTCGAGCCGGAACGCGGAAGCGGCGCGGCTTCCGCGTAGCTTGAGGATCAACGACATGGGGGACGCCGGTAAAACGCAATTATACCGGAACGCTCGGCTGAACCGCCACGGCGCCAGGCTTCGCCGGCGGAGGAATCGGCTTTCCCTGCGCCCTCGGCGCCTTGGCGCCGGAGATTTTCAGTTTCCGCGTCGGAACTGCGGATCCTTGAGCGTGCCCGAAATGGCGAGTGTCGCCCGCGCCTGCGTCGTCTGCGCGCGCAATTCGATCTGCATCCGGCCGGAAAGATTTTTCTGCTCATCCACGTCCAGGTTGCCGGCGGCATGCAACAGCCCCGCGACGAGCCGCAGTGGCCGTATCTGGATGCGGTTGGGGTCGGCGACGATGTCCCCGCTCATCTCGGAGAACAGCGTGGTGCCGCCGCCCGAGCTGCTTCCCTGCAGCACCCGGGTCATGTCGATATTGGTGACCGAACCTTTCTTGATGGTGAATTTGCCCTCCAGCCGCGCGCTGCCGAACAACTTGTCCGGAGCCCGCGCGCCCATCGTATAGACGCCCTTGCCGTCCAGACTGCCGCTGGCGACGGTAGGCGCCGCGATCTTGGCGGCATCCATCTGCCGCACCGCGATTTCGCCTTCGAGGCTCCAGCCGTTCGACCATCTGAGGCGGGCATTGCCCTGGAGGCGGCCGCCGAATAACTTGGCATCGAATTCGTTGAATACAAGCTCGGAATTCGCCACCGTTCCCTTCGCGGAGAAATCATCGAGCGCAAGATCGGCGCCGATCGGCAACGGCATGCTTCCCGCCGAGATCTCGATGCTCGCCTTGGCTTCCTGCGGCTCAAGCTTTGCCGACAGCTTGAATTCGCCGTTCGACAGGGTCAATGATCGCAATGCGCCGTCCGGGCCCAGTTCTGCGTCGAGGTCCAGTGCAGGCAGATCGAGCCCCGGGATATCGAGCTTCGCGCCATTGGCCGTAATGCGCTCGATCCGCAATGACCCGCCCCTGGATTTGCCCGAGATCGCGGCGCCGAGAAATGCGCCGGGAATGACGACGGCACCCTCCAGCGCGACGCTCTTCAGCGACTTCCGCTCGTCGAATATCGAGCCGAGTTCGGGCAAAGCCTTGATCGCGGCGATGCGCATCTGCGGGTCCGAACCGATGATCACCTTGTTGAACTTCAGCGCCGGTGTCGGCACCAGCGATATGCCGACCGAGCCGATTTTCACCGGTTGGCCGAGCCATTCCTGCGCCGCCTTTTCGTATGGCGCGGGGTCGATCGGCACGAACGGTATGGCCGCCACGGCGCCGACGAGGAGGACGAACAGCGTGATCGCGATCGGACGGCCCACGTTGCGTGGAGGGCGCAACGCGCGCGGTGCGCCCGGGATGGTGGCGCGCGCAGTCCCGGCTTTCTGGCGATCTCTCGCCTCAGCTTTGGCACGCTTTTGTGCTTTGGCCTCGTCGCGTTCGCGGGCGCGTGCTTCCTTGCGCGCGAGCGCCGCCTCCTCAGCCTCGGCCTTGGCCCGCGCCTTGGCTTCCTCCTTGGTCTTTTTCTCGGCCTCCCTCGCCTGCTCCTCTTCTTCCTCGCGGCGCGCTTCCGCACGCGCATTTTCCCCGGCTTCGCGGCGAGCGCGCTCTTCCTCCTGCCTGCGCTCGCGCTCCTCTTCTTCGCGCCGGACCTGTTCTTCCTGCTCCTTGCGCGCTGTCTGCTCGGATTCCCTGATAGAACGCTCCAGGGCCTCGCGTGCCCGCCGATCCTCTTCCTCGCGCCGCGCCCGCTCCTCGGCTTCCCGCCTGGCGCGCGCTTCGGCCTCGATGCGGGCCGCGCGCTCCGCACGCTCGCGCTCTCCCTGCTCGCGCCGTATCTTCTCCTCGGCCTCCCGGCGAATACGTTCTTCAGTTTCCCGCCGGGCCTTTTCTTCCGCTTCGCGCCGCGCCCTCTCTTCCACGTCCCGTCGGACACGTTCTTCAGCTTCCCGACGGATTCTTTCCTCCGCATTCCCAAGTTCGTTCTCTCCGCCTTCGCGCTTGGCGCGGGCCGCTGCCAGGCGCGCGCGCGCCGCAACTGACTGCCTGGCAACTTCGTCGCCCCCTAGCGCCCCATGCACGTTCTCTTCGGTTTCATGCCCGGCGCCGGCTGCCGCCTCCGCCGCGGTGCGCGCGCGCGCTTCGGCATCGGCTTCGGCTTCCGCTTTCGCCTCGGCCGCGAGCCTGGCTTTTTGCTCGGCTTCGGCCCTGGCCCGCACCGCCGCCTCATTTCTTGCTTTCGCTTCGGCCTCGGCCTTCGCTTTCGCCGCCGCTTCAGCCGCAAACCTGGCCTTTTGCTCGGCGTCGGCCGTGGCCCGTGCCGCCGCTTCTTTTCTTGCTTTCGCCTCGGCATCGGCCTTCGCTTTCGCCGCCGCCTCCTCCCGCGCGCGCGCGGCCGCGGCCTGCCGCGCGATTTCCTGCGCCTGTGCCTGCAGCTTGGCATCCTCGCTTGCCCGGTCCGTCGGCCGCGGCAGCGACGAGAAATCGAGATCTTCGCCCGTCTGCACCGGCGCCCGTGACGTCGGCGCCCGCGATATCGGGCTCCGCACCGCCGGGATGTCGGCCGGCTGCCGCACGAACTCGCGCACGAAGCCGTCTTTTTCCAGCTTCACGAGCGCCTCCAGCAGCTTCGGCTCGGTGATTTTGTCGAGCTTGTCGAGCAGCCTGGATACGCTCACCTTGCCGTCGATTTCCTTGAGGATGTTGCGCAGGTCACGCGAAAGATCGCTGGTCCTGCCGGTCGCCTCCAGCAGACCCTTCGCCGTCTTGGTGAGAATCGTTCGCCGATCCATAGGTGTTCGGGTTTACGTCCTGGCACAAAGCCCGTAGCGGGCCGGTATCGATGTCTCCGAGGATTGCCTATTATAGGCAAGTCGGCGGTTCGAGGGGCGGGCAATCCCCCGCGCCGGTCCTAGAGGGCCGTTTCAGAATTACCGAAACGGCCCCTGACTTAGGGGAGCATGAGGGGAGGTATCCCCTCATTTTGTTAATGGGCTCTAATTCATGGTACGCGTTCACACCCGCCGCCACAGGAGCTCTTACGTCTGGCGGCGGCTCGCGATTCATTCATCTAGGCATCTGGCTTTCCATACCCGCCGCCGCCAGGTGTCTCGATCACGAAACTGTCGCCGGGGTTCATTTCGATCTGGTCGCTGGCGCCCAGTTCCACCACGCTGCCGTCAGCGCGGATTACCCGGTTGTACCCGACCGCTCCCGGGGAGCCGCCCGCCATGCCGTAAGGCGCGAGGCGCCGATGCCCGGAGAGGATGGCTGCCGTCATCGGCTCGAGAAAGCGCACGCGCCGGATGGCGCCGTTGCCGCCGCGCCAGCGCCCCGCGCCGCCCGAGCCGCGCCGGATCTCGAAGCTCTCCAGCAACACCGGGAAGCGCCACTCCAGCACCTCCGGATCGGTGAGGCGCGAGTTGGTCATGTGCGTCTGCACCGCGTCGGTGCCGTCGAAGCCCCGCGGCGCATCGTTGGCGCCGGCGTCGATTCCTCGCGCGCCGTTTGCGCCGGCGTGGAAAATTCCGGCGCCGGAACCGCCCGAGATGGTTTCATAGTACTGGTACTTCTCGTTGCCGAAAGTGAAATTGTTCATCGTGCCGCAGGAGGCCGCCATGACGCCGAGCGCGCCGTAGAGCGCGTCGGTGACGCACTGCGAAGTCTCGACGTTGCCGGCCACCACCGCCGCCGGGTAGCGCGGATTCAGCATCGAGCCCTCGGGAATGACCACATCGAGCGGTTTCAGGCAGCCCGCGTTCAGCGGGATATCGTCATCGACGAGGGTGCGAAAGACGTAGAGCACCGCCGCCATGCATACCGCCGAGGGCGCGTTGAAATTGTCCGGCAACTGCGCCGAGGTGCCGGTGAAATCGATCCTCGCCCTGCGCGCGGCGCGATCGATGGCGATCCGGACCCGGATCACGCCGCCGTTGTCCATCTCGTAGCTGAAACTCCCGTCTTTCAATATATCGATGACGCGCCGCACCGCCTCCTCGGCGTTGTCCTGCACGTGCCGCATGTAGGCGTGCACCACGTCCAGCCCGAAGTGCTGCACCATGCGCCGCAGCTCCTGCACGCCTTTCTCGTTGGCGGCGACCATGGCGCGCAGGTCGGCCATGTTCTGCGGCACGTTGCGCGCCGGGTACGGGCCCGAGGACAGCAGCGCGATGGCTTCGGCCTCGCGCAGGCGGCCTTCCTCCAGCAGCAGGAAGTTGTCGATCAGCACGCCTTCCTCCTCGACCACCTTGCTGTTCGGCGGCATCGAACCCGGCGTGATGCCGCCGATGTCGGCGTGATGGCCGCGCGCGCCGACGTAGAAGAGAATTTCTCCGCCCGCGTCGTCGAATACCGGGGTGATCACGGTCACATCCGGCAGATGCGTGCCGCCGTTGTAGGGCGCGTTCAGCGCATAGACGTTGCCGGCCCGCATCCGGCCGCGGTTCTCGCGGATGACGGTGCGCACGCTCTCGCCCATCGAGCCCAGATGCACCGGCATGTGCGGCGCGTTGGCAATGAGGTTGCCGTGCTGGTCGAACACCGCGCAGGAGAAATCCAGCCTCTCCTTGATATTGACCGAGTAGGCGGTGTTCGCCAGCCGCAGGCCCATCTGCTCGGCGATCGACATGGTGAGATTGTTGAAGATCTCCAGCATCACCGGATCGACGCCGGTGCCGATCGCCACGCGGTGGGGGCGCGCTTTGACCCGCGTGAGCACCAGATGATCGAGGCGCGTCACCTCCGCTTCCCAGCCGGGCTCGATCACCGTCGTCGCGTTCTGCTCGGCGATGACGGCGGGGCCGGCGATGCGGTCCCCCGGCGCGAGACGCTCGCGCACGTACAGCGGCGTGCGGTGTGCGCGGCCGCCGGTGTGCATGATGGCCCATTCCGCGGGCCGGGGTCTGCC
>JBARMB010000056.1:0-35227 GCA_049802235.1 Burkholderiales bacterium | reverse complement strand
GTATTCGAGCTCGACCGCCTTCTTCACCAGCTCGCGGAGCTCCTCGCGGAACTGCCCCGTCCACAGGTGCGGGTTCTCGAGCTTGATCTGGTTGACGAGGTCGATGCCGAAATTGCAGTGCATCGACTCGTCTCTCAGGATGTACTGGTACTGCTCGGCGGCGCCGGTCATCTTGTTCTGGCGCCCCATGGACAGGATCTGGGCGAAGCCGACGTAGAAGAACAGCCCCTCCATGATGCAGGCAAATACGATCAGGCTCTTCAGCAGTTTCCGGTCGGCTTCAGGCTCGCCGGTCCTGAAGGAAGGATTGGTCAGCGTGTCAATGAACGGGATCAGGAATTCGTCCTTGTCGCGGATCGAGGATATCTCATGGTAGGCGTTGAACACCTCGCCTTCGTCCAGCCCGAGGCTCTCGACGATATACTGGTATGCGTGGGTGTGGATCGCCTCCTCGAACGCCTGGCGCAGCAGGTACTGGCGGCACTCCGGTGCGCTGATATGGCGGTAGGTGCCGAGCACGATGTTGTTCGCCGCGAGCGAGTCGGCGGTGACGAAGAAGCCGAGGTTGCGCTTGATGATGCGACGCTCGTCCTCAGTGAGCCCGTTCGGGTCCTTCCACAGTGCGATGTCGCGGCTCATGTTGATTTCCTGCGGCATCCAGTGATTGGCGCAGGCGTCGAGATATTTCTGCCACGCCCATTTGTACTTGAATGGCACCAACTGGTTGACGTCGGTCTTGCCGTTGATGATGCGCTTGTCCTCGACACGCATACGGCGGTGGCTGTTGCCGGCCGGATGGCGCTGATCCAGCTCCGCAGCCGGCGCTGGTGACGAAGGCACGAACCCGGTTACCGGCTGCAGATTGAGGCCCAGCATCGGTTTCACGCCGATATCGTCTTCAAACGAAAGCATGTTCCCCTCCTTGGTTTCTCGTGCACGCCTCCTCTCACTGGCAGGCTTCGCATTCCGGGGTGTCGATCTTGCAGAACTTGATCTCTGGCTCGCTCGCCGCGCTCGGCGCCAAGCCGACGCTCCCCATTGCCACCGCCGAACCGCTTTCGGACGGCACGGCATTCAACTGCCCTGCCTTCACCGTGGATTTCTCGGCGTGAGTGGCGCCCATGGAGCGCAGGTAATAAGTCGTTTTCAGGCCCCGCTGCCAAGCCAGCTTGTAGGTTTCGTCGAGCTTCTTGCCCGAGGCCTGACCGATGTAGATGTTGAGCGACTGCGACTGGTCGATCCACTTCTGCCGCCGCGCACCCGCCTCGACGACCCAAGTGGGGTCAATTTCAAACGCAGTGGCATATAGTTGCCGCAACTCCACCGGCGCACGGTCGATGCGCGCGAGATTGCCGTCGAAGTACTTCAGATCCGCGACCATGACTTCGTCCCACAGCCCCAGCTTTTTCAGGTCGTTGACCAGATAATCGTTGACCACCGTGAACTCGCCCGAGAGATTCGATTTCACGAACAGGTTCTGGAAGGTCGGCTCGATCGAGGCCGACACGCCGATGATATTGGCGATCGTCGCGGTCGGCGCGATGGCGATGCAATTGGAGTTGCGCATGCCGTGATGCTTGATGCGCTCGCGCAGCGTCGTCCAGTCCATCGACTCGGACGCGTCGATCTCGACATACCCGCCGCGCTCCTCGCGCAGAAGCTTCAGCGTGTCCTGCGGCAGAACGCCGCGATCCCACAGCGAGCCGCGGTAGGAAGCGTACCGGCCACGCTCCTCGGCGAGCTCGGTCGAGGCCCAGTAGGCGCAATATGCGATCGCTTCCATCGAGCGGTCGGCGAACTCGATCGCCTCGGGCGACCCGTAGGGAATGCGCTGCAGGTGCAGGCAATCCTGAAAGCCCATGATGCCCATGCCCACCGGCCGGTGCTTGAGATTGGAATTGCGCGCCTTCGCCACCGCGTAGTAGTTGATGTCGATGACGTTGTCGAGCATCCGCATCGCGGTCGATATGGTGCGTCTCAGCTTTTCGTGGTCGAGCCTGCCGTCCTTCATGTGCGCGACCATGTTGACCGAGCCGAGGTTGCACACCGCAATTTCCTGCTCGTTGGTGTTGAGCGTGATCTCGGTGCACAGATTCGAGCTGTGGACCACGCCCACATGCTGTTGCGGCGAGCGGATGTTGCAGGGATCCTTGAAGGTGATCCACGGATGCCCGGTCTCGAAGAGCATGCTGAGCATCTTGCGCCACAGCTGCGTGGCGGAAATTTTCCTGAACAGCTTCAGCTCGCCCTTGGCGACCTTGTCCTCGTATCCCAGGTACGCTTTTTCGAACGCCGTCCCATACCGATCGTGCAAGTCAGGTGTGTCGGAGGGGCTGAACAGGGTCCACTCGCCGTTCTCCATCACCCGCTTCATGAACAGGTCCGGGATCCAGTTGGCCGTGTTCATGTCGTGGGTGCGGCGGCGGTCGTCACCCGTGTTCTTGCGCAGTTCGAGGAACTCTTCGATGTCTAGGTGCCACGTCTCGAGGTAGGAACACACCGCGCCCTTGCGCTTGCCGCCCTGATTGACCGCTACCGCGGTGTCGTTCACGACCTTCAGGAAAGGCACGACCCCCTGGGATTTTCCGTTGGTCCCCTTGATGTGGGAGCCAAGCGCCCGCACCGGCGTCCAGTCGTTGCCCAGGCCGCCGGCGTACTTGGCGAGCAACGCGTTCTCCTTGATCGCCTCATAGATGCCGTCGAGATCGTCCGCCACAGTGGTCAGGTAGCAGCTCGAAAGCTGCGACCGGGTCGTTCCAGAATTGAACAGCGTCGGCGTCGAGCTCATGAAATCGAACGACGACAGCACGTGGTAGAACTCGATGGCGCGCGCCTCGCGGTCGATCTCGTTGAGCGCAAGCCCCATCGCGACCCGCATGAAGAATACCTGCGGCAGCTCGATACGCTCGCCGCGTATATGCAGGAAATAGCGGTCATACAGGGTCTGCAGGCCGAGGTAGCCGAACTTGAGGTCGCGCGAAGCATCTAGCGCGGCGCTGAGCCTCTTGAGTTCGAAGTTGGCGAGGCGCTCATCCAGCAGTTCGGCCTGGATGCCGCGCTTCACGAATTGCGGGAAGTACTCGGCATAGCGCTTTTTCATCTCCGCCTGCGTGGCCTCCTCACCCAGCACCTCGCGCCGGATGGTGTTGAGGAGCAGTCGCGCGGTAACGTAGCTGTACGCGGGGTCCTTTTCGATCAGCGCCCGCGCCGAGAGCACCGCGGATTTCCATACTTCCTCGACCGGCACACCGTCATAGATGTTCTTCAGGGTCTCGGCGAGGATCAGCTTGGGTTCGACTGCTTTGCCGAGCCCTTCGCAGGCCGACACGATCATATCGGACAGGCGCCCCGGATCGAGCGGCCGGCGTACCCCGTCGTCGACCACGTGCAATTGCGGCTGCGCGACCTGCGTTTTCCGGGCGGCCGCCTCCTGCGCGCGTGCTCCGGCGCGCTTTTCGCGGTAGAGCACATAGGCGCGCGCCACTTCATGCTGACCCGAGCGCATCAGGGCAAGCTCGACCTGATCCTGGATGTCTTCAATATGGAAGGTGCCGCCCGCCGGCTGGCGCCGCACCAGCGCACCGACCACCGATTCCGTCAGCGCCGCGACCAGATCCCGAATGCGCGCCGATGCCGCGCCCTGCCCGCCCTCGACCGCGAGAAACGCCTTGGTCACGGCAACAGAGATCTTGCCGGGCTCGAAACTCACCACCCCCCCGTTGCGGCGAATGACCTTGTACTGCGAGAACGGGGACTGGATCGCGGCAGCGACTTCAGGGAGGCTCGTGCCGGGAATCGACTGGGAAGTCGTCGCATCAGCGGCAATCTGCATATACCGTCTCCTCTATCTTTCCTTTTGTACGCTGCCCGGCATGCCCTGGTCAGGCGGCGGTTCTGGGGCAGTCCCCCCATTGACCACAATATATAGTATCCCGACAAGAGTTTGCAACTAATTCTAGTGCACTGTCAAGACGCCAATATTTTTTGCTCAAGGCACTTTGCCGCGTTTTCCGAAATTGGAACAAGTTCGCGGCAAACCGCCCGCCGAAAGGGCGCCGGAGGTTGGGAAGCGCTTGCCGGAATCCGCGCCGGCCGGGCAAGGCGCGGGGCCAGCCGGGCGGCGTGTGGAGAGTCGAATGGATCTGTCGGGACTGAGTCTGCGCAACGATCACGCGGCCCGGTCGACAAGCGCCCGGAAGCGTGCCCAATCGAATGCCGGTCCCGGATCGGCCTTGCGGCCGAGTGCAATGTCAGCGTGCCCTACAACGTCGCGGATGGGATATCGCCGACGCAGCGCCGCGGTCAATCCGGCGAGGCGCCGATATTGCTGCTCGGTGTAAGCCAGATCGTCGGTGCCTTCGATCTCCACTCCCACCGAAAAGTCGTTGCAGCGCTCGCAACCGTTCCAGCTTGAGGTGCCGGCGTGCCAGGCACGCTTCGAGCAGGGCACGAACTGAATCAGATTACCGCCGCGGCCGACGAGGAAGTGCGCCGATACCTTGAGCCCGCGCAGCGTCTCGTAATACGGGTGCGCGGCGAAATCGAGAGTATTGGTGAACAGCCGCGGAATGGCATCGCCGCCGAACTCGCCCGGCGGCAGGCTGATATTGTGAACGACCAGCAACGTGACCGCCGCGCCCTCCGGCCGCTGGTCACAGTTTGGCGAGGGAACCTGCGTGGTCCCTGCCAGTACCCCGTCGGCGTCGAGCGGACCGAGACTCACTCAATGAATTCCCAACCGCTCCATGCGATAGCGCAGTGCCCGGAACGTGATACCGAGCAGCTTCGCCGCTGCGGTGCGATTGAAACGCGTCTTTTCGAGCGCATCCAGTATGGCTTCACGCTCGACGCGGTCGAGATATTCCTGCAGCGGCCACCTGGCGTTCGCCGCTGCCGGCTCGGCGACCGAGCTCGGCGGCGCGAGCTGGAGATCGTCCGGCCGGATTTCGTCGCTCGTGCACAGCGCGACGGCACGTTCGAGGATATTCTCCAGCTCGCGGACGTTGCCCGGAAAATCGTACTCGAGCAGCGCATCCCTGGCTTTCTCGGACAGCCGCACCGAGCCCTTGCTGTCCGCCCCGGGCAGCCGCCGCAGCATCGCCTCGGAGAGGATTGGAATGTCCTCCCGGCACTCCCTCAGCGACGGCATTCTCAGTTCGATCACCGCCAGCCGATAGTACAGATCCTGGCGAAATTTGCCGGATTCGACACAGGCAGCGAGGTTCTGATGCGTGGCAGAGATGATGCGCACGTCGACGGCGTCCTCGCCCGTGGCGCCGACCTTGCGCACGCGCTTTTCCTGGATCGCGCGCAACAGCTTCACCTGCATCAGCAGCGGCAGGTCGGCGACTTCGTCCAGGAACAGGGTGCCGCCGCCGGCCGCCTGGAAGAACCCGTCCCTGTCGCCTTCCGCGCCCGTGAATGCGCCCTTCTTGTAGCCGAAGAACTCGCTCTCCATCAGGTTCTCCGGAATTGCGCCGCAGTTGACCGGCACAAAAGACTGGTCCCGGCGTGCGCTCATGCCGTGGATAAGCCGCGCAGCGAGTTCCTTGCCGCTGCCCGACTCGCCGGTAATGTAAACCGGAGCCTGGCTGCGCGCGAGCTTCCCGATCATCGAACGCACTTGCTCGACCGCGGCGCTGGTGCCCAGCAGTTCCTGATCGCCGGACCTGGCTGCGGTGGACTTTTGCGGCAGCAAAAGCGCCGACTTGATCAGCGCCCGCAACTGATCGAGCGAGAGCGGCTTGGTGAGATAATCGAACGCGCCGGCCTTGAGGGCCGACACGGCATTCTCCATGCTGCCGAATGCCGTGATCACCGCGACCGGCAGGTCGGCGCGTTGAGCCCCGATGTAGCGCACCAGCTCCAGGCCCTCGCCGTCCGGCAGCCGCATGTCCGTGAGGCACAGGCTATAGTGGTGCTGCGCGAGCAACTGCTTGGCCGCAGCCACCGAGCCCGCGCAATCCACCGCCAGCCCCATGCGGATCAGCGACAGCTCGAGCAGCTCGCGAATGTCCGCCTCGTCGTCCACGACGAGCACGGTGCCCTTGGTCGGGACTGCGTGCCGCTCCGCGCGCCGGTTTGCTATGCCGCCTGCCATAGGATCCTGAAATCCGCGCCGTGGTTACCGTCGAGATAATCCAGGCTGGCGCCGTTGGCGGCGCACAGCTCGCGGGCAATATAGAGGCCGAGCCCCGTACCGCTCGCGAATGTGGTGAAAAACGGCTCGAACAGCTGCGCCTGCAATTCCCTTGACACGCCGCTGCCGTCGTCAGTGATGTGCAATTCTACCCGATTGCCGCGACGAAAGGACTGCAGACGCACGCTCTCCGGCTGCTTGCGGCAGTGTCGCCAGGCGTTGCGCAACAGGTTCCACAGCACCTGGTTCAGGTGCACGCGGTCGAATTCCACCGTGATATCGTTCGTTGCCTCGACACCGAAGCTCGCGCGCGGCACATCCTCGTTCTGCGCGAACTCGTCGAGAAACGTAAGCAGAAACTGGCGCATGCGGAGGGTTTCCGGCTGAATGCGGTCGCGCCGTGAAAGCTCCAGCACGTCACGGACCATCCGATCGAGCCGTTGCGCGTTGTCACGGATGATCTGCGCCAGGCGCTCTTTCTGCGGCGCGCGGCTCTCCTCCTGCAGCAGGTCGCCGGCGTATGTAATCGCCGACAGCGGATTGCGGATCTCGTGGGCAATGTTGGCCGTAAGCCGCCCGAGCGCGGCGAGCTTGAGCTGCCGTGCCTGTTCCTGCAACCTAGACAGGTCCTCGAGGAAAACCAGGCTGAAACTGCTGCCTGTGCCCCCCGCGGCGGCGAAACGCGCTCGCACCAAACGGCCGCTGTCCGCGAGCCGCATGCTCACGACGCTCTGGCCGCCGGTGCTGCGCCATGCGGCCAGCTTTTGCGCGATCTCCTCGGAATATTCCTCAATCTGTCCGAGCTCGGGCGCCTGTCGCCCCAGCAGCACACTAACCTGCCGATTGTGCTGATGCACCAGACCGTTCGCGTCGACCACGAGCACGCCATCCTGCACATCCTGGATCACGAGCCGGTTGATCCGGAGCTGGTTCGCCAGATCGGCGCCGCGCTGCCGCGCCACGCGCTCGTTCGTGATCACACGCTGCGCCAACTGGTTCGTGATCAAAGCCGTGGCGAAGTAGCCGATCGAGAGCAACCCGGGCTGCAGGAAGTCGGCAGTGCTGGAATCGTGCACCAGCACCCAGTACGACTGCTCGAGCAGCGCGGCAATCGACGCCAGCGCCGCATAGAAGAGCACCAGGGTGCCCCGGCTGACGAGCGCCGCTCCCGCGAGCGAGATGAGCAGCATCACACCGAGACCGCTGCGGATGCCGCCGGACGCGTACATCAGCAGTATCAGGGCGACGATGTCGGAGACGACGTGCAGCGTGAGCTGCAGGTTGAAATATGCCGGCAGCTTGCGCAGCACCACGTGGAACAACACCGCGAGCGCAAGATACAGGGTGCTTGTATAGACGAACAGTACCGGATCGTGGCTGCCCAGATTGAGAGTATCTCGGTAGATCGCAAGCGCGAGCAGGAACACCGCCGCGACGGCGATGCGGTAGAAATTGAAGTACTTGAGCGAGACCCAGAACGCGTTCGCCGCGACTCCCTGCGGCGGAGACCACGAGAAGGGCAGCATCGCAACGCCCGCCATGGCTGCCTCTCAGCCCGAGGCGAGCCGGCGATGCTCTTCGCTGCAGTAGAAGCGGCCCTGAGCTTCGAGCGCTTCGCTACGCGGAAGATTGACGCCGCATTGCGCGCAGGGAACCATGGACTCCGCAGCCGCCGTGCCTGCCGAAACGGCGCTGGTGTCGCGATTGCGCGCCGCGCCCTTGATCAGGATATAAATCACGACGACGGCGACGATGAGAAGGAGCAATTTGCTCAACGCTCTGGACCCGGGGAAGCACCGCAAACGCGGCTCCACGGCATTATACCGGCGCGCGCCGTCAGTATGCGCCGTCCCCGCCAGAGCGGCGGCGGAGTTGGTCGGGGTGACTGGATTCGAACCAGCGACTCCTGCGTCCCGAACGCAGTACTCTACCAGGCTGAGCTACACCCCGAATCAAGCAAGAATGGCGGCAAAGGGAACGAGCGCCTCGGAAACACTAATAATCACGCTCGACCGCAAAGGCCGCCAATTCTAGCAAAGATTCCTTGTATTTTGAATTTGGCAGCGTTGCGATCGACTCGCTCGCGGCTCGCGCCTCCTCCTCGGCTTTGCGCCGCGCATAGGCGAGCGCGCCGGCGGCATGAATGGCCGCCAGCACCGCCTCGAAGTTCTGCCGGCCGCCGTGCTCGATCGCGGCACGGACGATTTCGGCCTGCTGCGGCGAACCGTCCTGCAACACCCGGATCAGCGGCAGCGTCGGCTTGCCCTCGTTGAGATCGTCGCCCAGGTTCTTGCCGGTGTGCGCGGCGTCGCCGGAATAGTCGAGCACGTCATCGATCAATTGAAAAGCCGTGCCGAGGTGCCTGCCGTAGTCCGCAAGTCCGCGTTCGATCGCCGGGCTTGCCTCGCCGAGAATTGCCCCGAGCTGCGCCGCCGCCTCGAACAGCTTCGCCGTCTTGCGCCGGATAACATCGAGGTAGGCAGACTCGCTCACCGCTGTATTGTGGGTGTTTAGCAGTTGCAGCACCTCGCCTTCCGCAATGGTGTTGGTCGCATCGGCCAATACCTCCATTACGCGCATGCTTTTGATCCCCACCATCATCTGGAACGCGCGCGAATATAGGAAGTCGCCCACCAGGACGCTGGCGGCGTTCCCGAACGTCGCGTTGGCGGTCTGGTGGCCGCGCCGCAACTCGGATTCGTCGACGACGTCGTCGTGCAGCAGCGTTGCCGTGTGGATGAATTCGACCACGGTGGCCAACTCGAGGTGATGCGCGCCGCGGTAGCCCAGGGCTCCGGCCGCGAGCAGCACCAGCGCCGGCCGCAGCCGCTTGCCGCCCCCGCCGATGATGTATTCGGCAATCTGGCGGATCAGAACGACGTCGGATTCCAGACGCCGCCGAATCAGCGCATCGACCGCGCGCATGTCGTCGGCGATGAGGTCGCGAAGAGGTTCGGGCTGCAAGTCGGGGATTCTCGGAACCGCGGGGACGGTATTACGACAGGCGGCAAAAGCATACCATAATCCCCTTTGCCGTACCGCTTAAAGGTATGTATAATTTCGGGTTTTCGAGCGCGGCCCGGAGATCATCATGTATGCGGTCATCAGGGCCGGCGGCAAGCAGTATCGCGTGTGCGCCGGCGACAAACTCAGAATTGAAAAACTTACTGCCGCGGTGGGCAGTGACGTAGTGCTCGACCAAGTGCTCCTCGTCGGCGACGGCGATGCGCTCAAGATCGGCACCCCGGTCGTGAAAGGCGCGGCGGTCAAGGCCAAGGTCGTGTCCCACGGGTTGGGCGACAAGGTGATGATCTTCAAGCTGCGTAGGCGCAAGAACTCCAAGAAACACCAGGGCCATCGGCAGGGCTACACCGAGATCCAGGTCACCGGGATTTCGGGCTAAACCTCGTCCGGCCAAAAAGAGAGACGACATATGGCACACAAAAAAGCAGGCGGCAGCTCGCGCAACGGCCGCGACTCCCAGTCCAAGCGCCTGGGCGTAAAACGCTTCGGCGGCCAGGCCGTCACGGCGGGCAGCATCATCATCAGACAACGCGGCACCGGGGTTCACCCCGGCGACAATGTCGGCATGGGCAAGGACCACACGCTTTTCGCCAAGGTGAGCGGCAAGGTAGAGTTCACTTTCAAGGGCCCGGAAAAGAAGCACACCGTCCGCGTGGTTCCGGCTTAAGCGGAGCAATTCACACCGAAAAGCCCTATCCGCGCGGTAGGGCTTTTTTATTTGTGGCTGCGCCATGAAATTCATCGACGAGGCGAAAATCGACGTCCATGCCGGCAATGGCGGGAATGGCGCCGTCAGCTTTCGGCGCGAGAAATATATCCCGCGTGGCGGCCCCGATGGCGGCGATGGCGGCCGCGGCGGCAGCATCTACGCCGTCGCCGACCGCAACATCAACACGCTCGTCGATTACCGCTTTGCTCGCATCCACCGTGCCCGCGACGGTGAGCGTGGCCAGGGCAGGCAATGCAACGGCAAGGGCGCCGAGAACATTGTTCTGCGCATGCCGGTCGGCACTGTGGTCGCGGACACGGAGACCGGCGAGACGATCGCCGATCTCGCGGTGCATGAGCAACAGGCACTGCTTGCCCGCGGCGGCAAGGGCGGTCTGGGCAACGTCAATTTCAAATCGAGCACCAACCGCGCGCCCCGCAAGGCCACCCCGGGGGAGCCGGGGGAGCACCGCCTGCTCAAGCTCGAGCTCAAAGTGCTCGCCGACGTGGGACTGCTCGGTCTGCCCAACGCCGGCAAATCCACTCTTATCCGTGCCGTGTCGGCTGCCCGTCCCAAGGTGGCAGATTACCCGTTCACCACGCTGCATCCGCACCTGGGCGTGGTGCGGGTCGCCACCGACCGCAGCTTCGTCGTCGCCGATATTCCCGGGCTGATTGAGGGCGCCGCCGAAGGCGCGGGTCTCGGCCATCAGTTCCTCCGGCATCTGGCGCGCACGCGGCTGCTATTGCACATCGTCGATGCGGCACCGCTCGATCCTGATTCCGACCCGGCACGCGACGTGCGCGCCATCGCATCCGAGCTGAAAAAGTACGACCCGGCGCTGTACAAAAAGCCACGCTGGCTGGTTTTGAACAAAATGGATATGCTCCCCGCGGAGGAGCGCGAGGCGGTCGCGGGACGGTTGATCCGAAAGCTGCGCTGGCGCGCCCCGAGCTTCTGCATTTCGGCGCTGACCGGCGAGGGCTGCAAAGAACTCAGCTTCGCCGTGATGAAGTTTCTGGAAACCGGGAAAGCGGCGTGAAAGACGCAAGGCGCTTCGTCGTCAAGGTCGGAAGCTCGCTCGTCACCAATCGCGGCAAGGGGCTGGACGCATCCGCGATCGCGCGCTGGGCGGCGCAGATCGCGAGGCTGCGCCAGCAAGGCAGAGATGTGGTGCTGGTATCGAGCGGCGCCATCGCGGAGGGCATGCAGCGCCTCGGCTGGAACCGCCGACCGCACGCCATGCACGAACTGCAGGCCGCCGCTGCGGTCGGCCAGATGGGGCTGGTGCAGGTGTATGAGTCGTGCTTTCGCCAGCACGGGCTGCATACGGCGCAGGTGCTTCTCACCCATGCCGATCTTGCCGACCGGCAGCGCTATCTCAATGCCCGCTCCACGCTGCTGACGCTGCTCGGGCTCGGCATCATCCCGGTGATCAACGAAAACGATACCGTCGTCACCGACGAGATTCGCTTTGGCGACAACGACACGCTGGGAGCGCTCGTGACCAACCTGGTTGAGGCGGACTGTCTGGTCATCCTCACCGATCAGGCCGGGCTCTACACGGAGGATCCGCGCCGCAACCCGCAGGCGACACTGCTGCGGGAGGCGGAGGCAGGCGACCCGAAGCTTGAGGAAATCGCGGGCGGTACCGGCTCGACCATAGCCAAGGGCGGCATGCTCACCAAGGTTCTCGCCGCCAAACGTGCCGCGCGCTCGGGCGCGCGAACTGTGATTGCTTCGGGGCATGAACCCGACGTGCTGGTGCGGCTTGCCGCAGGTGAGAGCATCGGCACGTTGATTTCCGCGCAAACCACACCACTCGCCGCCCGCAAGCAATGGCTTGCTGATCACGTCCAGATCGCCGGCAAACTCCGCATCGACGCCGGCGCGGCGCGGGCACTGCGCTCCGGCGGCAAAAGCCTGCTGCCGATCGGGGTCACCAGTGTCGAAGGAGAGTTCGAGCGCGGCGCGGTGGTCGCCTGCTTCGCGCCCGGCGACATCGAGGTGGCCCGTGGCCTGGTCAATTACGGCGCCAATGAATCCCGCCGCATCGCCGGCCGCGCTTCGAGCGAGATCGAGGCGGTCCTGGGCTACATCGACGAGCCGGAGCTGATCCACCGGGACAACATGGTCCTGTTGTAGCGGGACTAGATTACAGTGAATACCAACTTACCTAAGGCAAGCTAGGCTGCTTAGGCGACCGAAGCCTCAGTATGGCGTTGCTTCGACCGCCGCGCCCAATTACGGCTGATTCAACAAATCCATTGCGCCCGAAGACAGCGGCAACCCGCGCCTGCGCAATGCCCGCACGGCTTCCTCGGCGGTGCGTGCAGTCCCGCCGGTCTCGCAGAAAAAATCATCGGCGAGGGCCGCCCGCTGGCGATTGGCCTGAATGCCGGTGATCAACGCCCACTGCGGATCGCGCGCCCGTAGCCAGGTATTGTCGCTGCGGCCAAACGCATACAGCTTGCGCTCGCGGCTCTTGCACCGGATCCCTTCGAAGCTCACATTCATCGCTCCGCTCCGGCTGCGTGCGACCAGCGTGTAACGCACCACGCCGTCCTGGCCGACGCTGACCGACATCGCATCGACGAAAAAATCGAACGAGGTGGCAGCGCTGACGTAGACCTTGATCAGGTTCTCCGGCTTCGGGTAGGGCGGCAACACGGCTTTCTGCTCCTCCCAGGGCCGGTGGTCCTCGTCGAAATTCCCCTTGAAACTGCCGGGGTACTGCGGCGCCAGGACCTGCGCCGCCGCGGCGAACGGCAACAGAGCGAGGATGGCGCCCGCGAATCGCACGGACTAAGCCAGATCCTTCACCAGCGAGCCGCGCACCGTCGCCGGTGCTTCGAGCGCCGCCGTGTAGTGCGGATGTTCGACGCCGATTCGGAGTCCGCCGCCGCGCTTGAGCGCCTGCGCCATGTTCTCGGCAAGCTCGAAGCGGAGGAAATGCACCGAAGACGTCTTCTGGTCATTTTCGCGCTCGAGGTCCTCGTCGGCGATCGCCCAGACACGCTCGCAACCTTCGACCTGGATCCAGACCTTGTCCTCGATTCCGATCAGGCGCTCCAGCCACACGCGGCGCTCCTCGGAATCCGGATACTCGAGCATCATGGTGGCCTTGAAGTTGCGGCCGTCCGGGACGAGGGGATTGTAGGTTTCGAGCTCTTCCTGGATGCCCGCTTCCTCGAAGATGCGTTCGGCCCGCAGCATCTCCTGCACTTGGTAACGAATGGTGAGCTCATCCTCGAAGATGAGCGTGAGGTGATCGCCGAGATGGACCACGCGGTCTTTCTTGTGAGCCATCACTTTCGCCCGGAATTGCGGCCGCTCGCGAGCATAGGCTTCGAGCGTCATGAGGCTTGCGCGATCGATAGGTGGCATGAGGGTCATTTTAACGGCTTCGACGGCTGGATTCCGTAGGCGATCCGCAGCAGCGACAGCGGATGCTCCTTTTTTGCACGTGTCGTGCCCATGCCCTGCTCGATATGGCGGGCAGCAATGGCACAGTCAGAAGCGATGTAATCGGGATCGTCGCCGGCCATCTGGCGGAACACGGGTCGGCCGATCTTCATCGAGTTGTCATAGAACTCGGACTTCACTCCCCAAGTGCCGTCATGGCCCGAGCAGCGCTCGACCGTATTGACTGCGGTGCCTGCGACGAGTTGCAGCGTCTCGCGCGTCTTCTGCCCGATGTTCTGCACCCGTGAATGGCACGGAATGTGGTACGACACTTTGCCAAGCGGCTGCTTGAAGTTCGTCTTGAACAACCCATCGCGATTGCGCAGGATGAAATATTCGAACGGATCGAACATCGCCTCGCTGACCGCCTTCACCTCGGGGTCATCGGGGAAGAGCAGCGGCAGTTCCTTCTTGAACATCAGCGTGCACGATGGCACCGCGGTCAGGATGGCGAAGCCGTTGCGAGCGAGCTCGGCCAGCGGCGGGATGTTCACCATCTTCAGGCGCGCCACGCCGTCGAGATCGCCCAGTTCGAGCTTGGGCATGCCGCAGCAAGCCTCTTTTTCGACGAACACGTAGGGAATCTCGTTGTGATCGAGAACCGCGAGCAGATCGTGGCCGATGCCGGGCTCGTTGTAATTCACGTAGCAGGTCGAGAATATGGCAACTTTACCGGGCGTGCGTTCGCCGTTTTTCGCTACGTGCGGCCGGCTCGCGACCGCCGTGTCGCGGAATTTGCCGGGGCTGTACGGCGGGAGTCTGCGCTCACGGTGAATGCCGACAGCCTTTTCCATGAGCGATCGCGCCGCGGGGTTGCGGTTTATCGCGTTGACCGTCTGCGCCACGACCGGAATTGCGGCGAGCTTGCCGACGGCGTCAGTGGACGAAAGCAGCCGGTCGCGGAAACGCACCTCACCTTTTTGAAATTTGATTGCCTTCGCGCGCAGCATCAGGTGCGGGAAATCGACGTTCCAGTGATGCGGCGGCACGTACGGACACTTGGTCATGTAGCACATGTCGCACAGATAGCATTGATCGATCACTTTCCAGAATTGCGACTTCTCGACCCCATCGACTTCCATGGTCTTGCTTTCATCCACGAGGTCGAACAGCGTCGGAAACGCCGTGCACAGATTGACGCAACGGCGGCAGCCATGACAGATGTCGAAGACGCGCTCAAGTTCGTCGAACAGCTTCGCTTCGTCATAAAACTCCGGCGAGCGCCAGGCTATCAGGTGGCGGGTCGGCGCTTCCAGACTGCCTTCACGGAAGGTCAATTGAACACTCTGCGGTAGGAGGGGGAAACACCCCGCGAGTTGAACGGCCGGTCAGGCCTTCCAACTCGCGAAGTCGATGCGGCGCCCGGAGGCGCCAAATGATACTCAGTCGACCAGTGCGTCGAGGGCCTTCTGAAAACGGTTGGCGTGCGAGCGCTCCGCCTTGGCGAGCGTCTCGAACCAGTCGGCGATTTCGCCGAAGCCCTCGCTACGGGCGGTCTTGGCCATGCCCGGGTACATGTCGGTATATTCGTGGGTCTCGCCCGCGATCGCCGCTTTCAAGTTGGAGCGGGTGTTGCCGATCGGCAGACCGGTGGCCGGATCGCCGCATTGCTCCAGGTACTCGAGATGCCCGTGGGCATGGCCGGTCTCGCCTTCCGCCGTGGAGCGGAATACCGCAGAGACATCGTTCTGGCCTTCGACGTCGGCCTTTGCCGCGAAGTACAAGTAACGGCGGTTGGCCTGCGATTCGCCGGCAAACGCTTCCTTGAGACTATCTTGAGTTTTCGAGCCTTTGAGTTGCATTCGAGCCTCCTTCTTTCTTCCAAGTGGATCAAAATTAGACTAGATTTAGAATCTAGACTAAGTTTAACACTGATTCCGAGCCAGTGTCAAGAGAAGCAGCGGGACCCCAACATCTGTTTCGACTGCAACGGCGAAGCGAGATTTATTTCTCTCACGACCCGCAATCTCTCGCCAGCAGGCCTTCAACGCGACGCCGGTGACGCCAAATACGACTTGTTGCGCTGGTCGCGGAACAAGCAGCGCGCCAGCTCCGTCAGCGCCTGCTGATATACGTCGCGCTTGAATTCGATCACCGACTCGAGCGGCACCCAGTAATCGTTCCAGCGCCAAGCATCGAACTCCGGGTGTTCTGAGGCGCGCAGGCTAACGTCGCAGTCACGCCCGACCAGCCGCAGCAGGAACCAGATCTGCTTCTGGCCGCGATAGTTGCCGCGCCACTCCCGCTTCATCCACTGCGCCGGCACCTCGTAGCGCAACCAGTTGCGCGTCCTGCCGAGGATCTTGACGTGCCCCGGCAGGAGACCCACCTCCTCCTGCAGTTCGCGGTACATCGCCTGCACCGGCGTCTCGCCGTGCTTGATGCCGCCCTGCGGAAACTGCCAGGAGTGTTCCCTGACGCGCTTGCCCCAGAAGACCTCGTTGCGCCAGTTGCAGAGAATGATGCCGACGTTCGGCCGGTAGCCGTCTCGATCGAGCATGTGCAATCCAGCATAAAAGCTTGTCGGACTCCATTCTTTCACAATTCGCCCGCAATTTGAAGGCGCCGACGCGGCCGCGAGGTGCCGCGGCAGTTCAAGTAGAATGTCGCGTCTTCGCTTCTCGCCCCGGTATGCGCGCCTCCAGATATTTTCTAGCCACGCTCAAGGAAGCACCGGCCGACGCCGAGCTTACAAGCCACAAACTGATGGTGCGCGCGGGTCTCATCCGGCGGCTCGCCGGCGGCATCTATACCTGGATGCCGCTCGGACTCAGGGTGGTGCGCAAGGTCGAGGCGATCGTGCGCGAGGAGATGAACCGCGCCGGGGCCATCGAGCTGTTCATGCCGGCAGTGCAACCCGCGGAATTGTGGCAGGAATCCGGGCGCTGGCAGAAGTACGGGCCCGAGTTGCTGCGCCTCAAGGACCGTCACGATCGGGATTTCTGCATCGGTCCCACGCACGAGGAGGTAATTACCGATATCGCGCGCCGGGAGGTCCGCAGCTACCGGCAATTGCCGGTGCATTTCTACCAGATCCAGACCAAGTTCCGCGACGAGATCCGGCCGCGCTTCGGCATCATGCGAGGGCGCGAGTTCACCATGAAAGACGGCTACTCTTTCCATGCCGATTCAGCCGATCTGCAGCGCGAGTACCGCAACATGTATGACACCTATACGCGCATCTTCACCCGCCTGGGCCTGAAATTCCGTGCCGTAGCCGCCGACACCGGCTCGATCGGCGGCACCGGCTCGCATGAGTTCCACGTCCTCGCCGCCTCGGGTGAGGACGCAATCGCCTACTGTCCTCAGTCCGACTACGCCGCCAACGTGGAACTCGCCGAAGCGGTCGCGCCGAAAGCCCCGCGCAAGTCGGCGGCGGAGGCAATGGAAAAAGTTCCGACTCCCGGCAAGACCCGCTGTGAAGACGTCGCTCAGTTGCTCGGGCTGCCTCTTGAGCGCACCGTGAAAGCCATCGCGGTCATGCACGACGGCGAGTTCTCACTGTTGCTCATCCGCGGCGATCATGCGCTGAACGAGATCAAGGCCCAGAAGATTTCCTTTCTCGATCCGTTCCGCTTTGCCAGCGACGCGGAAATCGAGCGCCACCTCGGCTGCAAGCCCGGCTACATCGGCCCGGCCGGAATCCGGCCGGAAATCAGGGTCGTCGCCGATCGCACCGTCGCCGCCATGAGCGATTTCGTCTGCGGCGCAAATGAGGAAGGCTATCACCTCAGAGGGGTCAACTTCGGCCGCGATTGCCCGGAGCCGAAGCTGGCGGCGGATATCCGCAACGTCGTCGCCGGCGATCCCAGCCCCGACGGCAGCGGTACGCTCGAGATCGTGCGCGGAATCGAAGTCGGTCATATTTTTCAGCTCCGCACGAGGTATTCCGAGACCATGAAGGCGACCTTTCTTGACGAAGCCGGCCACGCCCGCCCGTTCGAGATGGGCTGCTACGGTATCGGCATCACCCGCATCGTCGGCGCGGCGATCGAGCAGGACCACGACGAGCGCGGCATCATCTTCCCGCAGCCGATGGCGCCGTTCCAGTTGGCGCTGGTTCCCATCGGCTACGGCAAGAGCGCGGCGGTGCGCGAGGCCGCCGACGCCCTCTATCGGGAGCTGTCGGATGCCGGCGTCGAGGTGCTGCTGGACGACCGGGACGAGCGGCCGGGCGTGATGTTCGCCGATATGGAGCTGATCGGCATTCCCCATCGCATCGTCGTCGGCGATCGCGGTCTCAAGGACGGCGTGATCGAGTATCAGGGCCGGCGCGACCCGCAGGCGCAGAAGCTGCCGCGGACCGAGGCCACGGTATTCCTGCGCGGGAAGCTGTGCTGACGGCACTGCGCATCATCATGATTGTGCTCGCCTGCGTCGGCGAGGCTTTCGCCGGCGCCCAGATCTACGAACCGCTGGCGGCGGACGTGCGCGCCGGCCTGCAGGCATCGATCGCCGACGGCCCGGCGCCGCGAACCGGATTTTCCAATTCGATCGAGGCCGTCAACTGGCTTACGGAAATGTCGCAGCGCCTCGAGAAAAAAATCCCGAACTTCAAGACCCGGCTCGATTTCCTGCGCACCGTGCACTATGAGGCGACGCGCGCCGGACTCGACCCCCAGCTCGTTCTCGCGATGATCCAGGTCGAGAGCAACTTCCGCAAGTACGCCGTGTCGGGCGCGGGCGCCCGTAGCTACATGCAGGTGATGCCCTTCTGGGTAAAGCTGGTCGGTCGAAGGGGCGACAATCTGTTCAACCTGCGCACCAATCTACGCTACGGTTGCGTCATTCTGAAGCACTACCTGAACGTCGAGAAAGGCGACCTGTTCCGCGCCCTCGCGCGCTACAACGGCAGCCTCGGCAAGCCCGAATATGCGAACACGGTGATGAGCGCGTGGCGTGGCCCGTGGCGCTATCACGGCAAGCTTGCGGCCCGCGCGCTGCCAAGTGCCGGATAGCACGGCCAACGCTGCCTTCGCAGCGAGCGATCGATGTCAGGCCGGGAATATAGTCGCGATGGTCTTCTGGATCGCCTGCGCCGCGGCACGCGGGTCCGGCGCCTGGCGAATCGGCCTGCCGACGACGATGTAGTCGGCGCCATTGGCAAACGCCTGCGCCACGTCGACCGTACGCTTCTGATCGTCGTCGGGGCGATTCTGCACCGGCCGGATTCCGGGCGTGACCACCAGCAGCCGCTCGCCTAACTCGCGTTTCAGCGCCGGTGCTTCCAGACCCGACGAAATCACGCCGTCGCAGCCGGCCTCGAGCGCCCGCCGCGCGCGCGACAGCACCAGTTTCTCGACATCGCATTGGAAACCGAGATCGTCGAGATCGCCCTGGTCGAGGCTGGTCAGCACGGTAACGGCGAGGATTTTCACTTCCCCCTTGTCCATGCCCGCGGCCTCGAGGATCGCCTGATTGCCGTGCACCGTGGCGAAGGTGATGCCTCGGTTGCGCAATCCGCGCACGGCCGCGCGCACGGTCTCCGGAACATCGAAAAATTTGAGATCGGCGAACACTTTTTTGTTCGAGCGGTTCAACCACTCGATCAGGCCGAAGTATCCGTCCGCCATGAAAAGCTCTAGGCCGACCTTGTAAAAACACGCCGCATCGCCGAGTTGCCGCACCAGGGCCTTGGCCGCCTCGACATCGGGAACGTCGAGCGCCACGATCAGGCGCTCCGCGCGCGGGATGGTCTTGGTTTGCGATTCAACGGCCGGCATCGGCAATCCTCGGTCTGGTTTTCGCGCCTTGGGCACGCGCCCGCAGTCCAGGCGAGAGAGGTGATTCTAGCCGAATCAGGCGGGCTCGCCCTGCAGCAGGCGCTTGAGCGGCAAATCGAGCGCGTTGTCGGCCTGCACGGCGAATCGCTCGAGCAGCGCTTTCAACGCTTCCGCGCGCTCCGCGCCGGCCAGCTCCCTGGCATCCAGAATGAACTCCCTGTAGACCTCGGCGACCAGGAATGTCTCCGTGTCGCAGACCAGGCCAAAACGGTCTCCGGCCGACTTTGTCACCCAGCCGCGCGCGACCATTCGTTCCAGCAAGGGCTCGGCCCGATCGCGCGCGAGGGAGGCACGTTGAGCGATGCCTTTCAGATCGAGCGCCTCGGGTCGCTGCTGCGCCCGCGCGAGCGCCAGAAGCAGCGCCAGCGCCTCGCCGAAAGCCGCTCCAGACAGGCGCTTCGCCGCGTCGCGCAACACCGCGAAATCGGGTGCCAGCGCGGTGATCAGCGCGCCGATCACGATCACGACCCAGGAGAAATAGATCCACAGGAGAAAGATCGGAATCGCGGCGAACGCGCCGTAGACCAGCGTGTACGTCGGGAATTTCGCGATGTAGAGCGCGAAACTGCGCTTCATGATCTCGAACACGACGCCGGCGACGAAACCCCCGACGAGGGCATGGCGCGGCTCGACCGCCCGGTTCGGCACGGTGTAGTAGAGCAGCGTGAAGGCTGCGCAGGTAAGCACGAACGGGGCGAGCCCCAGAATCGCCTCTGCGGCGAGCGGGATCTGCCGCGCAAAACCGAGCGAAGCGCCGACGACATAGGACGTAATCGACAGGCTCGCGCCGATCAGGATCGGTCCCAGTGTCAGCGTCGCCCAGTAGATCAGGATGCGCTGCGCCATCGGCCGCTGACGCGATACCCGCCAGATCGAGTTGAACGCCCGCTCGATGGTGAACATCATCGTGAACGCCGTGACAGCGAGCACCGCCGTGCCGAGCGCGGTAAGGCGTCCCGCGCGGCCGGTGAACTGCTCGACGTAGGCAGTGACGACCTTCCCCGCCGCAGCCGGGAGCATGTTCGCGAGGAGAAATTTCTGGATATTCTCCCCCAGGCCCGAAAAAACCGGGAACGCCGACATCAGCGTCAGTGCGATGGTGACGAGCGGCACCAGCGCGAGCAGCGTGGTAAACGTGAGGCTCGAAGCGAGCTGCAGGCAGCGGTCCCGGTTGAACCGCTCGAACACGTGCAAGAAGAAACGGCCCAACTGTCGCAGCTCGCGTGGCATGGGGCGCGCCGATCGGAGGATGGGAACGTCGCCTATAATACCAGTGGTCCTCAGGAGTTCCGCCGATGCAAGACATCCCCGTTTTCCATGCCATCCACCGCGGCGCAGCGCTCCCGGCACCAGTGAAAACGGGTCGGGCGGAGTGAAAGCCGGCGTGCTCGCATGGCTCGCCACGGCAAGCCTGGTCGCACTGATCTTTCTCTGCCTCGCCTGGGAACTGTGGCTTGCGCCGCTGCGCCCCGGCGGCTCGTGGCTGATGCTGAAAGCGCTGCCGCTGCTTGCGCCGCTCTTCGGCGTGCTCCACGGCCGGCGCTATACCTTCAAGTGGGCGGTGCTGCTGGTACTCCTCTATTTTGCCGAAGGCCTGATGCGGAGTTTCGCCGACGGCGGCGTCTCGGCCCGGCTCGCTCTGCTCGAAGCCCTGCTCACGCTCGTCTTCTTCGTCAGCGCGATCGGCTACGTGCGCCTTACCCGGCCGGTGGTTTAGGCGGGCTGCCTCCGCCCGGGTGTCGGTGCGCTCTCCGAGGGCGAACGCAAAGGGTTTCCACGCGACCGCGGCGAGAAATCCAGGACGACGCGATGCACAGGACAATGCCGCCCGCGGCCGAGGGCAGGCGTTCGCCCTCAGAGAGCAGCCTTGGAGACTCCTCGCACGACAATCCTGCTTACATCTGCGGATTGATGCGTTCGATCTTGCTCTGCAGCTTGTTGAGCGCGTTTACGTAAGCCTTGGCCGACGCCACCACGATATCGGTGTCGGCACCGATGCCATTCACGATGCGCCCGCCCTTCGACAAGCGCACGGTCACCTCGCCCTGCGACTCGGTGCCCTGGGTCACGGCGTTGACCGAAAACAGCAACAGCTCCGCCCCGCTGTTGGCGACGCTCTCGATGGCCTTGAAGGTCGCATCCACCGGTCCGTCGCCCTCGGATGCGGCGTGGCGCTCCGCGCCGCTATCGGACAGGACGATCGCCGCGTGGGGACGGTCATTCGTCCCGCTCGCCTGCTGCATCGACATCAGCCGCCAGCGCTCCGCCGCGGCCGCATCCGCTTCGCCGGAAACCAGCGCCTGCAGATCCTCGTCGAAGATCTCGTGCTTCTTGTCGGCGAGGTCCTTGAAGCGCTGGAATGCCGCGTTGTAGGCGTCTTCCGATTCGAGCTCGATGCCGAGTTCCTTCAGCCGCTGTTTGAAGGCGGTACGGCCGGAGTGCTTGCCGAGCACCAGCTTGTTCGCCGACCAGCCCACGTCCTGCGCGCGCATGATTTCGTAGGTCTCGCGGCTCTTCAGCACCCCGTCCTGGTGGATTCCGGCCTCGTGCGCGAATGCGTTGGCGCCGACAATCGCCTTGTTCGGCTGCACCGGAAAACCGGTGATGCCCGACACGAGGCGACTTGCCGGCACGATCTGGGTGGCGTCGATGCGGGTGTCGCAGGGAAAAACGTCCTGGCGCGTGCGCACCGCCATCACGATCTCCTCGAGCGAGGCGTTGCCGGCACGCTCGCCGAGGCCGTTGACCGTGCACTCGACCTGGCGCGCGCCGTTCATCACCGCCGCAAGCGAGTTGGCGACCGCCATCCCCAAGTCGTTGTGGCAATGCACTGACCAGACCACCTTGTCCGAATTCGGGATGCGCTCGCGCAAGCTCCGAATCAGTGATCCGAACTGCTCGGGCATGGTATAGCCCACCGTGTCGGGGATATTGACCGTCTTCGCGCCTTGCTTGATCACCGCATCGAGGACACGGCAGAGAAAATCGATCTCGGAGCGCCCGGCGTCTTCGGGAGAGAACTCGACGTCGTCCGTAAACTTGCGCGCAAAGCGCACCGCGTTGACCGCCTCGGTGAGCACCTGGTCCGGCGTCATGCGCAGCTTCTTCTCCATGTGGATTGGAGATGTCGCGATGAACGTGTGGATGCGCCCTTGCTTCGCCGGCTTGATCGCTGCGGCAGCGCGATCGATGTCGCGGTCGTTGGCGCGCGCCAGCGAGCATACGGTGCTGTCCTTGACGATGCTCGCCACCGCATGCACCGCGTCGAAATCGCCGGGGCTGGAGGCGGCAAAGCCCGCCTCGATCACGTCCACCCGCATGCGCTCGAGCTGCCGCGCGATACGGAGCTTCTCTTCCTTGGTCATCGAGGCGCCGGGGCTCTGCTCGCCGTCGCGCATGGTGGTGTCGAATATGATCAATCGCTCTTTCATGGTGCCGCTCCGTGGTCAAATCGTGAAGGCTGCTCGCAACGCCTGGTCGGGCTGCGCCGGGGTACTGCCGAATTGGGAGTGGGGTTATGTGCGCGCGGGGCGCAGCAGCAGGCCTGCCGGAAGCAGGCTGCCAAGGAGAAGCTTCAACACTGCGGTGTTGAGTCGCATGCGGGAAATATATCGGGTTTTCCGCGCAGCCGCAACTAGGTGGATAACTTGCCTCGGCGCTTGCGCCACAGCCAGTACACATAGCCGGACAGACCATAGGCGACGAACAGCAGGAACAGCACGATGGGCGGATCAAGGGAGATCAGCGCGATGGAGATCACGATCAGCAGGATCACCGTGAACGGCACCGAACGGCGCAGGTTGATGTCCTTGAAGCTGTAGAAAGGCACGTTGGTCACCATGGTGATGCCGGCGTACAGAGTGAGGAACGCCGCCACCCAGGGCAGGCCGTAGGCACCCACCGGGATCTTGTTGTCGCTCGCGAGCCACAGGAACCCGGCCACCAGCGCCGCCGCCGCGGGGCTGGGCAACCCCTGGAAGAAGCGCTTGTCGACCACTTCGATGTTGGTGTTGAAGCGCGCCAAGCGCAGCGCGGCGCCGGCACAGTAGACGAACGCCGCGATCCAGCCGAAGCGGTCGAGGTCCTTGAGCGCCCACTCGTACATGATCAGCGCCGGCGCCGCGCCGAAACAGACCATGTCGGAGAGCGAATCGTACTCGGCCCCGAACGCGCTTTGCGTGTGGGTCATCCTCGCCACACGCCCGTCGACAGCGTCGAAAACCATCGCGACGAATATCGCCTCGGCCGCATTGTCGAAGCGCTGGTTCATCGCCATCACAATGGCGTAGAAACCGGCAAACAGCGCCGCAGTGGTGAACAAGTTGGGCAGCAGGTAAATACCGCGGCGGCGGATCTCGGTGTTCAGCAGCGGCTTGCGGAGACCGGGCTCAAGCATCGTTCGAGAGTATCGCGATCACTGTGCTCGTCGCATGGACCTTGTCGCCCAGCGCAGCCTTGACCAAGGCGTTTTTTGGAACATAGACGTCGACGCGGGAGCCGAAACGGATGAAGCCGAAGCGCTGGCCGCGCGCAAGGACGTCGCCTT
Organism: Burkholderiales bacterium; assembly: GCA_049802235.1. Lineage (GTDB taxonomy): Bacteria > Pseudomonadota > Gammaproteobacteria > Burkholderiales > SG8-39 > VBDM01. Next base: position 11,561 of record JBARMB010000056.1, on the reverse strand, counting down.
CCTTGACATAGCAAAGAATCCGTCGCGCGATCAGCCCCGCAATCTGGACACAGGTTATGTCGGCACCGCCTGCGGTACGCAGCCACAGCGCGTTGCGCTCGTTCTCGAAGGAAGCCTTGTCGAGCGCCGCATTCAGGAACCCTCCAGCATGGTACCAGCGCTTTTTCACCTCGCCATCGACCGGCGAGCGGTTCGAGTGCACGTTGAAGACGTTCATGAACACGCTGAGCTTGATGGCGTCGCGCTCCAGATAAGGATCGCGCGCCGGCCCGACAGCCACGATCCGCCCGTCCGCGGGTGAAAGTACCGAGCGCGCATCGCCCGGCGCTTCCCGCGGCGGGTCGCGGAAGAACTGCAGCACGAACAGCGCCACAAGCCACAATGGGGCCGACCACCAGCCGCAGAACCAGGTCGCGGCGGCGGCTGCGAGGACTGCGATGGCCAAAAACGGCCAGCCCTCGCGGGCGATGATCGGATGCGGATAGCTCGCGCTCATTGCTTCTTGTCATCCTCCTTGAGCTGCCCCGTGCCCTGCTTGAGCGTGTCGTTGACGCCCGCTGCGGCATTGTCCCTGGTTTGCCTCGGGATGTCGCCGATCTTCTTTGCCGCCGCATGCAACCAGCAGGCACCGAAGCGCGATACCTGACACCAGCCCGCGTATGGCACTCTCTTGAAAAAACAAGAGCACGTTACCGTGCCCGAATTATGCCTCAAGCTCCGCAGCAACGCCGCGGCGGACCGGATCAGTTCCTGCTGGTGTCGACCAGCTTGTTCTTTTTGATCCAGGGCATCATCGCCCGCAGTTTCTCGCCCACGACCTCGATGTCGTGCTCGGCGGTGAGGCGGCGGCGCGAGCGCAGCGTCGGTGCGCCGGCGCGGTTTTCCAGGATGAAGCTCTTCGCATACTCGCCGGTCTGGATGTCCTTCAACGCCTGGCGCATCGCGGCCTTGGTCTCGGCGGTAATGATCTTCGGGCCGGTGACATACTCGCCGTACTCGGCGTTGTTGGAGATCGAGTAGTTCATGGTGCCGATGCCGCCCTCGTACATGAGATCGACGATGAGCTTGAGCTCGTGCAGGCATTCGAAGTAGGCCATTTCGGGCGCATAGCCCGCCTCGACCAGCACCTCGAAGCCGGTCTTCACCAGTTCGACGCAGCCGCCGCAGAGCACCGTCTGCTCGCCGAACAGGTCGGTCTCGGTCTCTTCCTTGAATGTGGTCTCGATCACCCCGGCGCGCGCACCACCGATCGCCGCAGCGTAAGACAGCGCAAGATCGCGCCCTTTCCTGCTCGGATTCTGGTGCACCGCAATGAGCATTGGCGTGCCGCCGCCCTGGGTGTAGGTCGAGCGTACCGTGTGGCCCGGAGCCTTCGGGGCGATCATCACCACGTCGAGGTCCTCGCGCGGCACCACCTGCCCGTAATGGATGTTGAACCCATGGGCAAAGCCGAGCGTCGCGCCCTTGCGGATATTGGGCTCGACCTCAGACATGTAGGTCGCCGCGATGTGCTCGTCGGGCATCAGCATCATGACGAAGTCCGCGCCCTTCACGGACTCGGGGATTTCCTTGACGTTGAGGCCGGCCTTCTTCGCCTTGCCCCAAGAGGCGCCTGCCTTGCGCAATCCGACCGTCACCTTCACGCCGGAATCGTGCAGGTTGAGCGCGTGGGCGTGCCCCTGCGAGCCGTAGCCGACGATGGTGACTTTCTTGCCCTTGATGAGCGAAAGGTCGGCATCCTTGTCGTAATAGACTTTCATGTTTTTTCCTCTTCGTAAATCGGAAGGCAGGAAACGCCGGGTCGATTCAGGTCGTCCCGTTCTCGTTCTCCGTCTTCACACTTTCAATACCCGCTCGCCCCGGCCGATGCCGGAGGCGCCGGTACGCACCGTCTCCAGAATCACGCTCTTGTCGAGCGCCTGGATGAAGGCGTCGAGCTTGGCGCCGGTGCCGGTGAGTTCGATGGTGTAGGTGGTTTCGGTAACGTCGATGATGCGGCCGCGGAAAATATCGGCCATGCGCTTCATCTCTCCCCGCTCCTTCCCCGTGGCGCGCAATTTGATCAGCATCAGCTCGCGCTCGATGTGCGCGGCCTCGGAGAGATCGACCACCTTGACCACCTCGACGAGCTTGTTCAATTGCTTGGTGATCTGCTCAATCACGTCATCGGAGCCGGTAGTGACGATGGTCATGCGCGACAGCGATGCGTCCTCGGTCGGCGCCACGGTGAGCGTCTCGATGTTGTAGCCTCGCGCCGAGAACAGACCCGCCACTCTGGAAAGCGCCCCGGGCTCATTTTCGAGCATGATGGAAATGACGTGTCTCATCGTTATCCGGCCGAGGCCAGGCTTCCGGCATCCTCGACGCCGCCTCGACGCGACACTCGTGGCGCCGCCGAGCCGGGCTCCCTTCAGCTCAAGTTAAAAAAACGGTCGCGCCGACAGACGCCCCTCACAGCTCCTCGGCGAGGATCATCTCGGTCAGGCCTTTGCCGCCTTGGACCATCGGATAGACGTTCTCGGTCTGGTCGGTGATGAAGTCCATCAACACCAGTTCGTCCTTGTGCTTGAACGCTTCGCGCAGCGCCGACTCGACGTCGGCCGGTCTTTCGATGCGCATGCCGACGTGGCCGTAGCTTTCGGCGAGCTTGACGAAATCGGGCAGCGCGTCCATGTAGGACTCGGAATAGCGATTGCCGTGGAAGAACTGCTGCCACTGGCGCACCATGCCCATGTAGCGGTTGTTCAGGTTCACGATCTTGATCGGCAGCCGATACTGCTTGCAGGTCGAGAGCTCCTGGATGCACATCTGGAAGCTCGCCTCGCCGGTGACGCAAACCACCGTGTCGCCGGGGTTGGCAAGCTGCGCGCCCATCGCGGCGGGCAGCCCGAATCCCATCGTGCCCAGCCCACCGGAGTTGATCCAGCGACGCGGCTTGTCGAACTTGTAGAACTGCGCCGCCCACATCTGGTGCTGGCCGACGTCGGAAGTGACGATGGCGTCGCCCTTGGTCACCTCGTAGAGCTTCTCCAGAACGTACTGTGGCTTGATGATCTTGCTGTTGCGGTCGTAGCGCAGACAGTCCTTGGATTTCCACAGCCCGATCTGCGACCACCAGGCGCTCAGAGCGCTCTGGTTAGGCTTGTAGCCGCCCGCTTCGAGCTGATGAATCAGGTCATCGAGCACATCGCGCACGTTGCCGACGATGGGAACGTCGACCTTCACGCGCTTGGAAATCGACGACGGGTCGATGTCGATATGGATGATTTTTCTCGGGACCTGGCCGAAGTGTTCCGGATCGCCGATGACGCGGTCGTCGAACCTGGCGCCGACCGCGAGCAGCACGTCGCAGTGCTGCATCGCCATGTTGGCCTCGTAGGTCCCGTGCATACCGAGCATGCCGACAAACTGCGGATGCGTCGCCGGAAAACCGCCCAGCCCCATGAGCGTGTTGGTGCACGGAAAGCCCAGCATCTTCACCAGCTTCGTCAACTGCGCCGAGGCATCCGACAGAATCACGCCGCCGCCGGCGTAGATCATTGGTCGCTTGGCCTCGAAAAGGAGCTGCGCCGCCTTCTTGATCTGTCCGGGGTGTCCTTTGACCACCGGGTTATAAGACCGCATGCTGACCGTTTCCGGATATTCGAACTCGCACTTCGCGGCGGTGACATCCTTCGGGATGTCGACGAGCACCGGACCGGGACGCCCGGTCCTGGCGAGATAGAACGCCTTCTTGATCGTGATCGCGAGGTCCTTGACGTCCTTTACCAGAAAGTTGTGCTTGACGCAGGGTCGCGTAATACCGACGGTGTCGCATTCCTGGAACGCGTCCTGACCGATCGCATGGGTTGGAACCTGGCCGGTGATCACCACCATCGGGATCGAATCCATGTAGGCGGTGGCGATGCCGGTGACGGCGTTGGTCACGCCGGGACCCGAGGTCACGAGCGCCACGCCGATCTTGTTGCTCGAGCGGGAGTAGCCGTCTGCGGCGTGCGTGGCGCCCTGCTCGTGGCGAACCAGCACATGCTTCACCTTGTCCTGCTTGAATAACGCGTCGTAGATGAACAGGACCGCGCCGCCGGGATAGCCGAAGACATACTCGACCCCCTCCGCCTGGAGGCATTTCACCACGATTTCCGCGCCCGAAAATTCCATATTCATGTTCCGCGCTGCAACATTCGACGTTTGGAGAGTAAATGCTAGCGTCTGATTGGTCAAGTTTTTTCCCTTTTCCAGCCTGCACCGCTGCCGCGCTTTTTGATAACATCGGGCAACCGTAGCGGCCTTTCGCAGGCCGACAAAAAGGAAGCACCCCTGGCCTCCCGAAACGAACTCTCCGAATTTCTTGCCGGTGTCGAACGACGTGCTTACAAGCAGGCGCTGTTCGCAGTCCGGAACGAAGAGAACGCCCTCGATATCGTGCAGGATTCGATGCTCAAGCTCGCTGAAAAGTACGGCGACAAGCCGCAGGCGGAGCTGCCGATGCTGTTCCAACGTATCCTGCAGAACACCATCCGCGACTTCTATCGCCGACAGAAGGTAAGGTCTTTGTGGACAACACTGTTCTCGGCGCTTTCCGCCGGCCGCGACGAAGACGACTCCGATCCCCTCGAAACCCTGGAAAGCGAGGCTGACTCCCAATTCGGCGAAAATCCCGCGGAACGTCTCGAGCGATATCAAGTTATTGAATTAATTGAAAAAGAAATTAAGCGATTGCCCCCGCGTCAACGTCAGGCTTTTCTGCTGCGTTACTGGGAGGAATTGGACGTTGCCGAGACCGCAACCATCATGGGTTGCTCTCAAGGCAGCGTTAAAACCCACTGCTCCCGAGCCGCGCACGCTTTGGCTGCCGTCCTGAGAACAAGGGGATTCGAGCTATGAACGAACAACATATCGCCTATCGAATCAGGCAGTATCTCAACCAAGGACTCGATCTCGATGCCGGCAAGCTTGCTCGCCTGAAATCGGCCCGTGAGCAGGCATTGGCGCGTCAGCGGGTCGAGTCGTCCGCAGCGGGGCTTGCCTGGGCCGGCAACGTGATCGGCAGATTGGGTGGCCCCGCATCGCTCATTCCGCGCGTGCTGCTGCCAACGGCGGTGCTGGTCCTCGGCCTGATTGCCATCAACCAGTGGCGGGATTCGCAGCAAGCTGTGGAGATCGAGGAAATCGACGCAGCAGTGCTCACCGGCGACCTGCCGCTCGATGCATATCTCGACAAAGGCTTCGATGCATGGCTAAAGCGCTCCTCGCACTAGCACTTTGGCTTTGCATTTCGTTCTCCACTCTCGCCGCCCCGCAGAAGAAGCCTCCGGCCTGGGTCGAGCTCACCCCTGAGCAACAACAGGTTCTTGCGCCACTCGCGACCGACTGGGACAAGCTCGAGCCAGTGCGAAAGCGCAAGTGGCTGGGCATTGCCAAGCGCTATCCGAAAATGAAGCCGGACGCGCAGGCACGCGTGCAAAAGCGCATGCAGGCCTGGGTAAAGCTTACCCCGGAGGAGCGTCGCGCCGCACGCGAGCGCTATAAGAAGATGGAAAAGCTGCCTCCGGACAAAAAGCAGGTGCTCAAGCAACGGTGGGACGAATACAACCGCCTGCCCGAGCAGGAGCGGCGCAAGCTCGGCGGCGCGCCGAGCAAGACGCCTTCCGCCGCGGCGAAGGCACCGGTAACGACTCCCGCAACCGCGCCTGCGTCCCAGACCTCGCCGGCCACGCCCGCCCCGGCGGCGGCGCGATAACCTCGTCCACCCGGCATGCCACCGGAGCCGCGCGCCGCGGCCGGAGCGAGGGTTCCCGCAATCGGCCGGCGGCTCGTGTCGATGCTGTACGAATCGTTGGTGGTGTTCGCCATTGCACTCTTCGCCGGCGTTGCGTTCGACGGCGCGGCGAGCGAACACCTGTCAGGACTCACGCGGCATCTCTTTCAGATTTACCTGTTCCTGGTTCTCGGAATCTATTTCGTCACGTGCTGGCGCCGTGGCGGCCAGACGCTGCCGATGCATACCTGGAAGATATGCCTGGTCCGCGCCGACGGCCGTCCGGTCGGGGTCCGCCAGGCGCTGGCGCGATATGTGCTTGTCTGGCCATCGCTGCTGATGCTCGGGGCGGGAATCTTGTGGGCGTTCATCGACCGCGACCGGCAATTCCTCCACGACCGGCTGGCGGGAACGCGAATCGTCATTCATGACGATTCCGGGGCTTAGGGAGGCTAGGGGGGGCTCGCTATACGCATTACAGCATGCAATACCACGTGTCCTGGGGCACTTCACTAGCCCCAAGTCCCTCCCCGAGCCCCTACCTTCTTTCCACCCACCACATCATCAGCGCCGCCGCGCCCAGGAACACCGCACTCGGCAGACTCGCGCTGAACAGCGGCGGCCAGTTCTGCAGCAGCCCGAGGTGAGAAAACAGGCTGTTCAACATGTGAAACAGGATGCCCAGCATGATCCCGGAGAACACCTTTGAGCCGAGTCCGCCCGCGCGGGTGTGGATATACGCGAAGGGCAACGCCAGCGCCATCATCACCAGGCACGCAAACGGATATACGAGTTTCTTCCACATGGCGATTTCATAGCGCTCGGACTTCTGCCGGTTTTCCGAGAGGTGGCGGGAATACTGATACAGATCCCACGCCGACATCCGCTCCGGCAGCACGAACAGCACCGAGAGGATGTCGGGCGTCAGCGTCGAGGTCCAGTCCATTTCGGCCATGCGCTGGACACTGCTTCCCGAGAACGAGAAGGTCGTCTGCACCACGTCGCGCAGGCGCCAGACGTTGTTGCCGGCGTACTGCCCGCGCTGCGCGAAACCGATCGATTTCAAACGGTATTGGTCGTCGAACTCGAACACCCTCACGTCGGAAAGGCTGGAATCGGGCAGGACTTCGCGAACGTTGACAAAGCGCCGGTCATCCTTGACCCACAGTCCCGTACGGAATTCCTGGGCCCCCAGGGAACTGGTCGCCGAAAGCTTGATCTGCCGCGCCGTGCGCTCGGCGACGGGCGTTATCAGCTCGCCGAACACGAGGGTGGCGATGACGAACACCACGCCGATGCGAAACAGCGTCATCGCCGCCCGCCACGGCGCGAGGCCCGATCCGCGCATCACGGTGTATTCGGAATTGGCCGCGAGACGCGAAAGCGCGTACAGCGTGCCGATCAGGACGACCACCGGGAACAGCTCGTAGACGTGGCCCGGTATCGTCAGTGCGACGACCGCGAGCACGTACTGCAGCCGGTAGCTGCCCCTGCCGAGATCGCCGAGCTCGTTGATCAGATCGAAGAACGCGAACAGCGCGAGGAACGCGACGAAAACAAACAGCGTCGCCCCATAGATTTCGCGCGCGAGATAGTTCCGCAGCGTGTTCATTCAGCGCTTCCGCAGGAGCGGACCCACGCGCAGCCGCCGGTAAAAGAGCAGCGCCAGCACCGCCAGCATCCCCGCGTGGACCGCCCACCAGCCGGTTTGGAATGCCACCCTCCCTTGCGAAACCCATGCCTGGACGATGCTGATCAGGTTACTGTAGACCATGTAGGTGAGCAGCGCGAATATCAGGTTCACGGAACGGCTGGCGCGCGGATTGACGAACGACAGGGGAAGCGCAAGCAAGGCAAGCACCAGCGCCGAGACCGGCAGGCCCACCCGCCAGAGAAGTTCCGCGAGGTTGGGATTGCTGCGCTCCCGCAGCAGTGCGAGCGTTGACAACGCCTTGGACGAAGCCTGCTCGGCCTGCGCTTCGTGCGTTTCGATCCGCAACGCGTAGCGCTCGAAATCCATCACCTTATAGTCGTTGGTGCCGGGAATGCCGTCGTAGCGCCGGCCGTCCAGCAGAATCACGAAACGGTCGCCGTTCGCCGCCGTTTCGCGGTAGCCGCGCTTGCTCACCATGATGCCGAGCCTGCCGTCATGCATCTGCGAAATAAACACGTTCTGCACATCGGTTTCGTTTCCGGCGATCGCCTCGACGAAGAACACCCTGTCCCCGCCCGCGGCTTCGCGGAACACCCCGGGGGCGACCCGCGAGGCCTCGTCGCGCATGTCCATTCTCCGCCGGAAGTCATCGCTCTTCTCCACCGCCCAGGGCGAAAGGAGCAGCGACAGGACCGCAATCAGGGCGACGAGCGGCGCCGCGAATATCAACACCGGACGAATCCAGGCGACGAGCGACAACCCCGAGCCGAACCAGATGACCATCTCGGAATCGCGGTAGCTGCGCGACAGCGTCATCAGCACAGTGACAAACAGGGTAAGCGAAAGCAGCACCGGCAGATAGTTCAGGGCGGAGAATCCGAGCAATGCGAGCACACCCTCGGAAAGCACCTTGCCGGTCGCCGCCTGTCCGAGCAATCGGATGAGCTGCGTGGTCAACGTGATCGCGAACAGCGTCGCGAACACGGCGAGCGCGAGGTGGCCGAATTCACGCAGCAGGGCGCGCTGGAAGATCACGGTGCAATCTTGGCGGACACGGGAGGGATTTTCGGAACTGGCGCCGAATCGTGCCTCCGCTGCTTTGACTTCAACGGAGCAAAGCGGAGATAATCCACGCTGGTTCCCACGATCGAGGCCCTAGTGGAATTTAGCATAAAAACTGCGGCGCCGGAGAAGCAATCCGGGGCTTGCATCGCGGCCGGCGTGTTCGAGACCCGCAAGCTCTCGTCCCCAGCGGAAGCGCTCGACAAAGCCGCGCGCGGCCGCATTCGCGACTTGCTTCGCTCCGGCGACATGGAGGGCAAGGCCGGCAGCACGCGCCTGCTCTATCGCATTCCGGGCGTCGCCGCCGAACGCGTGCTGCTGGTGGGCCTGGGCCGGGAGAAGGAATTCGGCGAGAAGCAGTTCCGCGATTGCGCACGCGCAGCGCTCGCCGCCATCCACGACACCGGCGCACGCGATGCCTGTCTGTATTTCACCGGGTTGCCGGTACCCGGGCGCGATGCGGCCTGGAAGGCGCGCCAGCTCGTGCTCATGGCCGCAGACGCCGCCTACCGCTTCGACCGCATGAAAAGCAAGAAGGGCAAACCACGGCCGCTCGCCCACGTATCGCTCGCCGCGGCCTCGAGACACGATGCCGCCGCCGCGGAGCGCGGGATGCGGGAGGGGCGCGCCATCGCCGCCGGCATGGCGCTCGCACGCGATCTGGGCAATCTGCCGGGCAACGTCTGCACGCCAACTTACCTCGCCGAGGAAGCGGTGAAGCTGGGACGTGAGTGGAAGCTGGCGGTCCAGATTCTCGAGCAGGAGGACATGGAAAAGCTCGGCATGGGCTCGTTGCTGTCCGTGTCCAAAGGCTCCCGCCAGCCGCCCAAATTCGTCGTATTGCGTTACTCGGGAGCAGGCAAAAAGGACCGGCCGGTGGTGCTGGTCGGCAAAGGCATTACCTTCGACACCGGCGGCATCTCGATCAAGCCCTCCGCCGAGATGGACGAGATGAAATTCGACATGTGCGGTGCGGCGAGCGTGCTCGGCACGCTGCGTGCGGTGGCCGAACTCAAGCTGAAGCTGAACCTGATCGGACTGGTTCCGACCTGCGAGAACATGCCGGGCGGCGCGGCGAGCAAGCCCGGCGACATCGTCACCAGCATGTCGAAGCAGACGATCGAGGTCCTCAATACCGACGCCGAAGGGCGCCTGATCCTCGCCGACGCGCTGACCTATGCCGAGCGTTTTCAGCCGCAGGCGGTGGTGGACATCGCGACGCTGACCGGGGCGTGCGTGATCGCGCTCGGACACATCTGCTCGGGGCTGTTCGCCAACAAGGAAGGCCTGGCGCGCGAGCTGCAGGCTGCCGGCGCAGATTCCTGGGACCGGGTCTGGCAGTTGCCGCTCTGGGAGGACTACCAGGAACAGCTGAAGAGCAACTTCGCCGATTTCGCCAACATCGGCGGCCGCGCCGCCGGCAGCGTCACCGCCGCCTGCTTCCTTTCGCGTTTCGCCCGCGGGTACGACTGGGCGCATCTGGATATCGCCGGCACCGCGTGGAAATCGGGCAAGGAGAAAGGCGCCACCGGCAGGCCCGTCCCTCTGCTCACCGCGTTCCTGATTAAGCGGGCGGGAAAACGGTGAATCGAGAATCGTGAACGGGAAATCGTAAATTGACAGCGCCTCGATTCACGATTTGCGATATACGATATCCGCGACCATGACCCGCATCGACTTCTACTCCAACGCCGAGCCGAAACTGCAGGTCGCCTGCCAGCTCGCCGCCAAGGCGTTGCAGCAACAGTTGCGCATGGTCATCTACGCGCCCGAGGAGGCCGTCGCCCGCGACATCGACAGGCTGCTCTGGACCCATCAGGCGATCGGCTTCGTCCCGCACTGCTTGGCGTCTCACGCGCTGGCATCGGAGACGCCGGTGGTGATCGCGCTCGACGACGGCGAAGTGCCCCACCACCAGGTCATGCTCAACCTGCACAGCGAATCGCCGTCCTCGTTCAGCCGTTTCGAGCGGCTGATCGAGGTCGTGAGCGCCGACGAGGATGACCGCCGGCTTGCCCGCGACCGCTACCGGTTCTACCGCGACCGCGGCTACGAGATCCACCATCACGACCTCACGAAGGCCGGCGCGTGAGCGACTCAGACGACCTGGTGAGGAAAACCGATGCCTTCCTGAGCCGCTATCGTCCGTCCGCGGCACCGGCGCAGGACGATTTTCCCGTGCTCACGGAGGTGGTAGGCAATACTGCGGCGGCACGTTCCGTGGAGGCCCCTGCAGCAGGCACGTTGACCGAAACCGAGTTGCAGGAGATCAAACAAAAGCTCCGCCAACAGCTGCTCGACGCGATCGGCCCCTACGTCACGAACTTTCTCGATGAGTCCCTGCGGGTGCGGCTGGAAAGTCATCTGCAGCGCACGCTTGCGTCCTTCACCGACCAGGTCAGGGCCGACGTCGAGGCGTTGGTTCAGGAGTCCATCGTCAAGGCCGTCGAACACGCGGTCACGCGCCTGCGCGAGCGCTCGCGCGGCGGCCGAAGCTGAGACACCTCTCGCCGCGGTCTCTTGGAGCCATCGGAGTTGTGTCTCCTTCGGAGGGGCATTGTATCCTTGAGGTCGCTCCTGACCTGTCACCCGGCTAGGTTTGTATCCGCCGACTTCATATCTACCAGAGACCCGCCCGGGAAAGCGGTCCCGATCAATTGACCCATCCATCATGTTCGAACGGTTCTTCAAGCCCAGGAAAAAGACGGTCCTGAGATCCCCCGCGTCCGAACCCGCACCTTCCGCGGGCGCCGGAACCGGGGAGGCTGTCGCCGCTCTTTCCCGGGCAATCAACGGCGCTTTGCAACACCATCAAGCGGGGCGCCTGTCCGAGGCCGAAGCGGCTTATCGCGAGGCACTGGCGATCGATCCGGAGAATATCGATGCCTTGCATTTTCTGGGCGTCATCGCCTTCCAGCGCGCCGAGCACGAGCGGGCCGCGGAGCTGATATCCCGGGCGCTGTCCCGCAATGCCTCCAACGCCCCGGCGCACAACAACCTGGGCAATGTGTTCCTGGCGCAAGGCAAGCTGGACGAGGCCATCGCCTGCTACCGGAAGGCAGTCGAGCTCGCCCCCGATTATGTTGA
>JBARMB010000055.1:0-110650 GCA_049802235.1 Burkholderiales bacterium | reverse complement strand
CGGGAGCTGCGGCGGGTGCCGCAGTCGGCGCCGCCGCAGCCGGTGCCGCCGCAGCAGGAGCAGCCGGCTTGTCCTGCGCCATGGCCGGCGCGCCAAGACAGAAGGCGCCCAGAATGGCAAGCGTTGCGTAGAGTTTTCTCATTGCGATTCTCCCTCAGAGCGCTTCCGCGCCGGTTTCGCCGGTACGGATGCGTATTACTTGCTGGAGATCGAAGACGAAAATCTTGCCGTCGCCGATCTTTCCCGTATTGGCCGATTTCTCGATGGCCTCGATCGCTTGATCGAGCATTTCGTTCTTGATCGCGGCCTCGATTTTTACTTTCGGCAGGAAGTCGACCACATATTCCGCTCCGCGATAGAGCTCCGTGTGTCCTTTCTGCCTGCCGAAACCTTTGACTTCGGTGACGGTAATGCCCTGCACGCCGATGGCGGACAAGGCCTCCCGTACTTCGTCAAGCTTGAACGGCTTGATGATTGCAGTTACCAGTTTCATGAATTTGCTCCCTAATTGGGTTGGGTAGCCTGTCTCCGAGGAGATCAGAACTTGTAAATGCCTTGGACGGCGAAGGTGAGCAAGCTTTTGCTGGCCGCGCCGCCGGTGTCCGTGAAGACGGCCTTGTCGGCACTGTCGCTGCGCGCTTCGCCGCGCAGTTCGTAGCTGTCGCTTGCCAGGTAAGAAATCGTTGCGGTTGCCTCCTTGTACTTCGTGTCCACGGTGCCGAAGTGGAAGCCATCCGTGTCCGTGAACGACTCGACCCGCAAAACCCCACGCCACTTCGGCGTCAGCATGTAGGTGAAGTAGCCCGCTATGCCGTTGTACTTCGCCGTGATGGCGCTCCCATCGACCAGCGAGGTGAAGTTCTCCTGGCTGACGCTAAGATATTCCGCGCCGAAGCTTATTGCGTCGGTAAGGGTGTAAGTACCCACGGCATTGAGGCTGGTGCGCGTGCCGTTCGTCGTGCCCACGGGCTCGCTGCCGCTCATAGCCGATAGGACAATCGACAGCGGCTTGATGGGCGTAAGCGTCGCACCGAGCTCCAGCGTTTTGCCCTTATTCGCGTCCGAGAGTTGATCCCAGCCGTTATTGACGCCGGCCATCAGACTGACGCTGTCGCTCACGGCGTAGGTCCCACGCACGCCGGTGTGGGTGAAGGGCACGGCACCGAACAAGATCGAGCGGGAGAAGTTGGTGTTGCCCGTGCTCGCGATCACCTCGGTTCCGTGCATCGTGGTGTACTTGCCGGCGATAACGGTAAGGTGACCGGTGGCGTACTGGCCGTAGGCCTGGGTGACGTCGACCTGCGACGTGGCTGCGCCGACGGAATTGATCACCTGGGCATCTTTGCCACCGGTGACATTGACCAGACCGCCGAAGCCTTCCTTCGGCTGCTTGGCGACCGTCAGTCCGACCTGATGCAACGCGAACGAGTTGTTCTGGTCGTCAAATACGCGTGGGGCAACCGGAGGTGTACCGATTCCAGCCTCGATGTTCCTGTTTGCACGCGAGTACGCAGTATCGATGTAACCGCTCAGGCTGATACCCGAAGCCTCGAGGACCTTATCGAGAGTGGGTGCAGCCGGTGCCGTTTGCGCGATCACGGCGGTCGGTACCGCGAACGCGGCGGATACAGCTGAAGCAATTAGAAGTTTCTTCATGAGACATTACCTTTCCAAGTGTTAAAAAAACGTAATCTCTTCAGCACGGTCCATGCCAATTTTTTTCTTATGTTAAATCAATGGGTTGTCGAGATTGTGAACATCGTGGCAGAATTGACTGCACCAACATGGAGCGTGATGGAAACGCTATGCACCGGGAACGTACGGTCGGCGTGGAGCAGCACGGAAGCGTTAATTACCCATGTTAGACTCGACCGAAAACGGAACAACGATGCCGCAAGCCCGGATATTCGAGGATTTGAGCGCAAGACTTGGCGAAATCATCGCTGCCGGTCCCGCGAAAGACGTGGAGAAGAATTTGCGGGCCATGTTCAGCGCCGCCTTCGCCAAGCTCGACCTGGCGACGCGCGAAGAGCTCGAGGTTCAGGCCAAGGTGCTTGCCCGCACCCGAGAAAAACTCTCCGAACTGGAGGCGCGTATCGCCGAACTCGAGGCCGGGCTGCGCAAGCGGTGAGCACAGCGATGTCCCTCGCGGTGCTCCACAGCCGGGCGCTCTCAGGGTTCGACGCGCCCGAGGTCAGGGTCGAAGTCCATCTCGCCAACGGATTGCCCTCCTTCACCATCGTCGGCTTGCCCGACACTGAAGTGAAGGAAAGCCGGGAGCGCGTGCGTGCGGCGGTGGTGAACTCGCGCTTCGAGTTTCCGGCGCGGCGCATCACGGTCAATCTCGCCCCGGCGGAGCTGCCCAAGGAAAGCGGACGTTTCGATCTGCCGATCGCGCTCGGTATCCTCATCGCCTCGCGCCAGATTGCCGCGGAGAACCTCGCCGGCTACGAATTCGCGGGTGAGCTGTCTCTGACGGGCGAGCTGCGGCCGGTGCGCGGCGCCCTGGCGATGACTTGGCGCGCCGCGCGCGAGGGCCGCGCTTTCGTGCTCCCGCCGGCGAGCGCAGCCGAAGCCGCGCTGGTGAACGGAGCGCAGATTTACGCAGCGAATTCGCTGCTCGAAGTCTGCGCCCATCTCTCCGGGCGGCAGCTGCTCACACGGCCGGCAGCGCGGTCCGACGCTATGCCCGCGCACTATCCGGATATCTCCGAAGTCAAAGGCCAGGCACAGGCAAAGCGCGCGCTCGAAGTGGCCGCCGCCGGCGGTCACAGCGTGCTCTTGGTCGGCCCGCCCGGAACCGGGAAGTCCATGCTCGCGACGCGCTTTCCCGGATTGCTGCCGCCGATGAGCGACGACGAAGCCATCGAGTCGGCCGCGCTGCAGTCGCTGGGATCCGGCGGCTTTCGACTGGAGAACTGGAAGCAGCGGCCGTTCCGCGCGCCGCACCACTCCGCCTCGAGCGTCGCCCTGGTCGGCGGCGGCAGCGACCCGCGACCCGGGGAGATCTCCCTTGCGCATCATGGGGTGCTGTTTCTCGACGAGCTGCCCGAGTTCGACCGCAGGGTGCTCGAAGTGCTGCGCGAGCCGCTCGAGAGCGGGCGCGTGGCGATCTCCCGCGCTGCGCGCCAAGCCGAGTTTCCGGCGCGTTTCCAGTTGATCGGTGCGATGAATCCGTGTCCCTGCGGTTACCTGGGGCATTTCAGCGGGAAGTGCCGCTGCACGCCGGACCAGGTGGCGCGCTACCGAGGCAAGCTCTCGGGGCCGCTGCTCGACCGCATCGATATTCAGATCGAGGTGCCGGCGCTACGCGAGGACGAGCTGATGCGCGCGGGCGGGAGCGAGAGTTCGGAAGAAGTGTGCCGGCGCACGCAGGCGGCCCGAGCACGCCAGGTCGAGCGCCAGGAGAAGTCGAACAGCCGTCTTGGTCCCCGCGAAGTCGAGCGTTTTTGTGCCGCCGAGGAGCCGGCACGCGCGCTGCTGAAGCAGGCGATCGCGCGCTTGAACCTCTCGGCACGCGCCTATCACCGCGTGCTGAAGCTTGCCCGCACTATCGCAGACCTCGCCGTAGCCGATGCGATCGGCACGCCGCATGTTGCCGAGGCCATCCAGTACCGGCGTTTCGACCGCGCGATGTAACGATGGCGACCTACGCGATTGGCGACGTGCAGGGATGTTATACGGAATTGCGGGCGCTGCTCGGGGCGATCGGCTTCGACCGCGGCGAGGATCGTTTGTGGTTCGTCGGCGATCTTGTCAACCGCGGGTCCGAATCGCTCGCGACGTTGCGCTTCGTGCGCGACCTGGGCGAGCGTGCAGTGACCGTGCTCGGCAACCACGATCTGCATCTGCTTGCGCATGCGTACGGCTTTGCGAAGGGACGCGAGGACGACACGCTCGAAGAGGTGCTCGCGGCACCGGACCGGGACGAGCTGCTCGACTGGCTGCGAGGCCGGCCCATGATTCACTGCGAGTCCGGATACGCGCTGGTTCACGCGGGTCTCCTGCCGCAGTGGGATTGCGCCAAGGCGCAGTCGCTCGCGCGCGAGGTCGAGGCCGAGCTCCGCGGGCCGAGGCACCGGGAATTTTTGGCGCAGCTCTACGGCAGCAAGCCCGACCGATGGCGGGAGAATCTGGAAGGCATCGACCGGCTGCGCCTTGTCGTCAACGCCATGACGCGCATGCGCTTCTGCACCGCGGAAGGAGTGATGGAGTTCCACACCAAAGGCGAAACCGCGAGCGCTCCGCCCGGCTATCTGCCGTGGTTCGACGTGCCGGGACGGAAAAGCGCCGGCGACACCGTAATCTGCGGCCACTGGTCTGCGCTCGGGCTGCTCCTCAGGCCAAACCTGCTTGCACTCGACTCCGGTTGCGTTTGGGGCGGCCGTCTCAGCGCTATCCGTCTGGAGGATCGGCGTCTGTCTCAGGTGCCTTGCGCGATGAATGCGGGGGCCGCACGCCCAGCGCCGCAGCAATAGCGGTTTCGGTCTGCTCGGCCAGCGGGCGCCGGGTTTCGCCCTCGGCGGAGATCGGCGTCAGGAAATTGATTTCCGCCAGCATGTGGCGGGTTGAAACGATGGTCCACACCGATTGCAGCAGCGAGGTTTCGCCGACGTAGCCTGCGGCGTCGGTGTGCCGGCCCGACGGATCGAGATAGCGCAGGGCCACCGGCTGCAGCATCGCTTCGGCGTCGATCGCCGGCTGAAACAGCGCCGCGTGAAAACGCCCGAGGCTGCGGCCGAAGGTGGTGGTTCCCTCCGGACAGATTGCGATCAGTGTGCCGCGCGCGAGCATCTCCGAGATTATCTCCCGCGCCCGCCGCGCGGCCGCGCGCTTGTCGCGCTCGATGTACAGTGTGCCGACTTGCGTGCACAGCCAGCCGACCACCAGCCAGTTGCGGATTTCCGACTTGGCAACGAAGGTCGCCGGAAAATGCGCGTCGATGACAAAGATGTCCAGCCACGAGATATGATTCATCGCCAACATGCATCGCGACGGCAGCGCCTTCGGAACGTTCGCCTCCCGCACCGACACCGAAATGATGGCGAGCAGTTTTCTCGACCAGCGCCGCATTGCCGCATGCCGCGCGGTTGCGGAAAGTCGCGGGAAATGCAGCCAAACGATTGCAAGGCCGCGCGCGAAATGCAGCGCCAGGCGGGCAAGGCGCACGAAGCGCGCTGCGACTGGCGTACGGTTCGCCGTCATCAGTTGTGTACTTCCTGCTAGGACGCCCGGATTTTACTGGGAGGCACGGGCGAGCGACTGCCCTTTCTACATGATGATTGTAGCGAAGACAATCCCCGCTACGGCGCCGAGGGCGCGAAGAACGCCGAGGAAACCCCGCGGTTGGAATTCCGGCGCGAGCGGTATTGCGACCGAAGCCGTCCTTGACGTTCTTGGCGACCGATGGATTGCAGCTAGTGGGAGTCCCCGCTAATGCCTGCGCTGGAGAGCAAGCGCGCACTCGCCGCAGTGAAAAAACCTCGTCGGTTCCCTGGGTAACGCTCGATCGCCGAGCCCACCGCGCCACCTGCCACCGCGCCGAGAATCGCGCCGACAGCAGAACCTTTGTCGCTGCCGGTGACGTCGCCGCCTGCTATCGCGCCTGCCTCTCCACGCGTACCTTCGGTCGTTACCACGCGCGCCGACTCGACCACGCCCATGCGCGCGATTTACTCGCGGCGTGTCTAGCCCGAGGAATAAGCGCTACCCGAACTCGAAGGCGTAGGACAGCCAGAGAGCATCACCGTCGTAATAACTGCCGCGCCGAACAGAATTGTCACCAGTCGATTCATGTCCTCCTCCATTACAGATCGGAACCGAAATTCCGGCGGTAGAGCTCGGCGATCCGCTCGCGGCTTATTGAATGGTTTTGCCCCCCGCGCGAGGCGATCTTGATCGCTCCCATGAGTGCGGCGATCTGGCCGGTCTTGCGCCAGTCGAAGCCCGCGGCGATGCCGTAAAGAAGGCCGGCGCGGTAAGCGTCGCCGCAGCCAGTCGGATCCACCACCTCTTCGGCTTTAACGCAGGGGATGTCGAGCCGTTGGCCGTCAGCGTAGATGATCGAACCCTCTGCACCACGCGTGACGATCAACGCCTTCACCATTCTTGCGAGCATTTCCAGCTCTTTCCCGGTGCGCTCCTCCAGCAATTTGCCTTCGTAGTCATTGACTGCGACATAGCTCGCCTGTTCAATGAAGGTGAGCAGTTCCGCTCCGGAAAACATCGGCAGGCCCTGTCCGGGGTCGAATATGAAGGGAATTGCCTGCCGCGAGAGCTCGCGTGCGTGCTGCAGCATGCCCTCACGGCCGTCGGGCGCGACAATGGCGAGGCGTGCGCCGACCGCGCCGCTCGCGTGGTTCATGTGTGCGTGGTTCATCGCGCCGGGGTGGAACGCCGTGATCTGATTATCATCGAGGTCGGTGGTGATGAAGGCCTGCGCTGTCAGCGTGCCGGGTACCGGGCGCACGCAATCGTGCCGCAATCCGAGCTGCGCGAGGCGATCGATATACGGACCGGCGTCCTCGCCTACCGTAGCCATGATGAGCGAATCGCCACCAAGGAGCTTCAGGTTGTAGGCAATGTTGCCGGCGCAGCCGCCGAACTCGCGTCGCAGCTCCGGAACGAGGAAAGCCACATTCAAGATGTGGATTTGCTCCGGCAGGATATGTTCCTTGAAGCGGCCGTGGAAAACCATGATGTTGTCGTAAGCAATGGAGCCGCAGATCAGAATAGGCATAAGTTGTCGGTTGAAAGCAGAGGGTTTTTGGAAACGCGGGTAGAACTACGAATAAAAGAGATAGAGCCGATAGCCGGTCGCCTTGAGGGTCCCTACTTCAATGAACACCTTGGCCGGTAGCTCGCTGCTGGCGGCAAAGCCGGAGTCAAGGCGCGTGCCGCGTGGAGCATAGTCCTGCGGCATCAGGACGCGCCGCGCCACGGTCTGGTTCTGGGCGTCGGTGAGCGTCAGTTCGAGGGCGGGCAGCGCCTGCGCGAACGCGGCGCGATTTCGAAGGGTCGCCGACAGTACCATGACGCTGGGATTGGCTCCGTCGGCCCGCAGGTCGGATGATTCGATGCTCATGAGTTCGGTGCGACGCGGCAGGGGCACATCGCAGTTCAGTTCGACGCAGACTTTTTGAATCGTCGGTTTCGCCTCGGGCACAAGCAGCGCGAGATCTCCGCGATAGCGGTATGCCGCCTGGGCCACAAGCAAGAGCAGCAGCAGCGTGCTTCCCAGCCACCACAGCCGGCTCGGAGGTGTACGCGATCGCGGTCCGAAATCGAGCGGCGCAGCTTGCACCGCCCCTATGGTTCCCCGCTGCAATGCGAAGTCGGCCTCCGGCGCCGAAGGCACCGCGAGGCCGGTTCGGGGGGTTTCTCCGGCGCGGTGTATTTCGGCTTCGAGTGCAGCCGCAAAGTCACGTTCTGGCGTCGTTGGCACGGAGTCGGATACCAGCGCAACGCGGGCGTCGAAAACGACGCCGCAACGCCCGCAACGCGCCTGTCCGGCGCGGGCCTCGAGCTGTACCAGGGTCACGCGAAACGAAGTGCCGCAGCCCGGGCAGCGCGTGATCATGCTCATATGCGCGTTCCCGACAGGCACACCCAGCCCTCCATTTCCCCAGCTGGCTCGAACTTGAACCAGGGCGCGTAGTGCGCTTCGACATCCTTTGCCTGCGGTGCGAGAATTCCCGAGAGCGCGATCCGCGCCCCCTTAGCGCAATGCGAGGCGAGCAGCGGCGCCAGAACTTTCAGCGGATTGGCGAGAATATTGGCAACCACGATATCGGCGATCAGCGTAAGCGATGTGCCGGTGTCGGAAAACTCGGCAGTAACACAATTGCGCTCGGCGTTGGCGCGGGCCGTGACAACGGCGTCGGGATCGATATCCACGCCGATGGCGCGGCGGGCGCCGAGTTTCAGTGCAGCGATGGTTAATATACCGGAACCGCAGCCGTAGTCGAGGACGGTCTCGCCGCCGCCGACGCGGCTCTCCAGCCATGCAAGACACAGGTGCGTGGTCGGGTGCCCGCCAGTGCCGAAGGCAAGACCCGGATCGAGTACAAGGTTGAGCGCATCGGGGCGAGGCGGTGTATGCCAGGATGGCACGACCCATAACCGTCCGGACACCTGAATCGGCGCAAACTGCTCTCGGGATCTGCGCACCCAGTCCTCGTCTGCGACGGCGCGCAGTTCGAATGCAGGTGTAATTATTCCGGCAATGGCGCAGGCACGATCCAAGAGCTGTTCAGGATCGTCATGAGTTCTGCACAGTGCCGTGAGTTTCTGCTGCGGCCAAGATGCAATCTCGCCGGGCTCGTCGAACACCGGTGTTTCGCTCGACGTGCCAGAAGCGGCGTCCTCGCAACTGACCGAAAGCGCCCCGGCGTCGATCAGCGCATTGCTCAGACGGTCGCCCTCGTCCGATTCGAGTTCGACGACGATAGCGACGAAGGCCATCCCTATTTTGCCAAATCGTGTTTCTTCTGCTGGGCGAGCTTCTGCTCGAGATAATGGATGCTCACCCCGCCCTTGATGATGCGGGTGTCGAGCAGCAGTTCCTGATGCAGCGGGATGTTGGTCTGGATGCCCTCCACCACCATCTCCGAGAGCGCGATGCGCATGCGCCGAATCGCCTGGTCGCGGTTGGCGCCGTAGGCGATCACCTTGCCGATCAGGGAATCGTAGTTGGGCGGCACGGTGTAGCCCTGGTAGATGTGGGAATCGACGCGGATCCCGGGGCCGCCGGGCGGATGGTAGGAGGTGATGCGTCCCGGTGAAGGTGTGAATTTGAACGGATCCTCGGCGTTGATGCGGCACTCGATCGCGTGGCCGCGGCATTCGATATCCTTCTGCCGCACCGAGAGCTTTTCTCCTGCGGCCACGCGGATCTGCTCCTGTACGATGTCTATCCCGGTAATCATCTCGGTCACCGGGTGCTCGACCTGGATGCGGGTGTTCATTTCGATGAAGTAGAACTCGCCATCCTCGTAGAGGAACTCGAAAGTGCCGGCGCCGCGGTAGCTGATCTTGCGGCAGGCCTCGACGCAGCGCTCCCCGATTTTGGCGCGCATGCGTGGCGTGATGTCCGGCGCCGGTGCCTCTTCCATGACTTTCTGGTGGCGGCGCTGCAGGGAGCAGTCGCGCTCGCCGAGGTAGATCGTGTTCTTGTATTCGTCGGCGAGCACCTGCACCTCGATGTGGCGCGGGTTCTCGAGGTACTTTTCCATGTATACAGTAGGGTTGCCGAACGCCGCTCCGGCCTCGGCACGGGTTAGGCTCGCAGCACCTTTCAGGGCCGCCTCGGTGTGCACTACGCGCATGCCACGCCCGCCGCCGCCGCCCGCTGCCTTGATGATCACCGGGTAGCCGATTTGTCGCGCGATTTTGACAATTTCCTCGGGCGAGTCTGGAAGTGGCCCGTCGAACCCTGGAACGGTGGGCACCCCCGCTTTTTGCATCACCTGCTTTGCGCTGATCTTGTCTCCCATCAGGCGGATAGTGTCGGCGCGCGGACCGATGAAGACAAAGCCGCTCTTGTCCACCCGCTCGGCAAAATCCGCATTTTCGGCAAGAAACCCGTAACCCGGGTGGATCGCTTCCGCGTCCGTGACCTCGGCAGCGCTGATGATGGCCGGAATGTTGAGATAGCTCGCGCTGGAGGGAGGCGGCCCGATGCACACCGATTCATCGGCGAGCTTGACGTACTTGGCTTCACGATCGGCCTCCGAGTGCACGACCACGGTTTTGATGCCGAGGTCACGACAGGCGCGCTGGATGCGTAGAGCGATTTCGCCGCGATTCGCGATCAGAATTTTCTCGAACATCGCCACTGCGTGGACCTAGCCGACGATCATCAATGGTTCCCCGTATTCCACGGGCTGCCCGTTTTCGACCAGGATTGCCTTGATGACGCCGTCCTGGTCGGTTTCGATCTCGTTCATGAGCTTCATGGCTTCAATGATGCAGACAGGTTGGCCAGCCTTGACCGCGTCACCGATTTCCACGAAGGGCTTCGCACCGGGTGAGGCTGAGCGGTAAAACGTTCCCACCATTGGCGATTTGACAATATGGCCCTCGGGCGCAGAGGGGGCTTCGACAGCGGGCGCGACAGAGGCGGTAGGTGCGGCAACAGGGATCGGTTCCGCCGGCAGATTCGCCCTAGCCGGGGTAGAAGCAGAAGTGACCGCAACCTCCCGTCCGGCCGGCCCAGCCTTCATAATCCTGACCTTTTCCTCCCCCTCGGTCACCTCGAGCTCGGTAATGCCCGATTCCTCGACGAGGTCGATCAGTTTCTTCAGCTTGCGTAAGTCCATATGAGCCTCCTTCCGTACCCGGGGCACCGGGCTTCGGGCGCGGGGATCTGGCTTAGGTTGTTGGTTGCAGTGCGAACTCGAGCGCGAGGTCATAGCCCCGGCTGCCAAGTCCGCAGATGATGCCGGCCGCGAGATCGGAGAAGTATGAATGGCGTCGGAATGGCTCGCGGGAATAAATATTCGACAGGTGTACCTCGATAAAAGGGATCTTGACCGCTGCAAGGGCATCGCGTAGTGCCACACTGGTGTGGGAAAAACCAGCAGGATTGACGATGATCCAGGAAGTTCTCTGCATTTTTGCTGCATGCACCCGCTCAATCAGGGCGCCTTCCTGGTTGCTCTGAAAGCATTCTACACGCGCACCGTGATCCCGCCCGAAGCGAATCAACCGCAGATTGATGGTTTTGAGAGTCTCGGCACCGTAGATCTCCGGTTCTCGAGTACCCAGCAAGTTCAGGTTGGGGCCATGAAGGACAAGGAGATTCTGAGGCCTTCGCGATGCCGTGTCTCCGGCGCGTTTGAGCTTGGGCATGGCCGCAAGTTTGCCGCAAATGCCGATATATTGTCCAGTATTTGGCGTTTTTCCAGGAAAATTAACAAGTTAGTTGAACAGCGGACGCAACCACCGGGTAAGTTCCTCTTCAGAAACTCGGCCCAGGTGTGTATTGGTTATCTTGCCTGACCGGTCCAAGATAATCGTAAATGGCAATCCGGAAGCCCGATTGCCCAGCTGTCGTGTAAGGTCAATTAGCTCAATTTCCCCCACCATGAGTGGGTAATTTATTTCGAACTCACGGGCAAAATCTCGAACTTTAGAAGAAGAATCGATGGCGATCCCGATAATTTGCAGGCCATTCGACGCAAATCGTCGCTGAAGTCGCACCAAGCCAGGGATTTCTTCCCTGCATGGCGCACACCAGGTAGCCCAGAAATTCAGCACCAATACTTTGCCGCGCCACTGCGTGAGACTCTGGGGCGTTCCAGCCGGATCCGGCAGCGACAGTCGCGCGAGTCGTGCCGTCGCCTGCGCGGCCGATCCGGCGAGGGGCATGCGCTGATGCGAATAGAAATAGAAGCCTGCCGCGGCAGCCGCGAGAGCAACCACGACGACCAGGAAAGCTTGCCTAACCATCCCGGAACAAGAGCTGGCTCACCACTTGGATCCCCGCGCGCTGCATCGGCCGCCCGGCCATTGAGGTCTTCAAACTGCCGCGTTCGTCGTTGGCGGCATAGATGGCAAGATTGACGGGCACGCCCTGCCACTCGAGCTTCAGTATCGATACGGCGCGAGCCTGGTCGCCGGCGAAGTGGCGTTGATCCGATATGTCGTAGGCAATGTTACGACTGAGCAGGAACATCTCCACCGCTTTGCTGTCATCGGTAAATAATTGCAAGTCGACGTCACTGTAGCGTCCGGCGGTACCCTTCAGCACCGGGCCGGCGAGATGCGGGCGGAACTGGGCCAGCGCCCGCATCGCCTCGAGCGCCCGGGCACGCAGGTGCTTGATGCGTTCGCGTTGTTCCTCGCCTTGGTACAACGACTGATAGGCACGCAGCTCGGCTTCGATCTCCTCGTTTTTTGGCAACGATTGCGTATCCTCGGCGCCGAGTTGACGCGCGGCCTTTCGCTTGGCGAGCGCGAAATCCTCAACGCCGTCCTCGGCCATTATGCGTGCCGCGGCCATGGCGATGCGTGTACGCATCTGCTGCTTGGGTTTGCTGTCTTTCGGCACGGGAAGGAAGCAGGCAGGAGCGACGGGCCATGATACCGCAGCACACAGCCGGGAGGGGTGGCGAAGTGAGCTAGAATTGCGGCTGCGCTTCCACCCATTCATCCAAGCGCGGGTTACCGCCGACCGCGCTGCTTTCCCCAGTCCAGATGCATATTCACATCCTCGGCATTTGCGGCACCTTCATGGGAGGCATTGCCGCGATCGCGAAAGCTGCGGGCCATCGGGTCACCGGTTGCGACACCAATGTCTATCCGCCGATGAGCACCCAGCTCACCGCGCAGGGCATCGAACTTATCGAAGGATTCGGCGCAGACCAGCTCGCGGTCAAGCCCGATTTATGGGTTGTCGGCAACGTCGTGAGCCGAGGCAATGTACTTATGGAAGCGATCCTCGATCAGGGCGACCGTTATGTATCCGGACCGCAGTGGCTCGCCGAAAATGTTCTGGCACGAAAGTGGGTACTTGCTGTATCTGGAACACATGGAAAAACAACGACTTCATCTATGTTGGCCTGGATACTTGAAGAAGCCGGGCTGGAACCGGGATATCTCATCGGCGGCGTTCCAGAAAATTTCAAGATTTCTGCAAGGCTTGGAACTCAAAGGCATTTTGTCATTGAAGCCGACGAATATGACACTGCTTTCTTCGATAAGCGTTCCAAAATGGTGCACTATCGGCCGAGGGTCGCTGTTCTAAACAATATCGAATTCGATCATGCAGACATCTTCGCTGATCTTGCAGCAATCGAGACCCAATTTCATCATTTTATAAGAACGATCCCATCGTCTGGCCGGATTATCCTCAGCGGCTTGGATGAAGCGATCAAACGCGTAATTGCCCGAGGCTGCTGGACGCCGGTCGAGCGCTTCGGCGTGGACGACGGCTGGAATGCGATCGATGTCGGGACGAACTCATTTGAGGTATCGCACCAAGGTAAGCCATTTGGCCGAGTGAATTGGACGCTGCTTGGCGACCACAATTGCTTGAACGCACTCGCGGCCATCGCTGCGGCAAACGCAGCGGGGGTAACTCCGGCGCAGGCCATTGACGCGCTGTCGCGTTTTGAAAACGTCAAGCGCCGCATGGAGCTGCGGGGAACGGCTGCCGGCGTGATCGTATACGACGACTTCGCCCATCATCCGACGGCCATTGCCACCACTATTGCCGGGCTTCGGCGCAAGGTGGGCAGAGCGCGCATCCTTGCCGTGCTCGAGCCGCGCTCCAACACGATGAAGCTGGGCGTGATGAAGGACAGGCTGCCGGGAAGCCTCGAGACCGCCGACAGGATCTTTTGTTATACGGCCAAACTGGGTTGGGACGCGGCTGCAGTGCTTGCACCTCTCGGCGCACGCGCGAGCTGCGAGGACAATTTCGAACGCCTGGTCGCGGCGATCACCGCCGAGGCCCGTTCCGGCGATCACGTGCTCGTTATGAGCAATGGCGACTTCGACGGCATTCATGAGCGCCTGCTGGCCGCGCTCGGCGAGCGGGCTAAGGCGGCGGCCCCTTGACATGATTGTTTACTTGCACGGATTCAACAGCTCGCCGCAGTCGAGCAAGGCGCAATACTTCAAGCGGTATCTCGAGGAGCGCGGCATGGGCGATCGGTTTGCCTGTCCGCAGTTGCCGCACTGGCCGAACGAGGCGATCGCAGCGGTCGAGACAGAAATGGCGTGTCGACCCCTCGAGCGCGTGACGCTGGTAGGCAGCTCCCTCGGCGGCTTCTACGCGACTTGGCTCGCCGAGAAACACAGGGTGCGTGCCGTGCTGATCAATCCCGCCATCGATCCGCATGTTGGCCTGCGCGCGTTTCTGGGCTCGCAGCGGAACTACCACGGCGACGAGAAATACGAGCTTACCGAAGAGCATCTACGCCAGTGGGAGCGACTCTTCGTGCCCAAGGTCCACCCCGAGCGCTATCTATTGCTCGTCGAGACCGGGGATGAAGCGCTGGACTACCGCGCGGCAGTAAAAAGGTACCTCGGCGCCAAGCAGGTGGTGGTGCAGGGCGGCGATCATGCCCTGATGAGCTTTCCCGAGCAGATTCCGCTCATCTTGCAGTTTTCCGGAATGGCCTGATTACCGGAGCACGCTCCACGTCGACCTTCCGCCCTTGAGCGCGTAGCGCGCCACTGCCCTTTCGTCGAAGCTGAAGCCCAGTCCCGGTGTCCGCGGCAGCAGCAGCATGCCGGCCCTGTGCTTCAGCTGCGTGTCGACGAGTTTTCTGAAATTGAGCACCTGATCGTCGGGGAAGAACTCGACATAGCGCGCATTCGGCGTTGCCGCCACGAGGTGCACGTGCAAGTCGTGGAACCAGTGTGGGCACACGGTGACGCCGTAGCTCGCCGCGGTTGCGGCGATCCTGCGCCACTCGGAGATTCCGCCGCATACCAGCGCGTCGGTCTGCAGGATCGCTGCCGCGCCTTTGTCGAGGATTTCCTTGAAATGCCAGCGACCGGTGCCGATTTCGCCGGTGGCAACCGTGACGCGTGTGAGCTTTGCCAGCCGTGCGTGATTCTCGATGTCGTCTGGGAAAAACGGTTCCTCGATCCAGTATGGATCATAGAGTTCAAAGCGCTCGATGTAGCGCATCGCCGTGGGTAGGTCGTGCCAGGCGTTGTTGGCGTCGAGCATCAGCTCCACCTCGGGCCCGACGGCATCGCGCGCCGCTTTCACCCGTGCCTCTTCTTCCTTGGGCGAAAGCCGCCCGACCTTCATTTTCACCGCCTTGAAGCCGGCTTTGACGTAACCGACCATCTCCTCGCCGAGCTTCTTGGGCGTCTTGCCGGCGACGTAATAGCCGCCGCTCGCGTAGGCGGGTACGGCGTCGTCCACGACCGCACCCAGATATTTGTAGAGCGGCAGCTTCGCCGCCCGCGCGTTCAGATCCCATAGCGCGCAGTCGAGAATCGAAATCGCCCGCATCACGCTGCCGGCGCGCCCGTGCAGCAGCGTCTCCTGGAACATGCGCTGCCACAGCCCCTCGACCAGAAGGCTCTCTTCCCCGAGCAGGATCGGCGCGAGGAGTTGCTCGACCGCGTGCGCAACCAGCGTCCCGCCCGAGGAGCCTGCGTAGCAGAAGCCGACGCCCTCGATGCCCTCGGCCGAGCGTACCTTGACCAGGCCATAGTCGCGTCCCGCCACCGTGCGTGTGGCGAAACTGGTGACACTGTCGAGCGGAACGCGGCAGGTCGCGACGGAAATCGATTCGATTCTGGCCATCCTTGGTCCTCTCAGAGTCAGTTACGGGATCAGGCGTGTGTGCGAACGAGGTATTTTAGGATCCTGTCGGCAGGACGGGGGCGACGCTGCGATATAATTATGTCATTCATCGGGCCACCGCGACGCGGCCCCTCTTGGTTTGCTTCCCTCACGTGAACGTTCTCTACGAAGACAACGGCTCGTTCAAGGTCGGTATGGTGCTCGCCGACGGCGATACTTCGCTTCAGGTCGAGGCGCCGCACGGCAAGCGCGCCAAAATCAAGGCGAAGGATGTGCTGTTGCGCTTCAAAGATCCCGCGGCGGCGGCGCTGCTGCCGCAGGCTGAAGCGCTCGCGACGAATATCGACGCCGACTTCCTGTGGCAATGCAGCGGCGGCGAGGAATTCAGCTTCGATGAGTTGGCACGGGAATACTGCGGCAAGGCGCCTTCCGCCGTCGAAGCGGCGGGAATCCTGGTCAAGCTGCATTCCGCGCCGATGTATTTCTACCGCAAGGGCAGGGGGCGCTACCGCGCTGCGCCTCCGGAGACGCTGAAGGCCGCGCTCGCCGGCATGGAGCGCCGCCGCCAGCAGGCGGAGAAAATCGACGCCTGGGCGGAGCAGCTTGGACACGGCGAGCTTCCGCCGGAGTTTTCGCCGCTGCTCGCACAACTGCTGTACCAGCCCGACCGCAACCGGCCGGAAACCAAGGCGCTGGAAAAGGCCTGTGACAGCACCGGGCTGTCGCCGGCGAAGCTGATCGAGCGTTGCGGCGCGCTTCCCTCCAGCCACGATTACCACCTGAACCGCTTCCTGTTCCAGTATTTCCCCAAGGGTACGGGTTTCCCCGAGGGGCTCGAAGTGGCCGAGCCGCCGGACCTGCCGCTTGCGGACGTCGCCGCGTTCAGCCTGGACGACGCCGCCACGACCGAGATCGACGACGCATTTTCGCTCACGCCGATGGGATCCGGGCGCCTGCGCATCGGCATCCACATCGCTGCGCCGGGATTGGGCTTTGCGCCGCGCTCGCTGCTCGGCGCAATAGCGCGGGAGCGCCTGTCGACGGTGTATATGCCCGGCCACAAGATCACCATGCTGCCGCCCGCGGTGATAGCCCGCTTCACTCTGGCCGAAGGCCGCGCCTGTCCGGCGCTGTCGCTGTATCTCGACGTCCGCGAGGACGATCTCACCGTGGAAAATCGCCACACCTGCGTCGAACGCGTACCCATCGCCGCCAATCTCAGGCATCACGCGGTCGAGACACTCGATACAGCGTTTCTCGCCGGCGATGTGCCCATTGACATCCCCTTTGCAGGCGAGCTGAAGACGCTATGGAAATTCGCGCTCGCGCTTGAGCAGGCGCGCGACAAGCCGGCTGCGGCGATGGAGCGGCCCGACTACAATTTCCGGATCGAGAATGACTGCGTCACTATCACCGAAAGAAAGCGCGGCACGCCTCTGGACAAGCTCGTCGCTGGGCTCATGATCGCGGTCAACAGCACCTGGGGCAAGTTGCTCGATGAGCACAGTATCGCTGCGATCTACCGCGTACAAGCGAACGGCAAGGTACGCATGACCACTTCGGCCGCGCCGCACCAGGGGCTCGGCATCAGTCACTATGCCTGGGCGAGTTCGCCGCTGCGGCGCTACGTCGATCTGGTCAACCAGTGGCAGCTCCTGTCGCTGCTCGGGGGCGAGACGCCGCCGTTCGCGCGCAACGCCGACGTGATGCTGGCTGCGATCCACGATTTCGAGTTGACCTACGCCGCCTACGACGAATTTCAGCGCCGGATGGAGAAATACTGGTGCCTCAGGTGGCTCCTGCAGGAGCGGGTCGAAGTTGCGGCAGCCGAGGTGGTGCGCGAGAATTTGGTGAAGCTCGACGGCCTGCCGCTGCACGCGAAGGTGCCGTCGTTGCCAGAACTGGCGCCTGGATCCCGTGTCGAAGTCGGCGTCACCACGGTGGACCTGATCGAGGCAGAGCTTCAATGCGTGTTCAAAGGCCGTCTCGAAACCTAAGACAAAACTCCAAAGATAGTTTAGTGTTACTTGATTTGGAACACTTTTGGGCAAGCAATATCTGACTCTCCCAAGGCCGATTTCCAGCTTGGTTGCTTGGCCCGCGCCGCTCGCCGGCCTGAATCCGGAGTCGCGCGTGTTCGCGCTGGCGCTGGCGCTTTCGATCGTACTGCACGCCGTGGTGCTGTCGATTCATTTCAAGCTTCCCGAAGCGATGCGGAAGCTCGCCCCGGCCCAGCTCGAAGTGGTGCTGGTCAACTCACGAACGCGCTCCAAGCCGGTCCGGCCCGATGCATATGCCCAGGCGAACCTCGACGGCGGAGGCAATACCGACCTG
The DNA here is from genome assembly GCA_049802235.1 of Burkholderiales bacterium. Lineage (GTDB taxonomy): Bacteria > Pseudomonadota > Gammaproteobacteria > Burkholderiales > SG8-39 > VBDM01. The sequence goes on along the minus strand of JBARMB010000055.1, from coordinate 93,042 downwards.
GACCGGCGCGCAAAGACACCCTTTCCGGTGCTTGTCGAGACCGAGCGCGGCGCCGACGCGAAACGTGCCACGCAGCGCGTGCAGGAATTGGAACTTCGGCAGAGGCAGTTGCTCGCGCAAATGCGGTCGAAAAAAAATGTCGTGCCCGACAACCCGACGCGGCAGGAATCCCGGCCGCAAATCTCGGGTACGGAGCTCGCCAATAGCGCGCTCGATATCGCGCGCCTCGAAGCACAAATCGCGCGCGATATCGACGAGTACAACAAGCGGCCGCACAAGAACTTCGTCGGCGCCCGCGCGAGCGAGGTGCGTTTTGCAATGTACGTCGAGGACTGGCGCCAGAAGATCGAACGCATCGGCAACCTCAACTATCCGGAAGGCGCGCGCGGCAGGATTTACGGAAGTCTGCGGCTGACGGTTTCGATCAACGCCGACGGTACGCTTGCCGGGGTCGATCTCGACCGCTCTTCCGGCCACAAGATTCTCGACGCCGCCGCCGAGCGCATCGTCCGATTGGCGGCGCCCTACGCCAAATTCCCGCCCGATATCCGAAAAGACACCGACATCCTGGTGATTACCCGCACCTGGCATTTCGCGCAGGGTGACAAAGTCTTCAGCGAGTAAGGATGGACTCCGGCATGATCGACCGCCATACCGTCATCGCCAATCCTGTCTCGCGAAGCAAGTCGCCGCTGATCCACGCAGCATTCGTCTGCGCCCGACCCGACGGCGCGGGCGCGCTCGCCAACGCCGTGTTCGCGTCGATGCGCGGGACGCCCTGACGCGCACCGGTGCGCCTGCCTTCGAGCCAGATGAAGCCGTTCGTCCCGCTGTGGAAGGCATTCGGCTACACGCTCGGCGTGCTCGTCGTCGCTTTTGCCGTGTATCAGTTCTGGTTCTTCGCGCAAATTCTGTACTGGGCCGGACACAACCCGGAGATGACCCGCTTCATGGAGATTCGCCTAAAGACGATGCGGGAAAAGACTCCCGGCGCGAGGCTCAAGCAGCAGTGGGTGGATTACAAGCGCATTTCGACCGACCTGAAGCGCGCCATCATTGTGGCGGAGGACGCGAAGTTCATCGACCACGAGGGCTTCGACTGGGAGGGAATCCAGCTGGCGATGGAGAAAAACCAGAGGCGCGGCAAAATTGTCGCGGGCGGCTCGACTATCACCCAGCAACTGGCGAAGAACCTGTTTCTCTCGGGGAAGCGCAGCGCGTTGCGCAAGGGCGAGGAGGCGATCATCGCCGCCATGCTCGAGGCGGTGATGGACAAGCGCCGCATCTTCGAGCTCTACCTCAACGTGGCCGAGTGGGGCGAGGGTGTGTTCGGCGCCGAGGCCGCGGCGCTCCATTATTTCGGTGTAAGCGCAGCGAACCTGTCGCCCGAGCAGGCAGCGCGCCTCGCGGCAACGCTGCCTCGGCCGCAGTATTACGACCGCAACCGCGCCTCGCCCTATCTCGCGCAGTACAGCGAAACGATCCTCGCACGCATGCCCGCGGCGCAGGTGCCCTGAGGCACTTAGGGGTTTATACGGAGCCTACCGCCGCCCGGCGTCCGCGTTGGACATCGATACCCGCCAATATCAGCAGGCCGACCGCGAAAAATGCCCCCGTCGCAAGCATGGCGAGGCGATGATCGCCGCCCGAGATCCAGGTCACGACGCCGTAGGTAAGGGGCCCGAGGATCGAGGACAGTTTTACCGCCACGCCCCACAGGCCGAAAAACTCGGCGCGGCGGTCTTCGGGGCTGAGATAACCTACCAGGGCGCGGCCTGCCGATTGCGACGATCCAAGGCACAGCCCCGCCAGATTGGCGGCGAACCAGAACAGCCCCGGTCCGGTCGCTGCCCATGCGACGAGCGTGGTGGCGATCCAGAGCACGAGCGTGAGCGCGATGGTGCGCACGTGGCCGAGCCGGTCCTGCACCATACCGAACGCAAGCGCTCCGACCGCGGCCGTCACGTTGACGACCATGATCAGGACGATGGTGTCCCGGGTGGAGAAACCGAGCGCCTGCTCGGCATAGATCGCCGCCAGCGCGATGACCGTCTGGATACCGGCCTGGTAGAAAACGATGCATACCAGAAACGATCCGAGATCCCGGTAACGTGCGGCGGCGCGCACCGTTTCGACGAGTCGCGCGAAGGCCGCGCGGACCATGTTCCCACCGGGGGTGGAGGGCATGGGTTGGGCGCGCTCCCGAAGAACGAGAAAGGTCGGCAAGCTTGCAATCGCAAAGGTTGCGGCGGTGATGAGCATGGTTACAGGCACGAACTGCGCCGCCTGTTGACCCTGTGCCTGCGCCCAGGTTACGTAGCCTAGACATAGTCCGAGGGTCAGCATCCCGCCGAGGTAGCCGAGGCTCCAGCCCCAGCCCGACACCCGTCCCAGCGCTTCACCCCGGGCAAGTTCGGGCAGGAATGCCGCGACAATGTTTTCCCCGGAGCCATAGCAAAAATTGGACAGCACCAACAGCACCACGGCGAGCGCCAGCGTGCCGGGTCCGGTGAGAGCGAGCAGGGCGGTGGCGAGGACGCAGCCGACCGTGGTGAGCAGGAGCAGCCGCTTCTTCGCTGCTCGCAGGTCGGCGTAGGCGCCCAACACCGGGGCGGTCAGCAGGATGCAAGCGTACGAGATCGATAGCGCCGCCGTCCAGGCGAGGGTCGCCCAAGGCGCGTTGCCCGCGATGACCGCGACGAAGTAGGCATTGAACACCGCGGTGATCACTACCGTGGTGTAGCCGGAGTTGGCGAAGTCGTACATCGCCCAGGCAAGGATTTCAGCCGGGCGCACATCGTCGGCGAGCGCGGCGCGATTTTGGGTCATGGCGAGTTGGCGAGATTTTCCTTTCGCCATCATACAACCCGCTGCTAAAATCGCCGCAGCCACGCACGGTGCATCCGGTGATGCTCTGCATCGCCGCGGTGCAATCCCAGAACGGACGCGCCGGCGCTTGCGCATGACCGAGACACTGAGCCCGAAAAAAGAACTGGAAGACCTCCAGGCCGATCTGCGCGAGGTCCGGGAACTGTTGTACCGGCATCAACTCGTCGAAGACTTGGCTGGCCGGCAGCAAGGCGGGGGCGAGCCGCCCGCGGCAGCACGGGCGGCCGAGCGTAATATCGCCGGGTTGCGCGCCAAGCTCGATGGCATGCATCCGGCCGACATCGCCTATACCCTCGAATCGCTGCCGCGCGAGGAGCGGCTCGCGGTGTGGAATTTTCTCAAGCCGGAACGCGACGGGGAGATTCTGCTCAAAGTTTCCGATGCGGTGCGCGAGACCCTCATCCGCAGCATGGATTCGCAGGAGCTGGTCGCCGCGGCAGAGCAGCTCGAAGCCAACGAGATCGCCGATCTTGCGCCGGACCTGCCCGACAGGGTCATCCACGATGTCTTCCAGGCGCTGCCGGCCGAGGAGCGCGAGCAACTGCGCGCGGCAATGTCCTATCCCGGGGACGCCGTCGGCGCGCTCATGGATTTCGACGTCGTCAGCGTGCGCGAGGACGTGAGCGTCGAGGTGGTGACGCGCTACCTGCGAAGATTCGACGCGCTGCCGCACCACACCGACCAGCTCTTCGTGGTCGATCGCGACGAGCACCTGAAGGGGGTGGTGCCGTTTTCAAAGTTGATCGTCTCGGAGCTCGATCACACCGTGGACCAGGTCATGGTCCGCGATGTGATCACACTTTACTCCGATGACAAGGCGCAGGACGCGACCAAGGCGTTCGAGCGCTACGACCTCGTATCGGCGCCGGTGGTGGACCGGCGCGGCAGACTCGTCGGCCGCGTGACGGTGGACAAGGTGGTCGATTTCATCCGCAGCAAGAGCGAGAGCGAGCTCCTCACGCAGGGCGGCTTGCGCGAGGAGGAGGACGTTTTCTCCTCGGTCTGGGCCAGCGTGAAGAACCGCTGGGCATGGCTCGCGATCAACCTCGTCACCGCCTTCATCGCCTCGCGCGTCATCGGCGCTTTCGAGCACTCGATCGAGAAGCTGGTCGCGCTCGCCGCGCTCATGCCGATCGTTGCCGGCATCGGCGGCAACTCGGGCAACCAGACCATCACCATGATCGTGCGCAGCATTGCGCTTGGCCAGGTGCAGCGGGAGCACGCGAAGAAACTGCTCGCGAAAGAGCTCGGCGTCTCGCTCGTCAACGGTCTCATCTGGGGCATTGCGCTCGGCCTCCTTGCCTACTGGCTGTACCACAGGGCGTCGCTTGGCTTGGTGATGACTGCGGCGATGACTTTGAACCTCCTGCTTGCCGCCACCGCCGGCGTGCTCATCCCGCTCACCATGATAAAGCTCGGGCGCGATCCGGCGATGGGCGCTTCGGTGATGATCACCGCGATCACCGACAGCGGAGGGTTTTTTATTTTTCTCGGCCTGGCGACGCTGTTCCTGCTGTGAGCGGCCGCGCCGGCGCGGCGCTAGACTGCGAGGGTAATTCATTTGTCCAGGAGGCAGCCCATGCTGAAGGAGTTCAAGGAATTCGCGATGCGCGGCAACGTCATCGACCTCGCCGTGGGCGTGGTGATCGGCGCAGCATTCGGCAAGATCGTCGATTCGCTGGTGAAAGACGTGATCATGCCGCCGATCGGGCTTGCGCTCGGCAGGGTGGATTTCTCCAATCTGTTCGTGGTGCTCAAGGAGGGCGTGCAGCCCGGACCCTACGCCACTCTCGATACGGCGGCCAAGGCAGGAGCGGTGACGCTGAACCTCGGCCTTTTCCTCAACACAGTCGTCTCGTTCCTCATCGTGGCCTTTGCGATTTTCCTGCTGGTGAAGGCGATCAACAGGCTGAAGCGCCAGCAGGAAGCCGCATCGCCGACGCCGGCCGAGCCGCCTGAAGAAGTGAAGCTGTTGCGGGAAATCCGCGATTTGCTGAAGAAGTAGCGCGAGGCGGGCAGCCTCAGACCATCGACTTGAATGCGGCGTCGGCCACCGCGACGGTGGCGGCGATGTCGGCCGCGGAGTGCGCCGCGGATACGAATCCGGCTTCGTAGGCCGAAGGCGCGAGGTACACGCCGCGCGCCAGCACCCCGTGGAAGAAGCGGTTGAACGCGTCCTTGTCGCATTGCATCGCTTCGGCGTAGTTCGAGGGTGGTGCGGCGCGGAAATACAAGCCGAACATGCCGCCCACCGACTGCGCGGAGAATGCCACGCCGTGTTTGCGCGCCGCCGCCGCGAGGCCGTCGCAGAGCGCGCGAGTGGTCGCCGCCAAGTGCTCGTAGAAGCCCGGAATCTGGATTTTTTTCAGCGTCGCCAGGCCCGCTGCGACCGCCACCGGATTGCCCGAGAGCGTGCCCGCCTGGTACACCGGTCCGAGCGGCGCGATTTGTTCCATGATGTCGCGCCGGCCGCCGAATGCGCCCACCGGCATGCCGCCGCCGATCACTTTTCCGAGCGTGACGAGATCGGCGCGCACGCCATAAAGTTCCTGCGCACCGTGCAGCCCTACGCGAAACCCGGTCATCACTTCGTCGAAGATGAGCACGGTGCCGTGCCGCGTGCACAATTCCCTCATGCGCCGGAGAAACTCCGGGCGCGGCGCGATGAGGTTCATGTTGCCCACAACCGGCTCGACGATGACGCAGGCGATGCTGCCGCCCCACTCGCCGAACGCGGCTTCGAGTTGCGTCACATCGTTGTAGTCGAGCACGAGCGTTTGCGCCGCAGTCTCGGCCGGCACGCCGGCGGAGCTTGGGTTGCCCAGGGTCAGCGCGCCCGAGCCTGCTTTGACCAGGAGACTGTCGTCGTGACCGTGATAGCAGCCCTCGAATTTGACGATGCGGCTGCGGCCGGTGAAGCCCCGTGCAACCCTCAGCGCCGACATGGTCGCTTCGGTTCCCGAGCTTACCAGCCGCACGAGTTCCAGCCCGGGGACGAGCCGCACCAGCAGCTCGGCCATCTCGACTTCGAGTTCGGTCGGCGCGCCGAAGGAAAGCCCGCGGCCCGCCGCCTCGCGCACCGCGGCGAGGACTTCCGGGTCGGCGTGTCCCAGCACCAGCGGCCCCCACGAGCCGACATAGTCAAGGTATTCACGGCCGTCGGCGTCCCAGATGCGGCTGCCTTTGCCGCGCACGATGAAGGGCGGCGTGCCGCCGACCGCGCGGAACGCGCGCACCGGAGAATTGACGCCCCCGGGGATGACCTTCTGCGCGCGGGCAAACAGCGATTCATTTCTGTTCATGATTTTTTCTGCTGAAAAAGACTGCAAAATCGGCGTGCGGCTGCCTCGATGTCGGGCGCGTCGAACAGCGCACTGATGACGGCAACGGCGGCCGCGCCCGCATCGACCACGGCGCCGGCGTTGTCCGGCGTGATGCCGCCGATTGCGACCATGGGAAGTTCGATGCGCGCTCCGGCTTCGCGGAACAGCTTGAGCGGGGCGTGCACGGCGGCGGACTTGGTGGGCGACGGAAAGACAGAGCCGAAGGCGACATAATCCGCCCCCGCTGCTTGCGCGGCGAGCGCCAGTCCCAGCCGATCGTAGCAGGAGGTCCCGAGCAGCTTGTGCGGACCCAGCCTTGCGCGTGCGCTCACAAGGCCGCCATCCTCGCTCCCGAGGTGCAGTCCGTCGGCCCCGACCGCGAGCGCCAGTTCGAGGTCGTCGTTGATGATCAGCGGCACGCCGGCAGCGCGGCAGGACAGGAGCAACGCCTGCGCCTGTTCCCGTTTCAGCGAGGGATCAGCGACTTTGTTTCGATATTGCACGGTCAGGGCGCCGCCACGCAAAGCCTGCCGGACTTTGCTGACAAGCGCCGCGGTGTCGCCTTCGTCCGGAGTAATAGCGTAAAGCCCGCGAATCTCCCGCTTCACCCCACACCCCTCACGCTTTATTCCTTGCGGCCTTCATCCATCTCCCGCGCCCAGAAGAACCGGTCCGGAATGTACTGACCCATGCCCGGCCGAAAACCGGCGTTGAGCGTCTGCCAGGTATATTCCTGCGCTTCGCGAACCGCCTCGGGCAGTTCCAGGCCGTTGGCGAGGGTCGCCGCAATCGCCGCGGCGAGCGTGCAGCCCGAGCCGTGGTAGCTGTCGGGCAGCCGCTCCCAACTGTCCGCGCGCACCACGCCTTCGGGACCGTAGAGTGTGTTGATGACCTGCGGCGTGTTCTCGTGCGTGCCGGTGATCAGCACGAATTCGCAGCCCAGGCCCAGCAATTTCTTTGCGCAGCCGGCGAGATCGAGCTCCTCGTCGTCCTCCCCGTCCTCCTGCGCCAGGCGGCGCGCCTCGCGGCTGTTGGGCGTGAGGATCGTCGTCTGCGGCAGGAGCAGCTCGCGCATCGCCGAAATCATGTCGTCGGTCGCCAGTTCATCGCCGCGACCGGAGGCGAGCACCGGATCAAAAATGAGGGGTATGTCAGGATAATCTGAGACGACTTCGGCGATTGCAGCGACGTTCTCGATGCTGCCCATAAGCCCGATCTTGAATGCCGCCACCGGCATGTCCTCGAGCACCAGGCGCGCCTGGTCCACGACCCAGTCCGGATCGACCGCCTGCACGTCTTCGATGCCGGCCGTGTCCTGGACCGTGATCGCGGTCACTACCGAAAGGGCATGGCAGCCCATCGAGGACAGTGTCAGCAGATCTGCCTGCATACCGGCCCCCCCGGTCGGATCCGTGGCGGCAAAAGCAAGCACGATAGGAGGAGGGGTCGAAGGAGGCATTGGCGGCGAACTACCGGCGCTACTGGCGGGGTGAATGCCAGTCGGGTTAAAATGCGAGGTTTTATTGTAGCTTAATCCCAACCTGATGATGGAAAAGAAGGAATTTAGAACGTGGATGTGCCTGATTTGCGGCTTCCTCTACGACGAAGCAGCGGGGCTGCCCGAGGAGGGTGTCGCGCCGGGGACGCGTTGGGAGGATGTCCCGATGAACTGGACTTGCCCTGAATGCGGTGCCCGTAAGGAGGATTTCGAGATGGTGGAGCTTTAGGTCGGCACGACCTGTGCTTGGGCTTGAGGGCGCAGTCAGCAATTAGACTTCGGCTGGATTTTTCTACGCTTAGAGCGGATCTGAATGAAGGCGCACAAGGCTTTGTTTTGACAGGACTTGACTGTATAGTGTAAAAAGACACCGCGCCGGACGCAGTCGCACCGTCGCTTGAGGGATCCGACAACAAGTGTCGGATATTAGTAAGTTCTGATGCGCGCGGGATGGAGGCGGAGAGCGTGGGCGAAGGCGCAAATCTTTCCGGCGTCAAGGTGATGGTGATCGACGATTCGAACACCATCCGCCGTAGCGCGGAGATTTTCCTGGTTCAAGCCGGATGCAAGGTCATCCTGGCCGAAGACGGCTTCGATGCGCTTTCCAAGATCACCGACCATCAGCCCGACCTCATCTTCGTCGACATCGTGATGCCGCGCCTGGACGGCTACCAGACCTGCACGCTGATCAAAAAAAATGCGCGCTTCGCCAATACGCCGGTGATCATGCTGTCGTCAAAGGACGGCCTGTTCGATCGCGCGCGTGGCCGGATGGTCGGCTCGGACGAATATTTGACCAAGCCCTTTACCAAGGACAGTTTGCTTAAAACCGTAGGTGCGCACGCCCCTGCCCGAACCTGAGAGGAAATTCGCCATGCCCGTAAAGAAAATCCTGATCGTGGACGACTCGCCCACCGATCGCCAGTTCTTCCTGGAAACGCTGTCCAAGCAAGGCTATCAATGCGTCACCGCTACGACCGGCGACGAGGCGATCGCAAAGGCGAAATCGGAAATGCCCGACCTCATCCTGATGGACATTGTGATGCCCGGCACGAACGGCTTCCAGGCCACGCGCGCCATCACGCGCGACGGGGCGACCAAGCACATTCCTGTGATCGTGTGCACCAGCAAGAACCAGGAAACCGACCGCGTCTGGGGTATGCGCCAAGGCGCGAAGGACTATCTGGTGAAGCCGATCGACGCGAAAGATCTCCTCGCCAAGATCGCGGCGATGGGATAGCGCGATGGCAAAGCAGATCAGCCTGCGCGATTTCCAGCAGGAGCTGGCACAACGGCTGCGCGACGCACAGACCGAGGCGACGCCGACATCGCGGCTCGGCGTGCAGGCAGGCGGGGGCAACTGGCTGCTCAAGCTCGATGATGCAGGCGAGGTGTTGCCGCTGCCCGAAATCTCGAGCGTGCCGCTCACCAAGTCCTGGTATCTCGGCCTGGCGAATATCCGCGGCGTGCTCGAGAGCGTGGTGGACTTCGGAGCTTTCATGGGCGGGGAGCCGACTGCACGCGTGCCCGATTGCCGCTTGTTGCTGATCGCCGATCGCTTCCAGTCATTCAGCGGCCTTCTGATCAGCCGCATGCTGGGTTTGAGGAATGTGCAGAGCCTCGAAGCGGCGGAAAGCGCTCCGAACCGCCCTTGGGTCGGCGCCACCTACCGCGATCGCGAAGGATATGCATGGCACGAACTCGACGTCGGTGCACTGGTTGCGCACGACGAGTTTCTGAGCGTGGGTGTCTTGCCCGTCGCTACCATCAGTAAGTAAAGGACGAAGGAATCGGGAGGCCTTATGGCATTCAAGTTGCCGGGAAGCAAGAAGAGCGCTGCGCCTGTACCGCAAGCAACCAAAGTCGCGCCGAAGGCGGCACCCAAAGTCGTGCCGGGCCACACGACCATAGTTGAAGGCCCGAAGCGCAGCGTACCGTTGCTCGGCGCACTGCGGGTCGGCCGGCAGTACACCATCCTCGGCGTGCTGTTCGTGATCCTGTTTGTCGCTGCGACGATCATCGTCGTGATCGACAACCGCGCCGCCACCTACGGCACGATTTACGTCTCCACTTCGACGCAGGTGCGGATGCTTACCCAGCGTATCGCGAAGGCGGCGCAGACGGCGCTGATCGGCAACCCGGTGGCGTTCCAGCAGTTGCAGGAGTCCCGCGACCAGGTCATCGCCTCGCTCAAGCTGGTCGCCAAGGGCGGGCGCGCCGGAGAGGTCACGCTGCCGCCCACTTCCGACGCGGTAATGCCGTTGGTGGAGGCGCTTGCCAAGGAGTGGGAAAAGACCGACCGCAATGTGCAGCTCGTGCTGGCGCAGCAGAAGACCCTGATCGGCCTCGGTTCGGCGGTGCGCTCGATAAACAACAACAACCCGGCGTTGCTCGATCTCGCCGAACAGATCGAGGGGCTGAAGCTGCAGTCGCAGGCATCGGCGCGGGAAATTTCGCTCGCCGGCCAACTCGTCATGTTGACGCAGCGCCTGGCGAAAAACGCCAACGCCATGCTCGGCGCCGACGTCATCGATCCGGAAGCCGCGTTCCTGATGGGCAAAGACACCAACAGCTTTCGCGAGTTGTTGCAGGCGATGATCAAAGGCAGCGATGCGATGCGCATCTCCGCCACCAAGGATCCCGAGACGCTGGCGAGGCTTGCCGATCTCGACAAGACCTACCAGGAATTCCAGGTTGCCGTGGCCTCGATCCTCGGCAACCTGCAAGGACTGGTCAATGCCAAGCAGGCCGGTCGCCAGGTAGTGGATGAGTCCGAGGCGCTGCTCAATGCGGCGCAGAAGCTCAGCGACGCCTATGAGCATGAGCTTGCCGGCCGTGCCGTCAACTTCATCGCACTCGCGGTCGTGATACTGCTCGGCCTCGGCGTTATCGCCATGGTGGTGAAGGTATACCTGGACGACACACGCCGGCGCGCGGCGGAAGCAGAGCGCCAGCGCACGGAAGTCGAGAGCACCAACAGAGCCAACCAGGACGCGATCCTGCGGCTGATGAACGAAATGGGCGACCTCGCCGAAGGCAACCTCACGGTGAAGGCGACGGTGACTGAAAGCATCACCGGCGCTATCGCAGACTCGGTCAACTTCACCATCGACGAGTTGAAAGGCCTCATCGGGCGGATCAACCACGCCGCCGCGCAGGTGACGACGGCAACGGAAGCGGCACAGAAGACCTCGTCGCAACTGCTCGCCGCCGCCGAAAAGCAGTCGCGCGAAATTCGCGAGACCAGCGCCTCGGTGCTCAGCATGGCCAAGGCGATGAACGACATGTCGGCGAGCGCGACGCAATCGGCGAGCGTGGCGCGACAATCGCTCGGCGCCGCGCAGAAAGGCACGCAAGCGGTGCAAAACTCGATTGCCGGCATGAACGAGATCCGCGAGCATATCCAGGATACTTCCAAGCGCATCAAGCGCCTGGGCGAGTCTTCGCAGGAGATCGGCGAGATCGTCGACCTGATCTCCGACATTACCGAGCAGACCAACGTCCTTGCGCTGAACGCCGCGATCCAGGCCGCCTCCGCGGGCGAGGCCGGGCGCGGCTTCACGGTGGTGGCCGAGGAAGTGCAGCGCCTGGCGGAGCGTTCGGCCGAGGCGACCAAGCAGATCGGCGCAATTGTGAAGACGATTCAAACCGACACTCAGGACGCCGTCTCCGCGATGGAGAAGAGCACCCAGGGCGTGGTCGAGGGTGCGAAGCTTTCGGATGCCGCGGGTCAGGCGCTGGCCGAGATCGGCGAGGTGTCGCAGCGCCTTGCGCAGCTTATCGAGGGGATTTCAGCGACAACCCAGCAACAGACCAAGGCCGCGAGTGCAGTGGCCACCAGCATGCAGGACATCCTCAACATTACGCAGCAGACCACCGAAGGCACCAAGCGCACCGCAGTGTCGATCGGACAGCTTGCGCAGCTTGCCCGGGAACTCAAGGGCTCGGTATCCGGCTTCAAGATCGCCTGATACGGGGCGCTGACGCACGCGATGAATTTGCGCGCCGAATTTGACATCGGACCGTTGTCCTGGGTCAAGGGCGAAATCGACCTCGCGATACAGCGCGCGCTGGAAGCGTTGCGTGTGTTTGCCTCGAACCCCGCCGACGCCGACCAGATCAAATTCAGCCAAACCCACCTGCACCAGGCGCGCGGCGCACTGCAGATCGTGGGGCTCGACGGCGTCACCCGCCTGTCGGAAGAGATCGAGGGTCTGCTCGCCGATCTGGAGAAGGGAGCCAGCTTGCGCAAAGCCGAGATTTTCGCGCTCGCCGCGCTCGCCCTGCGTGGTGTCCTTGCGTATCTCGATCAATTGATTGCCGGCAGTCCCAACCAGCCGCTCAAGCTGTATCCGCTGTACCGCGACGTGGTCACGGCGCGCGGCAAGCAGCAACCCGATCCCATCGATCTGTATTTTCCGGACCTGTCATTGCGCCCGCCCAGGCGCGAGGCCGCCCCGGTGGTGCTCAAACCCGGGGAGGCGGATGCGTACCTGCGCGAACAGCGCGGCCGCTATCAGCGCGGTTTCGTCAAGTGGCTGAAGAACGAGCCGGGTGGCGCCGAGGAGATGCGTGGCGCCGCAGAGGCGATCGAGGCCACGCAGGGGCTCGCCTCGCAGCGCTCGTTCTGGTGGGTGTCGCTCGCGTTCTTCGACGCATTGGCGAACAAGGCGCTGCCCAAGGACCTGGATCTCAGGCGCCTGTGCAACCGCGTCGAGCAGCAGATCAAGCGCACGGTCGAGGGATCGCCGAGCGTCGCCGAGCGATTGATGCGCGAGGCTCTCTATTACGTCGCCCGGGCGAAGCCGGTCAGTGATCGCGTGAGCCGGGTCCAGGAGGTGTATCACCTTGCTCGGACGATCCCCGCGGCGGAAGGCGACGAGACCGCGCCGGCCGAATTGCGGGCGCTCAAATCCGCGCGCGAGTTGCTCGCTCAGGCGAAAGACACCTGGAACAAGTTCGCCTCCGGAAATCCGTCCTCATTGTCCCCGTTTCGCGACGTTGCCGCTGCACTCAAGGACACCGCCGCGCAGCTCGGCAACAACGAAGTTGCGGCGCTCGCGCGCGAAGTTGCGGTGCTCGCCGTCTGGCTCACCGCCAACAAGGACAAGATGAGCGAAGCGGTCGCGCTCGAGGCGGCAACTGCGCTGCTTCTGCTCGAGAATGCGCTCGCCAATTTCTCGACTCTCGGGGCCGAATTCACACAGCAGTCGCAGCTTGTCTGTTCGCGCCTGAAGGCTTGCGCGCTCGGCAAGCTCCCGCGCGCCGCGCCGGAGCTCCCGTTGCTGGACGAGATGTCGCGCAAGGCTCAAGAGCGGTTGCTCATGAACCAGGTGGTCTCGGAGATGCAGGCAAACCTGCGCACGATCGAGCAGGCGCTCGATGCTTTCTTCCGCGATTCCTCGACGCGCGACGGTTTGGCTGCGCTCGACAAACCCATGCGGCAGGTGCTGGGCGCGCTCGACATGCTGGGTGAGCGGCGCGCCCGCGACACGCTGCGCGCCGCCGACCTCGACATCCGGCGATTCGCCGAGGCGAGCTACACGCCCCATCAGCAGGATTTCGAGCGCATCGCCCAGACGCTCTCGGGCCTCGGGTTCTACATCGAGGTGCTGGCGCACGGCAAGGCCGATTTCGAGACGGCAATGCAGCCGATCCCGACGAAGAAGTCTGCCGACGAGCTCGAAGTTTCGCAACCCATGGCCACCGTTGAGGAGCAGATCGCCGCCCAGCAGCGCGAGACAGCCACCCTCTACGAGGAGTGGAAGAAAAAGCCGGGCGACGAGGCGCTCAGGGCCGGGCTGCAGAAGAACCTCGCGGCGCTGCAGAAGGACGCCGACCTGGTCGCCGACCAGAGGCTCGGGGCTTCAGCCGAGGAAGCGCTGAAGGTGCTCGACAAGGCGAGCACCATGCCACTCACGCCGTTCCTCGCCGAGGCGATGGGGAAAATCGCCCCCACGGCGAGCATCCCCGCGCCCTCGCCCGAGGCTGCGAAGCTAATCGACGCGAGCGCCGGAACCGTCGACGCGGAACTCCTCGGGATATATCTCGAGGAATCCGACGAGGTGCTCGCGACCCTCCGCGAAAACCTCGATGCGTTGCGGGCGCAGAACACGGACAAGGACGCGCTCATCACCATTCGACGCGGTTTCCATACGCTGAAGGGCAGCGGCCGCATGGTGGGATTGATGCGCCTCGGCGAGGCCGCCTGGGCGATCGAGCAGACCCTGAACCTGTGGTTGCACGAGGAGCGGGCCGCAACACCCGAGCTGTTGCGGCTGATCACGGCGGCGCACGATTATTTCGGCGACAACGTCGCGCGCTTGAAAGCGGGCGGTGCGTCAAGCGACGAGCACGCGCTGGTGGCGCTTGCCGAGAAGGTACGCCATGGCGAAGCGCTGCCCGCTGAAAGTGCGGCGTCTTTCGCGCCCACGGCGCCGGTCGAGGCGACCCCGGTGCCGGCCACGCCTGCGCCTGCGACCAAGGCGCCGGCTCCATCGAAGCCGGACGAGGAATTCGTCCAGCTCGGCGAGCACCGCATATCGACGACGTTGTTCACCATTTTCAGCGGCGAGGCGCGCGCGCATCTCGCCACCATCAAGGAAGAGCACGACACGTTGCGCCAGCACGGCGTGGTCACCGATACGCTGCTGCGCGCGGCGCACACGCTGGCCGGTGCCTCGGGTACGATCAGGATCGAGGGGCTGCGCGATCTGGGTTATGCGTTCGAGCGGGCGCTGCAAAAACTTGCGACGAGCGAATTGTCGGAAGAAGAGCAGGCGCTGGTCGGCGAGGCCATCGACAAGATCGAAAGCATGGTGGCCGACGCCATCGAGCTGCGCGTGCCGGCGCCGTCTCCCGATCTGGCCGCGCGCCTGGAGCATGTCGGCGGACCACTGCCGGTCGCGCCGGAAATCATGGCGCCGGAAGCGGAGATGCCGCCGGCCGGCGACGCGGCGCTGTCCGAGGAAGCTTCCGAGGACATTGATGTCGAGGAGGCCTCGCTCGAACGCCGCCTTCGACGGCTCGACGACGATATCGATTCGGAATTGCTGCCGGTATTCGTCGACGAAGCGCACGAGCTGGTTCCGGCGGTGGGCGCGGGGGTGCGCGACTGGCGCGAACATGCCGACAATCCGCAGCTCGGCCAGGCTCTGCAGCGGCTGCTGCACACCCTGAAAGGCGGCGCGCGCATGGCCGGAGCGATGGCGATCGGCGAACTGACCCACAACATGGAAACCCGCGTCGAATATGCGCTCTCGCTGAAGATATTGCCGGCGACGCTGTTCGAGGAGATGGAAGCCTCCTACGACCGCTTGAACGAGTTGTTCGAGCGCCTGCAAAACCGCGCCGCGGCGGTCGAGAAGCAACCCGCCCCCGCGCCGGTTGCGCCGGCGGCAGTGCAGGCGGCCGCTCCTGAAAAAGCGCCGAAACAACCCGCCGCGCCTTTACCGCTGCGGGAAGAAGTCGCACAGCGCACGGCCGTGCTGCGCGTGCGGGCCGAAGTGGTGGACCGACTGGTCAACGAGGCGGGCGAAGTCGCCATTGCGCGCAGCCGCATCGAAGGAGAGATGCGTGCGCTGAAGGCGGCGATGCACGAACTGACCGACAACGTCGCGCGTCTGCGCGCGCAACTGCGCGAGATCGATATTCAGGCCGAATCGCAGATGCAGTCGCGCATGGAGCTTACCCGGGAGGCCGAGCGGGATTTCGACCCGCTCGAGTTCGACCGTTTTACGCGCTTCCAGGAGCTGACGCGGTTGATGGCGGAGAGCGTCAGCGACGTTCAGACCGTCCACCAGAATCTGGCCAACGCGGTGGACGAGACCGAGAAAGCGCTGCTTGCGCAGGCGCGGCTCAATCGCGATCTGCAGCAGGACCTGATGCGTGTGCGCATGGTGCAGTTCGGGAGCATCTCGGAGCGTCTCTACCGCATCGTGCGCCAGACCGCAAAAGAGGTCGGCAAGCGCGTCAACCTCGACATCCGCGGCACGCAGGTCGAGCTCGATCGCTCGGTGCTGGAGCGCATCACCGCGCCCTTTGAGCACCTGCTGCGGAACGCCATCGCCCACGGTATCGAGACGCCGGCCGCGCGCATCGCCGCGGGCAAGGCGGAGATCGGGGAAATCCGGCTCGACCTCGCGCAGGAGGGCAACGAAGTCCAGCTCTTGCTTGCCGACGACGGCGCCGGGCTCGACATCGAGGGCATCCGCGCCAAGGCGATCGAGGAGGGGCTGATGGAGCCGCAGTCCACCCTCTCCGAGGCCGAGATCGCGGATTTCATCTTCCAGCCCGGCTTCTCCACCGTGGCCGAGGTGACCCAGCTCGCCGGCCGCGGCGTCGGCATGGACGTGGTCCGCAACGAGATCGCCGCGCTCGGCGGCCGCGTCGAGCTGCGCTTCAAACGCGGGCAGGGGACGCGCTTCACCATTTTCCTGCCGCTCACGCTCGCGGTGACGCAGACGGTGCTGGTGCGCGCCGGCGCGCACACCTACGCCATTCCCGCGGTGATGGTCGAGCAGGTCATGCAATTCAAGCAGGAGCAGTTCGAGGCCGCATACCGGTCGCGCCATGCCGATTGGCAGGACCGGCGCTATCCGTTTCATTATCTGCCGCACCTCCTCGGCGCGAACGACGCCGTGGCCGAACAGAAGCGCATTTCGCCGGTGCTGTTTCTCAGGAGCGGCACCAACGTGATTGCGCTGCACGTGGACGAGATGGCCGGCGGCAACCAGGAAATCGTGGTCAAGGCGATCGGCCCGCAGTTGCAGCGCATCGCCGGCATCACCGGCGCCACGGTACTCGGCTCGGGCGAGATCGTGCTCATTCTCAATCCGGTGCTGCTCGCGCAGCGCGAGGCCGCCGCGTCGGCTGTGGTGCATGAGGCGCCCAAGCCGCACGCTGCGGCCCTGCAGCCGACCATCATGGTGGTGGACGATTCGCTCACCGTGCGCAAGGTCACCGGGCGCCTGCTCGAGCGCCAGGGCTATCTGGTGGTCACGGCGCGGGACGGCGTCGAGGCGATGGAGAAGCTGCAGCAGATCGTTCCCGACGCGATGCTGGTCGACATCGAGATGCCGCGCATGGACGGTTTTGATCTGACGCGCCACGTGCGCGCCGATGCGCGGCTGGCGAAGGTGCCGATCATCATGATTACCTCGCGCACGGCCGAGAAGCACCAGAGTTATGCCAGGGAGATCGGCGTCAACCATTTCCTCGGCAAGCCCTACCAGGAAGACGACCTGCTTGGAAAAATCGCCGGTTTCCTGGAAGAACGCCGGGCGGCCGCCTGAGGCGTCACGCCGGTTTCGCTTTCCCGAAACGCAGCGGGCCCGGCAGGCGCCGAAATTGTGCGTACCCTTGGCGGAGATTACAATAGGGACACTCCGCCATGTCCCAGGTCAATCTCACCCACCACTTCCTGATCGCCATGCCCAACATGGTCGATCCGTATTTTGCGCGCACGCTGACCTTCATCTGCGAGCACAACGAGCAGGGCGCACTGGGGGTTGTGGTCAATCGCCCGATCGACATGACCCTGGGCGCGCTGTTCGATCGGCTCAACCTGACGCTCTCCCCCCGATTGCTGGGCGAGGCGCCGGTCTACTTCGGCGGGCCGGTGCAGACCGACCGCGGCTTCGTGCTGCATCAACCGGTCGGCGAGTGGCAGTCCACGCTTTCGGTGCGCAACACGCTGGGGCTGACGACCTCGAAGGACATCCTCGAGGCGGTCGGGCAGGGCAGCGGGCCGCGGAAGATGCTGGTCACGCTCGGCTACTCCGGCTGGGCGTCGGGGCAGCTCGAGAACGAGATCAAGCAGAACGCCTGGCTCACGGTCGAGGCCAGGGACGCCATCATTTTCGATACTCCTGCCGAAGCGCGCCTGCCGGCTGCGATGCAGCTCCTCGGCATCGATTTCGCCAGTCTGTCCGAGGAGGCAGGACACGCGTGAGTCCGACGGCCGCGGCCCTGTCGAAGGCCCCAGGCCAGACGGTTCTCGCATTCGATTTCGGCGAACGCCACATCGGCGTCGCGGTGGGCGACACCGAGACGCGGCTCGCGAGCCCGCTGGGAATGTTCTCGGCGACGAGCGGCGAGCGACGCCTGGCGGAAATCGAGACGCTGGTGCGCGAGTGGCGGCCGGAGCGGCTGCTGGTCGGCCTGCCGCTGGCGATGGACGGCACCGAGCACGACATGACGCGGCGCGCGCGCCGCTTCGCGCGGCAGCTTGCGGCGCGCTTTCGCCTGCCGGTCGATTTCGCCGACGAGCGCCTGTCCTCGGCGGCAGCCGAAGAGGTCCTGCGCGAGACCGGCCGCGGGGGCAGGAAACACAAGCATGCCGCCCACGCGCTCGCCGCCAGGATCATCCTGCAAAGCTACTTCGATGAATCTCCCTGACGCTGAAACCCTGTGCCAGGAACTCGCGCGCCAGTTGAAGGCGCACGTCACCGACTCCACCGGACTGGTCGGAATCCGCACCGGCGGCGCCTGGCTCGCCGAACGCCTGCACCGGGAGCTGAAGCTCGCGACGCCGCTGGGGGTGCTCGATATCTCCTTCTACCGCGACGACTTCGACACTGCGGGGTTGCACCATCAGGTGAAGCCTTCGCAGATCCCGTTCGACGTCAATGACCGGCATGTCATCGTCGTCGACGACGTGCTCTACACCGGCCGCACCGTGCGCGCGGCGATGAACGAGCTGTTCGACTATGGCCGTCCGGGGCGGATCGAACTCGCGGTGCTGGTGGACCGCGGCGGGCGGCAGTTGCCGATCGCGGCGCAGTACGCCGGCGCGACGCTCCAGGTGCCGCAGGGCAAGCTCCTGCGCCTCGTCCGCGACGAGCAGGGCAAATTTTCCTTGAGAATGTCGGATGCGAAATCCCCAGCTTGACGACAAGGGGCAGCTCCAGCACCTGCTCACCATCGAGGGGCTCCCGCGCGAGATCCTAATCCGCATCCTCGACACGGCGGCCTCGTTCATCGGCGTGACCGAGCGCGAGGTGAAGAAGGTGCCGCTGCTGCGCGGCAAGAGCATATTCAATCTGTTCTTCGAGCCCTCCACGCGCACCCGCACCACCTTCGAGATCGCGGCCAAGCGCCTCTCGGCCGACGTCATCAACCTCAACGTCGCCGTGTCCTCGCAGACCAAGGGCGAGACGCTGCTCGACACGGTGGACAACCTGTCGGCGATGAACGCCGACATGTTCGTCGTCAGGCACGGCTCCAGCGGCGCTGCGCACCTCATTGCCCGCCATGTCGCGGCGCACGTGCACGTCATCAATGCCGGCGACGGCCGGCACGCGCATCCGACGCAAGGGCTGCTCGACATCTATACCATTCGCCACTACAAGAAGGACTTCACCCGGCTTTCGGTGGCGATCGTCGGCGACGTGCTGCACTCGCGCGTGGCGCGCTCGCTCATCCACGCGCTCACCACGCTCGGTGCGCCCGACGTGCGCGTGGTGGGCCCGAAGACGCTGCTGCCGACCGGCGTCGAGCAGCTCGGGGTGAGGGTGTGCCACGACATGCGCGAGGGCCTGCGCGACTGCGACGTGGTGATGATGCTGAGGCTGCAGAACGAGCGCATGAAGGGGCCGCTGCTTCCCAGCGCGCACGAGTTCTTCAAGTCGTACGGCCTGACGCCGCAGAAACTCGCGCTCGCCAGGCCCGACGCCATCGTCATGCACCCGGGGCCGATGAACCGCGGCGTCGAGATCGATTCCGCGGTCGCCGACGGCCCGCACTCGGTGATCCTGCCGCAGGTGACTTTCGGCATCGCCGTGCGCATGGCGGTGATGAGCATTCTTGCCGGAAATTGACCATGACAAAACCTGTTTCCCCCGCTCTCGATCCCGCGCAAGTGCCCGAGCAGTCGACCTCGGGCTACCCCGAGATTTACCGTGCCCGCGTGGCGGGCCGACATCGCCGCCGCCTGGGCGACGGCGCGGGGCTGAAGAACTTCGGCGTCAACCTGGTGACGCTCGATCCGCGCTCCGAATCGTCGATGCGCCACTGGCACGCAAAACAGGACGAGTTCATCTACGTCCTCGAAGGCGAACTCACGCTCATCACCAATGCCGGCCGGCAGACGCTGCGCGCCGGCATGGCGGCCGGATTTCCCGCGGGCAGGGCCGACGGTCATCAGCTCGTCAACGAAACGGATCGGCCCGCCACATATCTCGAAGTCGGCGACCGCACGCCCGACGACAACGTGGCCTATCCTGACGTGGATCTTGCGGCGGGCATGGTCGGAGCAAAATGGGTCTTCACCCACAAGGACGGGCGGCCTTACGAATGAACGTCCAGATCAAGAACGGCAGGCTGATCGATCCGAAGAACCGCGTCGATGCGAAGCAGGATGTATTCATCGCGGCCGGGAGAATCGCGGCGCTCGGCAAGACGCCCGCGGGCTTTCGCGCCGAGCGCGTGATCGATGCATCCAATCTCGTCGTCTGTCCGGGGCTGATCGACCTCTCGGCGCGCCTGCGCGAACCGGGCTCCGAATACAAGGCGACGCTGCAATCGGAAATGCAGGCCGCGGTCGCGGGCGGCGTCACGAGTCTCGCCTGCCCGCCGGACACCGACCCGCCGCTCGATGAGCCCGGGCTGGTGGAAATGCTCAAGCACCGCGCCCGGACCCTCAACCTCGCGCACGTCTATCCGCTGGGCGCGCTGACGTGGAAGCTCGGCGGCGAGCGGCTGACCGAGATGGCGCTGCTGCGCGACGCCGGATGCGTGGCGTTCTCGCACGCCGACACGCCGATCCCCGACACCCAGGTGCTATGGCGCGCGCTGCAGTACGCCGCCACTTTCGGCTTCGCCGTGTGGCTGCGGCCCCAGGACGGCTATCTCGCGCGCGGCGGCGTCGCGCACGACGGCGAGGTCGCGACGCGCCTGGGACTGCCCGGCATCCCGGCGTTCGCCGAGACGATCGCGCTGGCGACCATTCTGCAGCTGGTGCGCGCCACGCGCACCCGCGTGCATCTGTGCCGGCTGTCCACCGCCGAGGGCGTCGCCATGGTGCGCGCGGCAAAGCAGGAAGGGCTGCCGGTCAGCTGCGATATCGGCGCCCATCACGCGCACCTGTCGGAGATGGATCTCGGCTACTTCGATTCCCATTGCCACGTGATTCCGCCGTTCCGCTCCCCGCGCGACCGCGACGCGCTGCGCGCCGGACTCGCCGACGGCACCGTGGACGCGTTGTGCTCGGACCACGCGCCGGTGGACGAGGACGCGAAGCAACTGCCGTTCGGCGAATCGGAGCCGGGCGCGACCGGCCTGGAACTGCTGCTGCCGCTGGTGCTGAAATGGGCGCAGGAGATGCGCGTGGCGCTGCCCGATGCGATCGCTGCCGTGACCTCGAAGCCGGCGGCGATCCTGGGGATCGAAGCGGGCCAACTCGCGCCCGGCGAGGAAGCGGACCTGTGCGTGTTCGACCCGGACGAGCAGGTGAAAATCACGCCCGAGTCTTTGCGCAGCCAGGGCAAGAACACGCCCTTCATCGGCTACGAACTCCCGGGGCGGGTTCGCTACACCCTGGTCGGCGGCAACGTCGTATTCGAAGCGACCTAGGGCAGGCGGGGCCGCGCTCGACCCGAACTCGCGAGCAAGGTCGGCGGAACTCAGGATTCGTCGCGCGAATAGCGCTCGTGCAGCCGCACTGGGCGCTCGGCCCGCTTGCGCATGCGGATATTGAGCATTTCGACGCAGACCGAGAACGCCATGGCGAAGTATATGTAGCCCCTGGGCACGTGGTGATCGAAGCCATCGGCGATCAGCGCCACGCCGACGATCAGCAGGAACGACAACGCCAGCATCTTGATCGTGGGATGCGAGGAGACAAAGCGCCCGATCGCCGCGGCGAACAACATCATCAGCGCCACCGAAGCGGCGACGGCGGCAATCATCACCGCGACTTCGTCGACCATGCCGACCGCAGTGATGATCGAGTCGAGCGAGAACACGATATCGATGACGATGATTTGAAGGACAATCGTCGTGATTGTGGCGCGAATCGCCTTGGATGCCTCGCCCTCTTCGCCTTCGAGCAGCTGGTGGATTTCCCTGGTGCTCTTCCACAAAAGGAACAGGCCGCCGCATATCAGGATCAGGTCGCGGCCCGAGGTCTCCTGACGGAACACGGTGAACAACGGTTCGGTCAGCCCGACGATCCAGGACAGAACCAGCAGCAGGCCGATGCGCATGAACATCGCCAGGAACAGGCCGATGCGTCGTGCCAACTCGCGCTCCGCAGCGGGCAGCTTGTCCACCAGGATCGAGATGAAGATGATGTTGTCGATGCCGAGGACGAGCTCGAGCGCCGTCAGAGTGAGAAAGGCAATCCACGCTTCGGGATCTGCGAGCAGATTGAGCATGATGAACCTCGTGTTTGCCGGCGTAGTTACCCTATGACAATTTTGGTGCGAGAATTGCCTGCCGCACCGCGCCGGCCGGGTAGTTCGCCAGATGCGAGCTCAGGAATGCCCGGCGAGGAGCTGCGTCGGATCGGCGCCCGCCGACGCAATCAATACAGTTTTCCTGCGCGATGAATCGCCTTTCACCACCGTCACGCTCTTCCTCGGCACCCCGAGCGCTTTGGCAACAAAGGCGACGAGCGCCGCGTTCGCGCGCCCCTCGACGGGCGGCGCGGCGATCCGGACCTTGAGCGCATCGCCGTGGATGCCGGCGACTTCGCTCTTCTTTGCCCCGGGCTGCGCGTGGATTGCGAGCAGCCAGCCCGCGGTCGTCTTTCTCGCCCAGGCGCTCAAACCGGCGCTTTCAGGAAGCGCGAAAAGTCCACCAGCAGGAGCAGCAGGATCTGCGCGATGAGCAGCACGAACAGCGGCGACAGATCGATGTTGCCGATCGGCGGGATGAAGCGCCGGAAGACGGCGTAGAACGGTCGCGTCAGCGCGTCGAAAATCGGCGCAAGCGGAGCGTGCGGATTGACCCAGCTGATGATGACCTGGGCGATCACCACGCCGACGAGGAGGTGCAGCGATGCCTGAACGATCTCGATCGCGGCGAGGGTGAACAGCGCCCCGGCGGCAATGCCCGGGGTGCCGGCGAACGCGAACCCGTGCAGCCAGTAGAGCAGGAACAGCATCACCGCCTCGGCGAACCAGGCGACGAGAACGGTGGCGAGATCGAGCCCGGCAAGGCCCGGGATGACGCGGCGCGCCGGCCGCACGACCCAGTCGCTGAGCGCGGTGACGAACTGGCCTATCGGGTTGCGGAACGGCACGCGCAGCAACTGCATGTAAAAGCGCAGCAGCAGCACGTAGATGAAAACCCCGAACAGGGTTTCGATGAGCAGTTGCGCGATCTGGCTGAACATTTTTCAGCGCGCTGGCGAGGGAAAAAGCATGGATGCCTGCAACGCCTCTTTTCCGGTGACGCGCCGCATCAACGTTTTCCTTTGCGGCCTTCGCGCGCCTGGCGCTCAAGGGGGACTTCGTCTTCCTTGGCGAGCTCGTCGCCCAGTTCCTTGCCGCGCTGATTGGCGGCATGGATGGCGCGGATGATCGCTTCCTTGACCTCGTCCTTGGCCATGCTCGCCAGCGCGCGCTCGGTGGTGCCGCCCTTCGAAGTCACGCGCTCGCGCAGCACCGCAACCGGGTCGGGACTGGTCGCGGCGAGCTTGGCCGCGCCGGTGAAGGTGTTGAGCACCAGCTGATGCGCGATCTGCACCGGCAGCCCCAGTTCCCTGGCCGCCTCCTCGACCGCCTCGATGAAATAAAACACATAGGCCGGGCCGCTTCCGGAGATGGCGGTGACCACATCCATCTGCGACTCGTCGGTGATCCACACCGTTGCTCCGACCGCGCCGAGCACGATCTCGGCCTGTTCGCGGTTCTCGCGCGTGACGTCCTTCGAAAAGGGAAAAAGCCCGGTGATGCCCTCGCCGATCATCGCCGGCGTATTGGGCATCGCCCGCACCAGGCGGGTGTGGCCCTTGAGCCACTTCGAGAGGTTGGCGAGCCGCACGCCCGCCGCGATGCTGATGACGAGGTTGGAATTGTCGGCGATCCCCGATTTCGCCGCCGCCTCGCGCAGGTGCTGCGGCTTGACCGCGAACACGACGATGTCGTTGGCGCGCAGCGCGTCCTTGGGCTTGTCGAAACAGGTGACGCCGTATTTGTCCGCGAGCTTCCTGCGCGCGTCTGCGCTGATCTCGACCACGCGCAGGTCATGCAGCGGGAAGCCCTTGCGCAGCAGACCGCCGATGAGCGCGTCGGCCATGTTGCCGCCACCGATAAACGTGATTTTCATTGGCGTCCTGTTTCACCACGGAAACACAGGGGCACAGAGAATACCCCATTTGTCCTCCGCAGCCGCGGCCGCCGTCCGGGCGAACCCGATGCCGGTGTGCGGTTCAATTCGGTCGCCTCCCGAAAATCGCGGTACCCACGCGCACCAGGGTCGCGCCTTCGGCAATCGCGGCCTCGAGGTCCGCCGACATGCCCATCGACAGCGTATCGAGCGCGAAGCCCTCGTGGTTGAGCGCATCGCGCAGCTTGCGCAGTTGCGCGAAACGCCGCCGCGCGAGCGCCGTGTCCGGCGTCGGCTCGGGGATCGCCATCAGCCCGCGCAAGCGCAGGCGCGGCAGCGCCGCGACCTGTTTCGCGAGCGGCGCAACCTCTTCGGGCGCAATGCCGTTCTTGCTCGCCTCGCCCGAGACGTTGACCTGGATGCACACCTGCAGCTCGGGCAGATGCGCGGCCCGGGCCGCCGACAGGCGGCCGGCGACCTTGCCGCGGTCGATCGTGTGCACCCAGTCGAAGTGCTCGGCGATGCTGCGCGTCTTGTTGCTCTGGATCGGGCCGATGTAATGCCAGGTCAGCGCGAGGTCGGCGAGAGCGAGCATTTTCTCCTCGCCTTCCTGGACGTAGTTCTCGCCGAAATCGCGCTGTCCGGCCGCGGCGGCTTCGCGGATCGCCGCGGGCGCGACGGTCTTGGCGGCCGCGACCAGCCGCACCGATCCGCTCGGACGTCCGGCGGCGCTGCACGCGGATTCGATGCGCTGCCTCACGGCTTGCAAGTTGGCTGCGATTGTGGACATAATTCGACGCGGGAAGGAGGACGCAACGAGGCGAAAAAATCTTGCCTGATCATCCGCTTAAGTCCCACTTCTCGATGCACCTCGGGCTTCGCATTTGAAGGGAATTATAGTGGATATCTCCGAACTGCTAGCTTTCGTCGTCAAGAACAAGGCCTCCGACCTGCACCTCTCGTCGGGCCTGCCTCCCATGATCCGCATCCATGGCGACATCAAGCGCATCAACCTGCCGGCGATGGAGCACAAGGACGTGCACGGGATGGTCTACGACATCATGAACGACGGGCAGAGGAAGCACTACGAGGAGAACCTCGAGTGCGACTTTTCGTTCGCGATCCCGGGGCTGGCGCGTTTTCGCGTCAACGCCTTCGTGCAGAACCGCGGCGCCGCGGCGGTGATGCGGACCATCCCCTCGAAGATCCTGTCGCTCGACGACCTGAAGGCGCCGAAAATCTTCGCCGAGCTCGCCGACCAGCCGCGCGGCGTGGTGCTCGTCACCGGGCCGACCGGCTCGGGCAAGTCCACCACGCTCGCGGGCATGGTCGATCACAAGAACGAAAACGAAGAAGGCCATATCCTCACCATCGAGGACCCGATCGAGTTCGTGCACGAGTCGAAGAAGTGCCTCATCAATCAGCGCGAGGTCGGGCCGCACACGCTGTCGTTCAACAACGCGCTGCGCAGCGCGCTGCGCGAAGACCCGGACGTGATCCTGGTGGGCGAGATGCGCGACCTGGAGACGATACGCCTCGCGCTCACCGGCGCGGAAACCGGCCACCTGGTGTTCGGCACGCTGCATACGTCATCCGCGGCGAAGACCATCGACCGCATCGTGGACGTGTTCCCGGCGGCGGAGAAGGAGATGATCCGGGCCATGATCTCCGAGTCGATACGCGCGATCATCGCGCAGACGCTGTGCAAGACCAAGGACGGCTCGGGCCGCGTCGCCGCGCACGAGATCATGGTGGGCACGCCCGCGATCCGCAACCTGATCCGCGAAAACAAGATCGCGCAGATGTACTCGGCGATCCAGACCGGCCAGCAATACGGCATGCAGACGCTCGACCAGAGCCTGCAGGACCTGGTCAGGCGCAACGTCATCTCGGCGGCGGAGGCGCGCTCGAAGGCGGCCAACAAGGACAATTTCCCGGGCGCATGAAATCCTGCCGGGATTTCCGCCCGGCGCCCGATCGGAACAGGAGATAGCGGATGGAACGCGAACAAGCAAACAAGTTCATGTACGACCTGCTGCGGCTGTTGCTGGCGAGGAAGGGCTCGGACCTGTTCGTCACGGTGGGTTTTCCGCCGGCGATCAAGGTGGACGGCAAGATGACCCCGGTATCGAACCAGCCGCTCTCGCCGACGCACACCGCCGATCTGGCGCGCTCGATCATGAACGACAAGCAGGCGGCGGAATTCGAGGCGACCAAGGAATGCAACTTCGCCATCAACCCGGCGGGCATCGGGCGTTTCCGCGTCAACGCCTTCGTGCAGCAGGGCAACATCGGCATCGTGCTGCGGGTGATCACCACCACCATCCCGAAGATCGAGGATCTCGGGTTGCCGCCGGTGTTGAAGGACATCATCATGACCAAGAGGGGTCTCGTGATCATGGTGGGCGCCACCGGGTCGGGCAAGTCCACGACGCTCGCCGCGATGATCGGCTACCGCAACGAAAATTCCTACGGCCATATCGTCACCATCGAGGACCCGATCGAATACACCCATCCCCACAAGGGCTGCCTCATCACCCAGCGCGAGGTGGGCGTGGACACCCTGTCCTGGGAGCACGCGCTCAAGAACACCCTGCGCCAGGCGCCCGACGTGATCCTGATCGGCGAGATCCGCGAGCGCGAGACCATGGAGCATGCCGTGGCCTTTGCCGAGACCGGCCACCTGTGCCTCGGCACGCTGCACGCGAACAGCGCCAACCAGGCCCTGGACCGCATCATCAACTTCTTCCCCGAAGAGCGGCGCACGCAATTGCTCATGGACCTGTCGCTCAACCTGCGCGGGCTGGTGTCGCAGCGGCTGATCCCGCTGAAGGAAGGCAAGGGCCGCTGTCCCGCGGTCGAGGTCATGCTCAACTCGCCGCTCATCTCCGACTTCATCTTCAAGGGCGAGGTGCACGAGATCAAGGAAGTGATGAAGAAGTCGCGCGAGCTCGGCATGCAGACCTTCGACCAGGCGCTGTTCGATCTCTACGAGGCGGGCAAGATCAGCTACGAGGACGCGCTCAGGAACGCCGACAGCGTCAACGACCTGCGCCTGACGATCAAGCTGCACTCCAAGGAAGCGCAGAACCGCGACATCTCGCAGGGCATCGATCACCTCAACATCGTTTAATCCCGCGGACGCCGCTTCGCGGCGCGGGATTAAATGCGCGGGATCGAGCGGACGGCAAAGCCGCCGCTCATCCCGCGCACCCCCGTCATTCCCGCGAAGGCGGGAATCCAGCGACTTTCAATCCCGTCCCAAGTGGAAATTCAGGTTCTGCCTTCCGGCGAGCAACTTTCCTTTGCTTCGCCAAAAACAAAGTCACCAAAGAAAACGCGACCCCTGCGGTGCCGGCCCCGCCTGACGCCCATGCTCCCCTGCGATGCTCCCGAACCCCGGCGGCTGCGCAACTCGCTCACTGCGTTCGCTCAGACAGTGCTCGCCGAAAACCCCTCGCCCCGCTGCGCTTCTCGGCGTTACCGAAAGGCGTCCGTGTACGCCGCCAGCTCGCGCCAATGCGGTCTGCCTATATAGCGGTATAAAGTTCCATATACAGGTAGATGGTTGCATCTACCTGTATATGGTTTTAGCATGGCTTAAATGACAACTATTGGTAGTTAGACGCAGGGAGTAGAAACAATGGCGTTAATTCCGCCATTCTTCATTGATTGCGTAGTTGCCATCGGCAGCCGAAATCCAAACGGCGAGAAGCGATGGTTCGGTACAGGCTTCCTAGTGGGGAGACATCACAAAGAAGTAGCCACGGATCAAAAGAATTATCACCTATTCTTAGTGACAAACAAACATGTCTTGAAGAACGTTGAATCAATTGTCGTGCGTTTCAATCCCAAGACAGACGAACCAGCGCGAGACTATGACATCAGCCTCACACCTCGCAAGGAGCTAGTGTTAGTGGGGCATCCGAATTCTGATATCGACGTGGTTGTCATCTATATTGATGCAAGTGTATTGGAAAAAGACCAAGCTCGTTTTGCGTTCTTTGCTCTAGACGAACACACGTTGAGGATTGCCGACGTCAAAGACCACGGAACATCGGAAGGCGATTTCATTTACGTTCTCGGATTCCCGATGGGCATCGTGTCACCTGATCGGCAGTACGTTATCGTACGTGCAGGCGTAATTGCGAGATTGCGTGACGCTGTGGACCAGAGATCGAGAGAATTCTTAATTGATGCCAACGTGTTCCCTGGCAATAGCGGCGGCCCCGTGGTGCTAAAGCCGGAGATAGTAAGTATTGAGGGGACCAAAACAATCAATAGAGCGGCGCTTGTAGGGATCATAACCAGCTATGTTCAATATCAAGACATCGCGATAAGCCAACAGACAGGGCGTCCTAGGATAATTTTTGAAGAGAACTCAGGCCTTGCGGCGGTTGTACCATCCGACTGTATTATCGAAACAGTGGAAGAAGCTTTTAAGCAACTGATAGAGCGCCAGCCAGTTGCTTAGAACTTTTGCAAATCTGGGTCTAACACGACGCTCAACCCTGACCCGGCAAACAACGCCGCGCCGGTTAGCTTTGCGTTAAGAGGATATTCCAATGAGTGATTTGTACGCGTACTCCGCAAAGACCCTCGCCGGCAAGAATCTCGACCTGAAGGATTACCGCGGCAAGGTGGTATTGGTGGTGAACACCGCCAGCCAGTGCGGCTTGACGCCGCAGTACGCGGGCCTTGAGGCGCTGCACCAGATGTTTCACGCCAGGGGACTCGAGGTGCTGGGTTTTCCGTGCAACCAGTTCGGCGCGCAGGAGCCGGGGGATGCCACCGAGATCGGCGCCTTCTGCAGCAGGAACTACGGCGTGTCGTTCCGGATGTTCGACAAGGTCGAGGTGAACGGCCCGGGCGCGCACCCGGTGTATCAATGGCTGACGCGGGCGCTGCCGGGGACGAAGGGCGCGGCGATCGAGTGGAACTTCGCCAAGTTCCTCATCGGCCGCGACGGCAAGGCGGTCAGGCGCTACGCGCCGCAGACCGAGCCGAAGGATCTCGCCGGCGATATCGAGAAGCTCCTTGCCGCAGCGTGATTCGAGCGATGCATTGGTGACCACCTCAAGGAGAGCGAACCATGGCTTACACTTTTCCTGAACTCAAGCACAAGACCCTCGCCGAGCTGCGCGAGATCGCGGCCGGCATCACGCACGACGCGGTGCAGGGCCACACGCAGATGAACAAGGACCATCTGCTGGAGGCGGTCTGCAAGGCGCTGTCGATCGACATGCACGCGCGCCACGAGGTGAAGGGCATCGACAAGTCCGCGGCCAAAATCCAGATCCGCGAGTGGCAGAAGAAGCGCGACGAGGCGCTCGCCGCCAAGGACCGCAAGAAACTCAAAGTCGCCCTCGACCACATTCACCACTACAAGCACCAGTTGCGCAAGGCGATGGTGTAAGCTGTCCGGGGTGCCGATCGGCCGGCGCTCCCGATTCGACATGCTCCCGCTTCCCAGCTTCGGCGACATCACCCACGTCATCCAGCTCGCGGTCGCGCCGGTGTTCCTGCTCACCGGCGTGGGCACGATCCTCGCGGTGCTCACCAACCGTCTCGGCCGCGCGGTGGACCGGGGCCGCGTGGTGGAGAAGCTGCTGCCGCAACTCGCCGGCGAGGCGCTCGGCGCGGCACACGAGGAGCTGGTGCTGCTTGCGCGCCGCACCCAGCTCATTTACTCCGCCATCGTGCTCGCCGTGGTGTGCGCGCTGTTCGTCTGCCTGCTGATCGCGGTCGCCTTCATCGATGCCTTCATCGCGGCGAACCTCTCCAGGATGATCGGCGCGCTGTTCGTGATGGCGATGCTGGCGCTGATCGGCTGCCTGGTGGTGTTCCTGCGCGAGATCTTCCTCGCGGTGACCAGCGCCCGCAGGACGATGCGCTAGGCGCGCGTTGCGCGCGACCGTCGCGACCATGATCTCCGTCAGCACGCGGCGGGTGCGCGCCGCGCGGCGCTGTAGCTTTTCAGCCCGCCTTCGTCCTGCGCATGCTGCCGGCGATGATGCGGTACTCGTACAGCCGGCATTCGAGCGGGCCGTTGTACAGCGGCGTGCGTTTCGATGCCTGCAGCCGGATGAGCTTCGGCAGGCGCGGATCGCCGGAGAAGAGGTAGCAGCGCCAGCCGGCGTAGTATTTCTTCAGCGCATCGCCGAGCCTGGGATAGAACCCGGCGAGCGCCTCATCCTCGCCGAGACGCACGCCGTAAGGCGGGTTCGCGACCAGCACGCCCGCGGCCGCCGGCGCCGAACTCTCCAGCACGTCCGCCTGCTTCAGCTCGACGCAATCGGCGAGCCCCGCGGCCTCGAGGTTGAGGTGCGCTTTTTTCAGCTCGTCGCCGTAGCGATCGCGGCCGAAGAGCGCGAGCTTGCGCGGTGGTTCGCGGCGGGCGAGCGCGGCTTCGCGCAACGCCTTCCAGCGCCGTGCGTCGAACCCTTTCAGGCGCTCGAAGCCGAAGCCGCGCGCATGGCCGGGCGGAACGCCGAGCGCCATCATCGCCGCCTCGATGACGAGCGTGCCGCTGCCGCACATGGGATCGAGCAGCGGCTCGCGCGCATCCCAGCCGGTGAGGCGCAGGATGCCGGCGGCGAGATTCTCCTTGAGCGGCGCCTCGCCGGCGTCTTTCCGGTAGCCGCGCTTGTACAGCGGTTCCCCCGAGGTGTCGAGGTAGAGCGTGATGCTGCCGGCGTCGAAGAAGCCGTGGATGCGGATGTCGGGCGCGCGCGTGTCCACGTCCGGCCGGCTGCCGCGGTCGGAGCGAAACCGGTCGCAGACCGCGTCCTTGATGCGCAGGGTGATGAAGTCGAGGCTCTTCAGCGGCGAGCGGATCGCGGTCACATCGACGCGGATGCTCTGCTTCTCGGAGAACCACTCCGGCCAGCGCACCGCCAGTGCCGCTGCGTAGATGTCCTCCTCGCTGCGGTAGGGCGCGTGCGCGAGCCGCATCAGCACGCGGGTGGCGAGGCGCGACTCCAGGTTGGCACGGTAGCACGTCGCCATGTCGCCCTCGAACGCGACCCCGCCGGGCGCGGGGCTCGTATTGCGAGCGCCGAGTTCGGCGAGCTCCGCGGCGAGCAGCGCTTCCAGTCCTCGCGGGCAGGAAGCGAAAAACGCATGCGAGGTCACGGAAGTCTCGGCCGCCAGTGCATCGGATTGACGCCGGCAGCGGCCGGCCTGGCGGGCCGCTTGCCGGCAGGATCAGTTTTTCGGCAGCCTCGGCGCCGTCCACGCGGGCAGCGGCGCGCCCGGCTTGCGCAGCATTCGCATCATGCGCAGCGCCATCTCGCGGCCGCGGTAATACCCCGGAATGTAGGCCGACTCGGAAAATCCCAGTTCCTTGTAGAAGCTGCGCGCGGCATGATTGGCGGCGCGCAGCTCCAGATGAACCGCGGCGATGCCGGCGGCATAAGCCGACTCGACCAGCCACGCGACCAGACGCCGGCCGATTCCGAGGCGCTGGTGCGAGGGCCGCACGGCGAGCAGGCTCAGGTGCGCGTGCTCATCGCCGAAATACATGATGGCGAAGGCGACGATGCGGTCGCGGTCGCAGGCGAGCAGAGTGACGCTGTCCCGGTTGCGGATCGCGCGCGCGACGCGCTCGGGGCCCCAGGACCATCCGAGCCCGGTCTCGATCAGATCGCGCGACATCGCGGCAATCTTCTCCGCATCGGCGGGGCGCCCGGGCCTCAGAGTGATGTCTTTTGCGTTCATGTTCCGAAATAGGGCGCAGCGGTCACGCCAAGATTAGCACGAGGACGCCGCGGCTAGAAGGGCTTGACCACCACGAGAATGACCACGCCGAACAGCAGCACCGTCGGCGCCTCGTTGAACCAGCGGTACCAGACATGGCTCTTGGTGTTGCGGTCCCGGGCAAAATCGGCGAGCAGCCTGCCGCAGTAGAGATGGTAGACGATGAGCAAGGCGACGAGGGCAAGCTTCGCCTGCAACCAGCCTCCCGAGATGCCGTAACCCAGCCACAGCCACAGCCCGAAGACGATCGTGAGCACCGCGCCCGGCGTCATGATGCCCCAGAAGAGCTTGCGCTCCATCACCTTGAAGCGTTCCTTGCCGACGCTGTCCTCGGCCATGGCGTGATAGACGAACAGCCGCGGCAGGTAGAACAGGCCCGCGAACCAGGTCACCGTGAAAATGACATGCAGCGCTTTTATCCACAACAGCGTCATTTCAGCAGCCTTCTCCGGAACAGGACCATCGCAGCATAAAACCCGGCTGCCGCATAGGCAAGCAGCACGCTGAAACAGACTCTTAGGACCGCCACTGGCTTTTCACGATGTTCTTGATGAGGTGCAGGCGCCGGTGGAAGAAGTGATCGGCGCCGGGGATGACGACGATCGGCAGCTCCTGCGGCCGTGCCCAATCGAATATGTCCGCGAGCGGCACGGTCTGGTCCAGCTCGCCGTGGATGACGAGGGTGTCGGCGGGGACGGTCTCCGCATGGAAACGACCCACCGCGAGGCCGACGAGGACCATGCGCTGCGGCTGGAGCCGCTTCGCGACGCGCGTCTGCACGAAGGCGCCGAAGGAAAATCCCGCCAGCACCAGCGGGAGATCGCCGCAGCTCTCCTTGGCGTACGCGGCGACGCGCAGCATGTCCTCGGTCTCGCCGTTGCCTTCATCGTAAGCGCCTTCGGAGGCGCCGACACCGCGGAAATTGGGCCGCAGCGCCACATAGCCCAGTTCGACGAACGTCTTCGCCAGCGTCTGCACCACCTTGTTGTCGAGCGTGCCGCCGTGGAGCGGGTGCGGATGCGCGATGAGCGCCACGCCGCGAGCGGCGTCGTGAATTCTGCCGCGAGCGGCGTCGTGAGAAGTCTCCCGCAACGCCTCTGCGGGGCGGTCGATGACGGTCTCGATCCTGCCCGCGCCGCCGGCGATGAAGAGCGTCTCGCGGCTCACAGGCGCAGGCGCTCGACGGTCCTGCCGTTTTTGATGTGCTCCTCGATGATCTCGTCGATGTCGGCGCGGTCGACGTAGGTGTACCAGACGGCCTCCGGGTACACCACCAGGCACGGCCCTTCCTCGCAGCGATCGAGACACCCGGCCTGGTTGATGCGCACCTTGCCCGGTCCGTCGAGACCCAGCTCCTTGATGCGCTTCTTGGCGTAATCGCGCATCGCGCCCGCGCCCTTGTCGGCGCAGCAGGCCTCGCCGTTCTGGCGCTGGTTGCAGCAGAAGAAAACGTGTCGTTGATAAAAGCCCATGGGGGAAATAATTTGCGAAGTCGGAACGAATTGAACGCTGCCTCGATTCCGGGGCCGAGGCGGGGCCGCGATCCTGCGCCGTCCGGACCGGCGTGGCGGCAATTATAAGGTCTCGGTTCCGGGCTCGTGCGGCCTGTTGCCGGATTAGCCCCTTGCCCGTCCGCGCTCGGCTGCGAGCAGCACCAGGTAGATCATCGCCACGAACGGCCAGGCGGCCGAAACGATGCGCGTCACGCCGTTGAAGTTGAGAAAGTGCCCTTGCCGCCATAGCGCCAGCGATGCCGTCATGTACGGGTTCGCAGGGGCGAGATTCACCAGCGCCGTTGCCGCCATGAGCGCGAGGCCGGTGAGCGCGAGCTGCGCCGTGCGCGGCAGCTCCACGGCGATCAGCAGCAGCACGGTCCCCGCCGCCACGCCGTAGAGGGCGCCGGGGGTGACCCACAGCAGCATGTTCTGCGGGCTGAGCAGCAATCCAAAAGCGAGGCTGCGAACCGCGAGCGCGGTCATCACCAGGATTGCCACCAGCCGGCGCGTCGGCTGGCCGCGGGCGGTGAGGCACGAGACCAGCAGCCCGGCGGCGACGATGTTGGCGCCGGCTACCGCGGCCTCGACGCGCAGGAACAGCCCGGCAGGATAGAGCTTCCCCAGGGGGGGTGTCTGGAGCAGACCCCGCAGGTCGCCGGCGCCGAACAGCAGCGTCTCGGGATTGAGCTGCGACAGCAGCCACAGCCCGAGCAACACCAGGCCGAGGTCGGCTCTGCCTCCTGGAAGGAAGAACCGGTAGCGCAGCGCCTGCAGCCCTTCATCGCGCAGCATGTGCCGGCTCGAGGCGGCGGCGGCGAGCGCGCCGATCGTTCCGCCCGCGGTGTTGGCGAGCAGGTCGAGATTGGAGGAGATGCGGCTCGGCAGATAGAGCTGCAAGGCCTCGAGCAGGAAACTGAGCAGGAAAGCGCAGGCGATGCCGAACGCGAGCGCGGCGCCACCGCGCATCGACGGGTGCACCGCGAGCACGGCAAGGAAGCCGAACGGCACGTAGCCGATGACATTGGCGGTGACGTCGAACGCGGAGATGAAACGCGGAAACGGCGCCGTCAGAAACGCGAGCGGCGGCAGGCCCTGGTCGCGCCAGCCCGAGAACGGGTGCAGACTCGCGTAGACAACCAGCAGCGCGTAGGCGACGAACAGGTAGCGCGCCAGCGTCGAGGGCTGCTCACGCAGCATGGCGCGCCGGTTTTTTCACGGGCGATCGGGCGCGGCCGCGAGCCGCGCGATGCCGGCCTGGATCACCCGCAGCCGTTCGGGCATGGGCGGCTACAGATATCGCGTCCCGAGCCACCACGCCAGGCCGGCAATGATGGCGGAACCGGGAATGGTGAAGATCCAGGCCCAGACGATATTGCCGGCCACGCCCCAGCGCACCGCGGAGAATTTCTGCGCCGAGCCCACGCCGACGATCGCGCCGGTGATGGTGTGCGTGGTCGAGACCGGAACACCGAGGCCAGTGGCGAGGATCAGCGTTATGGCGCCGCTCGCCGAGGCGCAAAAACCGCCGACGGGCTTCAACTTCGTGATGCGCATGCCCATGGTCTTGACGATGCGCCAGCCGCCGAAGAGCGTCCCCAGGCCCATTGCCGCCTGGCACGCCATCACTACCCAGAATGGCAGCGGTTCCGAGCCCCCGGAGAGCCCCGAGGCGATCAGCAGCGCCCAGATGACGCCCATGGTTTTCTGCGCGTCGTTGCCGCCGTGTCCGAGGCTGTAGAACGCGGCGGAGACGAACTGCAGGCGCTGGAACCAGCGGTCCACGCGCTGGGGCGTCGAGCGCGCGAAGATCCACGCCACCGCGATCATCAGCGCGACCCCGAGCACGAAGCCGAGCGCCGGCGAAAGCACGATCGCCGCCGTGGTCTTGAGAAAACCCGCAGCGACCAGCGACCCGGTGCCGCCCTTGGCCACGCCGGCTCCCGCGAGGCCGCCGATCAGCGCGTGCGAGGAGCTCGACGGAATGCCCCAATACCAGGTGAGCAGGTTCCAGGCGATCGCGCCCGCGAGCGCGCCGAACACGACGTGCTGGTCGATGATCGCCGGATCGACGATCCCCTTGCCGATGGTGGAGGCGACGGCGACGCCGAAGACGATGAACGAGACGAAGTTGAACGCCGCCGCCCACATCACCGCCCAGCGCGGGCTCATGGCGCCGGTCGAGACGATGGTGGCGATCGAGTTGGCGGCGTCGTGAAAACCGTTGAGGAAATCGAACAGCAACGCGACCGCGATCAGGAACAGCACCATGTGGAGGTTGATGCCCACGCCCGTCCTCCGCTCTCAGGAATTCTCGAGCACGATGCCCTCGATGATGTTGGCCACGTCCTCGCACTTGTCGCTGACCGTTTCCAGGTGCTCGTAGATCTCCTTCAGCTTGATCAGCTCGCGCGTGTCGGGCTCGTTGCGGAAGAGCTTCGCCATGGCCGCGCGCAGGATCTGGTCGGCGTCGGTCTCGAGGCGGTCGATCTCGGCGCAGATTCTGATGATCTGCTCGGCGTTGGACATGTTCTTCAGCAGCCCGATCGCGGCTTTCACCTTCTCGGCGCAGGCGACGCAATTCTCCGCCAGGCGCTTGGCCTCGTCGGGGACGGCGCGGATGTCGTACAGGAACACGCAATGAGACACGTCTTCCATCAGGTCGAGGATGTCGTCCATGCGGGTGATCAGCTGGTAGATCTCGTCGCGGTCGATCGGCGTGATGAAGGTCTTGTGCAGCAACTGGACCGTGCGGTGGGTGACGATGTCGGCCTGGGTCTCGATCTTCTTGATGTTCTGCGCCCGATGCTCGACCTCGGCCATGTCGTCCATCATCGCTTTCAGTTCGACGGCGCCCTGCAGGATCAGGGCGGCGTGCTCGGCGAAGTATTCGAAGAACCGGCCTTCGTGCGGCATCAGGCGTGCGAACATGGCGACCCCGAAGAGATTGAGGAACGAAAAACGGCCGCGCGCATTGTAGCCGAGATCGGCGCCGGCGAGCACCGGCTGCGCGCGTCCCCGCTCCGATACGCGGCCGCGTGGAGGTCGTCACCGGACCTTGATCTCGATCCACATGCGGTTCAGCAGCCGCCGCTGTCTGCGGTCGAGATCGCGCAGCATCTCGAGCCGCGCGAGCACCGCCTTGTCGGGGAACACCGCCCTGTTGGCGGCAATTTCGGGGCGGATGTACCGCATCGCGTCGGCGTTGGGATTGCCGGCGCCGATGGCGTTGGTCAGCTCCGCGGAATTGCGGCCTTCGAGCATGAAATCGATGAACTTGTGGGCGAGGTCGGGGCGCGGACCGCTCTTGTGCAGCACCATGTTGTCGAGCGCGAGCACCGCGCCTTCCTTCGGCGTCGAGTAGCCGATGGTGAATTTTCGGCCGGCCTTCTCCGCGTCCTGCGCCGCGGTGAACATGTCGTTCGAGTAGCCATGCGCGAGCCAGATGTTGCCGATGGTGAGTTCCTTGATGTAGGAGGAGGCGTTGAACGCGGCCCAGTACGGCTTGGCGCGCAGGATCAGGTCGCGCGCCTGCTTCCAGCGGGATTCGTCGGTGTCGTTCGCCGAGTAGCCGAGGTACTTCAGCGCCGCCGCCATCAGCTCGCGCTGGCTGTCGAGCACGGTGACCTTGCCTTTGATGCGCTCCAGGTACTTCGGTTCGAAGATCGCCGCCCAGGTGTCGGTCGGAATGCCGCGTTCCTTCATCTTTTCGACGTTGTAGCCGATCAGCGTGATCGAATAGGCATAGGGCACCGAGTACCTGTTTCCCGGGTCGAAGAATTCGCCCATGAACTCGGGCTTGATGTTCCCGAGCTTGGGCAGGAGGCCCCTGTCGATGGGTCGCAGCGCGCCCTGCTTGATGAGGTTCTCGACCGCGTTGCCGGTCGGCACCAGGATGTCGTAGCCGGCGGCGCCCGCCGCGAGCTTCGCCAGCATCTCTTCATTGTCGGCGTAGTAGTCCTGGACCAGCCTGCAGCCGCAGAATGTCTCGAAGCGCGACACGGTGTCCGGCGTAATGTAGTTGTTCCAGTTGTACAGGTGCAGCGTGTCCGCCGCCGCTGCGGAAAGCGAAAAACCGCTGCCGCAGAGAAAGCAGAGAGCGCAAAGCAACCCCTTGAGCAACCTCGTTGAAATCATGTTCTGTGATCTCTGTGGCTCAGGTCAGCCCTGGCCGCGCAGCGTGTCGGGCGCGAGTTTCGAGGCGACGACGATCATCGTCAGGGTGAGCGCCATGAGGAGCGTGGAGACGGCGTTCACCTCCGGTGTCACCGCCACCTTGATCATGGTGTAGATTTGCAGCGGCAGGGTCGATACGCCGACCCCCGTGGTGAAGAAGGTGATGACAAAATCGTCGATCGAGAGGGTGAAGCTCATCAGCGCGCCGGCGACCACCCCGGGCAGGATGAGCGGCAGGGTCACCAGCCTGAAGGTCTGCCACGGCGTCGCGCCGAGGTCGCGCGCCGCCTCGAAGATCGATTCGTCCATCCCCGCGAGCCGGGCGCGCACGATGATGGCGACAAAGCCGATGCAGAAGGTGATGTGCGCGATGATGACGGTCGCCAGGCCCAGCGACTGCTCGCCGAACACCGAGATGAAGAATACCAGCAGCGACACGCCGAGGAGGATCTCCGGCATCGCCACCGGCGTGAGCACCATGAACGGCAGCAGCCGCGGCTTGTAGCGGTGCATGGCGATGCCGGCCATGGTGCCGAGGACGGTGGCGGCGATCGCGGAGGTGACGGCGATGAAGAGCGAGTTTCGCGCCGCGGCGAGCATCGCGTCGTCGGCGAACAGCGTCTCGTACCAGGAGAGCGTGAAGCCGACCCACTCGGCGTTCAGCTTCGAGTCGTTGAACGAGAACAGCACCACGATGCTGAGCGGGACGTAGAGGAAGGCGTACGCCGCGAGGGCAGCGCCCCACAGCCACCAGGATCTACGCATGCGCCGTCCCCTTCTTCGCCAGCCAGGCCGCCAGCGCCGCGACCGCGAGCACCGCCAGCGTCAGCATGATCGAGAGCATCGACCCGAACGGCCAGTCGCGCGTGCCGAGAAACGCCTCCTTGATCATGTTGCCGACCATCCAGTCGTCCTTGCCGCCGAGGATCTCGGGAATCGCGAACATGCCGAGCACGGGAATGAACACCAGCGCCGCGCCCGAGAACACGCCCGGCAGCGACAGCGGGAAAGTCACGCGCCAGAAGCGGCGCCAGGCGTTCGCGCCGAGGTCCTGCGCCGCGTCGAGCAGCACCGGGTCGTGCTTTTCCAGGTTGGTGTAGAGCGGCAGGATCATGAACGGCAGGTGCACGTAGACCATGCCCGCGATCACGGCGAAGCCGGAGAACAGCAGCGACAGCGGCTCGTGGCCGAATTGTGCAAGGACGTAATTGACCGGTCGAAGGAAAGGCGACTGGTCGCCGAGGATGATCATCCACGCGTACACGCGCACGAGAAAGTTGCTGGCGAACGGCAGCACCACCAGCAGCACCATGAAATCGCGGTGCCGCCTCGGGCTGCGCGCGATCAGCAGGGCGAGCGGGTACGCCATCAGCAGGCAGATCAGCGTCGTCGCGAGCGCCACGCCGAAGGACTTCAGCAGGATCTGGAAATAGATCCAGTCGCCGAAGAACACGCGGTAGTTCTCGGGCGTCAGTCCGGCTTCCTCTCCGGGACGGGTCGGCGCCAGCGGCGCGAGCCCGCCGAACTCCCCCGGGTAGCGGAACGAGGCCGCCACCATGATGAGCGAAGGCAGCGCGAAAAATACCAGCAGGAACAGGAGCGGCGGCCCGCTCACCAGCCACCGGGTCACGGTTTCCGGACGGAGTTTAGTCACGCAGGAAATTGCCGGCGTCGTGGCGCCACGCTACGCGGACGGCGTCGCCGACCTCGAAGAACGTGGCGCGGCCGGGAGCGGAGTTCGGCAGCAGCGCCTCGATGCGCGTGCCGTT
Organism: Burkholderiales bacterium; assembly: GCA_049802235.1. Classification (GTDB taxonomy): domain Bacteria; phylum Pseudomonadota; class Gammaproteobacteria; order Burkholderiales; family SG8-39; genus VBDM01. The sequence goes on along the minus strand of JBARMB010000055.1, from coordinate 53,864 downwards.
CGGCAGCTCGACGATGTAGGTGGTCACGTCGCCGACGTAGAGAAAGTCGTGCACCCTGCCGGTGAAGTGGTTGTCGGGGTCGTGACGGGGGTCCGGCGCGCCGATGCGCACCTGCTCGGGACGCAGCGCGAGCACGCCCCTCTGGCCGGCCCGCGCATCCGCGCGCGGCGGCGCCGCCACCTCTCCGAGTCCCTTGACCTCGAGCCTGAGTCCCGCCGGCAGGGCCTCGGCGACTTCGGCCTCGAGGATGTTGCACTTGCCGATGAAATCCGCGACGAAGCGGTTGACCGGAAAGCCGTAGATCTTGGAGGGCTCGTCGAGCTGCTCGATGCGGCCGGCATTCATCACGGCGATGCGGTGCGACAGCGCCAGCGCCTCGGACTGCGCGTGCGTGACGAAAACGAAGGTGACGCCGACATCGCGCTGCAGGTTGATCAGCTCGATCTGCATCTCCTCGCGCAGCTTCGCGTCGAGCGCGCCGAGCGGCTCGTCGAGCAGCAGCACGCGCGGCCGGTTGACGAGTGAGCGCGCCAGCGCCACGCGCTGCTTCTGGCCGCCTGAGAGTTCATGCGGAAAGCGCGCGCCCTTGTCCTCGAGGTGCACGAGATCGAGCGCCTCGTTCACCTTCGCCTGGATCTCATCGGGCGATTTGCCCGCCATCTTGAGCGGAAAGGCGATGTTCTGCGACACCGTCATGTGGGGAAACAGCGCATAGCTCTGGAACACGGTATGGATGGGCCGTTTTTCCGGCGGCGTGCCGGCCAGGTCGCGTCCGTCGAGCAGGATGCTGCCCGCGTCGGGGAGGTCGAACCCGGCGATCATGCGCAGCAGCGTTGTCTTGCCGCAGCCCGAAGGCCCGAGCAGGGTGAAGAACTCGCCGGCTTCGATGGCGATGCTGACGTTGTCGACCGCGTTCAGGGCGCCGAAGCGACGCGTGGCGTTGCGGATGTCAAGAAGCGCCATGAATTCCCTGGGCGTGGGACGGAATGATGGCGCCGATTATAGCAAGCGGCGCCACCCGCCCCGGCCGATCCGGATGCCGGCCGCGCGCGCTAGCTCAGGCCGAAGAGCACGACCCAGGCGAGCGCCGCGGCGAGCAGCACCACCGCCAGCTCGAGCGCACGGGTGCGCCGCCTGCCGGCGGCGAGGATCCGCTCCAGCGTGCGCTCCAGCCGCCCGAGGTGATCGTCGGCGAGCGCGCGGTGCAGCAGACGCGGCAGTTGCGGCAGCATCGTGGCCCAGTGCGGCGCCTCGCTGCGCAGGGTGCGCAGCAGGCCGCGAAAGCCGACCTGCTCGCGCATCCATTTCTCGAGGAAGGGCTTGGCGGTCTTCCACAGGTCGAGGTCCGGATCGAGCTGGCGGCCGAGGCCCTCGATGTTGAGCAGCGTTTTTTGCAGCATGACCAGTTGCGGCTGGATCTCGACGTTGAAGCGGCGCGAGGTCTGGAACAGACGCAGCAGCACGCGGCCGAACGAGATCTCCTTCAATGGCCGGTCGAAGACCGGCTCGCACACGGCGCGGATCGCGGCCTCGAACTCGTCCATGCGCGTGTCCGCGGGCACCCAGCCGGCGTCGAGGTGCGCCTGCGCCACGCGCCGGTAGTCGCGCTGGAAGAAGGCGAGGAAGTTCTGCGCCAGGTACTGCTTGTCCACCTCGTTCAGCGTGCCCATGATGCCGAAGTCGAGCGCGATATAGCGGCCCTCGGGGGTGACGAGGATGTTGCCCGGGTGCATGTCGGCGTGGAAAAAACCGTCGCGGAATACCTGGGTGAAGAAAATCTCGACGCCGGCGCGCGCGAGCTTGGGGATGTCCACGCCCTGCGAGCGCAGCGCCTCGACCTGGCTGATCGGCGTGCCGCGCATCCATTGCATGGTCATGACAGTGCTCGTGCACCAGTCCCAGTACACCTCCGGCACGGCGAGCAGCGGCGAGTCGGGAAAATTGCGGCGCAGCTGGCTCGCGTTGGCCGCCTCGCGCATGAGATCGAGCTCGTCGAACAGGTGGCGGGCGAACTCCGCCACCACCTCGCGCGGCTTGAGGCGCCTGCCGTCGGCCCAGAAACGCTCGACCAGTCCCGCCGCGGCGTCGAGCAGGGCGAGGTCTTTCGCGATCACCGACAGCATGTTGGGCCGCAGAATCTTGATCGCGCACTCGGCGCCCGCATTTTCCCCGTGGGGCAGCACGGCGAAGTGCACCTGCGCCACCGACGCGCTCGCCACCGGCTGCGGATCGAATTTCTCGAATACCTGCTCGAGCGGCCTGCCGAAGGCGCGTTCGATCTCCGCTATCGCGAGTTCCGTGGCGAACGGCGGCACCTGGTCCTGCAGCTTCGCCAGCTCGTCGGCGATGTCGACGGGCAGGAGGTCGCGGCGCGTGGAGAGCACCTGGCCGAACTTGACGAAGATGGGTCCGAGCGCTTCGAGCGCGCGGCGCAGGCGCACCGCGCGCGGCTCGGCGAGCGCGCGAAAGAACAGCACCGCATTCACCGCGCCGGCGAGCCGGCTGCCGGCGGCGAGCGCGAATTCATCCAGCCCGAAGCGCAGGGCTATCCAGAGAATTTTTACGAGGCGGAGCAAGGGCGTAGTGAAGGCGCCGGGAAAGCGGCCAATTTACACAGACCAAAGCGGAAAGGCAAAAAGCCGTAACGCGGAGAACGCGGAGAAACTGGTTGCCCGCAGGGGGGGCGAGTCTCCTGCGTGTTCTCTGTGCTACCGCTTTTCGCGCTTTTCAATCGACTCGATGCGTTTCTCGAGCCGCGCCGCGTCGTCGCGCAGCGCATCCACGCCGGCGCGGAATTTCGCCACGTCGGCCGGACGCGCAAGCAGCGGTTGCTCCTCGGTCCAGTACTCGGCGAAGTTCTCCGCGAGGCGCGTCGCGGCCTCGCGCTGCCAAGTGGCGAAAGCCCGGCCTCCGGTTGCGAGGCGATGCGCGAGCACGTCGCCCACGAGCCGGGAGAGATCCTCCTCGATGTCCCAATCGAGATGGCGGAACAGGAACTGGACCGTGCTGGCGAGTTCTGCGGAGCCTTCGATCGCGACCTGCTTCAATGCCGCTTCGTCGCGCGCGAGCAGCAGAGGCAATCCGCCGGGCTTCAGCTTCACGATCAGCGCGCCGGCGGCGGCGTCCCTGGCTCTCTCCACGAGACCGGTGTCGAGGATCCTCAGGCGCAGGCCGGGAAACGGCGCGCAATGGAACTCGACGCTTTGACCCGCGAACGGCGCAAGCCGCTCGGCCGCCCAGCGCTGTTGCGCGAGCAGATGATTCAACCCCGCAACGGCGCCGCGCTCGATCATGGATTGGCCGGGCATGGTGACGATGAAACCGCTCCTTGCTGCCTCAGGCGAGTTGCTGGATACCCGCCAGCCGCCAGCCGGCGGAGCCGTCGATCGGCTTCTGCAGATGCCAGATCTCCTCGAACGGCGCCGGCGCCTCCCGCGCCTCCTCGCGCATGGAGCCCGAGAAGCGCGCGCTCGCCCAATGCATGCCGCCTTCGGTGGTGACTTCGAGCAGCGCGGCGTTGAGCGCCACCACGTCGGTCTGCTGCGGCTCGGCGCGCGCGACGATTTCGCCCTTCAGCGCATTGAACATCTCCCCCGTGGTCACTGCGCGCAACCGCTCCAGATCGCCACTGTCGTTGGCTTGCTGCAGGCGCACGAAGTTGCGCTTGGCTTCCTTGAGGAAGCCCTCGACGTCGAACCCGGCCGGGATGCCGGGCGCGAACCGGCTGCGGTCATTCGGCTGCGCGCCGGCATCGGCCAGGGGCAGTTGCGAGGGCGGCGGCGCGGCCACCGTTTCAGCGCCGAGGCCGGCATATTGCGCGGCCTGCGGTTCGGCGCGCGGGCGCACGAACAGCCGCAGCAACGTCATCACCACAAAGCCGGCGAGCAGGGCCATGAGGACGCTGCCGATCACATCGCCGAATCCGCCATTCGCGAACAGCCACCCAAGCCCGAGGCCGGCGGCAAGACCCGCGAGCGGTCCAAGCCACCGGCTCGCGCCGGCGGGCTGCGGCTGAGGCGCAGCAGGCGCCGCCTGCTGCTGCGACGGCGGGGCGGCCTGTTTCTGCGGCGTCGTCACCTGGCGCTGTGTGCCGATGCTGCGGCCGCTGCCGAGGCGGCCTTTGGCCTGGGCATCTTCCGGCATCAGGCCTGCGACGAGCGCGAGCGCGAGCAGCGCGACGATGAATCCTTTCATGCGATGCTCCTTTTCAGTACTTGTAGCCCCGGTGCAGCGCCACCACGCCCAGAGTCAGATTGAAATATTCGACATCCTCGAATCCGGCCTGTTCCAGCATGCGCCGCAACTGTTCCTGATCGGGATGCAGGCGGATCGATTCGGCGAGATAACGATAGGCCGCTTCGTCGCCGGCGATGGTCTTGCCCAGCCAGGGGAGCACGTTGAACGAATACCAGTCATAGGCTTTCCCTAGAGGCCGCCACACGTGCGAGAACTCGAGCACCAGCAGCCTGCCGCCGGGCTTCAGCACGCGCTGCATTTCGGCGAGCGCGGCCTCCTTGTGAGTCATGTTGCGCAGGCCGAAGGCGACGCTCACGCAATCGAAATAATTCGCGCGGAACGGCAGGCGCTCGGCGTCGCATTGCGCCGCCGGCAGGATGCAGCCGCGATCGAGCATCCGGTCACGCCCGACTTCCAGCATGGCGCGGTTGATATCGGTCAGCCACACTTCGCCGCTCGCGCCGGCACGCCTGGCGAACTCCCGCGCCAGGTCGCCCGAGCCGCTCGCCACGTCGAGCACCCGCTGACCCTCCCGGACCCCGCTTTGCGCGACGGTGAAGGCTTTCCACAGCCGGTGCAGGCCGCCGGACATGAGGTCGTTCATCAGGTCGTACCTGCCGGCGACCGACGAGAAAACGCCGCCGACGCGCTGCGCCTTCTCGGCCTCATCGACCTGCTGGTAACCGAAGTGGGTCTTGCTCATGGAAGCCAAACGGATGCTGCACTCATGCTAGCACGCGCGCCGCCGGTTTTTCGCGTCGCTCGCGTCGAATCAATGCGGGCTGCCCCCGGGCGGAGCAGCGGCGGCCTCTCTGCTTGCTCCCGCCGATTCCAGCCGCTCGAGATATTTCCGCCACAAGGCATCGTGATCAGTGCCCAGCTCGTAGAGATAGTCCCACGAGTAGATGCCGGTGTTGTGGCCGTCGGAAAACTGCGGCTGTACGGCGTAGCTGCCCACCGGTTCCAGGCTTGAGATTTCCACTTCCTTCTTGCCTGGCTGCAGCACTTCCTGCCCCGGCCCGTGGCCGCGCACTTCCGCCGAGGGCGAATACACGCGCAGTAACTCGAACGGCAGCTCGAAGTGCGCGCCGTCGGAGAACATGATCTCCAGCACCCGGGACTTCTGGTGCAGCCTGATTTCGGTGGGAATGGGTTTGTCCGGTGCTGCCATGGCGTGCCGCCAACGCGGGAGAGCGCCAATGATACCTGTTCCCGCAGCCCCCCTCAGCGCGCTTTGCCCGGTCACGCGAGCGCTCTGACGCCAGCCGGCAGGCAACGCCGGCGTGAAGAACTCCGGACGCCCGGGAAAAAGCCGGCCGCTTGCGCCCGTCTAGATCGGCTCGAAGGTGACGCGCTCGAAGTCCACGCCGCGCTCGACCATCGCCACGAGCATGAGGTTGTACACCCGGTCGGTGTAGATCTCGATGACGCGCTTGGGCTTGAACCACCCTGCGGGCAGGACCAGAGTGTCGGGGGATTGCAGCGCGGCCACCGCCGGCAGCATCAGCGCGGGCGCGTATTTCTCCGCCATGGTATTCAGCCCGGTGGGGCGGATGGCGACGCCGGAGGGCACGCCCGGTATGGTGCGCACGCCGGCGCGCACCTCGAAATCCGGCGACACCGACAGCCAGCGGACGATGCCGAGGAAATAACTCTTTGCATCCGCGGGCCGCACCGCGAGCAACTGGTTCAGGTACAGGCGCGAAACCGCCGCCGGGTCCAGACGCTCCAGGCGCAACCCGGACAGGCTTTCTTCCTTGATCTGCCAGGTTTCCAGGCTGAAGCCGTGCGCCATGCTGTAATCGTCGTCCTGGCGCGTGGCGATGCGCCCGAAGGTCGCGATCTCCTCGTGCTGCCCCTTTGACAATTCCTTGACCTCCCCGGGCTGACGAAATTGCTGGCCGGTAACGTAATGATGTATCGCACCCAGGCCCGAGCAGGCTTGCGCCGTGCCGCTCGCGCTGCGGCGCGCCAACACGCGCGACTGCCTGTCCTCGCACCATTGCCGGTAGACCATCACCAGCAGGTTCTCCGCCAACGACGGCGCCACCTCCTCTCCCAGGCCGAGCTCCGCCGGCGATTCCCCCTGACGCAATTGGCGGACACGTTTGCGGATGCCCTTGGCGATATCGTCGATGTGGATGTAGCGGACGGTATCGCCCGGGGCGGCGTCGCGCACGATGCCGGCGCCGCTTGCAAGGTCCACGATCAGCGGCGCAATGCCGTTATTCGACGCGGGAGGTGTGCGGACGACGGAGGCATTGGGCGCCCAGCGCTCGACCCAGCGCGACAGCAGTGCAAGCTGACGCGACGCCAGCTCGTTCGGGTTCGCCAGGTTCAGCAGCAGGGCGTGTACGTAGCTCCAGGTGCAGGTTGCCTCCCCCCCGCCCTTGTGGACCCGATGGCCGACCTTGTCGTCGGCGACATTGCGCTCCTCGGCGAAGGCGAACACGCGGTGCAGGAGTCTCCAGTCGTCCTCGACGAGATCCTGGTAGACCTCGTAGTGATGCGCCATCTTTTGTCCGCTGCACCACAGGACTCGCTGGCAGATGAGCGCCACCGAGCCGCTCAGCCCGTCGGCGCCGTCGGCGAGCGCCTGCAGGCAATGCTGGTAGCCGTGCGAAAACGCGTCCCAGAGTGCGACGACGTTGTGGAAAATCTCGCGTTCCTGCCGTGACAACGGCACCGGACGATTTGAAAGTTTCTTGGCGTACTCTTTCTGCAAGAACGCCACCGGTCCCCGCAGCAGCTCCAGTATCTTCAACCGTTCCGCGGGCGGCAAGTTGCAGCAGTTCAGTTCCTCGAGCTGGCCGAGGAGCCGTCCATGGGAAGGGCCGACGTTGATGAGCGGCAGCGCCTGAAGCCACTGGGTGCAACCGTTTGCGTCGGTGAACTCCGGATGGGCGTCCGCGCTGACGGCCGGGAGATTGAAATTCAACATGCGCCTATCCGAGGCGCCGCTTCAGCAGCGCCGTGAACGCATCGCGGTCGGGCGGAGCGCGCCGCGGCGCGCTCTTGCGCGACGTCCCGGCCCAGATCGGCGCGGGAAAATGGCGATCATCGCGGTAGCGCGGAATCACATGCCAGTGCAGATGGGGAGCGACGTTGCCGAGGCTGGCAAGGTTGATCTTGTCGGGGCGGAGGAGATCCCGCAGCGTTGTCTCGGTCGCGAATACTGCATCCATGATTCGCATCCGCTCGTCGGCAGGGAGGTCGGTCATTTCCTTCACATGCCGCTCGAGGATCACGCGGCAGAAACCGGGATAATCGGTGTCGTCGACCAGCACGATGCGGCAAAAATCGTTGTGCCAGAGCAGGTTTCCGCCCGGAGAATTGCACAGCTCGCAGGAATTTTCAGTCAATTTTGTCAAAGTCTGCCGGGCGCTGCGCGGGCGTTTCCGGACGCAGAACCGCGTCAAAGCATAGCAGAATCATGCGCCGACGCGCGAGGGGCCTGTTTCAGGATGCGCCGCCGGAAACCTTGGCCCCCGGGCCTGCCGGCTCGGCCGGGACCTTGCCCTCGGGAAAGATGTCGCGGTAGCTCGCGTAGAAGCTGCCGAAGACGGTGGGCAGGGTGAACAGCGTAAACAGGAGCGCCAATTGGCGCAGCAGATCCGCCTGGCCGCGCGTGATGACGGCGGTGATGGTGACCAGCACCAGAAACGCCACGCTGACGAGGGCGAGCATCGCGCCATAGACGAGGAACGCCCGCCAGTTCCGCCAGCCGGCGAAAAAACTGTAGAACAGGGACTTCAGCGCGCCCATCTTGTCCCAGGCGACGAGCACCGGCGCGAACCAGAACGCCATCAGCACCGGCGAGGCGAGCAACCCCGCGAGCAGCAGGGCGCGCGAAACGCTGCCGTCGCGGAGTGCCTCCTGGGACGGCTCGCGGCCGGAGAGCACCCAGCCCATGAGCGCGCCGCCGTCGGCCAGCGACGCAATCGCGAGCGCGGCCGCGATCGAAACCAGGTACAGCCCGCCCAGCACGATCAGGGTCGGCAGCTCGCTGTGGAATCCGGAGAACAGCATCGCCGGCTTCAGGCTCGCGCCGCGATCGAGCGCCGCGCACATGACCATGAAGCTCACCGAGAACACCGGCAGCAGCAGCGTGGATACGACCGGGCCGAGATAGCGGATCTCGCCGATCAGGGCGACGCCGAGCCAGTAGCTGAACACGAGCAGCAGCCATGTGGCCGGACTCCTGCGGAACAGGGCGAAGCCCCGGGCAAGCCACATCCAGCCGTTTCGCGCCGGAACGATCCGCATCGCCTAGGTCCGCAATTCAATCATCAGTGAAACCGGAAGTGTGGCGCTGCGGCCGCACTCAGGCAAGCGGAAATGCGCGCTCCCGGCGCGCCTCGAGCACGCGGCGGAAATGCTCCGGATCATGCGCATGAGTGAGTTCCCCGGGGCGCGGCAGGTAGAAATCGTACAGCCGCGACAGCCAGAAGCGCAGCGCCGCTGCGCGCAGCATCACCGGCCAGGCGTCGCGCTCGACCGACGTAAGCTCGCGCGTGGCGCGATAGGCCGCAAGCAGCGCCTCGCCGCGCGCGGCGTCGATCTCGCCGGAGGCATCGATGCACCAGTCGTTCACCGTCACCGCGACGTCGAACAGCAGCGCATCGACGCCGGCGAAGTAGAAGTCGATCACGCCGCCGATTTTCGCCGACTGCGGTTCGCCGTCGAACAGCACATTGTCGCGGAACAGGTCGGCATGGATCGGCCCCCGCGGCAGCTCCGCGAAGCGGAAGCGCGACTGGAACTCGAGTTCGGACCCGAGCAATTCCTTGCGTCGGGGGTCCAGGAACGGCATCACTTTCGACGCCGCCTCGCGCCACCATGGCGCTCCGCGCGGATTCTCCAGCCCTCCGGTGCAGCCGCGGCCGGCAAGGTGCATGTCGGCGAGCATCGCCCCGACCAGAGCGCAGTGGCGCGCCTGCGGCGCCAATACCGGCGCGCCCGGCAGACAGGTGACCAGAGTGGCGGGTTTGCCTTTCAGCACGCCGAGGGTGTTGTTGTCCTGGTCGGCGACCGGCGCCGGGCAGGGAATGCCGTGGCGCGCAAGGTGCGCCATGAGATCGAGGTAGAACGGCAGCTCCGCCGCGGTCAGCTTCTCGAACAGCGTCAGCACGAAGCGGCCGTGCGTCGTGGTGACGAAGTAATTGCTGTTCTCGATGCCCGCGGCGATGCCCTGCAGGTCGACGAGCGTGCCGATGGCGTAGCGCTTCAGCCAGGCGGAGACTTCGTCGGTGGTAACGCGCGTAAAGACGGACATGGCTGTTACACGGACACGGCGATGGCGGGCGCAGCCGCCCGCGCAGCCGCCGGTATCAAAACTGGTGAATCACCCAGAGCGGAACCCGCACGCCGCTATCGAGGCTTTGGTTCCTCAGCCCGTCACCGAGGGCTTCGATGAGGTAATAGACGTTGCCCGAGGGCGTGGTCACGCGCACGACGTGCTGGCCGTTGATCACCTGCTCTTCGGTCTGCCCGCCTTTGCCCGGCTCGATGGTCACCGGCGGCTCGCCCGGCTGATCGGTCGCGACCCCCGGCGGGGGGGGCGGCGGCTCCGGGAGCGGCTCGAGCCCGGGCGGCCGTTGTGCCGCCAGCGGCAGCGCGGCGCCAAGCAGGATCAGGAAGAGAATTCGGCGCAGCATGAGATGGCGAAGCAATCCTTTGCCCGACCAGTTTAGCAGAATCGATGCGGCCCCGCGGGCGCAAGGATGGGTGTCTAGAGATTGAGCAGGGTCTCGCGCTCGGACGGCAGCGGCTGAAAGCTGCGATGCTCGTAATGCTTGAAGATCGCATCCACGACCGCCTGCGGGTCGTCGATCACCTGGATCAGGTCCATGTCTTCCGGGCTGATCATTTTCTCGCCGACCAGCCGCTCGCGGAACCAGTCGAGCAGACTGCGCCAGAACGGCCCGTGCACCAGGATCACCGGGATGCGCGCGCTTTTTCCCGTCTGGATCAGCGTCAGGACCTCGGTGAGCTCGTCCAGGGAACCGAAGCCGCCGGGAAGAAAAACGAAGGCGCTGGCGCATTTCACGAACATCGCCTTGCGCGCGAAAAAATGCCGGAACGCAAGCGCGATGTCCTGGTAGGTGTTGCCGAACTGCTCGCGCGGCAGCTCGATGTTGAGTCCCACCGAAGGCGAGCGGCCGAAGTGCGCGCCGCGGTTGGTGGCCTCCATGACGCCGGGACCGCCGCCCGAGACTACCGAGAAGCCGGCGTCGGAGAGCAGGCGCGCGATTTTCTCCGCGAGTTCGTAGTACGGATGCCCGGCGGGAGTGCGGGCGCTGCCGAACACGCTCACCGCCGGCCGGATCTCGTTCAGCCGCTCGGTGGCCTCGACGAATTCTGACATAATGCGGAACAGATGCCAGGCTTCGTCGGCGGTGTAGACGGCCCGCGACGCGGCGTCGATCGGTTTCGGAATCTTGTCGCTCATAGAGTCCCTTGGAAAAAACGCTGCTGCTGGTTGACGGGTCGTCGTACCTGTATCGGGCTTTCCACGCGTTGCCCGACCTGCGCAACGCCGCGGGCGAGCCGACCGGCGCGATCTACGGCGTGCTGAACATGCTACGACGCCTGCTCAGCGACCACAAGGCGGACTACGTCGCCTGCGTGTTCGACGCCAGGGGCAGGACCTTCCGCGACGATCTCTATGCAGAATACAAGGCGCACCGCCCGCCGATGCCGGATGACCTCGCCGGCCAGATCGAGCCGCTGCACGAGTCGATCCGCGCGCTCGGTCTGCCGCTGCTGATGATCGAGGGCGTCGAGGCCGACGACGTCATCGGCACACTCGCGCTCGAAGCCGGGAAGCACGGCGTGCGCACCATCGTCTCCACCGGCGACAAGGACCTCGCGCAGCTCGTCAACGACAGCGTCACGCTGGTCAACACCATGACCAACGAGCGCCTCGACCCGGACGGCGTGAAAGCGAAATTCGGCGTCGAGCCCGATCGCATGCTCGATTACCTGACGCTCGTCGGCGACAGCGTCGACAACGTCCCCGGCGTGGACAAGGTCGGCCCCAAGACGGCGGTGAAGTGGCTGTCGCAATACGGCTCGCTCGACGAAGTGGTGGCGCACGCGGCCGAAATCGGCGGCGTCGTCGGCGAGAATTTGCGCCGGTCGCTCGATTGGCTGCCGAAGGGAAAGCAGCTCCTCGCGGTCAAATGCGACGTGAAGCTGCCGTTCCGGCCCGAGGACCTGAAGCCCGCGCCGCGCGACGAGCAGCGCCTCGCGGAATTGTTCAGCCGCTTCGGCTTCAAGAGCTGGCTGAAGGACGTGCAACGCGGCGCCGATTCTTCAATGGCGAGCGCGGATGCAGCGCCCGCCGCCATGGCGGCGAGTCCCGTGTTCCGCAGCTACGACACCGTGCTCACCGAGGCGGAACTCAAAAGCTGGCTGCGCACCATCGAATCCGCGGCGCTGACCTCGTTCGACACCGAGACCACCAGCCTCGAGCCGATGCAGGCGCAATTGGTCGGCATGTCGTTCGCGACCGTGGCCGGCCACGCCGCCTACGTGCCGCTGGCGCACAACTACGCCGGCGTGCCGCAGCAGATCGGCGTCGAGGCGGCGCTCGCCATTCTCAAGCCCTGGCTCGAGAGCGACCGGCACCGGAAGCTGGGGCAGAACATCAAGTACGACCAGCACGTGCTTGCCAACCACGGCGTCGCGCTCGCCGGCATCGTGCACGACACGCTGCTCGAGTCCTACGTGATCGAGAGCCACGCGCGCCACGACATGGACAGCCTCGCCTTGCGCCATCTGGGCGTGAAGACCATCACCTACGACGAGGTCACCGGCAGCGGCGCGCAGCGCATCTCCTTCGACCAGGTGGATGTCGCCCGCGCCACCGAATATGCCGCCGAGGACGCCGATATCACGCTACAGCTGCACCACGCGCTCTACCCGAGGGTCGAGGCCGACGCGAAACTCGCGTACGTCTACAGCGCCATCGAGATCCCGGTGCGCGAAGTGCTGTTTCGCATGGAGCGCAACGGCGTGCTGATCGATGCCGGGCAGCTCGAAGCGCAGGGACGCGAGCTCGGCATGAAGATGATGGAGCTGGAGCACAAGGCGCACAAGGAGGCCGGGCAGCCGTTCAACCTCGGTTCGCCGAAGCAGATCGCCGAAATTTTTTTCGAGCGCAAGGGCATGCCGGTGATCAAGAAGACGCCTTCCGGCGCGCCCTCGACCGACGAGGAGGTGCTGGAGAAGCTGGCTCTCGATCACCCGCTCGCAAAGCTGCTGCTCGATTACCGCGAAATCTCGAAACTGAAATCGACCTACACCGACAAGCTGCCGCGCATGGTGAATCCGAAAACCGGGCGCGTGCACACCAATTACGCCCAGGCGACCGCGGTGACCGGGCGCCTCGCCTCGAACGATCCCAACCTGCAGAACATTCCGGTGAGGACGGCAGAAGGCCGGCGCATCCGCGAAGCCTTCGTCGCGCCGCCCGGCCACGCCATCGTCAGCGCCGACTATTCGCAGATCGAGCTGCGCATCATGGCGCACCTCTCCGGCGACGAGAATCTGCTGCGCGCCTTCGCGGCGGGCGAGGACGTTCACCGCGCCACCGCGGCGGAGGTTTTCGGGCGCGAGTTGAAGGAGGTCACGCCCGAGGAGCGGCGCTACGCCAATGTGATCAACTTCGGCCTCATCTACGGCATGTCGGCGTTCGGCCTGGCGCAGCAACTGGGCCTGGAGCGCGCGGTGGCCGACGCCTATATCGCCAGCTACTTCACCCGCTACCCGGGCGTGAAGAAATTCATGGACGGCACAAAGGCCTCGGCGCGCGAGACCGGCTGCGTCGAGACCCTCTTCGGCCGCCGCCTGTGGCTGCCGGAGATCAAAAGCTCCAATCCCGCGCGCCGCGGCGGCGCCGAGCGCGCCGCGATCAACGCGCCGATGCAGGGCACCGCCGCCGACCTGATCAAGCTCTCCATGCTCGCGGTGCAGGACTGGCTCGACCGCGACCGGCTCGCGACCAGGCTCATCATGCAGGTGCACGACGAGCTGGTGCTCGAAGTGCCGGACGCGGAACTCGAGCGCGTGAAGGCCGAGTTGCCGAAGCTGATGGGCGGCGTGGCGGCGCTGAAAGTGCCGCTGGTGGTGGATGTCGGCTCGGGGCCGAATTGGGAAAAAGCGCATTAGAGGGGTTCCCGGCAAGCGCGGTTGATTTCGCGCCGCAAGCAGGTATCCTTTACCCTTCACCGCGATCCTGGCCGCCGGTGATCGAACAGGGTTCGGCTCATGAGTCAAAATGATGCCCCGGCATTACCCACGGGACCTGCCGTCGGGGAGCCGGCCATCCGCCATGTCGTGCTGATCGGCGACGCGCTCGGAAACCTCGCCAGCCTGCGCGGGCAAGGCGCGGGAGCCCTGGAGGGCAAGCTGAGGCCGGGCGCGGACCCATCGTGGAAACTCACGATTTTGCCGGCGGGCGATCTGATCAGGCGCTCGCGGGTGCTGGAATTCCCGGCCGACGCGACGCATGTCCTGATCAGCATTGAGGGCAATCGCGCGATCGCGAACAGCGGGCTGCTCGAAGGCCAGCCGGCTTCGTATCAGGAGGGGCTCGCGCGGCTGTCTTTCGCCGCAGATCAGTTCGAGGATGTGGTCGCGGGCCTCATCCACGTCGCGCAGGCGACCCGCCTGCCGACGGTGGTCTGCACCATGTGGCTGCCGCGGTACGCCGAGCCCGTGCGCCAGCGCGCCGCTGCCGCGGCGCTCGCGATCTTCAACGACCGCATCCTGCGCCGCGCGATCGAGGCGCGCATCTCGATCGTCGACCTGCGCGGCGCGGCTACCGAGGCCGGCGATTACGCCGACCAGACGCTGATGTCCAGGGCGGGACTGCAGAAGGCGGCCAATCTTGTCTGGCGCGCGTTGCACGAGATTTCGCGCGGCGAGCCGAGGACCGAGATCTTTTATTGACGGTCTTAGGGAGTAATACGGCAGTGCAAGGCCGGGCCGGAGCTACTGCCTGAGCGCCCCGAACACCTTGCTGATGATGCTGCTCGCCGCGCCCACCGGGTCGTGGCGGATTTTCTTCTCCTCCTCGGCGACCACGAGGAACAGCCCGTCGAGCGTCTTGCGCGTGACGTAGTTTTCCAGGTTCGCGTCCTCACCCTTCAGCAGGCCGAACCTCGCCGCGCGCCCGGCGTAGTTGTCGTAAGCCTCGGCGAGCTTCACCTTTTCCATCGCCTGCTTCACGATCGGCAGGAAGGTCTGCGCCAGCGGTGCGGAGGCGGTGCGCTTGAAGTACTGCGTCGCGGCGTCGTCGCCTCCGGTGAGGATGCCCTTCGCGTCCTGCACGCTCATTTTCTTCACCGCATCGACGAACAGCGCCTTCGCTTCCGGCGCCGCGGCTTCCGCCGCCCGGTTCATGCGCAGCACCAGCTCGTCGGCGTGCCTGCCCATGCCGACCGAGCGCATCACCTTCTCGGCTTTTTTCAGCGACTCGGGCAGAGGAATTTTCACCCGCTCGTTGCCGAAGAATCCGTTCTCCACGCCCAGGCGCCGCACCGCCGCCTGCGAGCCTTGCGTGAGCGCCTCCTTCAGACCGGCGACGGCGTCCTGGTTGCTCAAGTCGGCGAGCCCGGCCGCGAATGCCTGGTCTGCTATGACAAGTGCCGCGAAAAGGAAGAAAATGCGGTTCACGAAACGCCCTCCATGAAACTGTCGATCAAACAGATTAGCCTTGTTGTGGCCGCAATCGCAATCGCAATCGCAATAGCGATCGCGGCGTGGCTCGCGCTGTTCCGGACCCCGGCCGCGCCGCAGGTCAGGTTCACCACCCTCGAGGGCGAGACCCTCACCACCGCCGGCCTGCGCGGCAAGGTGGTGATGGTCAACTTCTGGGCCACTTCCTGCGAACCCTGCGTCGGCGAAATGCCTCAGATCATCGACACCTGGAACAAGTACCACGACCGGGGCTTCGAGACCATCGCCGTGGCGATGAGCTACGACCCGCCCAACCGCGTGCTCGACTACGCCGAGAGGAACCGGCTGCCGTTCAAGGTGGCGCTCGACCCGGTGGGCGACGCGGCGAGGAGCTTCGGCGACGTCCGCTTCACCCCGACCACCTTCATCATCGACCGGCGCGGCAACATCGTGCAGCAATACCTCGGCGCGCCCGACTTCGCCCGGTTCCACGCGCTGCTCGAAGCCAGGCTCAGAGAGCCCGCCTGAGCGTCGGGCCGGCGCGCCGCGCCCCGATCCGTTCCGACTGACCGCGTCGATCCCTGCGGGCGAAGCGGATAAAGCCCGCGCGGACGATAATTGCGCAATGTCACGGACATCCCCCCGCCTCACGATCCCCGAGAGCGAAATCGAGCTCACCGCGGTGCGCGCCCAGGGAGCGGGCGGCCAGAACGTCAACAAGGTCTCGAACGCCGTCCACTTGCGCTTCGACGTGCGCGCCTCGTCGCTGCCCGAGGAGGTGAAGCAGCGGCTGCTCGGGCGCGGCGATCAGCGCATCACCCGCGCGGGCGTGGTCGTCATCAAGGCGCAGCAGCACCGGAGCCTGGGGATGAATCGCGCCGAGGCGCTCGCGCGGCTGCACGCGCTCGTCGCCGCCGCCGCGGCCGTGCCGAGGAAGCGCAAACCCACCCGCCCGACGCGCGCCTCGCGCGAGAGGCGCATCGAGGGCAAGACGAGGCGCGGACGGGTGAAGGCGCTGCGCTCGAAGGTCATCGATTGATTCCGCCGGCGCCGCTCGATCAGGGCGATCGCAAGCGCTTCGCCGATCAACTCGATCGCTTCCTCACCCGGCACGGCTGAGCGACGCGTGGATTTCGATCTCATTGTTCTCGGCGCCGGTGCGGCCGGGATGATGTGCGCGGCGGTGGCCGGGCAGCGGGGACGGCGCGTGCTGCTGGTCGAGCACGCAACCAGGCTCGCCGAGAAGATCCGCATCTCGGGCGGCGGGCGCTGCAATTTCACCAACCTGCACTGCCGGCCCGACGCCTTTCTGTCGCGCAATCCGCAGTTCTGCCGCTCGGCCCTCTCGCGCTACACGCCGCGCGACTTCATCGCGCTGGTGGAGCGGCACGGCATCCGCTACCACGAGAAAACCCTCGGGCAACTGTTCTGCGACGACAGCGCGGAACAGATCATCGACATGCTCAAGCGCGAATGCGATGCGGCCGGCGTGCGCTGGGCGATGCCGGCCCATGTTGAACGAGTCGAGCGCACTGCGCGGATCGAGGGCGTTGACGCTCCGGGATTCGAGGTCGCGACCTCCCGAGGCAGATTCCGCAGTGCCGCGCTCGCGGTTGCGACCGGCGGTCTGTCGATCCCCAGGATCGGCGCAACGCCGCTCGGTTACCGCATCGCCGAACAGTTCGGCCTGCCGGTCGTGCCGCCCAGGCCCGCGCTGGTGCCGCTCGCGGCCGCACCCGAGTGGCTGGCGCAGTTCGGGGCCTTGTCCGGCGCCTCGTTCGACGCGATCACTTCGTGCGCCGACGCGCCGCGAGACCCAGAAATGCCGCGCGACGCACGCTGGCCGAGCTTTCGCGAATCGGCGCTGATCACGCATCGCGGCTTGTCGGGGCCGGCGATCCTGCAGATTTCCTCGTACTGGCAGTTTGCGGGCGGACGCGGCGCCATCGAGATCGATCTGCTGCCCGGGCGCGATGTGCTCGCGTGGCTCGCGCCGCATCGGCACGACCGGCAGACGCCCGGCACGCTGCTGGCGGATTTCCTGCCGCGCCGTTTCGCGCGGAGTTTTGCCCAGGCGCACGGCTGGACGCAGCCGCTTGCGCAGTTGCCGAACGCCACGATCGAGACGATCTTGCAGACGCTCAAGCACTGGCGCATCCGGCCCTCGGGCACGCTCGGCTTCGACAAGGCCGAAGTCACGCTGGGCGGCGTCGATACCGACGCGCTCTCGCAGCAGACGATGGCGGCGCGCGCCGTGCCGGGCCTCTATTTCATCGGCGAAGTCGTGGACGTCACCGGCTGGCTCGGGGGCTACAACTTTCAATGGGCTTGGGCCTCGGGCCATGCGGCGGGGATGGCCGCATAAGAGGCTTGCGCCGGGCGCCTGCGCGGCTTACTCCACTCCCAGCAACTCCACCTCGAACACCAGCGTCGCGTTCGGCGGGATCACGCCGCCGGCGCCGCGCGCACCGTAGCCGAGCGCGGGCGGAATGGTGAGCTTGCGCGTGCCGCCGATCTTCATGCCCTGCACGCCTTCGTCCCAGCCGCGGATGACTTGGCCGGCGCCGAGCGCGAATTCGAACGGGTCGTCGCGGTCCTTGCTCGAATCGAACTTCCTGCCGTCGATGAGCCAGCCGGTGTAGTGCACGATGACCGTCTGGCCGGCGGCGGCGATTTCGCCTTCGCCGACGACGAGTTCCTCGATGGTCAGGCCGCTTGCGGTTTGCGTGGGGGACATGGAGATCTCGCGGGTTGGAAAGGCGGCATTGTAGACCGCCGCCCCTGGCGCGGGGCGGAGAAGCCGTTTCGATTACGCGCCCTACCCGCCGATTGAAACCGGGCCCGTCTCCCCCACATAAAACGTATCAACAGGGGAGGCGCGATGCCCTGGACCCCGTTTCGTTACCCGCCCGCGATGGCGCATTTGCCCGAGCCGGTGCGCGAGAAGGCGATCGAGATCGCCAACGCTCTGCTCGCGGAAGGCATGGAGGAGGGCAAGGCGATCCGCATCGCCATTGCCAAGGCGAAGGAGTGGGCGCTTCGCCACGGAGGTGGCTGAACGGTGCTGGCGGGTCCTGGCTCCGTTGCCTTCCCCCTTGATTCCTGCGCTTCGGAGCGCATTTAGAGAGGATGAATCCCCGCGATCTTCACACCTGGATGTGGGGCGAAGCCCTGTCGATGCTGGAGCAGGCCGACCGCCTGCGCCGGCAGTTCTTCCGCATGGAGTCCCATACCTGGGAGCCGCCTGCGGATGTGATCGAGACTGCCCGCGATGTCGTTGTGCACGTCGCCCTGCCGGGCGTGGCGGCGAAGGACGTGGCGGTCGGGCTCGAGCCGGAACTGCTCACGGTATCGGCGCTGCGCGCCTTCCCGGCGTGCGAGCGCGGCGCGCGCATCCACCGCCTCGAGATTCCCTACGGGCGCTTCGAGCGGCGCATCACGCTGCCCATCCACGCGCTCGAGCTCGCCGACAAGACGCTGGCGAACGGCTGCCTGACGCTGACGTTCAGGAAAAAGGAATCCGCATGAACACTTACGCCATGCTGAACGGCCTGGAACCGGTTCCGGGCGCGGCGCCGGGTCCGGCGAAGAACGGCGCGCCGCTGAAGGCCTTGCCGGAGGATGCGCTCATCCTCATTCCGATGCGCAATGCCGTGCTCTTTCCCGGGGTGCTCTCGCCCATCATGATCGGCCGCGCCGCATCGGTCGCCGCCGCGCAGGAGGCGGCGAGGAGCGAGCGCCGCGTCGGCTTCGTGCTGCAGCGCGACCCGGGCAAGAGCGACGTCGGCCCCAACGACCTCTACTGGGTCGGCACCGCCGGCCAGATCGTGCGCTACATCACCGCCGAGGGCGCGCACCACCTCGTGGTCCAGGGCCAGTCGCGCTTCCGCGTGCTCGAGTTCCTCGAGGGCTGGCCGTTCCTCGTCGCGCGCGTGGCGACAGTCGAGACGGTCGAGGAGACCGGCCCGGAGATCGAGGCGCGCTTTCTGCAATTGAAGGAACAGGCGGCCGAGGCGATCGAGCTCTTGCCGAACACGCCCGACGAGCTCATCGGCGTGGTGCAGGGGGTGACTTCGCCCGCGCTGCTCACCGACATGGTCGCGAACCTCCTCGACGTGAAAAACGAGGAAAAGCAGGACATCCTCGAGTGCTTCGATCTGCGCCTGCGCCTGGACAAGGTGCTCGCGCTGCTCGGCAGCCGCGTGGAGGTGCTGAAGCTGTCGAAGGAAATCGGCGACAAGACGCGCAAGGAATTCGACGAGCGCCAGCGCGAGCACGTGCTGCGCGAACAAATGCGCCAGATCCAGAAGGAGCTGGGCGAGGGCGAGGACACGAGCGCCGAGATCGACGAGCTGAAAAAATCGGTCGAAGCCGCGGGCATGCCCGAGGAAGCGCTCAAGCACGCGAAGAAGGAACTGAAGCGCCTCGAGCGCATGAGCGAGCAATCGGGCGAGCACTCGATGCTGCGCACCTGGCTCGAGTGGATGACCGAGCTTCCCTGGAAGGCGGAGCCGCAGCAGGCGATCGACATCGCCGAGGCGCGGCGCGTGCTCGACGAGGACCACTACGGCCTGGAGAAAGTGAAACGCCGCATCCTCGAGTACCTCGCGGTGCGCAAGCTCAATCCCGAGGGCAAGAGCCCGATCCTCTGTTTCGTCGGCCCGCCGGGCGTGGGCAAGACCTCGCTCGGGCAGTCGATCGCGCGCGCGACGGGCAGGAAGTTCCAGCGCGCGGCGCTCGGCGGCCTGCACGACGAGGCCGAAATCCGCGGCCACCGCCGCACCTACGTCGGCGCGCTGCCCGGCATGATCATCCAGGCGATCCGCCGCGCCGAGTCACGCGCCGGCGTGCTGATGCTGGACGAGATCGACAAGCTCGGCATGGGCGGCTTCCATGGCGATCCGTCCTCGGCGCTGCTGGAAGTGCTCGATCCGGAGCAGAACTCGAAGTTCCGCGACAACTACCTCGGCGTGGATTTCGATCTGTCGCGGGTGATGTTCATCGCCACGGCGAACCAGCTCGACACCATCCCCGGCCCCCTGCGCGACCGCATGGAGATCATCGCGCTCCCCGGCTACACGGAAGAGGAGAAGATCGAGATCGCGAAGCGTTACCTGGTGAAGCGCCAGCTCGAGTCAAACGGTCTCAAACCCGAGCAGGCAACGGTGACTGACGCGGCGATCCGCACGCTTGTTGCCGACTACACGCGCGAGGCGGGCGTGAGGAGTCTCGAGCGCGAGCTGGGTGCGGCGCTGCGCCACGCGGCGATGAAGATCGCCGAAGGCAAGGCCACACAAGTGACGGTGGACGCGGGCGACCTGCACGCGATTCTCGGCGCGAGGAAGTTCGAGAGCGAGGTGGCGCTGAGGACCAGCATGCCCGGCGTGGCCACGGGCCTCGCCTGGACGCCGGTTGGCGGCGACATCCTCTTCATCGAGGCGTCGAAAGTGCCCGGAGCGGGCAAGCTCATCCTTACCGGGCAGCTCGGCGACGTGATGAAGGAATCGGCGCAGGCCGCGCTCACGCTCGCCAAGACCTGGACGGGCGATGCGCTCGAGAAGGTGGACATCCACGTGCACGTGCCGGCGGGCGCGACGCCCAAGGACGGACCGAGCGCAGGCGTGGCGATGTTTCTCGCGCTGGTGTCGCTGCTCGTCGGCAAACCGGTGCGCAACGACGTGGCGATGACGGGCGAGATCTCACTGCGGGGCCTGGTGCTGCCGATCGGCGGCGTGAAGGAGAAGACCCTCGCTGCCCTTCGCGCCGGCATCCGCACGGTGATGCTGCCGAAGAGGAACGAGAAAGACCTCGAGGACGTGCCGGCGGCAGCGCGCGAGAAGCTCGAGTTCGTGTTCCTCGAACGCGTCGAGGACGCGGTGCGCTGCGCCATCGGCATCGAAGCGGGCGACCTGCCGACGCCCGATCAGCGCAAGGCGGCCTAGAGCCGGCTTACCGGCTCGAAGCGCTTGCCGCCCTTGAGGCGGAAGGTGGAGAAATCCGGGAACCGGCCCGATTTCTCAGGCGACGCCTGCGGCGTGTGCCTGCATGTCGGCGTGGTAGCTCGATCTCACCATCGGTCCGACGGCGGCGTGGCTGAAGCCGAGCGCCCTGGCCTCGCGCTCGAACATGGCGAAGACATCGAGCGGCGCATAGCGCAGCACCGGCAGGTGATGCGCGGAAGGCTGCAGGTACTGGCCGATGGTGAGCATGTCGACGCCGTGCGCGCGCAGGTCGCGCATCACCGCTAGGATTTCGTCATCGGTCTCACCCAGTCCCAGCATCAGCCCCGACTTGGTCGGGATAGGCGCGTGGCGCCGCTTGAAGTCCTGCAGCAGCTTGAGCGAATGCGCGTAGTCCGCGCCGGGGCGCGCCTGCCGATAGAGACGCGGGACGGTCTCCAGGTTGTGGTTCATCACGTCGGGCAGCGCGGCGTCCAGGGCATCGAGGGCGCGCTCGAGACGGCTGCGGAAATCGGGCACGAGAATTTCGATGCGCGTTTGCGGCGAACGCTCGCGCACGGCGCGGATGCAGTCGGAAAAATGTTTCGCGCCACCGTCCCTGAGGTCGTCCCGGTCGACGCTGGTGATGACGACATAGGAGAGGCTCAACGCCGCGATGGTGTCGGCGAGGTGAAGCGGTTCTTCCGCATCGGGCGGCAACGGTCGGCCGTGGGCGACGTCGCAGAACGGGCAGCGGCGCGTGCACAGGTCGCCGAGGATCATGAAGGTCGCGGTACCCTTGCCGAAGCACTCGCCGATGTTGGGGCAGGAGGCTTCCTCGCATACCGTGTGGAGATGGTTGTCGCGCAGGGTCCGTTTGATCTCGTGAAAGCGTGAGCCGTCGGCGGGCGCGCGCACGCGGATCCACTCGGGCTTGGCGAGCTTCTCGTGCGGCACGATCTTGATCGGGATGCGCGCCGTCTTGGACGCGCCTTTCTGCTTTTCAGTGGTTGTGGCCATGTTTCTGTTGGAGCAGTGCGGCGATGCGTTCGGCGAGCGCGGCCCCGAGTTCCCCGGCACCGGCAGCGACGCCGAGCGCGGAAGTCTGCGTGACCTCGAGGCCGGGGTAGCCGCAGGGATCGATCGCGGCAAACGGCGCGAGGTCCATGTTTACGTTGAGCGCGACGCCATGGTAGCAGCAGCCGCGCCGCACGCGCAGGCCGAGGGCGGCGATTTTGGCGCCGTCCACGTACACGCCCGGCGCGCCGCTTCTGCGGGTCGCGCACACGGCATGCGCGGCGAGGGTGTCGATGACGGCCTGCTCGATGAGCGTCACCATGGCGCGCACCGTGAGGTCGCGTCGCGCGAGATCGACGAGCACATAGACGACCGCCTGGCCGGGGCCGTGATAGGTAATCTGCCCGCCGCGGTCGATGCGAATGAGCGGGATAGTCGAGTTCCGCGGGAAATGCTCCGGCCTGCCTGCCTGCCCGACGGTGTAGACCGGCGGGTGCTCGAGCCGCCACAACTCATCGGGCGTGGCTTCGTCGCGTTCACCGGTGAAACGGCGCATGGCGGCGTAAGTCGGCGCGTATTCGACCAGACCGAGATGCTTGATGACGGGCGAATCGTGAAGCGTGATTCGCGAATCGTTCGGGACATTCGCCGCGAGCGCAATTTCCGGTTCACGTTTCACGATTTCCGATTCCCGCTTTGCCTACAGCACCATCGTCACCATCGGATGGTCGCACAGCTCCCGGTAGAGGCCGTCGAGCTGCTCGCGCGAGACCGCGCGGATGGTGCAGGTGAGCGAAAGGTACTTGCCTTCGCGGCTGGGGCGCATCTCGAGTGTCGCCGGTTCGAAATCCGGCGCGTGCCGCTTGACCACCTCCATCACCGCCTGCGCGAAGCCGGCCTGCGTTTTTCCCATGATCTTGATCGGGAACTCGCACGGAAAGGCGAGAACCGGCGCGTCGTTGTTTTCAGGCATGGGCGGGAGCACGCATCACCTTTGCCTTGAACTGCTGGTAGAGCGCGTGCATGCGCTCGAACACCGGGCCGGGCCTGCCCGCGTTTTCACCGCGACCCACCGGCTTGCCGTCGAGGGTGGTGATCGCCAGCACTTCGCGCGAAGACGAGGTGATCCAGACCTCGTCGGCGGCGCGCAGCTCGGCCTCCGCCACCGGACGCACGGCGTGGGACAGCTTGTTGTCGCGCAGAATCTCGAGCACCACGTCGTAGGTGACCCCGGGCAATATCAGATGAGACTTGGGCGGGGCGAGGACAGTTCCGTCCTTGACGATGAAGACGTTGCTCGCCGAGGCCTCGGTGAGCCGGCCCTCGCGCACCAGGATCGCTTCGGCGCAGCCGGCTTCGGCCGCGGCCGTGCGCAGCATGCAGTTGCCGAGCAGCGAAGTGGACTTGATGTCGCAGCGCAGCCAGCGGAAATCCTCCAGCACGATCGCGCTCACGCCGTTCTTCACCTGCTCCCCGGTAGGCGTCACCAGCGGATTGGACATGATGAAGACCGTGGGTTTGACGCCCTTGACGAAAGTGTGGTCGCGCCGCGCCACGCCGCGCGTGACCTGCAGATAGACGCCCTGGTCTTCCCAGGGGTTGGCGGCGATGATTTTCGCGATCAGCTCGCTCCATTCCGCCGCCGGATGGGGGTTGTCGATCTGTATCGCATCGAGGCTCGACTGCAGTCTGGCGAGATGCGCGTCGAGCCGGAACGGCCGGCGCGAATACACCGGGATCACCTCGTAGATGCCGTCGCCGAAGATGAAACCGCGGTCGAGGACCGGTATCTTCGCCTGCTCGATCGGCATGAACTCGCCGTTCAGATGAATCATCCGTGCTCCCGGGTTTCGGTAAGCCGCCAGGAACTACTTTTCAGAATATTGCCTTCCTCTTCGGCTTGTCCTCGAAATGAACGGCGCATGGCGTCCGTTCGATTTCGCGGAGATGAACCGGCGCAGCCGCGGCAAAGCCCGGCTGCGTCCGCGTTTATCCTCATTTGAACCACAGCCGCGCGCTGTCCCACACGCGGCCGAAGAATCCCGAGACCGCCACGTTCTCGAGTACCACCACCGGATACTCTCCCAGCGGCTTGTCGTTGAGCGCGACGCGCAGCGTGCCGACGCGCTCACCGGCCGAGAGCGGCGCGACCAGCGGCTGCTGGCTGACGAGTTCCGCCTTCAGGCCGTCCGTCTCGCCCTTGGGCACGGTGACGAACAGATCGTTCGCGACGCCCGCCTTCAGCTCCCCGCGGCTGCCTTTCCAGACTTCGAGCATGCCGATCGTCTGCCCCTTCGCGTACAGCCGCACGTCGTCGTAGGACTGGAAGCCGAAGTTGAGCAGCTTCTGGCTTTCCTGGGCGCGCACGCTGTCCGAGGACGCGCCGAGCACGACCGACAGCAGCCGGCGCGGACCGCGCTTTGCCGAGGCGATCAGGCAGTAGCCGGCATTCTCGGTGTGGCCGGTCTTCAATCCGTCCACGTTCGGGTCGAGCCACAGCAACCGGTTGCGGTTCAACTGGGTGATGTTGTTGTAGCTGTACTCGCGCTCCGAGTACAGCTTGTAGTACTCGGGGAAGTCGCGGATCAGCGCCGTGGCGAGCAGTGCCAGGTCGTTCGCGGTCGAGTAATGCGCCGGGTCGGGCAGGCCGCTGGAATTGGAGAAATGGGTGTTCTTCATTCCCAGGCGCGCGGCTTCCCGGTTCATCATTTGCGCGAACGCGCCTTCCGATCCGGCGACGGCCTCGGCGAGCGCGATACAGGCGTCGTTCCCGGACTGCACGATCATGCCCTGCAGGAGCTCCTCCACCGTGACCGGCTTCCCGGGATCGAGGAACATGCGCGAGCCGCCCGCCCGCCTGGCGCGCTCCGAGACGGAGACGGTCTGCGTTTGCGCGAGCGTGTTCTGCTTCAACGCCGCGAACGTGAGGTACGCGCTCATCAGCTTGGTGAGCGAGGCGGGCTCGATGCGCTCGTCCGCGTTCCGGCCGGCGATGAGCTGCCCGCTCGCGAGGTCCATGAGTAGCCACGCGCGCGCCGCCACCGAAGGCGGCGGCGGTGCTTCGGCGAGCGCGGCGCAAGACAGCGAGAAGGCGATGACGGCGACGAAATTTCGGAGCATGCGGGCCACGGAGCAAAATTATACCGGTTGGGTCAGGATCTCAGCAGAAAATCGAGCCTGCGCGTCTCGCCCAGCTGCATGAGGAAGAAGCGCTCCTGCGGCACTCCGGCGCGTGCGCGTGCCTCGGCGAGCTTCTGCGGCGGCTCATCCAGCGGCTCGTCGGTGAGCTCGAAAACGCCCCAGTGAACGCCCACCGAATAGCGCGCGGCGAGGTCCTGGTGCACTCGCACCGCCTGCGCCGGGTCGATGTGCTGGGGCGTCATGAACCAGCGCGGCTCGTAGTGCCCGATCGGGATCGCCGCCAGGTCGAATTCGCCGAAGCGCGCCTGAATGTCGCGAAAATCCTTCGAGTAGCCGGCGTCGCCGACGAAGATGAAACGCAGCCGCGGATGCAGCACCGCCCAGGCGCCCCAGAGCGCGCGGTTGGCGTCGAAGAGGGTGCGCCGGCTCCAGTGCTGCACGGGAAGGAAATGCACCGCAAGCCCCATGAACTCGCGCGATTCCCACCAGTCGAGCTCGATCGCGCGCGCGATGCCGTGCGCCTGCATCCATGGCTTGACGCCAAGCGGCACGAAAAATTGCGGCGGGCCGCCCGCCTGCGCGTTCAGGCGCTTGACCGATTCCTCGTCGAGATGATCGTAATGATTGTGCGAGATGAGCACCGCGTCGATGTGCGGCAGATCATCGAGCGCGAGGCCCGGCGGCGTCTTGCGCCGGGGTCCGAAGAACGGAAAGGGCGACGCGCGCCCGCTGAAATGCGGGTCGGTGAGGATATTCACGCCGGCGATCTGAAGGAGCAGAGTCGCGTGCCCCACCCAGGTCATGCCGGGAGCGCCGCGGTTCGACCGGATGAAGGCGAGATCCGGTTGAGCAAACGGAAATCGATAGTTGTTGGCGGGCGGCCTCGGCGCGCCGGTGCGCAGCTCTTCGAGCTTCCACTTGAAAAATCCCGCGTAGTTGACGATCGGCGCGCGCGCGTAATTGTTGCGGAAACCTTCCGGCGTGTGATGGCGCTTTGCCTGATCGAAGTAAGGATTCAAGGGCGCACGCGAATTAAGGACCGCGGCACCCGGCGCGAGCACCGCGGGCCGGAACGGCCGCGGCCGCGTTCAGCGCACCACGACAACGGGCTTCAGTTCCAGCGAATCGCGGATCCTGTCGGCGACGCCCGTTGCCTCGGCGCGGTTGCGGTAGGGACCCAGGTGCAGGCGGAACAGCCCGCCCTTTCGCTCGATCCGGATCGGCTGGTTGAGCCAGGCGAGCTGCTGGTAAATCTTCACGCGAAAGTTTTCGGCGTTCTCGCGCGCCGAGAATGCGCCGAGCTGCAGAAAGATGCCATTGGCCTCGGCTGCGATCGGGATGGCAACGTCGATCGGCCTGGCTTCGGGGACAGCGGCCGGGAGCGGCGCGGATGGACTTGCTTTTACCGCGGGTCCCGATCCTTGGGCGGCGATCAGCGGCATTTCCTTCGGCAGAATGGCCTCCACTTCCACGGTTGCGCTGCCGGAGCCGGCATAGCCGAGCCTGTACGCCGCGGCGTAGGAGAGATCGATGATTCGCCCGGAACGAAAAGGTCCGCGGTCGTTGATGCGCACGATCACCGATCTGCCGTTGCCGAGGTCGGTGACGCGCGCGTAACTCGGGATCGGCAGGGTCGGATGCGCGGCGGTCATGGCGTACATGTCGTAGCGCTCGCCGCTCGAGGTGCGCTGGCCGTGGAATTTGCGCCCGTACCAGCTGCCGATGCCGCGCTGGCGGTACGGCTGCAGCGTCTTGTACGGCACATACTGCCGGCCGAATACAGTGTAGGGATTGTTGGCGCCGCGGTTGAGCGGCTCGACCTTCGGCTTCGCGTCCGCGATCCGGTCGAGATTCGGCGGCGGCGATCCGCCGGGGCCGTCGTCCTGGTAGTAGCCGCCGCGCTTGGGCGCGCTGCCGCAACCGGCGAGCGCGGCAGCGAGCGCCAGCATCAGCGCGAGCCGGACGTCCCGCCTCACGCCTGCACCAGAGCGCGGTGATTGTGGATGCTCATGAGCATGCCGACGCCGAACAACAGCGTCACCATCGCCGTGCCGCCGTAGCTGACCAGCGGCAGCGGCACGCCCACCACGGGCAGGAGCCCGCTTACCATGCCCATGTTGACGAAGGTGTAAGTGAAGAACATGAGCGTGATGGCGCCGGCCAGGAGCCGGGTGAAGAACGTCGGTGCGTTGGCGGCGATCGTCAGTCCGCGGGCGATGAGCGCGAGATACAGCATCAGCAGCAGGGTGTTGCCGATCAGGCCGAATTCCTCCGAGTACACCGCGAAGATGAAATCCGTGGCGCGCGCGGGGATGAATTCGAGGTGCGTCTGCGTGCCTTCCAGCCAGCCCTTGCCGACAATCCCGCCCGAGCCCACCGCGATGGTCGCCTGGATGATGTGGTAGCCCGCGCCGAGCGGGTCCTGCGTCGGGTCGAGGAGCGTGAGGATGCGCCTTCGCTGGTAGTCGTGCAGCGTGCCCCACAGAAGCGGCATGCCGGCAAGCGCAGTGGCGAGCGTGCCGACGATGACCTTCCACGACAGGCCGGCGAGGAAGATCACGTAGAAGCCGGCCGCCGCGACCAGCAGCGCCGTGCCGAGGTCGGGCTGGCGCGCGATCAGCAGCGTCGGCACCACGAGCAGCACCGTTGCCGCCGCGTACTCGCGAAAACCCAGCGCCTCCTCGTGCTTGTGGAAGTACCACGCCAGCATCATGGGCATGGCGATCTTCATCAGCTCGGAGGGCTGGATGCTGCCGAAGCCGATCGGGAGCCAGCGTCGCGCGCCGTTCCTCACATCGCCGAACAGCGCCACGGCGACCAGCAGCAGCAGCGCCAGGACATAGGCCGGCAAGGCGAAGCGCATCAGCGTCTGCGGCTGGATCTGGGCCGCGATCCACATCACTGCCAGCGCCACCACGATATTGACTGCCTGCGCGGCGACCCGTCCCGGCATGTCGTAGGAGGAACTGTAAAGCGTCATGAGGCCCAGCAGCAGCAGCCCGCAAACGGTCACAAACAGCGGCCCATCGATCTTGGCGGCGAGCCGCTCCGCCAGGCGCCTAATCATCGCCCTCCTCTTCCGGCGCCGCCTCGGGCGGTTTCCCCGGACGCTTGCCGAGCAGATAGAAGTCGAGCACCTGGCGCGCGAGCGGCGCGGCGGCGCGTGCGCCGAACCCGGCGTTTTCAACCAGCACCGCGAGCGCGATCTTCGGATTCTCCACCGGCGCATAGGCGATGAACAGCGCATGGTCGCGCAGGCGCTCGGTCACATTCGATTCATCGTACTTTTCGTTTTGTTTGAGCGCCACCACCTGCGCAGTGCCGGTCTTGCCGGCGCTGGTATATTTTGCGCCGGCAAAGGCGCGCGCTCCCGTGCCCTCCTTGTTCACGCCGACCATGGCGCGCCGGATCACTTCGAGATTCTGCGGTTTCAAGGAGAGGGTCTTGACCGGCTGGGACTCGATGTAGGACCGTTCCTGCGTCTTGGCGTTCTCGACGTAGCCGACGATGTGCGGGCGGTACACCACGCCGTTGTTGGCGAGCGTCGCCACGGCCTGCGCGAGCTGCAGGGGCGTGTAGGCGTTGTAGCCCTGGCCTATTCCGACGCTTATTGTCTCGCCGGCGTACCACTTCTGCTGCTCGGGGTTCCGGAAGCGCCGCATTTTCCATTCCGGGGATGGCAGCACGCCCGTTGCCTCGCCCTCGATGTCGATGCCGGTGCGGGCGCCGAATCCGAACTGGCCCGTAAAGCGCGCGATGTTGTCGATGCCGAGATCGTTGGCGAGGTTGTAATAGTAAGTGTCGCAGGACTCGACGATCGACTTGACCATGTCCACATGGCCGTGGCCGCCGGCCTTGTCGTCGCGAAACCGGTTGCCGCCGAACATGAAGTAGCCGGGATCGAAAATCGCCTGCGAAGGCGTGCGCTTGTGCAGCTCCAGGGCGGCAAGCGCCATGTAGGGTTTGAAAGTGGAGCCCGGCGGGTAAAGACCGGCGAGGGCGCGGTTGTTGAGCGGCAGGTCGGGCGAGTTGTTGAGCGCATCCCAGCTCGCCGGATCGATGCCGTCAATGAACAGATTGGGGTCAAAGCCGGGCTTGGACACGAACGCGAGCACGCCGCCCGTGGAAGGCTCGATCGCGACCAGAGCGCCGCGATAATTGCCGAACGCGCTTTCAGCGACTTCCTGCAGCCGGATGTCGAGCGTGAGCGTCAGATTGTTTCCGGACGCGGGCGCAGTGCGTGACAGCGTGCGCACGCCGTGGCCGGCGGCATCGGTCTCGACCTGCTCGAAGCCGGTGGTGCCGTGCAGCTCGCGCTCGTAGCTCTGCTCGATGCCCGTCTTGCCGATGTAGTCGGCGCCCCTGTAGTTGGCCGTGAGGTCCTGCGCCTCGATGCGATCGAGCTCGCGGTCGTTGATTCGGGCGATATAGCCGACCACGTGCGAGGCGACTTCGCCCAGCGGATACTGCCGGAACAGCCGCGCCCTGATTTCCACGCCAGGAAAGCGGTAGCGTTGGACGGCGAGCTTCGCGGTTTCCTCGTCGGTGAGGCGCGTGCGGATGGGCAGGCTGTCGAGGTTCTTGCTCTCCTCCAGCATGCGCTGGAAGCGTTTGCGGTCCTTCGGCTGGATATCGACGATGGCGGCGAGATCGTCGATCGTGCCTTCGAGGTCGGCCACCTTGCCCGGCGTGATCTCAAGAGTGTAGGCAGAATAGTTACGTGCGAGGACCACGCCGTTGCGGTCGAGGATCACGCCGCGGTTGGGCTGGATCGGCACGATCGAGATGCGATTGTCGTCGGACTTGGTGTCGTAGTAGCTGTGCTCGATGACTTGCAGATAGAAAAAGCGCGAGAACAGGATCGCGAATGCGGCGAGCACGACAGCTCCGGCGATGCCGATGCGCACCTGGAAATAATACAGCTCGCGCCGGGTGTTCTTGAGTTCGGTGAATTTCATCTCGGGTAAATCGTGAATCGTGAATCGTGAACCGTACCCGCGTACCGCGGCTCACGGGCGATGGGGCTCAATGATTCACCATTTACGATTCATTTAAATGGGCCGGTTCGCATCCACGTCCTCCGGCCGGCGCTGCGGCAGCAGCAATACGAAAGTCGCCGCCGGCCACAGTGCTGCTGCGATCAGGCTGCCGACGAAATAGGCAAACCCGGGGAACGCGCTACCGGCGATGAGGCCTGTGGCGAGCATGAGAAGTTGAATTGCGAGCAGCAGCACCAGTATATGCGCCGCCTGCTGCCACGGCGGGAACCACAGGATACGCCGGTGCAGCGTGATCGCAGCGAACGCGAGAACGGCGTAAGCGAAGGCATGCTGGCCGAGCAGGGCCCCGTTGCCCACGTCCATGAAAAGTCCGAGCACCCACGCGACGCCGATGCCCATCTTGCGCGGCTGGTGCACGCACCAGAATGTGATGACCAGGGCGAGCAGATCGGGCAGGCCGTTGACGTCGCGCCAGGGCAGCAGGTTGAAGAGCAATGCGACGATGGCGGTGAGCACCATGAAGCCCGGCTTAACCGGCAGCAGGATGCGCTGGGGCCGTCCGTCGAAAGCCATCAGTGTCTCCTCACCTGTCGGTCGCTCGGGCCCGTTTCGTTTTCGCCGGCTTGGCCGGCTCGGCCTGGACCGACGCGGGCGGCGGGACGGCTTCCTGCGACAGCACCAGCACCTGTTTGTTCTGGTCGGTACCCGCCGTGGGCGTGCAGGAGATGTTGGCAAAGGCGTAGGCCGCGTCGCGCTCGATTCGCGCTACTTTCGCCACCGGCAGGCCGGGCGGATAAGTGCCATCGATACCCGAAGTCACGAGCACATCGCCGGTCTGGATGTCGGCATTCGCCGTCATGAAACGCAGGTCGAGCGTGCCGTCGCCGCCGTTGCCGCCGCCGTACGCCACGGCGCGCAGGCCGTTGCGCACGACCTGTACCGGAATGACCTGCTCCTTGTCGGTGATCAGCGTCACCTCCGCGAGCAGCGGATACACGCGCGTTACCTGGCCGATGACGCCGACGTCGTCGACTACCGGCTGGCCGGCTTGTATTCCCTGCTGGCTGCCCTTGTCGATGACGATTTTGCGCGAGAACGGGTCGCGGCCGGAGTACAGGATCTCGGCGAAAGTCGATTTCTGCGGCAGCCGCTGACGCGCCTCGAACAGGCGCCGCAACTGCGCGTTCTCGGCGCGCAGGGAATCCAGCGTCAACAGCTCGCCTGCCGCCTGCAACTGTCTTGACTTCAGTGCGTCGTTCTCGCGCTTGAGCGCGACTTGACTGGTGAAGAAATCTGCGGCGCTGTCGAGCAACCCCATCGGCGCCATGGCAATGCGCTGCAGGGGATAGATGAACACGGCTGCCGTCTGACGCAGCGCCTCCGCGTAGCGGAAACGCGCGTCGAGAACCATCAGCAGAATCGCGAGGGAAAGGAAGAACGTCAGGCGGGCCAGCGGAGCGGGACCCCGGTGGAAAAACGGCGGCGTCGTGGTGTCCATCAGGAGTGAAGCAGGCGCACTGGGAAAGGGTGACGGCGTGCAGAGTGTGCCGCGCAAACCCCCGCCTCAGCCTTCACGCATTCACTCATTCGGGTGTGGCAATCAGTCGTCGGTAAAGATGCTCCCGAGCTTTTCCATCCTCTCGAGCGCCTTGCCGGAGCCGCGCACCACGCAGGTGAGCGGGTCGTCGGCGACGATCACGGGCAATCCCGTCTCCTCCATCATCAGCCGGTCGAGATCGCGCAAGAGCGCGCCGCCGCCGGTGAGCACCATGCCTTTTTCCGCGATGTCGGCGCCGAGCTCCGGCGGCGTCTGCTCCAGCGCGGACTTCACCGCGCCCACGATCTGGTTGAGCGGCTCGGTGAGCGCTTCCAGGATCTCGTTGGAGGAAATGGTGAAGCTGCGCGGGATGCCCTCGGCAAGGTTTCGGCCCTTCACTTCCATCTCACGGACTTCCGAGCCCGGAAAGGCCGAGCCGATTTCCTTCTTGACGTTTTCGGCGGTGGTCTCGCCGATCAGCATGCCGTAGTTGCGGCGGATGTAGTTGATAATGGCCTCGTCGAACTTGTCCCCGCCGACGCGCACGCTGCCCGAATACACCATGCCGCCGAGCGAAATCACGCCGACCTCGGTCGTGCCGCCGCCGACGTCGACCACCATCGAACCCGTGGCTTCGGAGACCGGCAGGTCCGCCCCGATCGCCGCCGCCATCGGTTCCTCGATCAGATACACCTGCGAGGCGCCGGCGCCGATGGCCGACTCGCGGATGGCGCGGCGCTCGACCTGGGTCGAGCCGCAGGGCACGCAGATGATGATGCGCGGCGAGGGCGACAACAGGCGCGACACGTGCACCTTCTTGATGAACTGCTTCAACATCTGTTCGGTGACGGTGAAGTCGGCGATGACGCCGTCCTTCATCGGCCGGATGGCGGTGATGTTGCCCGGGGTTTTGCCGAGCATCATTTTCGCTTCCTTGCCGACCGCTTGAATGGTTTTCTTGCCGTTGGGTCCGCCTTCCTGGCGGATCGCCACGACCGAAGGCTCATTCAGCACGATGCCTTTGCCGCGCACGTAAATCAGCGTATTGGCGGTGCCGAGATCAATTGCCAGATCGTCCGAAAAGTAGCCGCGTAAAAGACCAAACATCCTCTTGATTCTCTTAGGAAAGGGCAGTTGCCGATTACGTTATAATACCGCAAATATCTTTCTCTTTTAAGCGATATTTCATGTCCCTTTCCCTGGACGAAGTCCGGCGCATCGCCTGGCTGGCCCGTATCGACACGAACGAAGCCGAGGTCGAAGCCGTGCAGGCGCAGCTGAACGACATTTTCGAGCTCATCGGGCAGATGCAGAAAGTGAGCACCGAGGGCGTCCAGCCGATGACCCACGCCGAAGGGCTGACGCTGCGCCTGCGCGAGGACGTGGTCACCGGAGGCGACGAGCGCGAGCTGCACCAGTCGGTCGCGCCGCAGGTGGAAGCGGGGCTGTATCTCGTGCCGAAGGTGATTGAATAGGGGCGGGGGCCAGGGCCAGGGAAAAACACCAGCCTCCAGCCTCCAGCCTCTCCAGCCCCTGGCCCCCCCGGTCCCTTATGTTTAACGCATCCCTCAAGGAACTTTCCGCCGCGCTGGCGCAGAAAAGGATTTCAAGCGTCGAGCTGGCGCAGTTGTTTCTTGGCCGGATCGGCAAACTGAACGGCGAGCTGAACGCCTTCATCACCGTCGACGCGGAAAAGAGCCTCGCCCAGGCACGCGCGGCGGATGCCCGCATCGCCAGGGGCGAAGCGCAACCGCTCACCGGCATTCCGGTCGCGCACAAGGACATTTTTGTCGCGCGCGGCTGGCGCACCACCTGCGGCTCGAAAATGCTGTCGAACTTTGTCGGACCCTACGATGCGCACGTGATCGAGCGTTTCAATGCGGCCGGAGCGGTGGTTCTCGGCAAGACCAACATGGACGAGTTCGCGATGGGCTCGTCCTCCGAGACTTCCTTCTACGGCCCGGTGAAGAATCCGTGGGACAGCGCCTGCGTTCCCGGCGGCTCCTCGGGCGGCTCGGCTGCGGCGATTGCGGCGCGGCTCGCGCCGGCGGCCACCGGCACCGACACCGGCGGCTCGATCCGCCAGCCCGCCGCGCTCTCGGGACTTTCGGGACTGAAACCCACTTACGGCGTGGTATCGCGCTACGGCATGATCGCGTTCGCCTCGAGCCTCGATCAGGGCGGGCCGATGGCGAAGAGCGCCGCGGACCTCGCGTTGCTGCTCAACGCGATGGCCGGGTTCGATGCGCGCGATTCGACTTCGATCGAGCGCGAAGCCGAGGACTACGCGCGCGATCTCGATCAGCCGCTCGCGGGGCTGCGCATCGGCGTGCCGAAGGAGCATTTCGGCGAAGGACTCGCGCCGGATGTGGCGCAGGCGGTGGAGGCGGCGCTCGCGCAACTCGAGAAACTCGGAGCGAAGCGCGTCGCAATCAGCCTGCCCAATTCGGGGCTGTCGGTGCCGGCGTATTACGTCATCGCGCCGGCGGAGGCTTCGTCGAACCTGGCGCGCTTCGACGGCGTGCGCTACGGCTGGCGCGCGAAAGACTACGTCGATCTCGCCGACATGTACTGCAAGACGCGCGCCGAAGGCTTCGGCGCCGAAGTGAAGCGCAGGATCCTGATCGGCACCTACGTGCTTTCGCACGGCTACTACGACGCCTACTATCTGAAGGCGCAGAAAATCCGCCGCCTGATCGCAAACGACTATGTCGAGGCCTTCAGGCAGTGCGACGTCGTCATGGGCCCGACCTCGCCGACGGTGGCCTTCAAGATCGGCGCCAAGGCCGCCGACCCGGTGC
Organism: Burkholderiales bacterium; assembly: GCA_049802235.1. Classification (GTDB taxonomy): domain Bacteria; phylum Pseudomonadota; class Gammaproteobacteria; order Burkholderiales; family SG8-39; genus VBDM01. The sequence continues at coordinate 19,507 of JBARMB010000055.1, read as the reverse complement.
AGATGTACCTGAACGACATCTACACGATCCCCGCCAATCTCGCCGGGCTGCCGGCGATGTCCATTCCCTGCGGCTTCGGCGAAGGCGGGCTGCCGGTCGGGCTGCACATGGTCGGCAATTATTTTGCCGAAGCGCGCATGCTCAGCGTCGCGCATCAATACCAGCGCGCGACCGATTGGCACGCGCGTCAGCCGGCGGGGTTCCAGCCATGAGCTGGGAAATCGTCATCGGGCTGGAGACCCACGCGCAGCTCTCGACCGCGTCGAAGATGTTTTCCGGCGCCTCCACGGCGTTCGGCGCCGCCCCCAACACTCAGGCGAGCGCGGTGGACATCGCGCTGCCGGGCGTACTGCCGGTCGCCAACCGCGCAGCGGTGGAGCACGCGATCCGCTTCGGCTTGGCGGTCAACGGCAATATCAACCGCCGCTCGGTATTCGCGCGCAAGAATTATTTTTATCCCGACCTGCCCAAGGGCTACCAGATCAGCCAGTACGAGCTGCCGATCGTGCAGGGCGGCGCGATCACTGTTTTCGTCAAGGACGGCGAGAAAACGGTGCGCCTCACCCGCGCGCATCTCGAGGAAGACGCCGGCAAGTCGCTGCACGAGGATTTCCACGGCATGAGCGGCATCGATCTCAATCGCGCCGGCACGCCGCTGCTGGAGATCGTCACCGAGCCGGACATGCGCTCCTCCGAAGAGGCCGTCGCTTACGCCAAGGCGTTGCATGCGCTGGTGCGCTGGATCGGCATCTGCGACGGCAACATGCAGGAAGGATCGTTCCGCTGCGATGCCAACGTTTCCGTGCGCCGTCCGGGCGAACCGCTCGGCACGCGCTGCGAGATCAAGAACCTCAATTCCTTCCGCTTCATGGAGCGGGCCATCGAATTCGAGGCGAAGCGCCAGATCGGAATCATCGAGGATGGCGGCAGGATCGCGCAGGAGACGCGGCTCTACGATCCCGACCGCGACGAGACGCGCTCGATGCGCTCCAAGGAAGAGGCGCACGATTACCGCTATTTCCCCGATCCGGATCTGCCGCCGCTTGAAGTGAGCGAGGAATGGATAGACCAGGTAAAGAAGTCTCTCGAGAAGATGGGAACTCCGCGTGCAACACAATTGGCGTATCTGTTGCAATATGGGACCTTAACTTTGAACGACGCAGCACTTTTGACGCAGTCACGCGAGATGGCGCAATATTTTGAAGATACCGTTACACGGGGTGCGCCGCCCAAGACTGCCGCAAACTGGATAATCAATGATGTCGGCGGCGAACTTAATAGGCTAAATATCGAGATTTCTGAATTCTGTGTTTCGCCCGGACAACTTGCCCGATTAATTAATTGCGTCGTGAATGGGACTATCAATGCCAAGACGGCCCGAGACACGGTCTATAAGGCCCTACTTAATAAACAAGGAATGTATGCGGCAATGTGGAATCGTGATCCTAACTGGGGCACTGCTGAGGTTGATCAGATAATAGAACAGCAAGGACTGGCGCAGATTTCGGACGCGGGCGCGATCGAAAAAATCGTGGACGAAGTGCTCGCCGCGAACGCGAAGCAGGTCGAGGACTACCGCGCCGGCAAGGAAAAAGCGTTCAACTCGCTGGTCGGTCAGGTGATGAAGGCGAGCAAGGGCAAGGCCAACCCGGCGCAGGTCAACGAGATCCTGAAGAAAAAACTCGCCGGCTAGCTACTTTTTTGACTGGCTGGAGGCGCGCGCCGCTCCGCCGTGCGCCGCGCCTTTCGTCAACTCCAGGTAGCGACGCTTGTCTTCGTCGTACCTGGCGTTGATGCTGCCGATCTCCTTTTTCCTCGCCTCGAGCAGCCCCGTCTGGGTCTTGATGTCGATCTCGTTCTTGTTGATGTCCTGCGCCAGCTTGTATGGGACCGGTTTCTTGGTGTAGAACTCCTTCTCGGACGCAAGCTCCTGCCGCCGCGCCTGCGAGTCGGCGAGGTTTTTCTCGGTCTGCTTGATCGAGCTTTCGGCCTCCTTGAGCGCGCGTACCCGGGCGTCGTCGATGTCCTTCTCGCTGGAGTAGGTGTTGAGCAGCGCCATGTTCTTGCGGCCCTCCTCCTTCGCCTTTTCCTCGCCCTCCAGCTTTTTCTTGCGCTCGGCCTCGCGCGCCGCCTGCTGCTCCGGGGTGGGCGCAGGCTCGTGCTTGCGCGCGACCGTGCCGGATTTGTTCAACTCCTCGGTTTCGCGCCCGAGGCATTCGGTCGGCGGCACCTGGGTGTAATAGGTCTTGCCCTTGGCGTCGACGCATTTGTACATCCGCTGCGCCGACGCGGGCGCCGCAATGAATGCCGTGGCCAGAAAAACAGAAATCATCCGGCCAAGAGATCGTTTCAGAATGATCGCAGCGGCCCCCGATACAGGGGAGCACGAGGGGGTGTTTCTCCTCGTCTTGTAACCGGTTCTAAACATGATAGACCGCTCCGTATTGTTGCCGATACTCGCTGATCGCCGTCAGGTTCTGGCGGAATTCGGCGTTGTTCCGCAAAAAGTCCATGAGATCGTCGAGACTGGCGATGGCGATGACCGGGATGCCGTGCTGCTTTTCGATTTCCTGGATCGCCGAGAGTTCTCCCCGGCCGCGCTCCATGCGATCGAGCGATATCGCCACTCCGGCGGGAGTGGCGCCATGGCCGAGGATGATGTCGAGCGACTCGCGCACCGCCGTCCCTGCCGTCATCACATCATCCACGATCAGCACCCGCCCGGCAAGCGGGGCGCCGATGATATCGCCGCCTTCGCCGTGGTCCTTCGCTTCCTTGCGGTTGAACGCGAACGGCACGTTGCGATGCTCGCGGGCAAGCGCCATGGCGGTGCCCGCGGCGAGCACGATGCCCTTGTAGGCGGGACCGAACAGCATGTCGAAGGGCACGCCCGAGGCGAGGATCGCCTTCGCGTAGAATTGCGCCAGGCGGTCGAGCGCCGCGCCCGTGTTGAACAGGCCGGCGTTGAAGAAATAAGGCGTGGTGCGCCCCGATTTGGTCACGAACCGGCCGAACTTGAGCACGCCCTGCTCGATGCAGAAGGCGATGAAGTCCTTGCGGAAGTCGGGCACGCGGAGATTCCGGATGAAGATCGCGAAATGTTACGCATAATCACGCTCAACCTCAACGGCATCCGCTCGGCGTTCGCCAAGGGCTTCCCGCAATGGCTCGCACGCCAGCGCGCCGACGTCGTCTGCCTGCAGGAGGTGAAGGCGCACGAACAGGACCTCGCCGAGGCCATCCTCGCGCCGAAGGGTTTCCATGCCTGGTTCAACTGCGCGGAAAAGAAGGGTTACAGCGGCGTGGCACTCTACTCGCGCGCCAAGCCTGAGAGGGTGGCGCTCGGCTTCGGCAGCCGCGAGTTCGACCCCGAAGGACGGTTCCTGCGCGCCGATTACGACCAGCTTTCCGTGGTTTCCGTTTACCTGCCGTCGGGATCGAGCTCCGAGGAGCGGCAGCAGGCGAAATTCCGCTTCCTTCGCGAATTCCTGCCGCTGCTGAAAAAAATGAAGGCGGAAGGCCGCGAATTAATCCTGTGCGGAGACTGGAACATCGCCCACAAGGAGATCGACCTCAGGAACTGGCGCTCGAACCGCAAGAACTCGGGCTTCCTGCCGGAGGAGCGCGCCTGGCTGACCGGGGTGTTCGACAAGGTAGGGTGGGTCGACGTGTTCCGCCGCATCGATCCGCGGCCGGAGCAGTACACCTGGTGGTCGAACCGCGGCCAGGCCTGGGCGAAGAACGTCGGCTGGCGAATCGACTACCAGATCGCCACGCCCGGCGTCGCGGCGAAGGCGAAGAAGGTCGCGATCTACAAGGACAAGAGATTCTCGGACCACGCCCCGCTTACGATCGACTACGACGCGGATCTCTAGTCGCTGCGGCCCGCGCTTTGATGCTCGATCAGCCGGCGCCTGCGGCGCTGGTCGAGCCACCAGGCAAACACCGGCAACAGCGCGAATCCACCAGGCACCGCGGCTCTGGGGTGTCGGCGTTTCACTTCCGGCCGATGGTACATCACGCCGCGTCCGCCGATCCACGGATGAGCGCGGGCGGCAGGTTACAATCGCGCATGCCTTCGCCCTACGCCGAGGTTTTCCGCAGTCCGCGGCTTGCGGCGATCCTCGTGCTGGGATTTTCCTCGGGACTGCCGCTCGCGCTCACCGGCAGCACGCTGCAGGCCTGGCTCACCGTCGCCGGCATCGATATCCAGACCATCGCCTGGTTCTCCTGGATCGGCATTCCCTATCTGTTGAAATTCCTCTGGTCGCCGCTGCTTGACCGCTACATTCCGCCGTTTCTCGGGCGTCGGCGCGGCTGGATGCTGTTAACGCAGCTCGGCCTCGTGCTCGGCATCGCGGCAATGGGTACCGCCTCGCCCGGTCATGCCATCTGGCAGCTCGGCGCACTGGCGCTGTGGATCGCGTTTGCGTCGGCTTCGCAGGACATCGTCGTCGATGCCTACCGCACGGATCTGCTGCCGGCCAGGGAGCGCGGCATGGGCGCGGCGGTGGGCGTGCTCGGTTACCGCATCGCCATGCTCGCTTCGGGCGGACTGGCGCTCGTTCTCGCCGACCAGGTCGGCTGGCGCTCGACTTATTTCCTCATGGCCGTGCTGATGGCGCTCGGCATCCTCGCCTCGCTCCTTGCGCCGGAGCCGGCCACCCCGCCGGACACGCCGCGCACTCTCACCGACGCCGTGGTGGCGCCGCTCAGGGAATTCTTCTCGCGCCCCGGCGCGGTCAGCCTGCTGCTGTTGATCATGCTGTACAAGTTCGGCGATGCGCTTGCCGGGACGCTCACCACCGCGTTCCTGATCCGCGGCGTCGGCTTCAGCCTTACCGAGGTCGGCGTGGTCAACAAATGGCTCGGCTTCGCATCGCTCGTGACCGGCGCGCTTGTGGGCGGCCTGCTGATGGTCAACATGAGCCTGGTTCGCGCACTCATGCTCTTCGGCGTGCTGCAGGCGATATCGAACCTGTCGTTCGCCGTGCTTGCCTGGGCGGGAAAGAGCTATCCGCTGCTGGTATTCACCGTGGCGTTCGAGAACCTCGCCAGCGGCATGGGCACCGCGGCGTTTGTCGCGCTGGCGATGGCGCTGTGCAATCACCGCTTCTCGGCGACGCAGTACGCGTTGCTCTCGGCGCTCGCCTCGCTTGGGCGCGTGCTGTTCGGGCCCGTCACCGGCGAGCTGGTCGCACTCATGGACTGGGCCAATTTCTTCGCGCTCACGTTTTTCGCGGCGCTGCCCGGACTCGCGCTCGTGTGGCTGCTGCGCGAGGAAATTGCGTTCGCCGCGAAGGCCGCGCCCGGGCCGGCCTGACGGTTCCGCATCGCGCTTCGGGAATCACTCGAGCTCGCGCCGGACGTCCGTCGGCGTCGGCCCCGGCCTGAACCAGTCGCCGTCCGGCAGCGGCGTGAAATTGACGCACGGCCGCTCGACGATCTTCAACCCGTGGATCGAGAGCCGCAACTCGCGGATGATCTTCGGCTTGAGCGGGCTCACGGTGCCGGCGCCGGCGAGATGGCGAGCGCACCTCGGCCCCCGGGTGTGGCCGCCGCCGATGATGGCGACATCGTAAATCGATGCATTCTCCCGGACGGCCGCGCGCCACCGTGACGCGGTTGAGGCCCTTCAGGTTGAATCCCGCCGCTGCCTCTCGATGCGGTAGACGGCGAGGCTGCCGAGAAAATTGGCGAAGGCGCCGACCGGCCGGCCGCGGTGCAGCGCGACGCGCTCGATCACGTGGATGCCGTGATCGGCGCAGAACGCCTCGAAGTCGGCGATGGTGCACAGGTGCACGTTGGGAGTGTTGTACCACTGATAGGGCAGATCCTGCGACACCGGCATTCTCCCCAGCGCCACCTGCAGGCGCAGGTCCCAGCGGCCGAAGTTGGGGAAGGAGACCACCGCCTCGCGCCCCACGCGCAGCATCTCCAGCACGATCTCCTCGGTGTGGCGCATCGCCTGCAGCGTCTGCGACAGGATCACGCAGTCGAACGAGCCGGCGTCGAAGCCCGCCAGCCCGCGCTCGAGGTCGCTCTGGATGACGTTCACGCCGTTCTTCACGCACGCGAGCACGTTGTCGTCGGCGATCTCGATGCCGTAGCCGCGCGCGTTGCGCGTCTCCCCGAGATAGCGCAGCAGCAGCCCGTCGCCGCAGCCGAGGTCGAGCACGGTCGAATCCGGCCGCACCCAGGCGGCGATGGCCTCGAAATCCGGGCGGCCCGAGAGCGTGATGCGGGCCTGTTCGCTGTCGGTCATGGCGCGGCGTGGATGTTGTCGAAATACGCCCGCACCAGGGCGTGATAGCGCGGATCGTCGAGCAGAAACGCGTCATGGCCGTGGGGCGCGTCGATTTCGGCGTAGGAAACGTCGCGGCGATTGTCGAGCAACGCCTTGACGATCTCGCGCGAGCGCTCGGGCGAGAAGCGCCAGTCGGAGGTGAACGAAACGACGAGGAAGCGCGCCTTCGCCGGCGACAGCGCCCGCGACAGGTCGTTGCCGTGATCGGCCGCGGGATCGAAATAGTCTAGCGCGCGCGTGATCAGCAGATAGGTGTTGGCGTCGAAATACTCGGAAAACTTGTCGCCCTGGTGACGCAGGTACGACTCGACCTCGAAATCGACGTCGAAATGAAAGCCGATCGAGCCCGAGCGCAGGCTGCGGCCGAACTTTTCCATCATGGCGTCGTTGGACAGATAAGTGATGTGCCCGATCATGCGCGCCAGGCGCAGGCCGCGGCGCGGCACCACGCCGTGCTCGTAGTAATCCCCGCCGTGGAAATCCGGGTCGGTGGTGATCGCCTGGCGCGCCACTTCGTTGAAGGCGATGTTCTGCGCCGAGAGTTTGGGCGCGGCGGCGACCACGATCGCGTTGCGGATCCGATCCGGATAGCTGAGGGTCCATTGCAGCGCCTGCATTGCGCCGAGACTGCCGCCCATCACCGCGGCGAACGCATCGATGCCGAGCCGGCCGGCCAGGCGCGCCTGCGCGTCGACCCAGTCCTCGACGGTGACGACGGGAAACGACGAGCCGTAGGGCTTGCCCGTCGCGGGATTCGCGCTTTTCGGGCCGGTCGAGCCGAAGCAGCCGCCGACGTTGTTCACGCCGACGACGAAGAATTTCCCGGTGTCGACCGGCTTGCCGGGGCCGATCATGTTGTCCCACCAGCCGACGCTGTCCGGATCATCGGCGTCGTAGTAGCCGGCAACGTGGTGCGCCGCGTTCAGCGCGTGGCAGACGAGCACCGCGTTCGATCTTGCCGCGTTGAGCGTGCCATAGGTCTCGTAGGTGAGGTCGTAGGCATCCAGCACCGCGCCGCTTCTGAGGCGGAGCGGCTCGCTGAAATGCATGACCTGCGGAGTGACCGCGCCGACCGAGCGCGGCTTGCTGTCGTTTTCCGGCGCCATAAAATGAAAAACCCGTTCAGCCTTTCCTTCAAAACGCCGTCACGGGTTCTTGTGACGGCTCCCAATTCAGGGGAGCACGAGGGGAGGTGTCCCCTCGTATCGTTCATCAGTTGCTAAACGGGTCGCCCTCGCTTTAGCAATATTTGTTTTTCGCGCGGCCCCGGCCGGCGGCGCCTGCAAGCTGATCGTCAAATCGGCGCGGAACCCAAGTTACCCGATAAACGCCGGGCGGTCAATTTTCCGCAGCGCACCGACGGCGGGCCTAGGCATTCAGCCTGGCGAGCAGGGCGCGAGCCTTCTCGGGATCGTGGGCGCGGCAGATGCGGCCGGCGAGAGCCTCCACCTCCTCGATGCGGGTGCGCAGCACCTGCTGCTTGATCGCCGGCAACTGCGCCGGATGCATCGAGAACTGGCGCAAGCCGAAACCGAGCAGCAGCCGCGTCATGGCGGAATCGCCCGCCATCTCGCCGCACACGGCAACCGGGGTCCCGGCGCGCCTGGCCGTGCGGATGGTGTGGGCGACCAGATGCAGCACCGCCGGGTGCAGCGGATCGTACAGGTGCGCGACGGCGTCGTCGGTGCGGTCGATCGCGAGCGTGTACTGGATCAGGTCGTTGGTGCCGATCGAGAGGAAGTCGAACCTGCGGATGAAGTACTTCAGCGACAGCGCCGCCGCCGGCACTTCGATCATGCCGCCGATCTCGATGGCGCGGTCGTAGGGGATTCCCTGGTCGTCCAGCGCCTCTTTTGCCTGGCGAACCGCATTGAGCGTCTGCTCGATTTCGTGAGCGTGGGCGAGCATCGGGATCAGCAGGCGGATCTTGCCGTGGTGCGACGCCCTCAGGATGGCGCGCAGCTGGGTGAGAAACATCTGCGGCTCGGCAAGGCAGAAACGGATGGCGCGCAGTCCCAGCGCCGGGTTGGGCCCGACGCGGCCGGCGCCGGTGATGCTCTTGTCGGCGCCGAGGTCGAGCGTGCGCAAGGTCACCGGCCGGCCTTCCATCGCCTGCGCCACCCGGCGATAGCTTTCGAACTGCTCGTCCTCGGAGGGCAGGTCGTCGCGGTTGAGGAACAGGAATTCGCTGCGGAACAGGCCGATGCCGGTGGCGCCGGCCTCCTTCACCTCGTCCACGTCCTGCGGCAGCTCGATGTTGGCGTGCAGCTCGATCGGCACGCCGTCGAGGGTGGCGGCGCGGGTCGTGCGCAGGCGCCCCAACTTCTGCCGCTCGAGTTCGATCCCGCGGCTCTTGCGCCGGTATTCGGCGAGCGCCGGCTTGTCCGGGTTGACGATCAGCACGCCTTCGCGGCCGTCGACGATCAGCAGCTCGCCCTCGCGGACCATGCTGCGCGCGTGATGCAGGCCGACGATCGCCGGGATGTTGAGGCTGCGGGCGACGATGGCGGTGTGCGAAGTGACGCCGCCCAGGTCGGTGACAAAGCCGGCGAACCGGTGCTGCTTGAACAGGATCATGTCCGCCGGCGACAAATCGTGCGCCACCACGATCAGGTCTTCTTCCTGCGAGAGCGCGGCCGGGGCGTGGCCGGTGCCGAGCATCGCCTTCAGCACCCGCTCGACCACCTGTTCGACGTCGTGCTTGCGCTCGCGCAGGTACGGGTCCTCGATCTCCTCGAATTGCGCTGCGACGTATTCCATCTGCTGCACCAGCGCCCACTCGGCGTTGCAGCGGCGGGTGCGGATCAGCTCGCGCGGCACCGCCGACAGATTGGCGTCGTTGAGCAGCATGGCGTGCAGGTTGAGAAAAGCACCCATTTCCGGCGGCGCGGACGCGGACACGCTCGCCTGCAGGCCCGTGAGCTCTCCGCGTACCTGCTCGACCGCGCGGTCGAAGCGCCGCACCTCGGCGTCGATTTCCCCGGGAGCGATTTCGTAGTGGGCGACTTCGAGACGCGCGGCCGAAATGAGATGGGCATGGCCGATGGCGATGCCGCCGGCCACGCCGGCGCCGTGCAGCGTGAAACTGGCGCCGGCCGCCTGCAAGGGCTCGATGGGTTTCATCGCCGCCTATTCCGCCTCGCCGAAGCGGCTGGCGATGAGTTTCGTAATCGCGGCGAGCGCCGCATCGGCGTCCTTCCCCTCGGCTTCGATGACGATGCGGCTGCCCTGGCCCGCGGCGAGCATCATCACCCCCATGATGCTCTTCGCGTTCACGCGCCGGCCGTTGCGCGACAGCCATACCTCCGCGGCGAAGCCGCTCGCCGCCTGCGTGAGCTTGGCCGAGGCGCGCGCGTGCAGCCCGAGCCGGTTGACGATTTCAACCTCGGTTTGCGGCATTGCAGATATCGGTATTGAGACGCACGACCCCTTCGCGGCCGCCGCTCACCGCCTTGTCCACGACCGTCGCAAGCGGCTCGTCGCGGTAGGTGAGCGCGCGGATCAGCATCGGCAGGCTCGCCCCGGACACGCCTTCCACCCTGCCGGGTGCGAGCAGCCGGGTGGCGATGTTCGAAGGCGTCGCGCCCAGCACATCGGTGAGCACCAGCACGCCTTCCCCGGTGTCGAGCTGGCGCACCAGCTCCAGAGCCTGCGGCAGGATCGCTTCGGGGTCGTCGTGGATCGTTACGCCGAGCGGGTGCATCTGCTGCGGGCGCTTGCCGAGGACGTGGCCGGCGCAGTGAATCAGCGCTTCGCCGAAGGCGCCGTGGGAAACGATGAGGATTCCGACCATGGTGTTCAGTGCGGCAACAAGCTCCGGTTACAAAATGAGGGGAACACCCCCCCATGCTGCCCTATATTGGAGTCCGTTTCAGTCATTCTGAAACGGACTCCAGGAAAATGACGGCGCTCCGCGCCATGCAAGCCCCATTTTGCAGCGCCGACGGAATTTCGGTAAGGGGGGACTGCCTGTTCGGGCATCGCGAACGCCGGCCCTGCGCCCGCCATCTAGCCCGCTGCTTCGAGCGCGTCGAGGAACATCCCGGCGACGTTGAAGCCGGTCTGCTGCGTGATTTCCTGGAAGCAGGTGGGGCTGGTGACGTTGATTTCGGTGAGCCAGTCGCCGATCACGTCGAGCCCCACGAGAAGCAGGCCGCGGCGCGCGAGCTCCGGCCCGAGCGCGTCGGCGATTTCGCGGTCGCGTGCAGAAAGCGGCCGCGCCACGCCCGTGCCGCCGGCGGCGAGATTGCCGCGCGACTCGCCCGGCTTGGGGATGCGCGCGAGGCAGTGCGGAACGGGCCTGCCCGCGATCAGCAGGATGCGCTTGTCGCCGTCGCGGATCTCCGGAATGTAGCGCTGCGCCATGATCGATTTGGCGCCGTACTGGGTGAGGGTCTCGATGATGACGTTGCGGTTGGGATCGCGGTCGGTGACGCGGAACACCGAGTGCCCGCCCATCGCGTCGAGGGGCTTGAGCACCACGTCGCCGTTGGCGTCGATGAACTCCTGCAGTTCCTTTTCCAGGCGCGTCACCAGCGTCGGCGCGGCGAACTGCGCGAACTCGGCAATCGCCAGCTTCTCGCTGTGATCGCGCAGCGCGCGCGGATCGTTGAAGATCTTCGCGCCCTCGCGCTGCGCCAGTTCCAGCAGCCAGGTGCTGGTGAGGTATTCGGCGTCGAAGGGTGGATCCTTGCGCATCAGCACCGCGTCGAACTCCGCGAGCGGCGTCTGCTGCGTCGGCGCGGCGCGGTACCAGGGCTCTCTTTTTCCGGTCAGGGTGAGCTGGCTGTTCTCGCCGATGACGCGGCCGTTTTTCCACAGCACGCCTTCCTGCAGCATGAAATGCAGCTCGTGGCCGCGCTTCGCCGCCTCGACCATCATGGCGTAGGTCGAGTCCTTCTCGATCTTGAACGAGGGCAGCGGATCGACGATGAAGGCAATTCTCATTGGGCGAGGCGCGCCGCGCAGAGCTGCACGTCCTCCTCTCCCTCGGGGAGAGGATTGGGGAGAGGGTGGGGCTTGTCACACATCCGTCATCACTCCGCCGGCGCGGTGCGCTCGAGCTCGATGGCGGCGGCGAGCAGCGCCAAGCGTGCCACCACGCCGTAGGAATAGAAGCGATTCGGTCCTGCATCCGGTTCGGCGTGATGGTCGGGGGTGGTGCAGCAATCCTCGAACGCGAGCGGAACGAAGCTCATCCCGGGGGCGTTCAGGTTCTCGTCCACACCGCGCTCGGTGTGCACGCGGTAGAAGCCGCCGACGACGTAGCGGTCGATCATGTACACCACCGGCTCGGCCACCGCCTCGTTGATGCGCTCGAAGGTGTGCACGCCTTCCTGCACCAGCACATCGGTGACTTCCAGTCCTTCCTTCACCACCGACATCTTGTTTCGCTGCTTGCGGTTCAGGCCGCGCACCTCGGTCGCGTCGCGCACCGTCATGATGCCCATGCCGTAGGTGCCGGCGTCGGCTTTCACCACCACGTACGGTCTTTCCTTGATGCCGTACTCCAGGTATTTGGCGCGGATCTGCGCCAGCAGCGCGTCGACGTTGGTGGCGAGGCACTCCTCGCCTTCGCGCGCCTGGAAGTCGACCTCGCCGCACATGGAGAAATAGGGATTCACCAGCCAGGGGTCGATCTGCAGCATCGAGGCGAAACTCTGCGCCGTCTCTTCGTAGGCGGCGAAGTGGTTGGACTTGCGCCGCACCGCCCAGCCGGCGTGCAGCGGCGGCAGCAGGAACTGCTCGTGCAGGTCGCGCAGGATGTCGGGGATTCCGGCGGAAAGGTCGTTGTTGAGCAGGATGGTGCAGGGATCGAAGTCGGCCAGCCCGAGGCGGCGGCCGTGCCGCACCAGCGGCTCGAGCAGGAGCGGCTGGCTGTTCGGGACCTCGATTTCGGCGGGAGCGATGATCGCGGGATTCAGGCTGCCGATGCGAACATTGAGCCCCGCCTGGCGCATGATCGTCGCCAGCCGTGCCACGTTCTGCAGATAGAACGTGTTGCGCGTATGGTTTTCCGGGATCAGCAGCAGGTTCTTCGCTTCCGGGCAGATCTTCTCGATCGCCGACATCGCCGCCTGGACGCAGAGCGGCTGGAACGCCGGATTGAGGTTGTTGAAGCCGCCGGGAAAGAGGTTGGTGTCCACCGGCGCGAGCTTGAAGCCGCTATTGCGCAGGTCGACCGAGCTGTAGATGGGCGGCGTATGCTCCTGCCACTGCGTGCGGAACCAGTGCTCGATCGCCGCGCTGCCGGCGAGGATGCGCGTCTCGAGTTCCTGCAGCGGGCCGGTCAGGGCAGTGGTCAGATGAGGGATCATGTCGGAACTCCGCGGAAAGCGAGTACATAACGGTGCGGAAGGGGCCCAACCCTTCCTTAGGCGAACGCGGCCCCCGGCCGCGTCCGCTCCAACGAGCGGGAAGGTAATTCTAGCGGAAGCTGCGCCCGGCGTCAGTGCTCTCGACCCGGAACACCGGATCGGGAAGCGGGAACGCGCGCTGTGCTCCTTGACGTTGGGCGTCGGCGCCGGCGTCCGGCTACATCATGCCGAGCAGCTTGGGCAACCAGAGCGACATCTCGGGCATGTAGGTGACCATGACGAGGAACACCAGCATGGTCAGGAGCCATGGCCAAACAGCGACGGTGAGCTCCGTGATGCCGAGCTTGCTAATGCCGCTCGCGACGTAGAGATTGAGACCGACCGGTGGGTGGCAAAGCCCGACCTCCATATTGACGTCGATCAGAATGCCGAGATGCACGGGATTGACGCCGAGCGCGATCGCAGCGGGATAAAGGATCGGCGCCATGATAAGAATAATGGACGACGGGTCCATGAAATTTCCTGCGACGAGCAGCAGCAGGTTCGCGAGCAGCAGGAAGCCCACGAGTCCGAGTTCCTTGCCGAGGATCCAGTCCGCGAGCGCATGCGGAATGTTCTCGTCGGTCAGGATGAACGAGAACAGCGCCGCGTTGGTGATGATGTAGAGCAGCATGGCGCTCATGTTGGCCGAGGCCAGCAGCACCTTGAAGGTGTCCTTTAGCGGCATCGCCTTGTAGACGAAGACCGAAATGAAAAATGCGTACACCGCGCTCATCGCGGCGGCCTCCGTCGCGGTGAACACTCCCGAATAGATGCCGCCGATGATGATGACCACGAGCATCAGGCCCCAGACGCTTTCGCGGAACGCCCTCCAGCGCTCTCCCCAGTTCGCTCTCGGCATGCGGGGATAGCCGCGCCTTTTCGCGATATACCAGGTAACTGCGCACAGCATCGTGGTCAGGATGATCCCCGGCACCAGCCCCGCGACGAACAGCGCGCCAATCGAGGTGTTGGTCGCAATGGCGTAGATCACTTTCGGAATCGAGGGCAGCATCAGGATGCCGAGCGAGCCCGCAACCGTGATGACCCCGGCGCCGAAGCGCATCGGGTAGCCAGCCCGCACCATCTCGGGCAGGACGATAGAGCCGATCGCCACCACGGTGGCGACGCTCGAGCCGCACACCAACGCGAACATCGCGCACGCGAGGATGCCGGCGAGTGCGAGCCCGCCGTGCAAGTGTCCGACCATGGAGGTGGCGAATTTGATCATCTTCCGCGCCACGCCGCCACGGGTCAGGAAGGTGCCGGCAAGAATGAAGAACGGGATCGCCATGATCTCGAAGCGCTCGATGCCGGTGAACAGCTTCAGGGCCACCGACTCGATTGGGACGTGCGTCATGGTAAAGACGAATGTCAGCACGGTGAGGCCGAGCGCAATGGAGATCGGCATGCCGGTCATCATCAGCACGACGAGCAGGCCGAAAATGATCGCTGAATTCATTGCGCGGGCGCCTTCGGCACCGGCGCGGCCTCGGCGGGGTCGTCGATGCCCTCGACATGGCTCTCATCGTGATGCGGCAGATCGCCGGTGCGCCAGAAGCTCCAGGTGACCTGCAGGAAGCGGTAGCACATCAGGTAGGAGCCGCACGGAATCGCGAGAAACACGATCCACACCGGCAGCTCCAGGTCGGGAGAGACCTGGTCGGTGTGCGCGATATCCCAGACGAACTTGGCGCCGAACGTGCCGACCACGCCAGTGAACAGAGCGCCGGCGAGAAGCCCGAAGAGGATGAGCTTCTTGCCGATGCGTTCGGGCAGTTGCTTGACCAGCACGTCCACGCCTACGTGGATGCCGGTGCGCACGCCATAGGCGGCGCCGAACTTGGCCATCCAGACGAACATGTAAATGCACAGCTCCTGCGCCCAGGACAGGTTGATGGTCAGGAGCCAGTCCTGCAGCGCAGGCCAGGGGATCCCCGAGGTGTAACGATGGACAACGGCGACAAAAATTACGATCGTCGCACCGCCCATCAGGAAGGCGATCAGCCACTCCTCCAGGTGGTTGAGCACCTTGTTCAAGCTCGCCCTCCTCCTGGGGCCACCGCGGTTGAGCGATGGCGCCCCCGGCTTGAATTACAACTTGCTCGGATCGAAACCGGTGTCCTTGTAGATTTCCTGGATCAGATCCTTGCCGATCGTGGCCTCGTTATCCCTGTGCACCTTCAGTTCCGCCTTTTTCCAGGCCTTCTTCTCTTCCGGCGTCAGCGCGATGATCTGCGACTTGCCTGTAGCCTTGATTTTTTCCAGCGCCTGGTCGTTCTCCTGCTTGGCGATATCGTTCGCGTACTGGGTGGCGTCCTTCATCGCGCCGTCGAGCGTAGCGCGTATGTCGGCAGGCAGGCCGTCCCAGAATTTCTTGTTGACGATCACCGCGTATTCGATCACGCCGTGATTCGACACGGTGATGTACTTCTGTACCTCGTTGAACTTCTGGGTGTAGATGTTCGACCAGGTGTTCTCCTGGCCGTCCACGACCCCGGTCTGCAGCGCCTGATACACCTCGGAGAACGCCATCACTTGCGGCGTTGCACCCAGCGCGCGCATCTGGCCATCGAGCACCTTGGAGGACTGGATGCGTATCTTCTGTCCGCGAAAGTCGGCCGGCGTTCTGAGCGGTTTGTTGGAACTCATCTGCTTGAAGCCGTTATCCCAGTAGGCCAAGCCGATGATGCCCTTGCTTTCAAGCTTCTTGAACAGCTGCTGGCCGATGCGCCCTTGCGTGACGTTATGCAGGTCTTTCTCGTCGTCGAAGATAAAGGGCAGGTCGAACACCTCGAATTCGCGCACCCCGAGCGGACCGAACTTCGATACCGAGGGCGCCAGTATCTGCACGTTGCCGAGCTGCATCATCTGCATCTCCTCACCGTCCTTGAACAGCGTGCTGTTCGGATACACCTCGACCTTGACCCTGCCCTGGGTGCGCGACTCGGCGAGTTCCTTGAACTTGAGCGCACCTTTGCCCTTGGGCGTGGCTTCCGCCACCACGTGGCTGAACTTGACGATGATGGGCTGCTGGGCCTGCGCGCCCGTCACCAGCGTGAGGGCGAGTACTGCGCCTGCGAGTTGCATCAGCTTCACGGTCGTTCCTCCTATTTGGCTTGCGGGTTCATCCAGCCCGCTCTGGGATCGCGATCCGGTTGCGATCGGGCTTGCGTATCCACGCCGGGCGGACAGGGTAGCACGCCCCGGAGAGCTCGACCCGCCTGCGACGAGAACGGGTGGACCGCATCTGCCCTCCGCGTCGCGCTTGCGGCCGGCTATTTCGCCGCGCCGGCCATGTAATCGACGGCGGCCTTGACGTCCGCTTCCTGCAGCGTGGGATTGCCGCCTTTGGACGGCATCGCGTTCTTGCCTTTCAGCGCGCTGGCGTAAAGCGACTGCACGCCGGTCTTGATGCGCGGCGCCCAGGCCGCCTTGTCGCCGAATTTGGGCGCTCCGGCGACACCGCTCCCGTGACAGGCAACGCAGGTTGACTCGTACACCTTCTTGCCGTCCGGCTTGCCGGCCGCGGCGCGTGTGGCCGCCGCGGATGCCAAGGCGGGAACTTGCGTTGCGGCGGACTCCCCGATATTGACCTCGGCGACCGGCCTGATGCGCTTTGCCACCGCTGCCGGCGACATGGCGGGACTGCTCTTGTCGAGCTTGCTGCCGCCGGTGACGAACTGCACCAGCAGCACGACGAGGATGATCGGAACGACAAACGCGAGCACCACCACGGTGACGAGCTGCCTGGGGGTCTTGATCGGACTCTCGTGCGCGTCTTTTTTTTCATTCGCGCTCATGGCGGCGCCTCGTGCAAACGTGGAAAAGCGCGGATTATAGCGCCAACGCTGCGACGCGGCGAAGCAGTTCCGCCGCCGCGCTCGCGCCGCGACGCCCCGGGGGCGGCAGCCCCGGGTGTATAATTCCCGCCGCCCCGCGCCCGTAGCTCAGGGGATAGAGTGATGGCCTCCGAAGCCATAGGTCGCGCGTTCGATTCGCGCCGGGCGCGCCAGATTTCCGCCGTCCGGCTTCCGCAACGTGGCACCGGGCTCCCACATCGGCAGCAGATCGAAAATGCTGCCATCGCTGATCAGACGTCAGCCCAATACAGTCGCGCGGGATTGTCGACGAGGATTTTTCGGCGCAAGGCCTCGTCGGCGCAGCAGGCTGCAAACAAGTCGACGATTTCGCCGTCGTTGGGCATGACCTTGACGTTGGGGTGAGGCCAGTCCGTGCCCCAGAGGATGCGATCCGGCGCCACTTCGATCAGCGCCGCGGCAAACGGGATGGCGTCGTGGAACGGTTTGCCCGCGGAGGAGACACGCTCGGCGCCGCACACCTTCACCCAGGCAAGTTCGTTGCGCATCAGCTGCAGCAGCATCCTGAAGGGCTTCTGCTCCAGTCCGCCCGCGGCCTTGACCCGTCCCATGTGGTCGATCACGAAGGGGACGCGGATGCGCCTGATGCGGTCGGCGTAGGTCAGGATGTCGTCGGCATCCAGATGCAGCACCACGTGCCATCCGAGCCCGGCGACGCGGCCGAGCATGCGATCGAACAGTTCGAGGTCGGGCGCGCCGCCCAGATGCGCGACGAAGTTGAAGCGCACGCCCCGGATGCCGCCGGCGTTGAGCCGCTCGAGCTCCGCGTCGGTCGCGTTTTTCCCGACGACGGCGACGCCGCGGTAGTTGCCGTTGCTCGAGGCTATGGCATCCAGGGTCACGCGCATGTCGGCGCCGTGGCAGCTCGGGTGAACGATCACCGCGCGACTGATGCCCAGGTGAGCGTGCAGCTTGCGCAGCTGCTCGACGGGCGCATCCGGGGGCGTGTACGGCCGGTCGGCGGCATAGGGAAACTTGTGCGCCGGACCGAATACGTGGCAATGCGCGTCGCACGCGCCCGGCGGCGGGACGTATCCGGGCTTGACCGGATTGGGGTCGGGCGGAGCGATGGTCTTCACCCCTGAGACTCCGCTACTGCCTTTCGATTTTCGCGCGCTCGATCACCGCGCGCCACTTGGCGATTTCGGCGACCAGCAGTTCCTTCAGCGCATCGGGTGTGCTTGCGCGTGCTTCGACCCCGAGATCCTGCAAGCGCTGCTTCACCCCGGGCGAGGCGAGTGCGGCGTTGATCTCCCTGTTGAGACGGTCGATGATCGCCGTGGGCGTCTTTGCGGGCGCCGAAATGCCGTTCCAGGAGGACGCCTGGTAGCCCGGTACGCCGCTCTCGCTCACGGTCGGCACGTTCGGCAGACCGGGGAAGCGGCGGTTGGAGGTGACCGCAAGCGCCTTGAGCGCTCCGGCCTTGATCTGCGACATCACCGGCGCGAGGATCTCGAATGCGACCTGGACGTCGTTGCCACGAAGCGCGGTGATCACGGCGGGCGTGCCCTTGAACGGCACCGTCTGCGCCTCGATGCCCGCCATCGAACGGAACAGTTCCGCCGACAGGTGCTGCGTGCTGCCGATGTTGATGGTGCCGATGTTGAACTTGTCCGGATTCGCCTTCGCCATTGCGATCAACTCGCGCACCGAGCCGATTTTCGAATCGCCGTTCACCAGCACCGCGATATCGAAAAACCCCGCCGTCGACACCGGCGCGAAGTCGCCTACCGTGTCGTAGGGCAGCGACTTGAACAGCGACGCGCTCACGGCGTTGCCGTTGCTCACCAGAAGCAGCGTGTAGCCGTCCGGCTCGGCTTTTGCCACCGCCTCGGAGGCGACAATGCCGCCCGCGCTCGGACGGTTCTCGACCAGCACTTGCTGGCCTATCGTTTCGCCCATTTTTTGCGCCAGGACCCGCGCGGTGATGTCGGCGACGCCCCCTGCGCCGAAGGGAACAATGATCTTGATCGGGCGAGTCGGATAGCTCTGCGCGCACGCGCCGAAGGCGGCGAAGGCAAGCGCCAGGGCGCACGCCCATCGCGGCAGGGAAAAGATTCGGGTGTTGCGAAGGACGATGTTCACAGGAACTCCTCGGTAACGTGCGGAAAGATTCGCCGGCCGCGCCGTGCTAGAGCTGCCAGCCGATTTTTCGGTCGAGCGAAAAGGGACCGCCGCCACGCAGCGCGACGGCGAACATGACCAGGCCCCACATCATCACGTATTCATAGCCGGGACCGGTCCACCCGTAGCCCTTGGGCAGATAGATGCTCACGATCGTGGCCATTTCGATGGTGATGGCAGCCGCGAAAAAGCGTGTGAACAGGCCGAGTGCCACGCACACCCCGCCGACGGTCTCCAGCAGAATCAGAAACACGGCGAGCGGCTCCGCCGCTCCGACCCAAAGCCCCCGCTTCACAAACGACTGTGCGGCAGTGCCTTCGATCCCGGCCATCAACTTGGGCCAGCCATGCGGGAGGACCATGAGCCCGACTGTCATTCGTACCCACAACCAGGAAAGCGGCTCGACGCGATCGTAGAACGGCTTGAGCTGGGGAAGCAGAAGTTTCGGCTCGTTGTTGGAAGGACTCATGGTTCTTTCTTCCTCCAGGGGGTTTGTCGGCCCGATGGTAATTCTATTCCCGCTAAGGAAGCTCTGAATAAGTGTAAACAGGCGCTCCTCTGGAATCATTCCGTTTGCCTAAAGCTCGGCACAATCCCTTGCTGCAGCGCTGCCGGGAAATCGGTCAGTGGCGGCGCAAAAGGGTGCGGAGCAGCCAGAGGACGGCCGCCGCCAGGATTGCAGCCGGAAAAATGATGCCAATGCGCCGCAGCTTTTTTTTGCGGCGTTCGGTCTCGGCGTGCTCCGCGGCCATGAGCTGCGCGATTCGCTCGGCCGGACTCGGCTCGGGTTTCCCTTGTGCGACCGGCCGTGGCGTCGCGGGCGCGGCAGCCGGCGCAGG
>JBARMB010000054.1:0-25768 GCA_049802235.1 Burkholderiales bacterium | reverse complement strand
AGTTCTTCGCCTCACCACCGAATTTCTTCGACAGCACGTGCGTCATCGCCGCCGTCAGCGTCGTCTTGCCGTGATCCACGTGCCCGATCGTCCCCACGTTCACGTGCGGCTTGGTACGCTCAAATTTGCCTTTTGCCATGATGACACTCCTGAACAATACACGAGGGGATATGTCCCCTCGTGTTCCCCCAAGTTGGTGCTGTCACAAAACCGTGACCGCCTTTTATCTCTGCCCTGCCGCTACCCTGTTCCGGTGGTGCCGTTGGTGCGGATTGAACGCACGACCTCTCCCTTACCAAGGGAGTGCTCTACCACTGAGCTACAACGGCGACGTGCGCTACGCCAAATCCGGTTGCCGAAAATTCACTGGAGCGGGTGAAGGGAATCGAACCCTCGTCGTAAGCTTGGAAGGCTTCTGCTCTACCATTGAGCTACACCCGCGTTCCACGACCGAACCCTCCGCCATCCCGCCCGAGGCGACCGATAAGCTGGTGGAGGAGGTTGGATTCGAACCAACGTAGGCGCAAGGCCAACAGATTTACAGTCTGCCCCCTTTAACCGCTCGGGCACCCCTCCGAACGAAACCGCTGATTATGTGCGTTTTTTTGGAGAGTGTCAACGAATGTTGGCATACGTCCCGCTTTGCCGAAACGGCTCGGCGCGAACCATGCCAGATCCCCTTCGCAAGCTTCTCGGCGCGTCCAGAATTATGCCCCGATTATCTATTGTCCGGGCGGTCGGTTTTGGATAGATTTCAGATCCGGCCGGACGCGAGTAGTGGCCAAGGAGAAACGATGCATACCCCGTCAATGGACCTGCCCGGGCGCGGTCCGGCACGAGGAGCGGTGTCCGCCCCGTGACGCGGAAGCCGCTCGTCCTCGTCCCCGGCCTGCTCTGCGACGGCCTGCTGTGGCAATCGCAGGTCGGATCGCTCGCCGACGTCGCCGCATGCTGGATCGCCGACCACACGCGCTCGGACACCATGGCCGGGGTCGCGGCCGACGTGCTGCGCGATGCGCCGTTCGAACAATTCTCTCTGGCGGGGCTGTCGATGGGCGGCTATGTCGCACTCGAGATGGTGAGGCAGGCGCGGACGCGGGTGCTCGAGCTTGCGCTGCTCGACACCGCGGCGCGCGCCGATACGCCCGAGCAGTCGCAGAGGCGCCGCGACTTCATCTCGCTCGCCGAGCGCGGGCGCCTTTTCGGCGTCACCGATGCGCTGCTGCCTTTGCTCATCCATCGCTCGCGGCTCGAGGACACCGCTCTGATCGCGACCGTCAAGCAGATGGCGAAGAACACCGGCAAGGACGCGTTCGTCCGCGAGGAGCGCGCCATCATGAGCCGCGCCGACAGCCTGCCGCTGCTTGCCTCGATCGCCTGCCCGACGCTGGTGCTGTGCGGCAGGCAGGACGCGCTGACGCCGCTCGACCGCCACGAGGAGATGGCCGCCGCGATTCCCGGCGCGAGACTTGAAATCGTCGAGGAATGCGGCCACCTCAGCACGCTGGAAAAGCCCGCCGAAGTCAGCGCGGCATTGCGTGACTGGCTTTGCGCCTGACGGCGCACGACGACACCACCGCCTGTCCGGTCAAAAGGTAGAATAGAAGCCGCAGCCAGCTCCGCCCTCAGGCGGGACACAATCCCGTGCAAGGGCACAAGCCCCGCGCCGCCACCCCGCTGCGGATATGCGCGATGCGCCGAACGTGCCGTGAGGATAGATGAACGCCCCCAGCCGCTTCCACGAAGTCGCCCTCGACGACAAGTACGCGCTCGACCACGGTCGCGCCTTCATGACCGGTACCCAGGCGCTGGTGCGGCTGCCGATGCTGCAGCGGACCCGCGATCTGGCCGCCGGCCTGAATACCGCCGGCTTCATCTCCGGCTACCGCGGCTCCCCCATCGGCAGTTTCGACCAGGCGCTGTGGAAGGCGAAGAAATACCTCGAGCAGCACCACATCCGCTTCCAGCCCGGCGTCAACGAGGACCTCGCCGCCACCTCCATCTGGGGCTCGCAGCAGGTGAACCTGTTTCCGGGCGCGAAGTACGACGGCGTGTTCGGCATGTGGTACGGCAAGGGGCCGGGCGTGGACCGCTGCGGCGACGTGTTCAAGCACGCGAACTCGGCGGGAACCTCGAAGCACGGCGGCGTGCTGGTGCTCGCCGGCGACGACCACGCGGCGAAGTCCTCGACGCTCGCGCACCAGAGCGAGCACATCCTCAAGGCCTGCTGCATCCCGCTGCTCAATCCGTCGAGCGTGCAGGAGTATCTCGACCTCGGCCTGCACGGCATCGCCATGTCGCGCTTCTCCGGCTGCTGGATCGCGTTCAAATGCGTCACCGACGTGATCGAGTCGGGCGCCGTGGTCGACATCGACCCGCAGCGCGTGCAGGTCGTCCTGCCGACCGATTTCGCCATGCCGCCGGGCGGCCTCAACATCCGCTGGCCCGACGGTTTCCTCGAGCAGGAGGCGCGGCTTCTCGACTACAAGGTCTACGCGGCGCTCGCCTACTGCCGCGCCAACAAACTGGACCGCATCGTCTGGGATTCGCCCGCCGCGCGCTTCGGCATCGTCACCACCGGCAAGTCCTTCGGCGACACCATGCAGGCGCTCGCCGATCTCGGTATCGACGAGAGCGTGGCGCGCGATGTCGGCATCCGCGTCTACAAGGTGGCGATGAGCTGGCCGCTCGAGCCGCAGGGCGCGCGCCGCTTTGCCGAGGGGCTGGAGGAGATCCTGGTGGTCGAGGAAAAGCGCCAGGTGATCGAGTACCAGATCAAGGAAGAGCTGTACGCCTGGCGCGAAGGCGTGCGCTCGCCGCGCGTGGTCGGCAAGTTCGACGACAACGGCGAGTGGTCGATCGCCGCGGGCCAGCCGGCCGGCAACTGGCTGCTGCCGGCGCATTACGAACTGTCGCCGGCACAGATCACGAAGGCGCTCGCCAGCCGCTTCGCCAGGCTGGGGCTCGACACGGTATTGAGCGAGCGCCCCGGCGGAAAATACCGCGAGCGGCTCGCCTATCTCGAGTTCAAGGAAAAGGCGCTTTCGAAGCCGCGCGTAGTCGCGAACCGGCTGCCCTATTTCTGCTCCGGCTGCCCGCACAACACCTCGACCCGCGTGCCCGAGGGCAGCCGCGCCATGGCGGGAATCGGCTGCCACTTCATGGCGCTGTGGATGAACCGCAACACTGCGACCTTCACCCACATGGGCGGCGAAGGCGCGCCCTGGATCGGGCAGGCGCCGTTCACCGAATGCCCGCACGTGTTCGCCAACATCGGCGACGGCACCTATTTCCACTCCGGCCTGCTCGCGATCCGCGCCGCGGCCGCCGCCGGCGTCAACATGACCTACAAGATCCTCTATAACGACGCCGTGGCGATGACCGGCGGCCAGCATGTCGACGGGCCGCTCGACCCGGCGATGGTCTCGCGCCAGATCGCCGCCGAAGGCGTGAACCCGATCGTCGTCGTGGTGGATGAGAAAGAGCCGCTACCGGCCGGGCTCGATTGGGCGCCGGGCGTCACCCTGCGCAATCGCGACGAGCTCGACGCAGTGCAGCGCGAGCTGCGCGAAGTGAAAGGCGTGTCGGCGATCATCTACGTGCAGACCTGCGCCACCGAGAAGCGCCGCCGCCGCAAGCGCGACGCGTTCCCCGATCCGGCGAAGCGCGTGGTGATCAACGAGCTGGTATGCGAGGGCTGCGGCGATTGCAGCGTCAAGTCGAATTGCCTCTCGGTCGAGCCGCTCGAAACCGAGTTCGGCAGGAAGCGCAGCATCAACCAGTCCGCGTGCAACAAGGACTTTTCCTGCGTCAAGGGTTTCTGCCCGAGCTTCGTTACCGTCGAGGGCGGCAGCCTGAAGAAAGGCAGGGCGGCCAGGGGCTCGGCCGACGCGGACTTCCCGCCGCTGCCCGAACCGCAGGCGCGCGCGCCCGGGCAGCCGTCCGGCGCCGCATTCAACGTATTGGTCACCGGCATCGGCGGCATGGGCGTGATCACCATCGGCCAGATCATGGCGATGGCGGCGCACATCGAGGGCAAAGGCGTGTCGGTACTCGACATGTCGGGCCTGGCGCAGAAATTCGGCCCGGTGATGTCGCACGTGAAGATTGCGGCCTCGCCCGAGGCGCTGCACTCGGTCCGCGTCGGCACCGGCGCCGCCGACTTGGTGCTCGGCTGCGATCTCGTCGTGACTTCGGGCGGCGAGGCGCTGTCGAGGATGAACGACAGCACCACCCGGGTGCTCGTCAACGCCACCGTCTCGCCGACGGCGGAATTCGTGAAGAACCCCGACTGGCAGCTCCCCGGAACCCAGCTCGAGCACGACATCATCGAAGCCGCGGGCGAGAAAAACGTGGCCTTCGTCCCCGCCGGCAGGCTCGCCACGACGCTCATGGGCGATGCCATCGCCACCAACATGTTCATGCTCGGCTACGCCTTCCAGAGAAGCTGGGTCCCGTTGCTTGAGTCCTCGATCCTGCGCGCGATCGAGTTGAACGGCGTCGCCGTGGATTTCAACCGGCAGGCGTTCCTGTGGGGCCGGCGCGCAGCGGCGGACCTCGCGCACGTCGAGAAACTGGCGGCGCCGGCGGAAGTGATCCCCGTGTCGCAGGCGTTTTCGCGCAATCTGGATGAGCTGATCGCGCGCCGCGTCGAGTTCCTCGGCGGCTACCAGGACGCGGCCTACGCCGCACGCTACAAGAAGTTCGTCGAGCGCGTGCGCGAGACCGAAGCGCGGAAAATCGGTGCAGGCGATGGAAAATTCGCGCTCACCGAAGCGGTGGCGCGCTATTACTTCAAGCTCATGGCGTGCAAGGACGAGTACGAAGTTGCGCGCCTCTATACCGACCCGGCATTCATGCAGAAAATCCAGGGCATGTTCGAAGGCGACTACAAGCTCAGGTTCCACCTTGCGCCGCCGATTCTGAACAGGCCCGACCCGGTGACGGGCGAGGCGGCGAAATCCGAGTTCGGCCCGTGGATGATGACGGCATTCCGCGTGCTGGCGAAGCTGAAGGGCCTGCGCGGCACCGCGCTCGACATCTTCGGCCGCAGCGAAGAGCGCAAGACCGAGCGCCGGCTCATCGTGGATTACGAGCGCACCGTCGAGGAGCTGCTCGAACGCCTCAACCGCGACAACTACAGTCTCGCAGTCGGGATAGCGCAAGTTCCCGAGCACATCCGCGGCTTCGGCCACGTCAAACTCCGCCAGCTCGCCGAAGCGAAGAAAATGGAAGCCGAGCTGCTCGCCGCTTTCCGCTCGCCGCAATCCGCTGCCCGGGCCGCATAGCTCCGGCGGCATCGCTGTTCGCTGATTCGCGCCCATGCCCCTGACCCGCGCCGACCTCGAGAGCGACCGACTGAGGAAGCTCTTCCGCGCGGCCAATCCCGGCGTGCCGGTGCTGAGCGACGCCGAGCTCGAAGCGTCGGTGAGCGAGCTGCTGGAGCAGCATCCGCACGGCGCCGATGCCTGGCTGTTCGGCTACGGCTCGCTCATCTGGAACCCGATCGTGCGTCATGTGGAGTGGCGCCTCGCGCGCCTGCACGGCTACCACCGGCGCTTCTGCCTGTGGTCGCACGTCGGCCGCGGCTCGCTGCAGATGCCGGGGCTGGTGCTCGGGCTCGACGCCGGCGGCAGCTGCCACGGCGTGGCGTTCCGCATCGCCGCTCGCGACGCCGTCGACGAGCTGCGCCTGCTGTGGCGCCGCGAGATGGTTCTCGGCTCCTACTGCCCGCGCTGGATCACGGTGGACGCGGGCGGCGAGACGTTGCGCGCCATCGCCTTCATCGTCAACCGCAAGCATCCGAGCTACGCCGGCAGGCTGCCGCTCGAAGCCGTGGTGAAAGCGATGGTGTCGGCGCGCGGCTACCTCGGCACGCCGACCGAATACCTGTTCGAGACCGTGCGCGGGCTGACCGAGCACGGCGTGCGCGACTCGTACCTGCTTGAAATCCGCAAGCGCGTCCTCGCGCTGCATCCCGAGCTTGCAGCGGCGCACGGGCGGTAGGCGAATCGAGGCAGAGGAAACCCTGCGCCTCTTCCGCGAGGCGGAAGAGGCGCAGCGACGGGGTATAATCCGCGGCTCGCCAACCGGGCAATCGCCCCAGCGAAACTGCCGCCATGAAACTCGCCAGCCTCAAGGACGACACGCGCGACGGCGCGCTGATCGTCGTGTCGAAAAACCTCAAGCATGCGGTCATCGCCTACGACGTCGCACCGACTCTTCAGGCCGCGCTCGACGACTGGGACTATCTCGCCCCGCAGCTGCAGCAACTCTACGACGATCTCGACCGCGCCCCGGGGCCGCGCGCATTCGATCTCGACGCAAAGCAGCTCGCCGCGCCGCTGCCGCGCGCCTACCAGTGGCTGGACGGGAGCGCCTTCCTCGCGCACGTCGAGCTGGTGCGCAAGGCGCGCGGGGCCGCCATGCCGCCCGAGTTCAAGAAGGATCCCCTCATGTACCAGGGCGACTCGGATTATTTCATCGGCCCCTGCGACCCGATCGAGGCCGCGAGCGAGGACTGGGGCATCGATCTCGAAGCCGAAGTGGCGGTGTTCCTCGGCGACGTGCCGATGGGCGTGAAGCCGGACAAGGCGGGCGAACACATCCGGCTGCTGGCGCTGGTGGATGACGTGTCCTTGCGCCACCTCATTGCCGCCGAGCTCGCCAAGGGCTTCGGCTTCCTCCAGGGCAAGGCGGCGACGGCGTTCTCGCCGGTCGCGGTCACGCCCGACGAGCTGGGCGAGGCGTGGGACGGAAAGAAAGTCCATCGGCCGCTCAGCGTGCACATCAACGACAAGCCGTTCGGCACGCCCGACTGCGGCACCGACATGCAGTTCGATTTTCCCCGCCTGATCGCGCATGCCGCGGCGACGCGGCGCCTGGGCGCCGGCACCGTGCTCGGCTCGGGCACCGTCTCCAACTACGGCCACCGGAACGGGCACGCCTGCATCGCCGAGATCCGCGCCCTCGAGACGCTGCAGCAGGGCCAGCCCGCGACGCCGTACCTGAAATTCGGCGATCGCGTGAGGATCGAGATGTTCGACGCCGACGGCCGGACGATCTTCGGCGCCATCGACCACCAGGTCGTTCAGGTCCCCGCACCGCGTTGAACCGGCTTCCGCTCAGGCATCCCGCGGTCGCGGCGATGATCGCGGTCGGCTTTGCGCTGCTCGCGCTCTCCACCGACATGACCATCGCCTCGTTCCCGGGGATGGTGCGCCACTTCGGCGTGAGCGTGTCCCGGGTGCAGGCAACGCTGTCGCTGTTCGTGATCGCGTTCGCGGTCTCGCAGCTCGTCTACGGGCCGCGCGCCGCCGGAGCAATCCCGGGGAAACCGGCGTGAGCGCCCGCGGCTACTTTTGCGCCGGTTCGGCCCTGTCGTTCGAGGATTCGATGCGCCGCCGCAGCAGTTCGGCGAACTGGTCGCTCGCGATGGGCCTGCTGAAATAGTAGCCTTGCGTTTCGTCGCAGGCGTGATCGCGCAGGAACGTCTCCTGCTCCAGCGTCTCCACGCCTTCGGCGACGACCGTGAGGTTGAGACTCTTGCCCATGGCGATGATCGCCTCGGTGATCGCCTTGTCCTCGGTATCCTGAGGAATGTCGCGGATGAAGGACCGGTCCACCTTGAGCGTGTCGATCGGAAAGCGCTTGAGGTGCGTCAGCGAGGAGTAGCCGACCCCGAAATCGTCGATGGCGAGCCGCACCCCCAGCTGCTTGATAGCGGCAAGCACCTTGCCCGCACGCTCGGCGTTCTGCATCACCATGCTCTCGGTAAGCTCGAGCTCCAGTAATTCGGGTTTCATCGCGCTATCCTTTAGCGCCGCGGCGATGTCCTTGAGGAGATCTTCGTCGGCGAACTGGCGCGCCGACAGGTTGACCGCCATGCGCAACGGCGGCAGGCCCTCCCGCTGCCAGGCGACGTTCTGCACGCAAGCGGTGTTCAGCACCCAGCGTCCGATCGGCACGATCAGCCCGGTCTCCTCGGCGAGCGGGATGAACTGGGCGGGCGGCACCATGCCGAGGTCGGGGTGCTGCCAGCGCACCAGCGCTTCCACCCCGGTGATCTGCATTGTCTTGAGATCGAGCTTGGCCTGATAGTGGAGAAAGAACTCGTTGCGCTCCAGGCCGCGGCGCAGGCTCGTCTCCAGCGCCAGCCGCTCGAAGGAGTGGACGTTGGTCTCCTCTGAATAGAACATGTAGGTGTTCTTGCCCTCTTCCTTCGCGCGGTACATGGCGATGTCGGCGTTCTTCATCAGCGACTGCTCGTCCCGGGCGTCCGAGGGATACATGCAGATGCCGATGCTCGCCGTCACCCTGCATTCCTGCTCGCGTATGAACATCGGCTTGATGACGGCGGTGAGGATCTTGCGCGCGACCGCCTCGACCTGCTTGGGTTCGCTCACCTCCTGGACCAGCACCACGAACTCGTCCCCGCCCAGGCGGGCGACGATGTCGCTCGAGCGCACGGTCTGGGTGAGGCGCCTGCCCATTTCCTGCAGCAGTTTGTCCCCGGCCTCGTGGCCGAGGGTGTCGTTGATGATCTTGAAGCGGTCCAGGTCGATGAACAGCACGGCGAAAGTGCGGTTGTAGCGCCGCGCATTCTGCAGTCCGAGGTTCAGCACTTCGCTGAACATGGCCCGGTTGGGCAGGGAGGTCAGGGCGTCGTGATTGGCCAGATACTGGATCTGCTCCTCGCCCTGCTTGCGCCCGGTGATGTCCTTGCCGACGCCGCGATAGCCCTTGAAGACGCCGGAGGCGTCGAACACGGGTTCGCCGCTGACGCCGATCCAGACCTTCTTGCCGGATTCGTCCAGCCGGCACAGTTCCAGGTCACGGAACGGCTGGTGTGCATCGAGTGTCGCGATGTGCGCGGCCCAGTCGTCCGCGGTCATGTTGATGTAGTTCTGTTCCCAGCGCTTCTTGCCGACAGCAGGCTGGGCAGTGCCCATTTTGACCCGATCCGAACCGGTTCCCTTCACCGAGGTGAACCGGTACTGGTCGTCCTGCTCCCAGTACAGGTCGGAGGAAAGTTCGGTGAGGCTGCGGAAGCGCGCCTCGCTTTGGCGCAGCGCCTCCTCGGAGCGCTTCTGCTCGGTGATGTCCCGCACCATGATAATGACGGTCTCCACGCTGCCGTCCCCGCGCCGCACGCATCTGACCTCCATTGTGGTGTCGACGATCCCGCCGTCCTTGCGCAGAAAGCGCTTGTCGAACTGGAAGGAATCGAACTCGCCCGCGGCCAGGCGCTGGAACAGCGCCAGGTTGGCAGCGAGATCGTCGGGGTGAGTGGTTTCCGTCCAGGCCAGTTCAAGCAGCTCCTCGCGCGGGTAGCCCAGCATCTCGCACATGTAATCGTTGACCTGCAACCAGCGCTTGCTGCTGGGCGAGGTGATGGCCAGCCCGACGAAGGGCAGGTCGTAGAACAGCCGCAGCAGCCGGTCCTTATCCGCGGACTGCGCGATCAGCGCAACCTGCTCCCGCTGCGCCTCCTCGGCGGCAAGGCGCTCGCGGATGTCCCGGCAGATGGCGGCGATGATGTAGCTGTCCCCGGAGCGCAGCACGTGCCGCGTCGATTCGAAGGGTATGGTCGAGCCGTCCCTGCAGCGAAAGGTGCTGTGCATGCCGCTGACGCTGGAAGGATTGGCGATGAGCTCGTCATGAGCTTGCTCGATCTCAACTTGACTTTCCGGAAGCAGATCCTGCGGGCCCATTTTGAGCAGCTCTTCGCGCGAGTAGCCGAGCAATTTGCAGACGGTCCGGTTCACATCCACAAAGCGCATGGTCTTGCGATCGATCAGCAAGATCATGTCCACCGAATTGTCCAGGGCGAGGCGAAACTGGCGCTGTTCTTCCTCCGCGCGTTTGCGCTGGAGGAACTGGCCGATCTGGCCGCCGATCACGTGTATCGCCTGCAGCAGCCGCTCTTCCGGGTCGCGGACTTCACGGCTGTTGAAAGCGAGCACGCCGATCGTCTTTCCTTCCGATATGACCGGAAAGACGAATCCGCCGCGTATGCCGACATCGACTGTAAAAGCCGCCCGCAGCGCACGCGCGTCCTTGGTGACATCAGCGACCCACAGCGGCTCACCCGTCTGCCACGCCTGGCCCATCAGTCCGATGCCCGGCTGGTAGGTTATTCCGCGCGACCGGTGGATAAATTGCTGGATCGCGGGTTCCGGCACGCCCCAAGCTTCGCCGAAGCGCAGCACGCCGGCCTCCTCGTCGACGCGAAAATACCGGCCGCATTCCCAGCCCTCCGTGCTGCAAATGGCGTGGATCACCTCCGTCAGCGCCGCCGAAACGCTGTCGGCTTCGGCCAAGCTGCGGTTCACCGCATGCTCCAGCCGCAGCAACTGTTCCGCGCGCACGCCGGCGGTGATGTCCCTGGCCGTGCCGCGGTAGCCCTTGAACCGCTTTTTTGCGTCGAACGCCGGCTGCCCGGTGGTGCTGATGTAGCGCAGCTCACCCCGCGGATTGAGGCGCTTGAAGACAAAATCGGCGAACGGCTGTCTCGCCTTGAGCCCGGCCTTGTGCTTGTCCCAGCTGCCGCCGTCGCCGACCGGAACCGCGCCGTGGTCCCAACGAGCGGTGCCGAGATACTGCTGCGGTTCGATCCCCGTTTGTCCCACACCCGTCCCTACGACCAGGGTGAAACGGCAGTTCTCGTCCTGTTCCCAATACCAGTCGGACGAGAGTGCGAGCAGGCTTTCCAGGCGCCCCTTGTACTGCCGCAGCGCCCGGCCCGGATCTTCCGGGCCCTTTGCTTTGCTACGCTTGCTCAAGGTCATGGCGCATTTCTCCCGTCCGGTACCGCGCCCGGGTGAACCCTCATGCGGCGCAATACCCGATTATGTTCTCATAAACGCGGCTCAGGCATGATCGGGTTTCGCGCCCGGCGGACAATGGGCGGAGTCGATCCCCGGGAGCCGCGTTCCGTCGGAACGAGGGGAATCAACCCTCTTGGACGGAGGGTCAATGCTTGCGGATGAACTCGCCGACGCGCGGGCAGATGGTCTCGCGCCAGCGCCGTCCGGAAAAAATGCCGTAGTGGCCGACGCCCGGCACGAGGAAGTGCTCGCGCTTGTTCGCCGGAATGCCCGTGCACAGGCCGTGCGCCGCTTCGGTCTGGCCGCTGCCCGAGATGTCGTCGAGTTCGCCCTCGATGGTGAGCAGCGCGGTGCGCCGGATCGCCTGCGGGCGGACGAGTTCGCCGCGCACGCGCCAGCTGCCGTGCGCCAGCGCGTGCTCCTGGAACACGACGCGGATCGTGTCCAGATAGTACTCGGCGGGCATGTCGAGCACCGCGTTGTATTCGTCGTAGAAGCCGCGGTGCGCCTCGGCCGAATCGCCGTCGCCCTCGACCAGATGATGGTAGAAGTCCCAGTGCGCGTCGACGTGGCGGCCCGGGTTCATGGCGACGAAGCCGAAGTGCTGGAGAAAACCCGGATAGACGCGCCGCATGAAGCCCGGGTATTTCGCCGGCACGGTATCGATGACATGGCGCTCGAACCACGACAGCGGCTTGCGCACGGCAAGGTCGTTGACCGCGGTGGGGCTGCGGCGCGTGTCGATCGGCCCGCCCATCATCACCATGGTGCGCGCGGCGACGCGCTCGCCCGCATCCGCCATGAGCGCGATCGCCGCGAGCACCGGCACGGTCGGCTGGCACACCGAGATCACGTGCATATCCGGACCGAGAGCGCGGATGAACTCGCGCATGGTGTCGACATAGTCGTCGAGATGGAAAGGCCCCTGGGCGAGCGCAACGTCGCGCGCGTTCACCCAGTCGGTGAGATAGACCTCGTGCCCGGGCAGCAGCGCGCGCACCGTGTCGCGCAGCAGCGTCGCGTAGTGGCCCGAGAGCGGCGCCACCAGCAGCACCTTCGGGTCGCGGCGCACGGCGTCGCGCCTGAAGTGCAGCAGCCGGCAAAAAGGCTTGTCGATGACGGCTTCCTCGCTCACCGCGACCGCACGGCCGCCGATGACGGTCTCGGCGATGCCGAACGCGGGTTTGCCGTAGCGCTGCGTCAGCCGGCAGAAGACTTCGGCGCCGGCGGCAAGCTTGCGGCTGGCGGGGAAATACGCCAGCGGGCTGAACGGAGAGGTGAGCAGGTCGAGGCTGGTTCTGGCCGCCGCGTTCCACGGCGCGAGCGCCGCGTGCTGCAGTTCGTGAAATGCGTAGAGCATTCACTTCTCCGTGACGATGTGCGAACTTTATACCAGACCCTGTTGTGCACTGCAAACGTGCACTGCAAACACGGCGCGGGGCATGCTCCCGGGCATTGCGGCTCCCCCTCCCGCGACGAGCGTGCAGTGTGGGAATAATCCAGCGTCAATGCTGTTAGCATAACAAGTTCACAGGAGGAAAAAAATTGGCCAGAATCCTGGCGATCGAGGACGACGTCACCTTCCTCGGTCTGCTGCGCGTGCACCTGTCGGGCGCGGGGCATACCGTGGAGATCGCGGAAGACGCCGCGCTCGGCCTGCGCGCCATCGTCTCCAACCCGCCCGACCTGGTCATCCTCGATCTCAACGTGCCTTATCTGGACAGCTTCGAGCTGCTCGAGGCGGTGCGCGCGGATCCGATGACCCGAACGCTCCCGGTGGTCGTGATCACCGGGAACACCGACGACGAGAGCTACATGAGGGCGACGAAAATCGGCGTCAGCGGCTATCTCACCAAGCCGGTGGCGCACGGGGACCTGATCAAGGCGGTCCAGGAGGGACTCAAGGCCCGGAAGCCGGGCCGTTGAAGGGCGCCCGCTATTTTCCTTCGTCCCGCAGCGCCCGCCGCAGAATCTTGCCGACGTTCGTCTTCGGCAGTTCGTTCCTGAATTCGATGGTTTTGGGCCGCTTGTAGCCGGTCAGATTCTGTTCGCAGTGCCTGCGGATGTCGGCCTCGGTGAGCGCCGGGTCCTTTTTCACCACGAACAGCTTCAACACCTCGCCGGAGTGCTCGTCGGGCACCCCTACCGCCGCGCATTCCAGCACGCCGGGAAGCATTGCCACCACGCCCTCGACTTCGTTCGGGTAGACATTGAATCCCGACACCTTGATCATGTCCTTCTTGCGGTCGACGATGCGCAGGAAGCCGCGCTCGTCCATCACCGCGACGTCGCCGGTGGCGAGAAAACCGTCCGGGCCGAGCACCCTGGCCGTTTCCTCCGGGCCGTTCCAGTAGTCCCGCATCACCTGCGGCCCGCGCACGCACAGCTCGCCCGGCTCGCCGAGCGGCACCTCGCGGCCCTGGTCGTCGCGCAGCGAGATTTCGGTGGAAGGGATCGGCAGGCCGATGGCGCCGTTGTATTCCTTCAGGTCGAGCGGGTTGATGGTGACCCCGGGCGAGGTCTCCGACAGGCCGTAGGCTTCCACCAGCGTGCAACCGGTGACCTGCTTCCAGCGGTCGGCGACCACCTTCTGCACCGCCGTACCGCCGCCGAGGGAAATCTTGAGGCTGGAAAAATCGAGCTTGGAAAAATCCGGGTGGTGCAGCAGCGCGTTGAACAGCGTGTTGACGCCGGTGAACATTGTGAATCTGTGCTTCGCCAGCTCCTTCACCAGGCCGGGGATGTCGCGCGGATTGGTGATGAGCACGTTGCAGCCGCCCATTCTCATCATCAGCAGGCAGTTCGCGGTGAGCGAGAAGATGTGGTAGAGCGGCAGTGCCGTGATGATCACCTGCGCTTCGTCTTCCTTCAGGAACGGCCGGTTCCAGGCGAAGCTCTGCTCGAGATTCGCCAGGATGTTCCGGTGCAGCAGCGTCGCGCCCTTCGACACGCCCGTGGTGCCGCCGGTGTACTGCAGGAACGCCACGTCCTCCTGACCGATCTCGACGCGCTTCAATTCCAGCCGCGCGCCCTCCTCGATCACGGCGTTGAAGCGCACCGCCCCGGCGAGTTCGAACTCGGGCACCATCCTCTTCACGTTGCGCACGACGAAGTTGACGATCGCGCCCCTGAAGCCGAGCAGGTCGCCGAGCGCCGCGACCACCACGTGCTTTACCGGCATCCTGCCGATCACGTCCTGGAGCACGTGGGCGAAGTTCTCCAGGATCACGATCGCCTCGGCGCCGGAATCCTTGAGCTGGTACTCGAGCTCGCGCGCGGTGTAGAGCGGGTTGACGTTGACGACGATGCCGCCGACCCGCAGGATGCCGAAGATGCAGACCGGGTACTGCAGGCAGTTCGGCATCATCACCGCGACGCGCGCGCCTTTCGCCACCCCCTTTGCCTGCAGCCATGCCCCGAAGCTGCGCGACAGGCGCTCGAGTTCGCCGAAGCTGATCGTCCTGCCCATGTTGTGGAAAGCGGGACGGTCGCGGTATTTCTCGACGCTTTTCTCGAACAGATCGTCGATCGACTTGAATTGCCGGTAGTCGATCTCGGCGGGAACGCCGGGCGGATAGTGCTTGAGCCAGATTTTCTCCATGATCCCCTCTCCTGTTTCGAGCCTCTGCCGGGCGCTTCGTTACGCGCGGCGGCGCGCCGTTCTACGCGATGGCGTTGCCGCGCCGGATGCTGGCGAGCATGCTGCTCACCAGCAGAAATTCCCTTCTGCCCTCCGCTGTCGCCGCTTGCCGGCGCAGCTCGTCGAAATTCGCCTTGCGCTCCGCCTCGGTCTTCGCCGCCAGGCGCTTCAGGTTCCTGATCGAGAATTCCTGCACGTATTCCAGGTTCACCGTGCGCCGCTGGCGCACGTAGAGATCGAGCAGCGACGGCGCGGCCTCGCCGCGGCAGACCTTGCCGAGCTTGCCCGACAGGTTGATCGAGTCGTGGATGCCGCCGTTCAGCCCGAAGGCGCCGATCGGGTTGTTCAGGTGCGCGGCGTCGCCGGCGAGCAGCACGTGCCCGACGCGGAAATTCTTCGCCACGCGCTGGTGCACCTTGTAGATGCTCTTGTACTTGATCGGGTAGCGCCCCGCCTTCGGCAGGAAGCCCTGCATGCGCCGCTCGATCATTTCCTCGGAGAGCGCCACCGCGTCCTTCTCCTCCGGCGGGATCGGGAAGATCACCCGCCACAGCCCCGGCGGCCCGTCATCGGGCATCTTGAAGATCGCGCTCCATTCGGCCGGATCGGCGACGTAGGCATTCAGCGCATAGCCGTGCGGCGCATAGTCACAGGTCGTGCTCGCCACGACGAAACGCTCGTCCCACGTGAAGCCCTCGAATTCGACGTCGATGCACTTGCGCACCGTGCTGCGGCCGCCGTCGGCGCCGACCAGCCACGCGGCCTCGAATTTCTCCGTGCCGCCCGGAGTCTGCGCCGTCACGCTGACGCGATCGCCGGTCTGCGACGCATCGGTGACCCGGTGCGAGAACCGCACTTCGACGTTGGCGCAGGCCTTGAGCTTGTCGAGGATGATGGGCGTAAGGCGGTGCTGCTCGAGATGCAGGCGGTAGGGGTAGGGCGTCAGGTCCCGGATCTCCGACACGTCCCACTCGACGATCACTCCCGCCTTGCGGTCGCGGATCTGCCAGCGCGGCACCTTGATCGCGGTCTTGTGCATCGCGTCGGTGATGCCGTAGGGCGCCATCATCTCAAGCGAAGGCGGATGATAGGTGCCCGCGCGCAGATCGATGGTGAGGCCGGGCTCGGCCTCGAGCACCAGCACCGAAACGTCCTGCTTCGCCAGCGCCAGCGCCGTCAGCAGCCCTACCGGCCCCGCGCCGGCGATGATCACTTGAAGTTTATCGTTCATTGTTCCGGCTGAATGAGTTTCCGAAGACCTGCCGCGGAATGGGCGGCGACTTGCCGTCCATTGTATTCTGCGGACTTGAAGCGGCGACCGGATTTTGTCGCCCCTTCGGCCAATTCTAGGCCGTGGCGGATCAGCGCGCCACAGGCCGCGCCCCCCCCGGAGGGCGAAACGCGAAAAGAACCGCCACATTTCCTCGTTCGCGTCGATCACCCCCGTCGAAGGCCCGGGCCATTGCGGCAGCAAGGCGTGGCGTCAGCATCGCGCCCCCGTGCGGCCCGATTGCGGCGCGTCAGCTTCGCGCCGGCGCCGCGTTGCGCCGGATCAGAAACGCGGTGACGATGCCGCCGACGCCGAGGCTGGCGTAGGCGAACCCCCAGGCGGCGGCGCTCGAGTTGCCGCCGGCGAGATCGAGCACGATGCCGAACACCAGCGGCGCGGCGAAGCCGGCGCCGAATCCGAGCATGGAATAGACCGCCATGGTCGCGCCGCGCACGCGCTCGTCGGCGCGCGCGACCACGCCCGCCGTCAGCGCCGAGGAGTCGCCCATGATCAGCACCAGGTGCAGCATGGCGAGCAGCACCAGCAGGTACCACGGCAGCGACGCCGCGAAACCGAGCACGCAGGTCAGCAGCCCCGAGGCGAGCATCACCCTCCAGATCACGCGCTCGCGGCCGTGGCGCATCGCCACTTCGTTGCCGATGACGCTCGCCGCCGGTCCGATGAGGTTGGCGGTGGCGGCGATGGTCACCGGCGACCACGCCGAGGCCGCGGCGGCGAGGCCTTGCGCGAAGACGAAGAACGCCACCAGCCAGGAGCGCGAGCCGAACAGCTCCCAGCAATGCACCGTGTAGCCGACGATATAGGCGCGCACCTCGCGGCTCTTCAGCACCGGCCGGAAATCGAGCACGTGGCTGTCCTGCAGATGCTGCGGCTTCCTCGGCGGCAGGCCGGACACGACCATCAGTCCCGCGACGAGCGGCCCGAGCGCGGCAAACCCGAACGCCCAGCGCCAGCCCAGGGCATGGGCGAGCGCGCCCGCCATGAGGATCGACAGGCTGGTGCCGAACCCGAACACCGCAGTGTAGAACGACACCGCGCGGCTCTGCGCCGCGCCGGAGACGTTGTCGGTGAGCGCCCGCAGGCCCGGCATGTAGGTGCCGGCGATTCCCGCGCCGGCGCAAAACTGCAGCGCGGCGGCGGTGGCAAGGCCCTGCGCGAACAGCGCCATGCCGAGGAGCGCGAGCGCCGTGGCGGCGCTCGACACCATATAGATGCGCCGCGCGTCGACGCGGTCGGTGAGACTGGTGAGCAGCGGCACCGCCGCCATGTAGCCGCCGAAAAACACCCCGCCGATGAAGCCGGCCTCGGAGTTGTTCAGGCTCCACTCGCGCTGCAGGCCCGGCAGCAGCGTGGCGTAAGTGGAGAAGCCGATCATGCTCGCCACGTGGGCGGAGCACATCCAGGCGATGGCGCGGGGAGCGGTTCTGGTGAGAGCGGTCATCGCGTGGGTAAACACTTTCCTCTTCGCGCCGCTTCAATGCCCCGGCGCGCCAAGACGTCACTGCGTCACTGCGTCACTGGATTCCCGCGTTCGCGGGAATGACGAATCAGCGGTGTTTGAAGCCGGGCTTCCTCTTCTCCACGAACGCCGCCATGCCCTCCTTCTGGTCCTCGGTGCCGAACAGCGAGTGGAACAGCCGCCGCTCGAACAGCATGCCTTCGGCGAGCGGCGATTCGAACGCGCGGTTGACGCATTCCTTCGCCATCATCACCGACGGCAGCGAGAATTCCGCGATCTGCGCCGCGGCGGCGAGCGCTTCATCGAGCAGCTTCGCCGCGGGCACGACGCGCGACACCAGCCCGACGCGCTCGGCCTCCATCGCGTCCATCATGCGCGCGCTGAGGATCATGTCCATCGCCTTTGCCTTGCCCACGGCGCGCGGCAGGCGCTGCGTGCCGCCGGCGCCGGGAATGATGCCGAGCCTGATCTCGGGCTGGCCGAACTTCGCCGTGTCGGCGGCGATGATGATGTCGCACATCATCGACAGCTCGCAACCGCCGCCGAGGGCGTAGCCCGCGACCGCGGCGATCACGGGCTTTCTGACCGACTTCATCCGCTCCCAGTTGCGAGTGATGTATTCGCTCTTGTAGACGTCCATGTGGCCCCAGTCCTTCATCGCGCCGATGTCGGCGCCGGCGGCAAAGGCCTTGTCGCTGCCGGTGATGACCACCGCGCCGATGCCGTCGTCGGCATCGAACTTCGCCAGCGCGTCGCCCAGCTCGTTCATGAGCGCATCGTTCAACGCGTTGAGCGCCTTGGGCCGGTTGAGCCGGATCAGGCCGACGCGGCCGCGGGTCTCGACCAGGATATTTTCATAGGACATGGGGTTGCCTCGCTTCAAAGTCCGGTCACGCCGCCGGTCCGCGCCGCCCAAGGATGCGCGCAGGCGCCGGGGCGGACGACCGGCGTGACGGCGTCGATCGCGCGGACTTTCACCATGGAGCCGGAGGGCGGGCGGAATGAAAACTCATTCTAGCAGGACGCACTCCCGCGCGGCGCTCGCGCCGGCCTCGCCACGATGCGCGTCATGGCGCTCATCGACGATCCACAGGTCATCCGGCGCATCCTCGAGCACCCGGGGCAGTGGGCGCCGCAGGCCAGCGAACGAAGTTCGCCGCTCAATGCCGGAGCGCGGCCCGTGCGCGCGAGCCTGCCGCTGACCTGCCCTCCAGTTCCCGGCATCGCCTGAGCGCCGGCGCGGCCCTCCGAGCGCGAGGACTCGCGCGAGAGCTGCACTTGACCCGGCGCGCCCCGCGACCGCGTGATTCGGCGCAACGCGCCTCGCGAAGCGTCCCGCAAGAGCTACAGCACACACCCCGCACACAGTCAGTGCCTGCGCAAGGCCCCAACGAGCAACGGACTGCGCCCACGGTGCGATTGATTTGCCTGTCCCTTCTCGAACTGGGATCGGGGGTCCGCAAGAAAGGGATGTGTCCCCTGCTGCGGCGTTTCCTCAGTACGAGTCGCCGGTCAGGCGCAGCCGCGCCTCGAGCCCCGAGGACACCAGGCTCTTCTCGATCGCCTCCGCCATCGCGCGCGCCCTGGCGCCATGGCGCTGTGCGGCGTCGCGCTGACCTTGCGCCGTAAACAGGCGGGCCAGCCCGGCTTCCGCATCCATCCGCAGTCGCACTCGGCCGATATCCTCCGCCAGCGCCGCAGCGCGCGACAACTCAGCCTGCGCTCGCGCATAGGCTTTCTCCGCGAGCCATGCCTCGCCGTGCCAGCGCCGCGCGCTCGCTTCGAGTTCGCGCAGGCCGTTCGACTCCGCGAGCGCGAGCAGTTCGTCTGCGAACGCGCGGCAGCGGCTCGCATCGCCCTGGCGGAGCGCGACCGCGGCCAACCCTTCGAGACACCGCGTCACCAGATAGCGCTCGCAACTGCGGCGCGCTTGTTCGAGCGCGTCCTGCAGCGCCGGCGCGACGTCCTCATGACCGAGCCGTGAGCGCGCGATCGCGCGGTGCGCCTCGATGGTAACGCGCCAGAAATCGATGCCGGTTTCGCGGCCGAGCGCGAGACCGCGCTCCATGTGCTGGAGCGCCTGCTCGTTCAGGCCGAGGTCGAGCAGCAGGTGGCCGATGAAATCACAGGCGATGAGCTGATAGCGCACCTGCTTCAGGCTCTCGAGCCAGCGCAGGGTTTTCATCATGCCGGTCCACGCCGCGCCGTAGTCCCCGGTGCAGGCGCGCACGTGGTCGAGTCCGAGCAGCGTGGGACCCATATGCCACTGCAGGTCGGCCGCGCGCGCAATCTCGAGCGCCCCGTCGAAGTTCGCCAGGGCACGCGGGTAGTCCCCGAGCCCTTTGGTTCCGGTGCAGGCGTGCCCGATCATCATCAGATTCTCGGACTCGTAGCTCTTGTCGCCGATGCCGCGTGCGAGCTCGAGCGACCGGGTGTAGCACTGGATCGCCGCGGCGGGCTCGGCGTTGGCAAAGTGCGCTTCGCCGCGTCCGTGGTAGGCCTGCACCGCGACGAGATCGGCAAGTCCGGTGCGCTCGCAGATTTCGACCGCCTCCTGGTGAAATCCAATGGCCTGGTCGTTCAGCCCCGTGCTCCAGGCGACCGTGCCGAGGTGATACAGAGTGTCGGCGGCCTGGTGCTCGTCGTTCATGGCGCGGGATTCCGCCAGGGCCGCGGTGAGACAGGCGGTCGCCTCATCGTAGGCATCGGCGCGCCGGTACGCCATGCCGAGCTGAATCAGCGCGTCGCGCGCCTTTTCGCGTTCGCCCGCCGCACGCGCCGCATTGATGACGCGGCGCATGTCCGCCACGGCGCCTTCGGTCTGTCCGGCCTGCGCGCGCGCCGCACCGCGCCGCTCGTAGAGCGCGCGGCGTTCCTTCTCGTCGAGTGCCTCCGGGTGAGATTCGGAGAGTGCGACCGCGCGGTCCATCCAGTGCAAGGCGTCGCGCATCGCAAAGAGCGCCTGGGAGCGCTCGCCGGCGAGAACCAGGTACTTGAGCGCCTTCGTCCAGACGTGAGCGCGCTCGTAGTGCTCCGCGAGCCGGGCGTCGCGCTCGTGCGCTTCGCCTTCGCCGCGGCGCTCCAGGACTTCAGCCACCGACCGATGCAGCAGCATGCGCCGAGCCCCGCCGATGTCGCGATAGACCACCTCGCGCACCTTGTCGTGGCTGAAGTCGTAGACGCCGCCCTCGGATTCCTCGCGCAGCAAACGGCGCTTCACGAGTGCCTCCAGCGCGTCGAGCAGTGGCCCTTCGGGCTCGCGAGTCACGTCGAGCAGGGTGTCGAAATCGAAGC
Organism: Burkholderiales bacterium; assembly: GCA_049802235.1. Classification (GTDB taxonomy): domain Bacteria; phylum Pseudomonadota; class Gammaproteobacteria; order Burkholderiales; family SG8-39; genus VBDM01. The sequence goes on along the minus strand of JBARMB010000054.1, from coordinate 5,255 downwards.
GCCGGCCGAGGACGGCGGCGGTCTCGAGCGTCGGGCGAATCTCCTGCGGCACGTGCGTGATGCGTACGCGAACGGCGGCGCGCAACGCATCCGGAAGCATTGCCGGCTCCTCGCTCGATCGCGTCCCCTGCGGGATTTCGCCTTCACTCAGGGACTGCAGGATCGACATGAGGAAGAACGGATTGCCCTCGGTCTCGCGATGCAGGCGCGCGGCAAGTCCGGGGGCGGCGAGCCGTGCATCGCCGAGCGCCGCGACAAGGTTCTCGGCATCGCCCAGTCCCAATCGCGGGAGGAGCACATGGCGCGCGTCGGTCTCGCGACGCAAACTCTCGACCAGCCGCGCGAGCCGCTCGTCGCTGTCGAGGTTTTCGTCGCGATACGCGTAGATCAGGAGTGCCGGTCGTTCGGCGACATGCCGGGCGAGGTAGTGGAGCACCTGCGCGCTCGCGTCGTCGGCCCACTGAATATCGTCCACCATGAGAATGAGCGACCGACCGTTTCCCGTTGCTTCGAGGAGCTGCCCGACCGCGCGCGACAGGCGAGCCTGGCGTGCTTCGGGAAAATCGCGCGACAGATGCGGCAGATCCGGAAAGCGCTCGGCCACCGCGGGAACCAGCGCGGCGAGCTCGGCGAGCGACACGGGCGCGATTTTGCGCAGCGCGGCCGGTGGCGTGCGCTCGAGCGCCCGTGTGACCAGGTCGATCACGGGCTGATAGGGCATCGCCCGATCGATCTCGAAACAATTTGTCGCGAGCGTGGGCAGGCCCTGGGCTTGCGCGTAGCGAGCGACCTCGCGCATCAAACGGCTCTTGCCGATTCCGGGCTCGCCTTCGATCAGGACAGTCTGGCCCGCGCCGGTCGTCAACCGCGCGATGAGACCGATGAGCAGGCCGTATTCGACGCCTCGTCCGACAAAGGGTGCGCTTTCGTTCGTGGAGCGAACAGCGGGATCGGGTTCGGATTCGGGCGCAGCGTTGCCCGCGGCCGCACCGAGCGGCGCGGCGTCGAGCGGCAGGCGATCGGCGGCTCGGATCGCGCGCGCCGCATCGAGGAAGGCGCGCCGCTCCTCCTCCGGGATGGCGAGCGCCGCGGCGAGCCGGCCAGCGAGATGCCGCGATGGTCTACGCTCATCGGCTTCGATCTTTCTGATCGTGAAGTCCGAGCAGCTGACCCGCTGGGCGAGCGCCTCCTGGGTGAGATCCAGCGCCTTGCGGCGACGCCGCAGCCAGTAGCCAAAGGAATGTGCCCGGTCCTGCACGTCGCCTGAACCCCCGTATTCTCAACGTGCCTGATTCCAGCGGCACTGTCCCGGCTTTTGTCCCGCATCTTGTCCCGCTTTGCGGGACCCCGTGCGCTCTCGCGTGGAGTGAAATAGCGGCACGTCGATCGGCAACGCCAAAGCCAAAGCCGGATCCGACGATGAGTAACAGTAACACGCTACTGTACCAAGACACATTTCAAACCTCGTCACCAGGAGAAAAACCATGTCCGCAGTCGTTTCCACCCCCCCGGTCGACCTCGCAGCCGTGAAGGGCAAGCAGCAAGCTGCCTGGTCCGCCGGCGACTATGCCGTCGTCGGCACCACGCTGCAGATCGTCGGCGAGTCGCTGTGCGAGGCGCTCGACCTGCGTCCGGGCGCGCACGTGCTCGACATCGCCGCCGGCAACGGCAATGCGACGCTCGCCGCGGCGCGGCGCTGGGCCGATGTCACCTCGACCGACTACGTCCCGGCACTGCTCGAGCGTGGCCGCGCCCGGGCGAGCGCCGAAGGCCTGCCGGTGAAGTTCGAGCAGGCGGACGCCGAGAAGCTGCAGTTTGCCGATGCGAGTTTCGATGTCGTGTTGTCCACGTTCGGCGTGATGTTTACTCCCGACCAGGAGAAAGCCGCCGCCGAAATGGCGCGGGTCTGCAAACCGGGCGGCAAGATCGGCCTGGCCAACTGGACCCCTTCGAGCTTCATCGGCGAGCTCTTCAAGCTGATGGGCCGCTACCTGCCCCCGCCGGCCGGCGTCAAGCCGCCCTCGCTCTGGGGCACTGAAGAGCGCCTGCGCGAGCTGTTCGGCAATCGGCTCGATTCGATCGCGATCGAGCGCAAGGACTTCGTGTTTCGCTATCGCAGCGCGGCCCACTGGCTGGAGGTCTTCCGCACCTACTACGGCCCGATGCAGAAGGCGTTCGGCGCGCTCGATTCCGCCAGGCAGGAATCGCTCGCCGTGGACTTGATCGCCCTGGCCGAACGCTTCAATCGCGCGACCGACGGTTCGCTGGCGGCCCCGGGCCAGTACCTCGAGGTGGTGATCAGTACGCGGACCCCGCTATGAACATCGCAGACCGCGCGCCGGGACTCATTTCATCGGCGAGCTCCTCAAGCTGATTCAGGCAGTCGATATTGGTTTCTTGAGACACGAAAGTAAGCAACTTGTTTCCATGGCCCACAAGAGGAGTAAACGAATATGACTACTACGCTATACCAACGACTGGGCGGCGCCGGCGGCATTGCCCGACTCGTGGATGATGTTATGGCCGCCCACCTGGCGAATCCCATCATCAAGACCCGATTCGAGAACATCAAGGACCTGGATCGCGCCAAGAAGATGGCGCGGGAGTTCTTCAGTGCCGGCTCCGCCGGCCCGGAAACCTACACCGGCAAAGACATGCTCGCCGCGCACAAGGGCATGAACATCAGTGAACAGGAGTATCTGGCGGCGACGGATGATATTGTCGGTGCGATGGAAAAACAGGGACTGAGCGAGGACACGAAGAAGGACGTGATTGCCATTCTCTATTCGCTCAAGGGCAACATCATTCGCGTATGAGTAGCCAACTTCAACCAAGGAGATGCATCATGAGCAACGGAAAAGCTTACAAAGGCAGCTGTTTTTGCGGCGCGGTACAGTTCACTGTCAGCGGTGAGCCGGCCGGAATGGGTTATTGCCATTGTGACTCGTGTCGAAGCTGGTCGGCAGGGCCCGTCAACGCCTTCACTTTATGGAAACCCGAAGCGGTGAAGATCACCCGGGGAGCAGACAACGTCGGCACTTACAACAAGACGCCGCACAGCTATCGCAAATGGTGCAAAACCTGTGGAGGCCACATCTTCACCGAGCATCCCGGCATGGGACTCACCGACGTGTATGCAGCGGTCATTCCGGACTTCCCCTACCACGCCGGCGTCCATGTCCACTATCAGGAGACGAAGCTGCACATCAAGGACGGGTTGCCGAAGATGAAAGACCTCCCGAAGGAAATGGGTGGCTCGGGCGTCAGCCTGGCGGAATAACGACCGACGGTTCGCTGGTGGCCACCGGCCAGTATCTCGAGGTGGTCATCCAGCGCAAGTCGTGCGAGGATACGGCCATGAACATCGCAGACAGCGCGCTGGGACTGGTCGGGAACACGCCGCTCGTGCGGCTGAACCGGGTTGCAGCGGGCTTGTCTGCGCAGGTCGTGGCGAAGCTAGAGTTCTACGGCCCGGGTGCGAGCGTGAAGGACCGCATCGGGGTGGCGATGATCGATGCCGCCGAGCGCGCCGGGACGCTGCGGCCCGGCATGACCGTCGTCGAGCCGACCAGCGGCAACACCGGCATCGCGCTCGCCTGGGTCTGCGCGGTAAAGGGTTACCGCTGCATGCTGTTCATGCCGGAATCCATGAGCCGCGAGCGCCGCGCGGTGATTCGCGCCTTCGGCGCCGAACTCGTGCTCACCCCGGCGGCCGAGGGCGCCATCGGCGCGGTCAAGCGCGCCGAAGAACTGGCGGCCTCCGATCCCGCGCGCTACTTCATCCCCCAGCAGTTCAGGAATCCCGCGAACCCGGAGGTCCATCGCCGCACCACCGCCGAAGAGATCTGGCGCGATACGGACGGTGCGGCCGACATCCTCATCTCGGGTATCGGCACCGGCGGAACGATCACCGGTGTCGGCGAGGTCATCAAGTCGCGCAAGCCCGGATTCAAGTGCATCGCCGTCGAGCCCGACGCTTCGCCGGTCCTGTCGGGCGGAGCGAAAGGGCCCCACGCCATCCAGGGTCTCGGCGCCGGGTTCGTCCCCGAGGTCCTGAACCGCGGCATCTGCGACGAGATCATCCGCGTGACGAACGACGACGCGATCGCGACTGCGCGCCGCATGGCGAAAGAAGAGGGTCTCTTCGTCGGCATCTCCTCGGGCGCAGCGGTGTGGGCGGCGCTGCAGGTCGCGCGTCGACCCGAGCACGCGGGCAAGTTGATCGTCGCGATCCTGCCTTCGTATGGCGAGCGCTATCTGACATCCCCGTTGTACGCGGGCCTCATGGACTGACCGTACCGCGGCGCCCGCGCCGGCCTCGCCACGATGCCCGTCAGGCATGATGCGGCGGCAGGCCGATGGGATGCGCTTGCTGCACGAACTTCGCCAGCGCGAGGATGCGCGGTTCGGAAAAACGCGGGCCGACGACCTGCAATCCCACCGGCAGCTTCGCCGCGGTGAGGCCCGCGGGCACGCTCGCCGCCGGCAGCGCCGCGAGCGACACCAGGAACGTCGGCGCGATCCAGTCGATGTAGTGCTCGAGCTTCCTGCCGCCGATCTCGTCGGGATAGTTCTTCTCCACCGGAAACGGCGGCACCGGCGCCGTCGGCGTCAGCAGCAGATCGTACTTCTCGAACAGCGCGCGCCAGCGGTGCCAGATCTCGGCGCGCTTTTTCTCGGCGCGGGCGACGTCGGTGATCGTCAGCCGCAAGCCCGCGCGGATGTTGCCGGCAAGATTGTCGCCCAGCTCGCCGATGCGCTCGAGCCGATCGAGGTGATTGCCGACCATGGCTTCTCCGCGCAGCGCGAGAAACGCGTCGCGCGCGTCGGCGAAGTTCGCTTCGATCTCCTCGACCGCCGCCCCCGCGGCCGCAAGATCCCGCGCGGCGGCGCGGCAGATGCGCTCGATTTCGGCATCCAGCCCGATGCCGGCGATGTCCGGCGCGAAGGCCACGCGCACCCCCTTCAGGCTCTTCGTTCCTGCGACCAGTTCGTGCGCGCTCTTCCACGGCGCCGCGCACGAGAGCGGCGACTGCGCCGAGAGCCCCGTCATCGCGTCGAGCATCAGCGCGCAGTCCTCGGCCGTGCGCGCCATCGGCCCCTCGACGCTCTGGTCGTGCCAGGGAAGCGTGGCCGGATGCTTCGCTATCAGGCCCGCGGTGGTGCGCAGGCCGACGACGCCGCAGAACGCCGCCGGCGTGCGCACCGAGCCGCCGAAGTCGGTGCCTTCGGCGAGCGGCACCATGCCGCAGGCG
>JBARMB010000053.1:0-3012 GCA_049802235.1 Burkholderiales bacterium | reverse complement strand
GCCCCGATCGATGCGGTACCTCGCAAGGCCGGCGCCGGCCGCCCGGCGGCAAATCGTTACGAACGATACCGGCGTTACGCTCTGTTACACGGCCCCGGTCAACACTGCGCGCCGCCCGGCCGTTTTTCCGGGCGTAACACTTAAAAGGAGGCAATCATGAAGACCAGGATGACCCGGATGCTGTCACTGTCAGGCCTTGCAGCTTCGGCGCTCGTTGCCGCTGCGCCGGTCTGGGCGCACGACTTCGATGACGACTACCGCGGCCGCGTCGTGCGCGAACATTACTATCACGGCGCGCCTCCCGGCCAGGCGATTCGGTATTTCCGCTACGATCGCGGGCCGCAGGTGGTCGTGGTCGAAAGACCTGTCGTGATGTACCGCGCGGCGCCGCCTGTCTACTACTACGACTACGGTCCGTTAGCTCCGCGCCCGGGCTGGGGCACGCTCGGCGGCGCCATCACCGGCGCCGCGCTCGGCAGCCGTCTGGGTCAGGGCAACGGCCGCACCGCCGCGATTGCGATCGGCTCGGTAATGGGGGCCTTGGTCGGCGACCGGCTGTCGACAGGACGGTAACCCGCGAATCACTCGACGCCGTCCCGCGTCCGGGACGGCGCGCTCGCATGCCGGCGGGCAGCGGCTATTTCGAGTTCGTCCGCGCGCCCGTGCGCGCGACCACGCGTGAACCGTCCCTGAGCGCATCCGAGGGATAAACGACCACCGTCTCGCCGGGCTTCAAACCGCTCTCGATCATCGCCTCGACACCGTTCCTTCGCGCCATCTTCACCGCGCGCAACAAGGCGCGCTCACCCTCCTGCACGAACACCGCCCAGCCGCCGCTATCGCGGAACAGCGCGCCCACCGGCGCCTTCACGGCGTCCTCGGCACGATAGACGACGATGTGCGCCTCGACGCGGAAGCCATCGCCGATCGTCTGGATCCGGTCCAGAGGTTCGGTGAAATCGAGCACGACGTTGACGCGCTGCTCCTCGACTCCCAGGGCGGATATCTTGGTAAATGCCGCCGGCTCGATGCGCCGCACCCGCGCGGCGAGCGGCGCGACGCCCGCGCCGACCTCGATTCGTGCCGGCATCCCCGGCCTGATCCCGACGGAATCCTGCGACAGCACGTCCACCACCGCCTCGAGGCTCCGGGCATCTGCAATTTCGACGAGCTGCGCGCCGAGCGCCGCCGCACCCTCGCTTTCCTGGATCACCTTCAGCACCGAGCCGCGTACCGGCGACTTCACCTCCCAGCGCGCCCCGCGTTTGATTCGACCGCTGCTTTCCGCGCGGTAGCGCGCGAGCGCCGCGCGCGCCTGCTCGGCCTCGTGCCCGGCCGCGTGCTCGGTGAACTTCGCCGCCTCCACCGCCTTCTCCGCGGTACGCACCGCGAGCTCGGCCTGCTCGCGCGCGGTGGCCGACACGAAGCCGTCTTTCGAGAGCTTCGCCGCGCGGTCGTGGTCGGCCCTGGCCTGGTCGAGCTGCGCATCGGTTTTCTGGGTTTCGGCCGCCGCGCGCAGCCGCTGCGCCCCGGTCACGCCGACGCGCGCGTCCAGCTCGCGTTCGGTGCGCGCGTCGAGGAACGCCGGCGCGGCAGGCGTGAGCACCGCCACCACCTGTCCTTCCACGACCGGATCACCCGCTTTGAGCGCGATGCGTTCGACCCGGCCTGCAAGCGGCGCCGATACTACGTAGCGGTCGCGCACGCGCGTCTTGCCGTCGTCCGACACCGTCTGTTCGAACGCGCCGCTTTTCACCTGCGCGACTTCCACGGCAATCGGTTGCGGCCGCAGCGCCCACACCGCCACGACGGCAACGGCCGCCACGGCCACCCCCAGTGCTATCGTGTTCCCGGTCTTCACGTCATTCCCTCGTTTTCAACACCGCCACCAGATCCAGGTGATCGATCCGGTGGCGAACGATCATCGCCGAAACCATGCCCGCCACGGCCACGGTCGCCCCGGCATAGAGATAAGTCGCCGGCAGTATCACCATCGGGATCTCGAATGCCTCCCCGTGGGTGAGCGCGACGATCAGGCTCGCGAGCCAGAACCCGGACACGAATCCGACCGGAATCGCCGCCGCGATCTCGAGTGCGAGCTCCCCGAGCAGCAGCACCGACACTTCGCCGCGCGTGAAACCCAGCACCCGCAGGCTGGCGAGCTCCCAGGCACGCTCGGCGAGCTGGATGCGCGCATTGTTGTACACCACGCCGACCGCGATCGTCGCCGCGAACGCGGTAAGGATGGTGGTGAAAAACAGCAGGTTTCTCGCGCTGGTCTTCCTGAAAGTATCGAGCAGCGTCGACTTCACGATCACCGTCGCGACGCCCGGCACTTCCTTCAGCCGGGCGAGCAGCGCGTTCTCCTCCGTCCTGTCCACGACCAGCGCCGCGGAGGACGCGAGCGGCCCTTCTCCGGCCATGCGATTCAGGTCGTCGAACCGCATCCACGCGTTCATTCCGGCCAGCTCGCCCACCGTGCCGCCGACTGTCATCTCGGCGCGGACGCGCTTGCCGTCCATGAGTTCCACCATCACCGTGTCGCCCGGCGCCACGCCGAGCTTGCGCGCAAGACGCGTGGTGAGGAGCAGACTCCCCGGCAGCGGCGAAGCTTCGTTCAGGTCCTTGTCGACGATGCGCTGCAGCCGCGCGCCGTCCTCCAGACCCGTCACCGCCGTGCGGTAGGAGCGGTGACCCGCGCGGATGCGAGCGCCGATCGAGCGGCTGATCTCGACCTGCTGCACCCCCGGCAGGCGTTCGATCTCGAAGCGGGCGCTTTCCGACACCGGCTCGACGAAGCCGAGGTACACGCCGGCCGGTTGCACGAGGTGAAATTGCACCTCGATGAAGTGCTCCACCGCGTCTTTCCAGAAAGTGCCGGAGATGAGGATCGACACCGACGCAGCGATGCCGATGACGGTAAGCGCGGCGCGCACCGGTTGCCGCTCGAGGTTGCGCAGCACCATGCGCTGCGCCGGAGAAACCAGGCGCGCGAGGCCGAGCCGCTCGAGC
>JBARMB010000052.1:0-27787 GCA_049802235.1 Burkholderiales bacterium | reverse complement strand
GCGGCGCTCGTGGCACTATCATTGCGCCCAGAACCGGGAGGCCCCATGCTGCTCAACTGCGTCGCTTACCAGGACGGCCGCAAGCTCGCCGACATCGCGAAGGAGGACATCAGCAGCTATGTCGCCCGGCCCGAGTGCTTCGTCTGGGTCGCCCTCAGGGATCCCGACGCCGCCGAGCTCGAGGCGATGCAGGGCGAATTCGGGCTGCATCCGCTCGCGGTCGAAGACGCGCGCCACGGCCACCAGCGCCCCAAGATCGACGAGTACGGCGGCTCGCTGTTCGCCGTGCTGCATAACATCGAAATTGCCGGCGCCGAGATCAAGGTCGGAGAGGTGGATGTGTTCGTCGGCAGCAACTATGTGCTCTCGGTGCGCAACCGCGCCGAGCCCGGCTTCACCGCGGTGCGTGCCCGCTGCGAGCGGGAGCCCGAGCTGCTGAAGCGTGGCTCGGGATTCGTTTTCTACGCCCTCATGGACGCCGTGGTCGACCGCTACTTTCCCGCGCTCGACGCGGTCGAGGCCGAGTTCGAGAAGTTCGAGGAACAGATCTTCTCCGGCAAATCGCTGCGCGCCAACATCGAGGGGCTCTACTACGTGAGGCAGAAGCTCACGACGATGCAGCACGCGGTCCTGCCGCTGCTCGAGGCCGTCGGCAAGCTCCACGGCGGCCGCGTGCCGCAGGTGTGCGCCGGGATGCAGGAGTATTACCGGGACGTATACGACCACCTGGTGCGCATCAACCAGTTGATCGACTCCCTGCGCGACACCGTGTCTACCGCGATCCAGGTGAATGTGGCCATGATCACCTTCGGCGAGACCGAAGTGACCAAGCGCCTCGCGGCCTGGGGCGCGCTCATCGCGGTGCCGACCTTCATCGCCAGCGTATACGGCATGAACTTCGAGCAGATGCCGGAATTGAAATTGGCGTTCGGCTATCCCGTCGCGTTGGGCGCGATGGCCGCCATCGACGTCTACCTCTGGATCCGCTTCCGCAATGCGAAGTGGCTGTAGTCCGATGCCGATGCCGGATCAGACCCGCGGCGCGCGCGCCGCGTAGAGCTCGCGAAAGGTCCTGCCCCGCGGCGCCGGCATGTCGCGCTCGCGCGTCCAGCCGCCGCCAAACGGCAAGCCGTGGATCATGCCGTCCGCTCCGCCCAGCAGCCTGAGGACGCGCACGCCGATCTTCGACAGCAGCGCGTAGATCCGCGGGCGCTGCGCCGCCCACGACCACAGCCGGATCGCGGCGATCTCGTGCCCAGGGCGCAGGCCGCGATCGACCTGCTTCTCGCGCAGCTTGCGCAGCAGCTCGGGCAAGGGAATTTTCACCGGACAGACCACCGCGCAGGCGCCGCACAGCGTGGAAGCGTGCGGCAGGTCGAGCGCGTTCTCCAGGCCCGTGTAGGCAGGCGTGAGCACCGCGCCCATGGGCCCCGGGTAGACCCAGCCATAGGCGTGGCCGCCGACCGCCTGGTACACCGGGCAGTGGTTCATGCAGGCGCCGCAGCGGATGCAGCGCAGCATCTCCTGCATGTCGCTGCCGACGAGGTTGGTGCGGCCGTTGTCCACGAGGATGAAAACCATGTGCTCCGGCCCTTCCCGGTCGGACTCGCCGCGCGTTCCCGTGACGACGCTCAGGTAGTTGGAGATGGTCTGCCCGGTGGCCGAGCGCGGCAGCAGGCGCATCAGCGTCGCGAGGTCTTCCAGCGTCGGGACCACCTTCTCGATGCCGGTGATGGCGATGTGCACCCTGGGCAGCGTCGTCACCATGCGGCCGTTGCCCTCGTTGGTGACGATCGCCACCGAGCCCGTTTCGGCAATGAGGAAATTGCCGCCGGAGATGCCGAGGTCCGCCGAAAGAAAATGCGGCCGCAGAATCTCGCGCGCCTCGCGCGTCATTTTTTCCGCCTCGGCGAGGCGCGGGCGGTGGTGCTTCGCCGCGAACAGCTCGGCGACATCCTCCCGGGTCTTGTGGATCACCGGCGCGATGATGTGCGACGGCGGCTCGTCGGCGAGCTGGCAGATGTATTCGCCGAGGTCGGTCTCGACCGGCTGCACCCCCGCCGCCTCGAGCGCGCGGTTGAGCTGCGCCTCCTCGGAGAGCATCGACTTCGACTTGATCGCCTTGGTGAGCCCGTGCTTCGCGCAGATCTCCAGCACCAGCCGGGCGACGTCGGCGCCGGTCTCGGCGAAAAGCACCGTCGCTCCGCGACGCGTCGCTTCGCGCTCGAACTGCTCGATCCAGGCATCGAGGTTCTCGAGCCCGCGGTCGCGGATCGCCGCGCCCGCGGTGCGCAGTGCCTCGAAGCCGTCGCCGTAATCGCGCACCACTTCGCCGCGCTTGGCCGCGAAGCCGTCGACCTTGGCGAGGCCGCGCTGCAGGCGCGCGTCCTTGAGCGCCGCCGACGCGCGCGCCTTGAAGTGCATCGACTGGACTTTCACGGCGGAACCCCGGTGAATCGTGAATCGGGAATCGGGAATCGGACGGCTCGATCCCCGGCCGGCGTGTGCATGGGTTTCACGATTTACGATTTACGATTTACGATTCACGATTCACGATTCCCGATTCACGCCTTGCCGCTCGCCCCGGCGAGAATTTCCGCGACATGCAGCACGCGCGTTTTTGCGTCTCCGCGCCGGCGCAGGCGGCCTTCGATGTTGAGCATGCAGCCCAGGTCGCCGAGCACGACGGTGTGCGCGCCGCTCGCTTCGATGTTCCTGCATTTCCTGTCCGCAATGGCCGCGGAGATGTCGCCGTACTTGACCGAAAACGTGCCGCCGAAGCCGCAGCAGGTTTCGCAGTCGCTCATCTCGGCGAGCGTCAGGCCCGCGACCTTCGCCAGGAGCTGCCGCGGCTGCGTCTTCACGCCGAGCTCGCGCAGCCCCGAGCAGGAGTCGTGGTAGGTCACGGTGCCGTCAAAGCGGCCGGGGACGCGATCGAGCCTGGCGACATTGACGAGAAAATCGGTCAGCTCGTAGGTGCGCGCAGCGAGACGCTCGACGCGGGAGAGCATCGCCGGCTCGCCGCGGAACATGTCGGGGTAGTGCGTGCGGATCGTTCCGGCGCACGACCCGGAAGGCGCGACCACGTGATCGCAGCCTTCGAACTCCTCGATCAGTTTCCCGGCCAGGGCGCGCGCGGATCCGCGGTCGCCCGAATTCCAGCCCGGCTGGCCGCAGCAGGTCTGCGTTGCCGGCACCACGACCTCGCATCCGGCGGACTCGAGCAGCTTCAGTGCCGCAAATCCGATCTCCGGCCGCATCAGATCGACGAGACAGGTGACGAACAGGCCGACGCGCATGGAAGTCCGTGAGAACCGGTTACAAAATGAGGGGACACATCCCCTCATACTCGCCTAAGTCAGGGGCCGTTTCGGTAATTCTGAAACGGCCCCTGAGAAAAATAGGGTTGCTTCGAGCGTGGATCGTACCACAGGCGCATTTTCCTCTCCGTGCCCATCCCGCATTGCGGTGTAATATTGCGTCATTCGATAATTCCGGGCAATCGCGGCCATGGCCGATGCTGGCACGAAGAGTTCCATCCAGGTCATCGAGCGCATGATGAGGCTGCTCGACGTGCTCGCGCAGCACGCCGAGCCGGTGGGACTGAAGGCCCTCGCGCAGGCAAGCCGCCTGCACCCTTCCACCGCGCACCGCATCCTTACGTCGCTGGTCCACGACCGCATGATCGAGCGCTTCGATCAGGGCAATTACCGCCTGGGCATCCGGCTGCTCGAGCTCGGCAACCTCGTCAAGGGCCGCATCAGCGTGCGCGAGCATGCCCTGCCGTTCATGCGCGAGCTGCACGCGGCCACCGGCGAGGCGGTCAATCTTTCGGTGCGCCGCGACGACGAGATCGTCTACGTCGAGCGCACCTCGAGCGGCCGCGCGCTGATGCGCGTGGTCAACATCGTCGGTGCGCGCGCCCCGCTCCACATCACCGCGGTCGGCAAGCTGTTTCTCCTCGAAGACGGCGCGGAAGGCCTGCGTGCCTACGCGCAGCGCACGCGGCTGCCGCAATTCACCCGCAACACGCTGACTGCGGTCGCCGCGCTGGAGAAGGAGCTCGAACGCATCCGCCGCAACGGTTTCGCCGTCGACAACGAAGAAGCCGAGCTCGGCGTGCGCTGCATCGGCGCCGGCGTGCGCGATGACACCGGCGCGCTGGTGGCCGGGTTGTCGGTGTCGGCGCCGGCCGAGCGCATGAAGAGCGCGTGGTCGGGACTGGTGCGGGAGACCGCGGAGAAAATCTCGCGCGCGATCGGCTACCGCGGCTGAAGTTCCGTCATTCCCGCTTTCGCTGGAATGACAAGGAGTAAAAGTCGCTGGATTCCCGCTTTCGCGGAATGACGGAACACCGCTTCCGCGGAAATGACGAGTTCAGATCGCCAGCATCCCGTGCACGCTGAACAACTGCCCGGGATCGGTCCAGACTTTTTCCGGCGAAAAGCCGGCTTTCCTGCCCATCTCCTGGAATTCCGCGATCGAGTACTTGCAGGAGATCCCGGTGTGGATCGTTTCGCCTGCGGCAAAATCGAAGCGCCGGCCGGCGACGTGCGCGAACTGGACGTACAGGCTCTCGAGATGCATCTCGATCCGGCCCTGGACAGGATCGTAGAATGCCTTGTGGCGGAAGCGCTTCACCTGGAAGTCGGCGCCGGGCTCGGGGTTGCGCTGGGGTTGCATGCGGAGTTTGCCGGTCGCTAACCCGGCCCGACGCGTCTCGCCTGCGTTGCGGTGTCGCTGCCCGGCGCTCCCTGCATCGCGGATCGTTGCGCCGCGGTCTGGCCGGAGACCAGTTCGAGCCATTTGCGGATACGCCTGGCATCGGCGATGCGGGAGTATTTTCCCCAGGAGTCGAGGAGCACGATGATCACCGCCCGCCCGGCGAGCGTCACCTGCATGACCAGGCAGCGCCCGGCTTCGCTGATGTACCCGGTCTTGGACAAGCCGATGTCCCAGGTGGAGCTCCGCGTCAGTCGATTGGTATTGCCGAATTGGAAAATGTGCCGGCCGATTTTCACCGTGTGCACAGTGGTGGTCGAATACTCGCCGATTTTGGGATAGCGGTGCGCGGCGCGCGCAAGCTTCGCCAGATCATCCGCGGTGGAGACGTTGGCGCTCGACAATCCCGTGACATCGGCAAAGCGGGTGTCCGCCATGCCGAGAAGCTGCGCTTTGAGGTTCATCGCCTGCACGAAGGCTTCTTTCCCGCCCGGGTAGGAGCGGGCCAGCGCCGAGGCGGCGCGGTTTTCCGAGGCCATGAGGGCGAGGCGCAGCAGGTCATCGCGCGCGACCTGCCAGCCGACATTGAGGCGGGAATGCGAGCCTCTCAGCCTGTCGACGTCGGCGCGCGTGATGGTCACCAATTCGTCCGGATCCAGGCTGGCATCGAGCGTCACCATCGCGGTCATGAGCTTGGTGAGCGATGCGATCGGGGCCTGCCACTGGACGTTCTTGCCGAGCAGGACCTGGCCGGAATCCTCATCGAGAACCAGGGCGGCCTGGGAGCGAAGCGCGGGCTCCCGCGGTTCCCGCGCGTCGGCGCTGCGCGCGCCCGCGAGCACTTGCGCGGCAGCCGCCGTCAGCACGAGGAACAACACCGGGACCAACCGCAAATCAGTCTCCCTGCCTCTTCGATTTTCGGCAGTGTAGCGACGGATCGGCTAATTTGCAACAAAAATAAAGGGATAGGAAAGGAACTTCACGCGTGCCTTAACTTCCGGCCCATCCTGCAAATGTCATCCCCGCGGAAGCGGAGGGGGATCCAGCGTCTTGAAAAGTCTCTGGATTCCGGCTCGTGCCCGCTGCGCGGGCGTGGCCGGAATGACGCGAGAATCATGCAACGCACTTTTGAAACACCACACTAGATTGCCGCCGCATGTTCGTCTTCCTCCTGCTGCTGCAGCGCCCACATCTGCGCGTAGGCGCCCTCTTTCTCGAGCAGCTCGCGATGCGCGCCGCGCTCGACGATGCGGCCCTGATCCAGCACCAGGATCTGGTCGGCGTCCATCACCGTCGAGAGACGGTGCGCGATCACCAGCGTGGTGCGCCCTTTGGCGATGCGGTTGAGCTCGGCCTGGATGCCCTTCTCCGTCTCCGAGTCGAGCGCCGAGGTGGCCTCGTCGAAAATGAGGATGCCGGGGTTCTTGAGGATGGCGCGGGCTATGGCGACGCGCTGCTTCTCGCCGCCGGAGAGCTTGAGGCCGCGCTCGCCGACGCGCGCCTCGTACTTGTCCGGCAGGCCCTCGATGAAGTCGTGGATGTGCGCCGCCTTCGCCGCCTCGATCACCTCTTCGGGCGAGGCGGCCGGCCGGCCGTAGTGGATGTTGTAGAGAATGGTGTCGTTGAAGAGCACCGTGTCCTGCGGCACGATGCCGATCGCTGCGCGCAGCGAGGACTGCGTGAAGTCGCGGATGTCGGTGCGGTTGATGGTGATGCGCCCCGCGTTGACCTCGTAGAAGCGGAACAGGAGTCGCGCCAGCGTCGATTTCCCCGAGCCGCTGTGGCCGACCACCGCGACTTTGCTGCCGGCCGGCACGTCGAAGGACACATCAAACAGGATCTGGCGCCTCGGTTCGTAGGAAAAATCCACGCGCTCGAAGCGGATCGCGGCGCCGCCGGAATCCATTTCGAGCGCGCGCGCCCCGGGACGGTCGGCGATCTCGCGGTCTTGGGTAAGGAGCCGGAACATGCGGTCCATGTCGACGAGCGCCTGCTTGATTTCGCGGTACACCATGCCGAGAAAATTGAGCGGGATGTAGAGCTGGATCAGCAGGCCGTTCACCAGCACCAGATCGCCGAGGGTGAGCTTCTTCGCCACCACGCCCTGCGCGGCAAGGATCATGAGCAGCGTCACCGCGACCGCGATGATGCAGCTCTGGCCGATGTTGAGGATGCCGAGGGACATCTCGTTCCTGACCGCGGCCGATTCATACTTCTGCAGGTTCTCGTCGTAGCGGCGCGCCTCGTACTCCTCGTTGTTGAAATACTTGACCGTTTCGTAGTTGAGCAGGCTGTCGATGGCGCGCGTGTTCGCCTTCGAGTCGAGCTCGTTCGCGCGGCGGCGGATCTCCATGCGCCACTCGGTGGCGGACACGGTGAACGTGAGGTACACCGCGACCGCGGCGAAGGTCACCGCGGCGAAGCGCCAGTCGAACCGGGTGAGCAGGATCGCCGCCACCAGGCTGAACTCGAGGATCACCGGGATGATCGAGAACAGCATGTACGACAGCAGCGTCGAGATGCCGCGCGTGCCGCGCTCGATGTCGCGCGACACGCCGCCGGTCTGCCGATCGAGATGGAAGCGCAGGCTCAGGCTGTGCATGTGGCGGAACACGGTGAGCGCGACGCGCCGGATGGCGCGCTGCGCCACGCGCACGAACACCACGTCGCGAAGCTCGGCGAACAGCGTCGTCGAAAAGCGCAGGATGCCGTAGGCGGCGAGCAGCGCGAGCGGCAATACCAGCACCGCCGTTGCCGAATCGAGCGAATCCACGACTTGCTTCAGGATCAGCGGCACGCCGACGTTGGCGAGCTTCGCCGCGGTCAGGAAGGTGAGCGCGAGCACCACGCGGACGCGGAACTCCCACAGGTAGGGCAGCAGCATGCCCACCACGCGCCATTCGCTGCGCCTCTTCGACCCGGCGTGGTCTTTCAGCGGAACAGGCAGGGCAAGGCTGCGGTGGTCGTGTCCCATGGCGGGGTTCTGGTGATCGACGGCATTGTTACATGGGGACGCACGGCCTACAATAAAAGAGGATCATGCTCTGCCTGCCGGTGCGCTTCGGCCCGCTTGTCTCGCGCTATCCGGCAACTGCGCGGCAACTGCGCGGCAACTGCGCGGCAACTGCGGCGGGCTGCCGTAAACAGCACAGCACTGTGCGCTTGAGGAGATTGCCATGTCCGTCACCGTCTGGGTCATCGCCGTTGTCGTCGCATTTGTCGCGCTCGCGGGCGTGGCCGCGGCCGGGTGGCTCTGGTTGGCAGCCGCTGCCCTGGCGCTCGCGATCGGCAATTGGGCCGGCACGCCGGCGGGTGCGTCGTTCACCGTCCTGGTTGCCTTGTTTGCAATCGCGGGCGTCGTGCTCGGCGTGGCGCCGATCCGGCGGCGGCTCGTCAGCCGGCCGCTGCTCGCCTGGTACCGCGGCCAGCTCCCGCCCATGTCGCAGACCGAGCAGGAGGCGATCGATGCCGGCACGGTGTGGTGGGACGGCGATCTGTTCTCCGGCAAGCCCGACTGGAACAAGCTGCTGGCCGTGCTGCCGCCGAGACTCAGGCCGGAGGAGCAGGCGTTCCTCGACAACGAGACCGAGCAGCTCTGCGCCATGGCGAACGACTGGGAGACGACCCAGGTGCACCAGGACCTGCCGCCGCACGTGTGGCAGTTCATCAAGGACAAGGGTTTCCTCGGGATGATCATCCCGAAGAAATACGGCGGCAAGGAATTCTCCGCCTGCATGCATTCGCAGGTGATCCAGAAGCTCTCGTCCCGGTGCGGCGCCGCCGCCGTCTCGGTGATGGTGCCCAACTCGCTCGGGCCGGCCGAGCTGCTGCTGCATTACGGCACGGACGAGCAGAAAAATCATTATCTGCCGCGGCTGGCGAAGGGCCTCGAAATTCCCTGCTTCGGCCTCACCAACCCGCACGCCGGCTCCGACGCCGCCGCGATTCCCGATTTCGGCATCGTCTGCAAGGGCGTGTGGGAAGGCCGGGAAGTGTTGGGCATGCGCCTCACCTGGGAGAAGCGCTACATCACGCTGGGCCCCATCGCCACGCTGCTCGGCCTCGCTTTCCGCCTCCACGATCCGGACCGTCTGCTCGGCGCTCAGTCCGGCGATCGGGAAGACCTCGGCATCACCTGCGCGCTGGTGCCGGCCTCGATTCCCGGAGTCAACATCGGCCGCCGTCACAATCCGCTCAACGCCGTGTTCCAGAACGGCCCCAACTGGGGCCGCGACGTGTTCATGCCGCTCGAGCAGATCATCGGCGGGCCGAAGATGGCAGGCCAGGGATGGCGCATGCTCATGGAGTGCCTCGCCGCCGGCCGCTCGATTTCGCTGCCGTCCTCGAGCTGCGGCTACGCCAAGCTCGCCGCGCGCGCGACCGGCGCCTATGCGCGCGTGCGCAGCCAGTTCAAGACGGCGATCGGCAGGTTCGAGGGCATCGAGGAAGCGCTCGCCCGCATCGGCGGCAACCTCTACATGATGGACGCGGCGCGGATGATGACCGCGGGCGCAGTCGATCTCGGCGAAAAACCCTCGGTGATCTCGGCCATCGTCAAGTACCACCTCACCGAGCGCGGCCGCGCCGTGGTCAACGACGCCATGGACATCCAGGGCGGCAAGGGCATCTGCCTCGGCCCCAACAATTTCATGGGGCGCGCCTACCAGCAACTGCCGATCGCGATCACCGTCGAAGGCGCGAACATCCTGACGCGGAGCCTGATCATCTTCGGCCAGGGCGCGATCCGCTGCCATCCGTACGTGCTGAAGGAGATGAACGCCGCGCGCGACGGCGACCTCGCCGCATTCGACGCGGCGATGTTCGGCCACATGCGCCACGTGATGGCGAACACGGTGCGCGCCGGCATCATGGCGCTCACCGGCTCGCGCTTCGTCTCCGCTCCTTTCGGCGCCGCGGCGGAGACGCTTCGCTACTACCGGCATCTCACGCGCTTCTCCGCTGCGCTCGCGCTCCTTGCCGACGTGTCGATGCTGGTGCTGGGCGGCGAGCTCAAACGGAAGGAGAAAATCTCCGCGCGCCTCGGGGACGCGCTCTCGCTCCTGTACCTCGCCTCGGCGACGCTGAAGCGCTACGAGGACGAGGGCCGGCCGCAGGCAGACCTGCCGCTGCTGCACTGGTCGATGCAGGACGCGCTCGCCCGCACCGCCGCGGCACTGCACGGCGTGCTCGCCAATTATCCGCAGCGCCTCATCGGCGCCCTGCTCCGCTTGCTGATCTTCCCGCTCGGCCGCCATTTCCCGCCGCCCTCGGACGATCTCGGCCATCAGGTTGCGCGCCTGCTGATCGCGCCCTCCGAAACGCGCGACCGGCTTACGGCGGGCACTTACCTGCCGCAGAGCGAGACCGAGCCGCTCGGTTGCCTCGAGGCCGCCCTGAATGCCACGATCGAGGCCGAGGCCGTGGAGGCAAAGATGCGCGCGGCGCAAAAAGCCGGCACCCTCCACGGCGAGCGGCCCGAAGAGCTGACGCGGGCCGCGCTCGCCGCCAACGTCATCACCGCCGCGGAGCAGAGGCTGCTCGAGCGCGCGGCGCAACTGCGCGACGCAGTGATCCGCGTCGATGACTTCCCGCAGGACTTCGGCCTGTCCGAAGCCGCGAAACCGGCGCCGCAACGCGCCGCCGCCTGAGCGCATCCGGCGCCGCGCATGAGCAAGCCGATCTACATCATCGACGGCGCCAGAACGCCGTTTCTCAAATCGCGCAACCGGCCCGGGCCGTTTTCCGCGAGCGACCTCGCCGCCGCCGCCGGCAAGGCGCTGCTGGTGCGCCAGCCGTTTGCGCCTTCGGATCTCGACGAAGTCATACTCGGCTGCGCCGCGCCCTCCGTCGACGAGGTCAACATCGGCCGCGTCGCGGCGCTGCGCATGGGCTGCGGCCACAAGGTGCCGGGCTGGACGGTGATGCGCAACTGCGCCAGCGGCATGCAGGCGCTCGATTCGGCGATCGCCAACATGCTCTCGGACCGATCCAGCCTGGTGCTCGCGGGCGGCGTCGATGCGCTGTCGCGCGCGCCGCTGCTCTATGCCGATGCGATGGTCCTGTGGTTCTCCAACCTGGCCGCCGCGAAGACCGCCGGGCAGAGGGCGGCCCGGTTCGCGCGGCTCCCCCTCAAGTCGCTGCTCGCGCCGGTGATCGGCATCATGAAGGGCCTCACCGATCCCTACGTCGGCCTGCTCATGGGCCAGACCGCGGAGAATCTCGCCTGCCGCTTCGGCATCGGCCGCAGGCAGATGGACGAGTACGCGGCGCGCAGCCACGCGCGCGTCATCCGCGCGCAGGAAAGCGGCTTCTTCGGCAACGCCCACGACGGCCTGGCGGCGGAGATCGTGCCGCTCTACGACGACCAGGGCAGTCTGTGCAAGGACGACGACGGCGTGCGCAAGGACTCCACCGCCGAAAATCTCGCCAAGCTGAAGCCGTTCTTCGACCGCAAGTACGGCAACGTCACCGCCGGCAACTCCTCGCAGATCACCGACGGCGGCGCGTGGCTGGTGCTCGCCACCGAGGAAGCGGTGCAGCGCCACAATCTCAACCCGATCGGCCGCATCGTCGATTCGCAGTGGGCGGGGCTCGACCCGGCGCAGATGGGCCTCGGGCCGGTGCACGCCGCGACGCCGATCCTGCAGCGCCATGGCCTCGCGCTCGACGACCTCGACGCCTGGGAGATCAACGAGGCGTTCGCGGCGCAGGTGCTAGGCTGCCTCGCCGCGTGGAAGGAAGACAAGTATTGCCGCGAGCAGCTCGGGCTGGAAAAGGCGATGGGCGAGCTGGACATGGAGAAGCTCAACGTCGATGGCGGCGCCATCGCGCTCGGCCACCCGGTCGGCGCCTCGGGCGCGCGCATCGTGCTGCACCTGCTGCATGTGCTCAAGCGCACGGGAGGCCGGCGCGGCATCGCCACCATCTGCATCGGCGGCGGACTGGGCGGGGCGATGCTGGTGGAAACCGTATGACCGCCGCGTACAAACACTGGAAGCTCGACACCGACCGCGACGACCTCGCCTGGCTCAGCTTCGACAAGGAAGGCGCCTCGACGAACACGCTCTCGGGCGAAGCGATCGCCGAGCTCGATGCGATCCTCGATGCGCTGCGCGCGAAAAATCCCCGCGCGCTCATCATCCGCTCCGGCAAGGAATCGGGCTTCATCGCCGGCGCCGACGTCGAGGAATTCACGAAGATAACCGATGCCGACGGGGCGATGGCGATCGTCAGGCGCGGCTGGGACGTGTTCAACAAGCTCGCCGCCCTGCCCTTCCCGACGCTCGCTCTCGTCAACGGCTTCTGCATGGGCGGCGGCGTGGAGCTTGCGCTTGCCTGCCGCTACCGCGTCGCCGTCGACCAGCCGGGCACGCGCTTCGCGCTTCCGGAAGTGATGCTCGGCATCCTGCCCGCATGGGGCGGCGTCATGCGCCTGCCGCGTCTGGTGGGGCCGACCGCGGCGCTCGACATGCTCATGACCGGGCGCTCGGTGGACGCGCGCCGCGCGAAGCGCATGGGCCTCGCCGATGCCGCGGTGCCGCCGCGCATCCAGGACAACACCGCGCGCATGATGGCGCTCGAGGCGCCGCCGCCGAGGAAGCTGCCTTGGTGGCAGGCGCTGATGAATTCCGCCCCGATGCGCCCCGTGGTCGCCTCGATGGCGAGAAAGCAGCTCGCGGCAAAGGCGCGGCGCGAGCACTATCCCGCGCCCTGGGCCATCCTCGATCTGTGGCAGAAGTACGACGGCGACCCGTTCGCCCCGCCGCGCGGCGACCCGGCTGCGGTGGCGTCGCTCGTCGAGGGCGAGACGGCGAGGAACCTCATCCGCATTTTCTTCCTGCAGGAGCGCATGAAGACGCTCGGCAAGGAAAGCGATTTCGCGGCGAAGCACGTGCACGTGATCGGCGCCGGCGTCATGGGCGGGGACATCGCCGCATGGTGCGCGCTGCGCGGCCTGACGGTGACGCTGCAGGACCAGTCGCCCGAGCGCCTCGCGCCGGCGATGCAGCGCGCGCAGGAGCTGTTCCGGCGCCGGCTGCGGGACAGGATCCGCATCCGCGACGCCACCGACCGGCTGATCCCCGACACCGCCGGCGACGGCGTGCGGCGGGCGGACGTCGTCATCGAGGCGATTTTCGAGAACCTCGAAGCCAAGCGCGCGCTGTTCGCGAAGCTCGAAGCGGCGGCAAAGCCCGATGCGGTCCTCGCCTCCAACACCTCGAGCCTGAAGCTCGCCGATATCGGCGCGAATTTCAGCAATCCCTCGCGCCTGGTCGGCATCCACTTCTTCAACCCGGTGCCGCAGATGCAGCTGGTGGAGATCGTCTCCGGCGAGCGCACCGACGGCGAAGCCGCGAAGCGGGCGGCGGCGTTCGTGCGCCAGATCGACAAGCTGCCGCTGCCGGTGAAGGACTCGCCGGGTTTTCTCGTCAACCGCGTGCTCGGGCCGTACCTCAACAAGGCGCTGCAACTGGTCGATGAAGGCATCGCGCCCGAGGCGCTCGATGCCGCGGCCGTCGCGTTCGGCATGCCCATGGGGCCGATCGAGCTCGCCGATACCGTCGGCCTGGACATCTGCGTGGCGGTGGGCAAGGAGCTGGCGGGCGAGGGCGCCGTGCCGCCGAAAAAATTGTCCGAGCTGGTGGGCGCCGGCCACCTCGGCAGGAAGACCGGCCGCGGCTTTTACGTGTGGGTAAAGGGCAAGGCGCAGAAAGGCGCGGCGCGCGTCGTGGCGCCCGAGCTGACCGGTATTCTCCTCGAGCCTTATCTGAAGGAAGCGCAGGCGGCGGTCGCCGAAGGCGTCGTCGCCGACGCCGATCTCGCCGACGCCGGGCTGATTTTCGGCACCGGCTTCGCGCCCTTCCGCGGCGGGCCGCTGCACTATCTCGCCACCCTGGGTTCTGAAATCCGCGCGCAACTATGATAGGCTTTGCGCACGGTTCATTTTCGGGGGTGGGGGGAATGGGCGTGAGATCAAGAACAACAGCCGGAACAATGGTCTTCGGCGTGGCCGCGTTGTTCTGCTTGCTGCAGTCGCTCGCCTTCGCCGACGAAATTCTCGATCGCGCCCGCCGGCTGATGCAGCAGAAAAATCCGCAGGCCGCCTACCAGCTGCTCGAGCCGCTGGAATCGAAACGCGCCGGCGAGGTCGATTTCGACTACCTGCTCGGCATCGCGGCGCTCGATTCAGGGCAACGGGAACGGGCCGTCTTTGCGCTCGAACGCGTGCTCGCCGTCAATCCCAACCACGCCCAGGCGCGCGCCGAGATCGCCCGCGCCTATTTCGAGATGGGCGAAAAAGTCAATGCCAGGCGCGAGTTCGAGAACGTTCGCGCGGGCAACCCGCCCGAAGCCGTCAAGCAGACCATCGACCGCTATCTGTCGGCGCTGGAAGCCGGCCCCAGGCGGTTCAGCGGCTTCGCGGAGCTCGGGCTCGGACATGACAGCAACGTCAACAGCGCGACGGTGACCAACCAGATCGCGATCCCGGCCCTGGGCGGGATCGTGGCGACCCTCGCACCGAGCGGCGTGAAGCAATCCGACAACTTCACCACGGCCGGCGGCGGGCTCAACTACGTGTACGGGTTCACGCCGGAATGGGCGGTGATCGCGGGCGCCGCGGCCAACGGCAAATTCAACCGGCAGCACGACGAGTTCGACACCGCCACGGTGGACGGCAACCTGGGCCTGCGCTGGTCGCGCGACAAGGAAGCCGTCACGGCGGGCTACCAGGGCCAGGATTTCCGCGTCGACAACAACGATTTCCGCAAAAGCAACGGCGTCGTCGCGCAGTGGCAGCACAACTACAGCGAATATCACCAGGTATCGCTGTTCGTGCAGCGCGCCGAGCTCGACTATCCGACGCAGACGATCCGCGATGCGCGGCGCACGATCGGCGGGGTCGCATTCGGTTACGGATGGGACACTCCCGGCAAGCCGGTGATCTTCGGCAGCTTGTACGGGGGCCGGGAAAAGGAAAAGGCGGCGGACGTGCCGCAGCTCGGCCACAAGCCCGTCGGCGGGCGTCTCGGGGGCCAGGTATCGATCAGCGACAAGACGGTGCTGTTCGGCCTGGTCAACTACGAACAGCGGTTGTACGGAGGCGACGAGCCGTTCTTTCTGGTCACGCGCCGGGACAAGCAGGCGGACGTGCGCCTGGGAATCGACTACACCTTGAGCGCCGGCTGGCTGCTCGTGCCGCAGTTGTCCTACACCCGCAACGACTCGAACATCGAGCTGGACAAGTACGACCGCACCGTGGCGTCGCTGGTGCTGCGCCGGACGTTCTAGCGTGAATGACTTCCCTGCCGAAATCGGCGCCACGGCGTGAACTCCCTGTTCATGATCCCGAGAATCCGGAGAAAACCATGAAGAACGGCGACCCGAATCGTTTCAGACTCAGCCAGCGCGGCGTCATGTTCGCGCTGGTATCGGCCGCACTCTCGCAAGCGGCGCTCGCCAACACCGGTCGCGTCGATTTCGCGATCGGGAATGTCGTCGTCACCGGGGCGAACGGCCAGGCGCACGCCCTCGCCAAGGGAGCGGAAGTCGGCACCGGCGACAAGATCGCGAGCGGCGCCGACGGCCGCGCGCAGATCCGCTTCTCCGACGGCGCCTACGTCTCGCTGCAGCCGAACACCGAATTCGACATCAAGCAATACCGCTACAACGGCAAGACCGACGGCACCGAGTCGGCGCTGTTCGGCCTGTTCAAGGGCGCGTTGCGCACCGTCACCGGCCTCGTGGGGCGCATCAACAAGAACCGCTACCTGATCACCACGCCGACGGCGACCATCGGCATCCGCGGCACCGGCGGACTGATTTCGATCGGCGGCGACGGCTCGACGCTGGTCACCGGCACGAGCGGCATCTGGCTGCTCTCGAACAACGGCGGCTCGCTCGACGTCCCGGCCGGAACCGCGGGATTCGCCGGCGCCAACGTCAACGTGCCGCCGCAGCCGAGCACCGAACCTCCGGTGCTGCCGCCCCCGCCGCCGCCGCCGTCGACGACGATCATCCAGGGCGACGTGGTGAATTCGCAGGGAAATCCGGTGTCGATCGCCGGCCCGGCAGGCCCGGCGGTACTCACCAGCGGGCCGGGATTTGCGGTCGGATCCGTCATAACGGGTACTGCTGTTGCCGGAATAACCAGCGCGCCGCTAAGTTCGGCATCCACCACCGTGTTCAACGCTTCCGGCCAGCTGACGCAATTCACCAACACCGCTCTAACTACTACGATCAGCCTCGCCGCCGGCGGCACGCACAATGATTTCGGAACCGACGGCATCCTCGCGTGGGACCGCTGGACCGGGACTGTGAACTCCACTACCGGCGGCGTAACCACCCCGACGATTTTCAGCGCCACTCAGGGCCTTCACACGGTGGTCGGGTTGCCGACTCCGACGGCGAGCATGCCTAGCGGCACAACCTTTACCTACAACCTGATCGGCGCAACAAGTCCCACGCTCGTCAATGGCGCTGGCGCTTCCTCTCTAGGTACCTTTTCAGCAGGCACTCTCGTCGGCGACTTCATCAACAACAAGGTCGGGCTGAGCATGACCGTCACGGCAGCCACGGGGACATATAACATAGCTACCACTGGCTTCGCCTTGGGCGCTCAAAACCCCAATGGGCTCGCCATCGGAGGATCGGGTTTCGGCGGAACGATTTCCACCTCTGGCACGTTGACGTGCAGTGGCGGCTGCACCACGACAGTAACCGGCGGCTTTGCGGGAACCGGCGCGACCCATGCTGGCCTGGTGTATCAAATCTCCGAAGCCTTCGTCAATAACACCATATCCGGCGCAGCCGCATTCATGCGCTGACCGATTCGCCGCGCATGGCCGGTAATCCGCTGGCCGAAGCGGCGGTCTTGTTCCAGGCCGGACGGACCGTCGACGCGGCCGTCCTTCTCGAGCCTGTCTGCGCAGGCGATCCGGGCAACGCCCAAGCGTGGTTTCTCCTGGGCGCGTGCCGCCACGCGCTGGGAGCGTTGGACAGCGCACTCTCCGCGTTCGATCGCGTCGTCGCGCTCGATCCCGCGAACGTTCAGGCCGCGCAGGCGGCGGTCGCGGTGCTGTGCGACGCGAAGCGCCCCGCCGAAGCCCTCGCAAGATGCAAAGGGTTGCTGTCGCGGCATCCGAACGATGCGCAGCTGAATTTCAACACCGGCGCGGTGTGCGAGGCGCTCGGCGATCTTTCCGGCGCGCTGCAACACTACGATCGCGCGCTCGCGCTCGATCCCGGCTTCGTCGGCGCGCTGCAGAACCGCGGCATCGTCCTGACGCGGCTGGGTCGAGCTCAGGAGGCGGTCGAAAACAACCGGAAATTCGTCAGCCTCTGCCCGCGCAGCGTGGACGCGCACTACAACCTCGCCGAATCCTGTCTCGCCGCGCGCCGCTACGACGAGGCCGCTTCCGCGGCGCGCCAGGCGCTCGCCATCGACGCCGGACACTCGCTGTCGCGGCTCGATCTCGGCCTGGCGCTCGCTGCAGGCGGGCACCTCGACGAGGCGCGCGAGGAATTGCATAAGGCCGTCTCGCGCGACGACGCCGCGGTCCTCCGGCGCATGGAGAGCTGGGCCGCCGAGTCGGGTGCCGTCGATCCGATCGACGCGGCGGTCGTGCTCGATCCCGAAGATATCTATGTGATCATGGGCTGGGAGCGCCTCGAGCGCTGCGACTGGGCCGGCCTCGATGCATTCACCGACCGCTGCGCCGCGCTGATCCGCGCAGCGCGGCCGGACTGCCTGCAATCGCGCGCCCTCGCGTTCAAGCTGCTGCATCTGCCGCTACCCGCTTCGCTGCAAAAGACCGTCGCCGATCGCATCGCCGAAGGCGTGACGCATTTTGTATCCGCGCTTCCCAGGCCGGCACGCCGGCCGCGCGCGCATCGGCAGCGGCTCCGGATCGGGTACCTGTCGGCCGACTTCGGCAAGCATCCCGTCGGCTATCTCACGCGATCGATTTACGCGCTGCACGATCGAGAACGCTTCGAGGTCTTCGGCTACGCGCTCACCGGCGACGACGGCAGCGACAATTACCGGGCCATCGCTTCGGGATGCGACCATATGATCGATACGCGATCGTTGTCGCTCGAGCAGTTCGCCGAGCGCATCGCCGCCGACTCGATCGACATCCTCGTCGACCTGAACGGCTACACGCGCGGCGGCCGCAGCCATGTGCTCGCGCTCAGGCCCGCGCCGATCCAGGCCGCCTACGTCGGCTACCCCGCGACGCTGGGCGGCACGCTCGCCGACTATTTCATCGCCGACGGCACGGCAGTGCCGCCGCATGCGGACGTTTTTTTTGCCGAAAAGGTCGTCCGGCTGCCCCATTCCTATGTGCCGGCTTCGCATCGAAGCTTTCCGGCTGCTGCCGTGCCCACCCGATCCGAAGAAGGACTGCCCGATCGCGGCATCGTCTTCTGCAGCTTTCACCGGCACGAAAAAATCGATCCCGCGGCATTTCGATCGTGGATGCGCATACTCGGCGCCGTGCCGGAGGGCGTGCTGTGGCTGCAGGCGGGTCCCGGCGAAGCGAACCTGCGGCGAACCGCCCGCGATGCCGGAATCGATCCGGAGCGCCTTATCTTCGCGCAGCATCGCGAGCACTCGGCGCATCTTGCGCGCCAGCGTCTCGCCGATCTTTTCCTCGACACGCGCTGCTGGAACGCGCATACCACCGGCTCGGATGCGCTCTGGGCGGGCGTGCCGGTCATCACCTGCCCCGGGGAGCATCTCGTGTCGCGCCTGGGCGCGAGCCTGCTGCACGGAATCGGCCTCGATGAACTCGCGGTGGGAAGCTTCGACGATTACGAGGCGCTCGCGATCGGGCTCGCCGCGCAGCCGGGGAAACTTCGCGCATTGAAGGAACGGCTGGCGCAAAACCGCGAGACCTGCCCGCTGTTCGACGCCGCCCGCCTCGTGCGCAACCTCGAGCGCGCCTATCTGGAGATGTGGCGCATGCACGAATCGGGCGGACCGCCGCGCGCGTTCAGCCTCGAGGATGCCGCGCCGTTTGCGGCTCCGCGGGAAATGCGCTAGCCTGCCCGCTTATGAACGAGCACAGGAAAATATCGCTGCCCGAAGGCAAGGACCCGGTGCTGCGCGTGGTGCCGATGCCGGCCGATGCCAACCAGCACGGCGACATCTTCGGCGGCTGGATCATGTCGCAGGTGGACATCGCCGGCGGCGTGTTCGCGGCGCGCCACGCCCGCGGACGCGTCGCCACCGTGGCGGTGAACCAGTTCGTGTTCAAGCAGCCGGTGTTCATCGGCGACGTGCTGTCCTTCTTCGCCGACATCGTGCGCGTCGGCAACACCTCGATCACGGTCAACGTCGAGGTGTACGCGCAGCGCAACCCCGAGGACATCGAGATCGTCAAGGTGACCGAGGCGACCCTCACCTACGTCGCCACCGACGCGAACCGCAAGCCGCGGCCCGTGCCCCCGCTCGAGCGGCGATGAAGGAATTCCGCGGCAGGGTCGCCGTGATCACCGGCGGCGCGGGCGGCCTCGGCCGCGCCATGGCGGAGCGCTTTGCGCGCGCCGGCATGAAGATCGCGCTCGCCGACGTCGACGCGGCGGCGCTGGCGAACACCGAATCCGAAATGAAGCGCGCCGGCGCGGCCGTGATCGCGGTGCGCACCGACGTGTCGAAGGAAGACGAAGTCGAGCGTCTGGCGAAAGCGGCGCTGGATGCGTTCGGCGCCGTGCACCTCGCCGTCAACAACGCCGGCGTATCGCCGCTCGGGGCCGTGTGGGAGAACACCGCGGCCGACTGGCGCTGGGCGCTCGGCGTCAACCTCTGGGGCGTGATTCACGGCGTGCGCGTGTTCACGCCGATCATGCTGGCGCAGGACACCGGGGGCCACATCGTCAACACCGCCTCGGTCGCGGGCCTGATCTCGCCGCCGGGCATGGGCGTCTACAACGTTACCAAGCATGCCGTGGTGGCGCTCACCGAGACGCTGCACCACGACCTCGCGCGCAGGGGCGCGAAGCTGAAATGCTCGCTGCTGTGCCCGGCCTACGTGCCGACCGGCATCGCCGATTCCGAGCGCAACCGGCCGGCGGAGCTGATGAACGACGGCAAGGCGAAGAACGCGGAGCAGCTCGCGCTCGAAGCCGACCTCAGAAAAGCGGTGCACTCGGGCAGGCTCTCGGCCGCCGACGTCGCGCAAGCCGTGTTCGAGGCGGTGCGCGAGGAGCGCTTCTACATCCTCACCCACCCGAAGATCAACGGCGCGATCCGGGCGCGGATGGAAGACATTCTCGCCGGCCGCGATCCGACGGACCCGCTCGGGTAAGTTCGACGAGACCGTTCGCCCTGAGCTTGTCGAAGGGTGAACGGTTGCCGCGCCGTTCATGGTTCGACAAGCTCACCACGAACGGCAACCGGCGTCAATCCGGCTGGATGCCGACTTCCTTCACCGTCCGGCGCCAGACGTCGAGCTGCTCCTTCAGGAACGCGGCCATCTCCTCCGGCGTCGAGCTCGCGCCCGCGAACGCGTAGCGGTCGAGCTGCCCGAGCACCTCGGGGCGCGCGAGCACCGCGCGCATCTCGCGCGCGAGGCGGTCGACGACTTCCTTCGGCAGCTTCGCCGGGCCGAACAGGCCGGCCCACGGCGTGATGGAGAGCTTCAGCAGCCCCGCCTCCGCCATCGTCGGGACATCCGGCAGCAGCGGGCTGCGGCTCGGCAGCAGAGTCGCAAGCGCGCGCAGCCTGCCTTCCTTCACCTGCGGCAGCGCCGTGCCGGGCGTGGCGAACATCATCTGCACGCGGCCGGCGACGAGATCGACGGTCGCCGGCGCATCTCCCTTGTACGGAACCTGCACCATGTCCAGCCGCTCGAGCAGCTTCAACTGCGCGCTGGCGAGGATGCTGGTGCTGTTGCCGGTGCCGTAGTTCAGTTGTCCGGGATGGGCGCGCACGTAGTCGAGCAGCTCGGCCAGCGTTTTTGCCGGCACGCTCTCGTGCACGAACAGGAAAAAGCCGAACTTGCCGATGAGCGACACCGGGGTGAAGTCGGCGACCGGATCGTAGGGCGGGTTCTTGCGCATCGCCGGCACGGCGCACATCGCCGTGTTGGTGGCAAAAAAGAGCGTGTAGCCGTCCGGCGCCGCTTTCATCACCGCATCGGCCGCGATGGCGCCGTCCGCGCCGGGCCGGTTCTCGACCAGGATCGGCTGCCCGAGGCCCTGCGACAACGGCTGCGCGACGACACGCGCCGCGAGGTCGGCCGCCCCGCCCGGCGGAAACGGAACGATGAGGCGGATCGACTTGCCCGGGTATTGCGCCGCGGCCGGGATCGCGGCGAGCGCGAGCACGAAAAGGACTGCGAGAAAACGGGCGGGCGACTTCATGGCTTGACCTCCTTTTTTACTGCTTCTTGCCCTTCAGCAAAGATTCGAGAGCGGCGAAAGGCCTGTAGGTGGCCGCTGGCTCGCGTTCGCCGCCGGCCGCCGCTTCGCCGCGTCCGGCCTGATCCAGATAGCGCGAGTGCTCGTTGTCGTGACAGTAAATGCACAGCAGCTCCCAGTTGCTGCCGTCGGGCGGATTGTTGTCGTGATTGTGGTCGCGGTGGTGCACCGTGAGCATCTGCGCGTTCGCGCGGGTGAATTCGCGCGCGCAGCGCCCGCAGATCCAGGGATAGATCTTGAGCGCCTGCTCGCGATAGGATTTTTCCCGCTGCTCGCGGTTGCGCCTGGCTTCGGCAACAATCCGGTCGAGCTTCCCCGGGTCAGTCGCTGACTTGTTCGACGGCATGCCGCATCCTCCGGTTGTCCCGTCAGCTTCTACCGCCTGAGTGCAGCGGCAGTAGGTGCGCAGCACCCGGCGTCCGTCTGCCACGATAAGTCATGCCCGGCGCTGCCAGATAGCCGGGTTTCGGCGACCGTGAAACACCGCGAGGACAACCAATGCATCCGGACGGACGCGAAAATACACCGAAAACGGAAAGCGACGCGCGACCGTTCGGCGAACATCGCCGAAGACAACTGGATAGCGCTCCGGCGCGGCCGCGGTCTTCGCGATGGCTTGCTCGATCTCGTGGACAAACTCGTCGCCAAGGCCCAGGCGCCTTTCGTCGTACAAGATTGGCTGCGTCCTCGAACTCGCTTTTCGCAGCACGCCGGAAAACGACGCGAAGGGTCATCGCCCCAGACGCGACCGGACCGACGCCTTGACCTCATCCCAAGGCACTACGTCATCAGGGAATGCATCGTCATCTGCGACGCGGCGATCGAGTTCGGCTCGTTGTGCGTCGGTAAGAGGAAAAGATTTGGCATCTTTGCAGATGGTCGCCCATATCTCCTCGACGAGCGCAAGCCGTTCATCGACGTTGAGTCGATCTATACCTAAGGTCTTAACGGAAACACCCATGGTCACCTCCGTCCAAATATGCAACTTAACACTTGTACGCGCTCGATGCTTTGAAGGGTATAGCGATCGTCTTGTTGAGCGATTTCGATACCCGGCAACGCGAAGATCAACCTTCGGATCACGCTCCCGTTTCTCCGCCAATCCCGGCAAAGCGAGACCCGGAGGACGGCAGCCCGCCTACTTTTTCTGCCGCGCTTCGACGGCCGCCTTGCGGTCTTCGTTCACTTTCCTGATCGACGGCCGCTCGAAGGCCATCTTCTGGTAGGCCTTGACCTGCTCGAAGCCGGCGAGCGCATCCTTGCCGTAGATTATCTTGGTGGCGAGGCCGACGAGCGGCAGGTGCACCGCCGCGGCGCAGTCGGCGGCGGTGAACTCGGCGCCCGCGATCCAGGGCGAGAATTTCGCCAATGCCTTGAGCGTGCGGACGCCTTTGGCGATGTCCTTCTCGACCCGCTGCCGGGTCTCGTCGGATACCTTGCCGCCGAAGAACGCCTCGGGATACAGGCGCCGCGCCACCAGCTCCAGGTGCAGCTCGATGTGCGCGATCAGTTCGCGGCAGCGCGCCCTGGCGAACGCGTCCTTCGGGTAGAGCGGATTCTGCGGATAGACGTCCTCGAGATATTCCAGGATCGCCTGCGACTCCGACAGCGTGCGGCCGCCGCCGAGATCGAGGAACGGCACCTTGCCCATGGGCGAGCGCGCGAGCAACGCCGGCTCCTGCGACACCATGCAGTATTCCTCCTCGAAGGGGATGCCCTTTTCCAGCAGGGCGACCTTGACCTTGTTGTAGTAGTTCGAAATCGCGAAACCGCACAGCTTCAGCATTGTCGTCTCCTGGAGAAACCTACCCTCACCCCTGCCCTCTCCCTAAAACCCTCTCCCGAAGGGAGAGGGGGAAAAACGCAGCCGGCTATTTTTTCGGAATCTTCATGTGCTTGCCGAGTTCGAGCTTGGCGATGGCGTTGCGGTGCACTTCGTCGGGGCCGTCGGCGAAGCGCAGCGTCCTCGAGTGGGCGTACATGTGCGCGAGGGGGAAATCCTGCGCCAGGCCGCCGCCGCCGTGCGCCTGGATCGCCCAGTCGATCACCTTGCAGGCGACGTTGGGCGCGAGCACCTTGATCATGGCGATCTCGGCGCGCGCCGCCTTGTTGCCGACGGTATCCATCATGTAGGCCGCGTTCAGCACCAGCCAGCGCGCCGAGTCGATCATGATGCGGGCCTCGGCGATGCGCTCCTGCGTCACCGTCTGCTCCGCGATCGGCTTGCCGAAGGCGACGCGGGCGAGCGAGCGCCGGCACATGTATTCGAGCGCGCGCTCGGCGACGCCGATGAGGCGCATGCAGTGATGGATGCGCCCCGGCCCGAGCCGGCCTTGCGCGATCTCGAAGCCCCGCCCCTCGCCGAGGAGAATGTTCGCCGCCGGCACGCGCACATCGCGGAGATCGATCTCCATGTGGCCGTGCGGCGCCTCGTCGTAGCCGAACACCGTGAGCGCGCGCAGCACCTTCACGCCGGTCGCCTCGCGCGGCACCAGGATCATCGACTGCTGCACGTGCTTCGCGGCGCCGGGGTCGGTCTTGCCCATGAGGATGAAGACCTTGCAGCGCGGGTCGCCCGCGCCGGAGGACCACCACTTGCGGCCGTTGATGACGTAATCCTCGCCCCGGCGCTCGATGCGGCACTGGATGTTGGTCGCGTCCGAGGACGCCACCTCGGGCTCGGTCATCAGGAACGCCGAGCGGATCTCGCCGCGCAGCAGCGGGTCGAGCCACTGCTTCTTCTGCTCCTCGCTGCCGTAGCGCTCCAGCGTTTCCATGTTGCCGGTGTCGGGCGCGCCGCAGTTGAACACCTCCGGCGCCCAGTGCACGCGGCCCATGATCTCGCACAGCGGCGCGTACTCGAGGTTGGAGAGCCCCTCGGGCACGCGCGGCGAGCGCGGCAGGAACAGGTTCCACAGCCCCGCGGCGCGCGCTCCGGGCTTCAGCCCGTCGATCAGCTTCGTCGGCACCCACGCGTCGCCCTTCGCCCGGTTCGACTCGACTTCCTCGTGGAAGCGGCGCTCGTTGGGATAGATGTGCTCGTCCATGAAGCGCTGCAGTTTCTGTTGCAGCGCTTTGACCTTGTCCGGATAGGCGAAGTCCATTTTTTCTCCGTGGAAACGATTATTTGCCCTCGATCAGCTTCTCGGCGTAGCTCCAGCCGAGCTCGGCCAGCGGCCGCGCGCGCTTGCCGGCATCCAGCGCCTGTGCGCTCGCCGCCGTGCCCTCGAGCGCGCGCTTCATGATGCCCTGCAGGATCGCGGCCAGCCGGAAAAGATTGTAGGCGAGATAGAAATCCCAGTGGTCGATATGATCGCGCCCGGTGCGCCTGCAGTATGCCGCAATGTACTCCGCCTCGCCGGGAATGCCGAGCGCCTCGAGGTCGAGCCCGGCGATGCCGCGGAAATGCCCGGGCGGGATGTGCCAGCTCATGCAGTGATAGGAAAAGTCCGCCAGCGGATGGCCGAGCGTGGAGAGCTCCCAGTCGAGAATGGCGAGGATGCGCGGCTCGCTCGGATGGAAGATCAGGTTGTCCATGCGGAAATCGCCGTGAACGACGGCGGTTTCATCCCCGGGCGGAATGTTCTCCGGCAGCCAGGCGATGAGCCGGTCCATGGCTTCGATTTTTTCCGTCGCCGAAGCCTGGTACTGCCTGCTCCAGCGCGCGATCTGGCGCGCAAAATAATTGCCCGGCTTGCCGTAATCGGCGAGGCCGATCGCGGCGTAGTCCACCCGGTGCAGCGCCGCGATGACGCGGTTCATCTCGTCGTAGATGGCGGCGCGCTCCCCGGGCGCCATGCCCGGGAGCGACTGCTCCCACAGCACCCGCCCCTCGACGCAGTCCATGATGAAAAACGCGCGGCCGATGACGCTTTCGTCCTCGCACAGAAAAAAAGTCTTCGGCACCGGGATTCCGGCGCCGGCGAGCGCCGTCATGACGCGGTATTCGCGCTCGACCGCGTGCGCCGAGGGCAGGAGCTTCGCCGCGGGGCCGGGCTTGGTGCGCATCGCGTAGCGCCTGCCGCCGGCAGTGATCCGGTAGGTGGGATTGGACTGCCCGCCCTTGAACTGCTCGACTGCAAGCGGCGCGGAAAACCCCTCGATGTGCTGCCGCAGATGGCGCTCGAGCGCGGCGACGTCGAAGCGGTGGCGCTCCTGGACCGGCATGGTGCCGATGAACTGATCGCTCACCGCAATGGGCCCCTCTGGCTTGTCGTTCATTTTTCGCGCGATGCTAGCACACGCCCACGCCGCGAAGGCCGAATTGAAGCCCCGCTGCGGGGGGACCCTGCCCCGGCCGGGGCAGGGTCCATTGCCGCTGCCTCAGGCGAGGGCTCTCCCGCAGGTCGTGACATTGACGGCCGCGGCGGAATTCCGACGCCGCCGCAACGGCGGCAATCCCGCGCCCCGGACCGCTGAATCGGCATTATTCAGGGTCCTTCGATAAGGCCCCGGGCACGGGCACCGGGGTGTTCCGCTCCCCCTCCGCCGCCCGCAAGGGCCCGGTCGTCCCCGACAGGGGTGGCCCGCTTCTTGCTGACCCTTGGGTTGTCCGGGTGTCAAGGACACCGAACAGGCTTCTGCAACCGGTTTAATGGAGGATAAAATGATCGAAGTCGCGATTGTGGCAATCAAGGTTCTGTGTATCGCATTTCTCGCGCTGGGCGGCATCCTTTCGCTGCTCCCCTCCGGGAAGAAAAAGCACCTGGCTTCCGGTTCCGTCGACCTGGAACGTTTCAGTTACGCGGCCGCCAACGATTTCGAGACCGATTACCGTGGCGTCTGCGCCCGGCGCGACACCTCGGTGAGCGCCGCGGCCTGAAGCCGGGCAATGCGCGCCTGTCCGACGCCGCGCGCGGGCGTCGGGCCGGTGGAGATGCGAGCGCCGACGCAGCCGTCTGCGTTTCGCCCCAATCTCAATAAGTCGGCTTTTCCTTGAAGTACTGGAAGCGGTCGATCGACCGCACCTTGATTTCGCGCACGTCCGCTCCCTGGAGAATTTTGAGCGGAACTTCGGTGCCGGCGGCACCCAGCGACCACATCCTGCGGTAGAAATCTTCCTGGCTCGCGACCGCGTCGCCGCCAACGCCGACGACGATGTCGCCGGGCCTGATGCCGGCCATGTCGGCCGGCCCGTCAGGCGAGACGCGCGTGACGAACAGCCTGTTCTGCACTTCTTCGGTCGCAAGGCCGAGCCATGGACGCGGCGGCCCGCTCCTGCGCCCTTTCTCGATCAGGTCGGACAGGATCGGCTGCAGCAGGTCGATCGGCACGAACATGTTGCCCGGGAGCGGCATGCCCGGCTCGACGCTGTCGCGCACCAGCAGCGAGCCGATGCCGACCAGCTTGCCGTCGCGGTTCACCAGCGCCGCGCCGGCCCACTGCAGCGTCGGCGGCGAGGTGAAGATGGCGTTCTCGAGCAGATATTCCCAACTGCCGGCGAACTTGCGCCTGGAGACGACGTAGGCGAAGCTCGCCATCTCGCGGCCGCCCGCCGGCAGGATCATCACCGGCTCGCGCAAGGCGAGGTTGTCCGCCTGCCCCATCGGCATCGCCTTCACTCCCGGCGGCAGGCTCGATTTCAACAGGCCGAAGCCGCTGGCGTGGTCGTAACCGACCAGGGTCGCGGGAACGGTTTTGTTGTCCTGCGTGGTGATCTCGATCGCATCGGCCTCGATGACGATATAGCCGATGGTGACGATGTAGCCGCGCTCGTCGATGACGACGCCGGTGCCGTCGCGGATCTCGCCCAGGCTCGCATTGCTGTGGGCGCCGGGGATGGCTTTCATCTTCACCCGCACGACCGCCGAAAGCAGCTCCTCGGCCGCCTTCTCCGTCGCCGGCTGCCCGGCTTTCCCGGCGCGCGGCGGTTCCCCGGATTCCCCGGCGGGCGCGGCGACGGCGGCGACGGCGAAAAACGAAGCCGTCAGCAGTGCGATAACCCGAATCAGGTCCATGCTCACCCCTTGTCGAACGCCGGACCCGCTGCGGAAGCGATCCGCCCGCGCCGGAGAAGCCCGCTTTTTTCATTGTTATACTAATCGGCGGAGAATTCCAGAAATTCGACAACATTTTCATCGGGAAGCTCGCCGGCCTCCGGGCCCGCAGCCGAATATGACCGCCTCGCGCCGAATCACGCTGTTCCTCAACCTCGGCCATGCGCTCGACCACCTGCTGATGCTGATTTTCCCGACGGTGGTGCTGGCGATGAGCGCCGAACTCGGCCGCGGTTACGCCGAGCTGCTGCCCCTGTCCCTGGGCGGCTTCATCTGCTTCGGCGCGTTCTCGATTCCGGCCGGCTGGCTTGCCGACCGCTGGAACCGCTTCGGCATGATGCTGGTGTTCTTCTTCGGCATCGGCGCGGCGGGCATCCTCACCGGTTTCGCCGGCGGCCCGGCGGAGATCGCGCTCGGCCTGACTCTCATCGGCGTATTCGCCGCCATCTATCATCCGGTCGGCATCGCCATGCTGGTCGCAAACCAGCCGAACGTCGGCCGCACCCTCGGCGTCAACGGCGTGTACGGCAACGCCGGCGTCGCGTTTTCGGCGCTCATCGCCGGAGCGCTGGCGGAAAACGTCGGCTGGCGCGCCGCGTTCATCGTTCCAGGCGTGCTCGCGCTTGCGGCGGGCGTCGCTTTCGCGC
>JBARMB010000051.1:0-85745 GCA_049802235.1 Burkholderiales bacterium | reverse complement strand
GCGGGGTGCAGGATGCGCGCAACAACGCGAAGCTGCTGCGGCTGCTCGCCGGCAAGGACGACCGGCGCGCGCATTACTACTGCGTCATCGTCTTCATGCGCCACGGCGACGATCCGGAGCCGGTGATCGCCGAAGGCAGCTGGGCGGGCGAGATCGCGCCCGAGCCGCGCGGGGACAACGGCTTCGGCTACGACCCGCATTTCTTTCTGCCCGATTTCGGCAAGACCGCGGCGGAGCTCGGGACCGAGCAGAAAAACCGCGTCAGCCATCGCGGCAAGGCGCTGCGGCGCCTGCTGGCGAAGCTGAGAGAGGGCGTCTAGGCCCCATGGCGATCGCCGTCGCGCCGTCGCCCGCGGGCATCCGCCTGGCGCAGTTGCCGCCGCTGGCGCTGTATGTGCACATCCCCTGGTGCGTGAGGAAGTGCCCGTACTGCGATTTCAATTCGCACCAGGCGCGCGGCGAGCTCCCCGAGCGCGAATATGTCGAGGCGCTGCTGCGCGACCTGGAGCTTGCGCTGCCCGATGTCTGGGGACGGCGCGTGGCCAGCATTTTTTTCGGCGGCGGCACGCCGAGCCTGTTCTCGGCGCAGTCGATCGACGTGCTGCTCTCGGCCTTGCGCGCGCGGCTGCCGCTCGCGCCCGACTGCGAGATCACGCTGGAGGCGAACCCGGGGACGTTCGAGGCGGAAAAATTCCGCGGCTATCGCGCCGCCGGCGTCAACCGCCTGTCGATCGGCATCCAGAGTTTCAATCCGCGGCACCTGCTGGCGCTCGGCCGCATTCACGATGAGACGGAAGCGCGCCGCGCCATCGAGATCGCGCAGCATTCGTTCGACAACATCAATCTCGACCTCATGTACGCGCTGCCCAAGCAGACGCCCGAAGAGGCGGCAGCCGATGTCGAGGCCGCGCTCGGCGCCGGCACGGCGCACCTGTCCTTTTACCACCTGACCCTCGAGCCGAACACGCTGTTTTACCGCCATCCGCCGCCGTTGCCCGACGACGACACCGCGGCGGCGATGCAGGAGCTGATCGCCGGGCGGCTGGCGCAGGCGGGCTACCTGCATTACGAGGTTTCGGCCTGGGCGAAGCCCGGCCGCGAGTGCCGCCACAATCTCAATTACTGGCGCTTCGGCGACTATCTCGGCATCGGCGCGGGCGCGCACAGCAAGATCAGCTTTCCCGACCGCGTCGTGCGCAGCGTGTGCTTCAAGCAGCCGAAGGAATATCTGCAGCGTGCCGCGGCGGGCACTGCGGTGCAGGAGCGCCATGAAGTCGGACGCGCCGATCTGGTGTTCGAATTCATGCTGAACGCGCTGCGGCTCAGCGAGGGTTTTCCGGTGAGCTCGTTTGTAGAGCGCACCGGGCTGCAGATCGCGGTCGCGGAAAAGCCGCTGCGCGAGGCCGAGGCGCGCGGCCTGATCGTGCGCGATCATGAGCGCATCCGGCCGACCGAGCTGGGGCAGCGGTTCCTGAACGATCTGCTGCAGTTGTTCCTGCCGGCGGCAATCCCGTGACAATACGAACAATACGAGGGGAAACATCCCTTCGTGCTCCCCTGCGAGAGGAAACGCCCCCTCGTACTTCTCTGATCATGCGGCCGCAAGGGTAATTCTGTTGCGGCCCTTCAGGCTTTCTTCCTGAACATCAGGTCCCAGACGCGGTGGCCGAGCTTCAGGCCGCGGTGCTCGAACTTGGTGAGCGGCCGGGTGCCGGGCCGCTCGGCATAGCCCGAGGCCGTGTTCGAGAGCGCCGGCTCGGCCGAGAGCACGGCCAGGATTTGCTGCGCGTAATCTTCCCAGTCGGTGGCGACGTGGAGGTATGCGCCCGGCTGCATGCGCGAGGCGAGCAGCGCGACGAGGCCCGGCTGGATCAGGCGGCGCTTGTGGTGGCGCTTCTTCGGCCAGGGATCGGGAAAGAAAATGTGCACGCCGGAAAGTGCGTCGGGGGCGATCATCGCCTGCAGCACTTCGACGGCGTCGTGCTGGATGATGCGCACGTTGTCAAGGCCCAGTTCGCCGATGCGCTTGAGCAGGCTGCCCACGCCCGGGGTGTGCACTTCGACGCCGAGGTAGTCGTTCTGCGGATGCGTCTGCGCGATCGCCGCCGTGGTCTCGCCCATGCCGAAACCGATTTCGAGGAATTTCGGCGCGGCGCGGCCGAACAGGTGATCGAGGTCGAGCGCTTGCGGCGCGAACGGCACGCCGTATACCGGCAGCAGATTCTCGTGCGCGCGCCGCTGGGCGTTGGAAACGCGCCCCTGGCGCAAAACGAAACTGCGGATGCCGTGCCGTTCCGGCAAGGGCGGGACGACGCTATGCCGTCTTGGGCGAAATCAGCCCGGTGGCGGGAGAGCTCGGGGCGGCAGCGTAGAACTTCTTCGGCATGCGGCCGGCGAGGAAGGCCTCGCGCCCGGCCTCGACGGCTTTGCGCATCGCCTGCGCCATCAGCACCGGATTCTGCGCTGCGGCGACCGCGGTGTTCATGAGCACCGCATCGCAGCCGAGCTCCATGGCGATGGCGGCGTCCGACGCCGTCCCCACGCCGGCATCGACCACCACCGGGACGCGGGCGGCGTCGATGATGAGCTGCAGGTTCCAGGGATTGAGGATGCCCATGCCCGAGCCGATGAGCGAAGCCAGCGGCATCACCGCGACGCAGCCGATGTCCTCGAGCTGCCTGGCGATGATCGGATCGTCGCTGGTGTAGACCATGACCTTGAAGCCGTCCTGCACCAGCGTCCTGGCGGCGCTGAGCGTTTCCACCACGTTCGGATACAGCGATTTCGGATCGCCCAGCACCTCGAGCTTGACGAGGTCGTGGCCATCGAGCAGCTCGCGCGCGAGGCGCAGCGTGCGCACCGCGTCCTCCGCGCTGTAGCAGCCGGCGGTGTTGGGGAGGATGGTGAACCGGGAGAGCGGCAGCGTATCGAGCAGCGACGGCTCGCCCTTGTTCTGGCCGATGTTGGTGCGGCGGATGGCGACGGTGACGATCTCCGCGCCGCTCGCCTCGACCGCGCGCCGCGTTTCGTCGAAGTCCTTGTACTTGCCGGTGCCGATCAACAGGCGCGAGCGATAGGATTTCCCGGCGATGACGAGCGCGTCGTCTGCGGTCTGGCCGGGCAGGCGGGTCGGGGCGTTCATCAGCCGCCTCCCACCGCGACGACGATCTCGAGCCGGTCGCCGTCCGTCAGCCGGGTCCCGGCATAGCGGCTGCGCGGCACGATCTCGCCGTTTCGCTCCACCGCCACGCGCTTGCCGGCGAGTTCGAGCGACTCGAGCAGCCGTGCGACGTCGGCGCCGGGTTCGATGCGTTGCGGTTGACCGTTGACGGAGAGCTGGATCATCTTTGAAACCCGGGTGGGAGCCGGTAAAATCATCTTACCATGCGGGTGTAGTTCAATGGTAGAACGGCAGCTTCCCAAGTTTCGGACGCGAGGCTCGAAGAATTCACACGAGCCACATTTGTCCTCTCAGAAGTTCTGAAGTTTCCAAACTGCTGGCAAGTTCAATCGATAGCTGGATTGGGCGCTACCAGTCCAGCACCAGGCTGAAAAATCGCGTGAGTGAGCAGATCAATGTGCACGAGACTGATTCGGTGGGACTCACGTCACCTGTGCAGGAGTTGTCGATCCGCTGATATTGAGAAGATTCAACGGCCGCTTTCGACCCAAAGCGGTCATTACGGTGCGGAGTTTTCACCTACTGTGGCATGCAGGATTCTCCGCCTGTTGTTCCCGGCATTCGCACAAATGCATGGGATGCGAAGGGGCAGATGAACAGATATTTCTCCCCGAAAATCGGCCAATGAGCACTAAAACATTGGCAATCGCGCTGATTGCGTGCGCGCTCGTATGGTTTGCCGGTTGGTGTCTACTTGGTTATTCGAAAAGCGCGTGGGGCTCCAGCGGACCTAGGACAAGAATGCCGTTACTGCCAAAGGACAGAAAATGAGTGGGGTTGATTTTCCTATCCGTACGCAACGCCGCTGCCCCGGCTATCGCGGCATCGTGACGAAGATGTCCATCGAGTACTTCAACAAGGCGCGCGGGACGGTCACGGCGGAGAGCAGGCCACATCTTCCCGAGCTGACTGTCGAAGGAGCGCACGATTTCATCTCCGAGATCAACGACCAGAAGGTCGATCTCATCGCCCGCGCTTTCGCCACTGGCGATAAGGCTGAGGTTGACCTCGGCGATTCGAATCATTGATTCAAGTCGCTGTTCCCGCACAAATTGACCAGAAATGCCGCAGCATGCGTTCCGCATCCGGTTCCAATCCGGTAAAGAGCCGAAAAGCGTCTGCGGCTTGGAAAACCACCATGCCGCTGCCATCTGCGGTGCGGCAGCCCTTGGCACGCGCCACGCGCAGCAGTTCTGTCTCCAGCGGGAAGTACACGATCTCGGATACCCAGTGCGAGGACTGGATGAAGTCCGCCGGCAGTGGCAGCCCGGGATGCTTGTCCATCCCGGTGGGCGTGCAATGAATAAGGCCGTCGGCCGAGGCCATGGCGGCCGCGAGATCGGTGCCGGGCAGCGCGTTGCAACCCAGCCGGCCCGCCAGTTCCTCTGATCGGGAAGGATCGAGATCAAAAATGGCGAGCTGTTTCACGCCCAGCCGCAGCGCGGCGCTCGCCACTGCCGCGCCCGCGCCCCCCGCGCCCAGCAGCACGACACGCTCCAGCTTCGCGCCCGGCAAGGCGCGGCGAAAGCCCGCGGCGAAGCCCGCCAGATCGGTGTTGTGGCCAATGCGCCGGCCGCCCTTCAAGACCACGGTGTTCACGGCGCCCACCGCACGCGCCTCCTCGGACAGTTCGTCGAGCAGGGGAATGACGAGTTGTTTGCAGGGGTAGGTGATGTTGAGTCCCGCGAAACCCATGTGCTCTGCGGCGATCAGCAACTCGGACAGGGCCTCGGGCCCGAGCTTCAGCTCATCGAGATCGATCCTGCGATAGATAAGACGCAGACCAAGGCGCTCTCCTTCTTCTTCATGCAGGGCGGGCGAGGATGAACCCTGGATGCCCGCCCCGATCAGACCGCAA
The DNA here is from genome assembly GCA_049802235.1 of Burkholderiales bacterium. Classification (GTDB taxonomy): domain Bacteria; phylum Pseudomonadota; class Gammaproteobacteria; order Burkholderiales; family SG8-39; genus VBDM01. Next base: position 80,706 of record JBARMB010000051.1, on the reverse strand, counting down.
AGAAAGGAGGGCCGCGCCGTCACTTGCGGATCTTGGCCAGTTCGACCTGGATGTCCCTGACCGTGTCCTCCCCAACGATCGAGGCATTCTTGGCGATCACGGGTTTCATCTTGTCGCGGAACTTGTTGATCTCCGCGGGCGACAATTCCGTCACCTGCATGCCGTTTTTTTTCAGGTTTTCCAGGGCTGCGCTAGCCGCGCTGCGCGACACCTGGCGCTGGAATTTACCGGCCTCGACCGCGGCATCGCCGAGGATTTTGCGCTCGTCGCCGCTGAGCGTGTCCCATACCTTCCTGCTGAAAATAAGGGACTGCGGGTTGTATTGATGATTGGTGAGGGCCACGTACTTTTGCACTTCGTAAAACTTGTTCGCGAGGATAACGGAATTGGGGTTTTCCTCGCCGTCGATGGCCTTCTGGTCCAGCGCCGCATACAGCTCGGGGAAAGGCAGCGGCGTCGGGTTGGCGTCGAGCGCCTTCACCCAGTCGATGTTGATCGCATTGGGAATCACCCGCAACTTCAGACCGGCGATGTCCTCGACCTTGGTGATTGGGCGCTTGCTGTTGGTGATGTTGCGAAAGCCCAGTTCCCAGTATGCGAGCCCGACGATACCCTTCTCCTCCAGCATCTGATGAAGCTTCTTGCCAAACGGCCCATCCACCACCGTGTCGGCCTCTCTCGGGTTGGCGAACATGAAGGGGAAGTCGTAGATACCGAACTGCTTGACCTGGGATGCGAGGATGCCGGAATTCAGCACCACCATGTCGAGCGTGCCCCCTTGCAAGGCGGACACATTCGCCTGGTCGCTGCCCAGCACGCCGCCGGGAAACAGATCGACTTTCATTTTTCCGCCGCTCTTGGCGGCCACGATCTCGGCGAACTTTTCCATACCCGTGACCAGCGGATGGCCCTTGGGGTTCTGAGTGGCGAACTTGAACGTTCTCTCCTGGGCCAGGATGCTGGACGCAAACATGAGCGCAAAAATCAACAGCAGGGCTTTGAGCGGTTTCATCGACTTTCCTTCTTTAATTAATTGGTGAACCATCTTGCGGGTACGGTGACAAGCGGCGGAAACAGCACCATCAGAAACATCATTGCGAATTCGGCCCACATGAAAGGCAGCATTCCCCGTGTGACTTCGTCCATCTTGATACGGCCCACGCCGGCCACGGTGTTGAGCACCGTACCGACTGGGGGCGTTATCAGGCCGATGGCATTGTTGATGATGAACAGCACTCCGAAATACACCGGGTCGATGCCGGCGGCCTTGACCACCGGCATCAGCACGGGGGTCATGATGAGAATGGTAGGCGTCATGTCCATGGCCGTACCCACCGCCATGACCAGCACCATGATGGCGATCATCAGCAGGAGTTGATTGCCCATGAAGGGTTCGAGCAAGCTGATCATTTCATCCGGTATCCTGGCGACGGTGATGAGCCAGGAGGTAACCATCGCCGCGGCGACCAGGAACATGATGACCGCGGTGGTTTTCGCGGCGCCGACGAAGACGCCCAATATCTGCGAGAACTTCAACTCCCGGTAGACCACGGTGGCGACGAACAGCGCGTACACCGCCGCCACGACCGCCGCCTCGGTCGGAGTGAATACCCCGAAGCGCAGCCCGACCAGGATGATAAGCGGCAGCACCAGCGCCCAGGTCGATTCGCGCAACGCGCGCCCTATTTCCGCCGGCGATTTGCGCGGAGGCAGCGGGTGTTGCTCCTTGCGGCCAAGCCACCACCAAGTGGCCCACAAGGATGCGCCGATCAAAAGGCCCGGCACGATGCCCGCCAGGAACAGCCGGGTGATGGATACGTTGGCGGCGACGCCGAAAATCACGAAGCCGATGGAAGGCGGGATGATGGGGGCGATGATGCCACCGGCGGCGATCAGGCCCGCGGAGCGCGCCCTTCCATGCCCGGCATTGACCATCATCGGCAGCAACAGTGCGGTGAGCGCTGCGGCGTCAGCTACCGCCGAACCTGACAGGGAGGCGAGCAGGCAGGCCGCGATGATGGTCACATAGCCCAGACCGCCCCTGACATGCCCGATCACCGCCAGCGCCAGGTTGACGATGCGCCGCGACAGTCCGCCGACATTCATGATCTCGCCCGCCAGCAGGAAGAAAGGCACCGCCAGCAGCGGAAAGCTGTTCGCGCCTTCGATGAGGTTCTGCGCCAGGATCTGCGGATCGAACAGGTGCAATTGCCACATCAGCGCCATGCCGCTGACCAGCAGGGCGTAGGCGATGGGAATGCCGAGCGCCATGGCGCCGAGCAGCGAGCCGAGAAAGACCGCAATGGTCATGGCGCGCCTCGGCGGCGCGGGGATTTATCTGCGCCGGCCTTCTCCGCCTCCAGCGTAGCCTGCAGCGCGTCGATCTCGTCTTTCTCCTCCGTCTCCTTGATCATGACCAAGTCGGCCTCCGCGAGTTGTCCGGTCAGCAGCCGCCACAGATCGCCCAGCAGCAGCAGCGCCGCGATCACGGCAAACACCACGCCCGTGCCATAGACCAAAGCCATCGAGGCGCCCGTCACCGGAGCCTCAACGTGCAGATTGATGCGCACCTGCGTCAGCGCGCCGGAGAACACCAGCCAGGTAACGTAGAGCATGAGCAGATGGCCCAGTACCAGACAGACTTTCTTTCCCGCCGCGGGCAGGCGCGAAATCAGGAAGTCCGTTCCCAGATGGGTGTGCTCCCTCAGCGCGATCACCGCGCCGAGAAAGGTCACCCACAGAAACAACCAGCGCGACACTTCATCGGAAGCGACAATGCCGGAGTTAAAGCCGTAGCGCAGCACAACGTTGCCGAACACCATGACCACCATAAGCGCCAGGAACGCGGCCATGAGCATCTCGATGAGCCGGAAAAATCCGTCGATGGCGCGCTTCATTTCGCCTTCCGCTTAGCGCCGGCCGGCTTTCCACGCAGGAGATAGGCGAGCACCACGTCAACGACCATTTGGCGGCGGTGCGCCACGTCGCCACGGTTGCCCATGCCGCGCTGGAAAATCGCGCCGAAGGTGTACTGGTTGGTGACGTTGAACATGCCGAGCGCAACCATGGTCATGTGCACTTCGATGGGATCCACGCCGGCGCGGAACTCGCCCTCGGCCTGGCCGCGCTCGATAACCCGCGCCAGCGTTTCGATGATGGGCCGGTTGAGAGACCGCATGGCGCTGGATTTTTTCAGATGGCGGCCCTGCGCCTGATTCTCGGCCACGACGAGCCGCACGAAACCCTGATTGGCGAGGTAGTAGTCGAAGGTGAACTGCACGATGCGGCGGATCGCGTCGGCGGGCGGCAGGTGTTCGAGATCGAGCAGGCTTTCGGCCTGGCGGATCTGCGCGTACACGTGTTCAAGCACGGCGATATAGATTTTTTCCTTGCTGCCGAAGTAGTAGTTGATCATGGCGCGGGTGGTGCGTGTCCTCGCCGCGATGGCGTCCATGCTGGCGCCCTTGAATCCCCGCGATGCGAACTCGTCGATGGCCGCGCGCACGATGCTCGCCCGGTTGGCGACCGGGTCCTTTGGCTTGCGCATGGCGGCCGTGTGCGCGGACGCCGGCGCCCGGCGCGCGCGAAAAGCACCCTCCTCCCTCGTCTGCAGTTTCATCGCAAGGCGTCCCTTGAATTAACAAAATTGTAAGTTTATATTAACGGCTTCGTCAATTTTCACGCGCGCAGGCCAGAGGCAGGATTGCCGCGAAGCAAAAAACCGGAGGTCACGATGTCCGCTGATGAGCGAAACCCCGAACCGTCCAATCCGCTTGGCATGGATGGCATCGAGTTCGTCGAGTACGCCACCTCCAAGCCCCAGGAGTTCGGGGCGCTGCTGGAAAAAATGGGTTTTCATGCAGTGGCCCGTCACCGCTCCCGCGAGGTGACGCTGTATCGCCAGGGCGCCATGAACCTGATCGTGAACGCCCATCCCGACGCGCTTCCCGGCCTTGCCGCGCCGGGCAGTTCGCCCACGCTGGCGGCCGTGGCCTTTCGCGTCCGCGACGCTGCCTACGCGCACAAGCGGGCGCTGGACCTCGGCGCATGGGAAATGCCCACCCGCGCCGCCGCCATGGAACTCACCATTCCCGGCATTCACGGCGTGGGCGACAGCCTGATTCATTTTGTCGATCGCTATCGCGATTTTTCCATCTACGACGTGGACTTCGTTCCCATTCCCGGCGCGCTCCAGAAGCCGCCGGCGGTGGCCGGCCTGCACTGGTTCGGCATCGTGCAAGCCATTGGCAGCGACCGCACCAACGACTGGCTGAATTTTTACGAAAACCTGTTCGGCTTCACCGAGCTGCCCGAAGGACAGTATTTCGGCGTGCTGCCCAAGGGCACTCTGCTGGAAAGCCCCTGCCACAGTTTCTACCTGCAACTGGTCGAACCGCCGCCCGGCGCGGAGGACATCCATTGGAACGAGGGGCTGGTGCGAGCGGGATTGGGCGCGCCCGACGTCCCCGCCGCGACGCGCGCGCTGAAGGAGCGCGGCATTGTCTTCATCGACCGGGGACCGATACAACCCAGCGACAAGGGAGCCCTGACCCAGGTTTACCTGGGCGGCGTCACGTTCGAATTGGTCGTCAGTCATTTGCAGCCGTGAACCTCGACCACTTCGGTATGGACACCATCACGCTGGCCGGCCCGCTGGAGGCCAAGCTGCGCGCGGTGCGAGGCGGCGGTTTCACGCAGATCATGCTGAACGCCGGCGACATCGTCGGACATCCCGACGGAGAAAGCGCGGCCATCGCAGCGGTCCGCGCCAGCGGGTTGCGCGTGACCGGCTTTCAGGTGCTGCGCGACTTCGAGGGGCTGTCGGGCCATCTGCACGCCCACAAGGTGGACATGGCCAAAGCCATGATCCAGATGTGTCGCGCTCTGGGTGCCGATGTTTTACTTGCCTGCTCCTCCACCTCCGCCCACGCGAAAGGCGATGCGGAACTGCTGGTAAAGGACCTGCGCAAACTCGCCATGCTGGCCGTTCCCCATGGCATCCGCATCGCCTACGAGGCGCTTTCCTGGGGCCGTTACGTGAACGAGTTCCCGCAAGCCTGGGACATCGTCCAGCAGGCCGACCGGGCCAATCTTGGTCTGTGCCTGGATTCCTTTCACATGCTGGCGAACAAGTCCGAACTCGAGGGGCTTGACTCTATCGACCCGGAGAAGATTTTCCTGGTGCAGCTATCCGATTTTCTGTGGCAGGAGACCGGGTCGCCCGAGGACCGCATCGACACCGCCCGCCATTATCGGGTCTTTCCAGGGGAAGGCGTGCACAGCGCGGAACTGCGTGAGCTGGTGCGTCGGGTCGACGCAATGGGTTATCGCGGAGACTACAGTTTCGAGGTATTCAGCGACGATTACCGCAATCTGCCGCTGCCCATGGTCGCCGAGCGCGCCCGGAACTCGGTGAAGTGGATAACGGGCGTGGTGGCACGGCGCAGCTTGCCGTCCCGGAATTAGGCCATTGCAGGGATGCTGGGAGTGTGCCACTCAAAAAAGAACGGTCGGCCATTCCGTTTGATATTGCTTGACCAGCATTCTCAACGATACCTGTTGACCTCGATGTTATTCCACCAGACCGTAATGACCATACGCGTTCGCCACGATACCGTTGAACGCAGCCACGCCGTCGAGCCGCCCTTGTATCGTCCCCACTGCCGGGACCGTGACGTTTGGCATGAAAGCCATTCCGCCGTTAAAATCAGCCGGAAGGCGGGTGTAGTTCAATGGTAGAACGGCAGCTTCCCAAGCTGCATACGAGGGTTCGATTCCCTTCACCCGCTCCAGAGGCCGTTCCTCAGGCCGCATCGGCCGCCATCGAGCCGCCGAGGAAAAGCTGCCCGATGCGGGGATCGGCGAGGATTGCGCCGGCCTTGTCCTCGATGCGGGTCCGGCCCAGCTCGAGGACGATGCCGAAGTCCGAGAGTTCGAGCGCGCTTTTCGCGTTCTGCTCGACCATCAGGATCGACACGCCTTTGGCGCGCAGCCCGGCGAGGATGCGGAACGTCTCCCGCACCATCAGCGGCGACAGGCCGATCGAGGGCTCGTCGATCAGCATCAGCTTGGGATCGAGCAGCAGGCCGCGGGCGATTTCGAGGAGCTTCTGCTGGCCGCCCGAAAGCGTCGAGGCCTGGGCGCCGGCTTTCTGGCGCAGTATCGGAAAGTGTTCCATCGCCGCCTCCACGCGGCGCGAAAGATCGACGCTCGCGCCCGCCGCCACGCCGCCCAGTTCGAGATTGTTCCGCACGCTCAGCTGCGGAAAAATGTTCCGCCCCTGCGGCACGTAGCACATGCCCAGCTCGAGCAGCCGGCGCGGATTGAAGTTCGTCGTCTCCTGCCCGTCGAAGACGATCCGGCCGCTCTGCGCGGCGAGGAGCCCGAACACGGTCTTGAACACGGTCGACTTGCCGGCCCCGTTCGGTCCGATGATGGTGGTGATGGCGCCGCGCGCGACCTTGAAGCTCGTCCCTTTGAGGACGGTCATCTTGCCGTAGCCGGAGACGACGTCATCGACTATCAGGATCGGGTCGGCGTCCAACTCAGTTTCCAAAGTAGGCTTCGATCACTTTGGGGTCGCGACGCACCGCTTCGGGCGCACCCTGCGCGATCATGCGGCCCTCGGCGAGCACCAGGATGCGGGTGCACAGCGACATGACGAATTCCATGTTGTGCTCGATGACGACGAAGGTCGCCTTCTCCCTGTCGTTGATCGTCCTGAGGCGCTCGCGCAGATCGGCGAGCATCGTCGGGTTGACGCCTCCGGCGGGCTCGTCGAGCAGCACCAGACGCGGCCCGGCCATGAACGCCATCGCGGCGTCGAGCAGTTTTTGCTGGCCGTAGCTCAATCTGCCGGCTTTTTCGTCCGCGACCGGCGCGAGCCGGAAGAAATCGATCATCCGGTTTGCCGCGGCGGTGAGCCCGGCGTCCCGGCGTCCCAGGAGCCGCGACCACATCGAGCCCTGATGTTCCTGCCCCGCCAGGATGAGATTCTCCCGAACCGAGAGTTGCGGGAACACCTGCAGCAGCTGGAATGTGCGGCTGACGCCGAGGCGGTTGAGATCGCAGGGACGCATTCCCGTGATCGGCTTGCCGTCGACGCGCACCTCGCCGGAGGTGGGCCGGAGCTGGCCGAGGATGCAGTTGAAAAGCGTCGATTTGCCGGAGCCGTTGGGCCCGATGATCCCGAGGATCTCGCCTGCGCGCACCTCGAACGACACGCCGCCCACGGCGCTGATGCCGCCGAAGCTCTTTCTCAGGTCGCGGACTTCGAGAACGGCGCTCATCGCGCGGCTTCCTTGCCGCGCATGGCGGCCGCAGGCGTGTCGTCGGTTTTCGCGGCGGGCCTGAGGAAGCGTTCGGCGAGTCCGAGGAGTCCCGACGGACAGAACGCCATCAGCGCCATGACGAACGTCGCATAGATGAGGAGATAGAGCCCTGCGGTGAAACGCAGCCATTCCGGCAGAAGCACGGACACGAGCGCGCCGAGGAACGGTCCGAAGAAAAATCCCGAGCCGCCGACAATCACCATCAGCAGCAGGTTCAACGACAGCCCGAGCGCGAACGGCGTCGGATCGATGAACTGCACCAGCGGCGCGTAGAGCGCGCCCGCAATCCCGCCCAGGGCCGAGCCGATCGCGAAGGCCATCAAGGTATAGCGCCGCGTATCGACGCCCAGCGATGCGGCGCGGATCGGGTTCTCGCGCAGCGCCATGAACGCCCTTCCCCACGGGGAGCGGACGAGCCCCCACGTTGCCAGCGTCACCAGGCCGAGCGCGCCCAGGCAGAAGAAGTAATAGTCGCGCGGCGCGCCGGTCGACCAGCCGAGAACGTTCGGTCGTGGAATGCCGGAGATGCCGTAGATGCCGCGGGTGAGCCACTCTTCGTTGCGCAGGACGAGGAAGACCAGCGTGGTGAAGGCGAGCGTGACGAAAGCGAGGTAATGATGCTGCACGCGCAACGCCGGGTAGCCGAGGAGCCAGCCGATGGCGAAGCACAGGGCCACCGACAGGAGGAAGGCGACCGCGAACGGCCACCCCTGCGTCGTCAGGATGGCGGCGGTATAGGCGCCGATACCGACGAAGGCGGCCTGCGCCAGCGAAATCTGGCCCGCATAGCCGAGCGTCAGATTGAGGCCCATCGCGGCGATCGTCATTACCGCCCAGAGGCTCAGAAGGTAGATGCCATAGGGCTTCAGGCCGAAGGGCGCAGCGACCAGGACCGAGCACGCAACCAGGGCGGCCATGGCGCGGAAGGTGTCGCGGGCGCGGGTCATACGCTGCGCTCCTCCGCGCGTCCGAGCAGCCCCTGCGGCCGGAACAGAATGACGGCGATGAGAAGAAACAGCGGTATGGCGCCGCGATATTGCGCCGACACATAGGCGGCAGCGAGATTATCGAGGACGCCGATCAGCAGCCCGCCGGCGACGGCGCCGCGCACCTGGTTGAAGCCGCCGACGATCGCCGCAATGAAGGCCACGAGGCCCAGCGTTTCTCCGTTGGAGAATTTGGCGAGATAGATCGGGCTGATCAGCACCGAGGCGAGCGCGACCAGCCCGGCATTGATGAGAAAGGTGTAGAGGATCATGCGCTCGACGCGGACGCCGAGAATGCGCGCCAGCACCGGATTCTGCGCGCTCGCCTGCATGCAGCGGCCGGTGCGCGTCCCGGCAAGAAACCACTGCAACGCGGCGATGGTGACGATCACCACGCCGATGATGACCAGGTTTTGCAGCGCAACGGCCGCGCCGGCGATGGTGACATTCGTCGTCGCCCAGAGGGCCGGGAACGGCTGCGCCTCGGCGCCGTAGAACTCCTTCACGCCCTCCTTCAGGAACAGCGCCAGCGCGATGGTCGAGATCACCAGGGGCAGGACGCCGTGCCGGATCATCGGATCGACGAGCAGCTTCTTGAAGAGGACTCCCAGGACCAGCAGGGAGGCCGCGAGGCCCAGCAGGGCCGCGACCGGAAACGACATCCCCCAGAACTTCATGGCCGCGAGAACGAAGAACGCGGGGACCATGACGAATTCGCCCTGGGCGAAGTTGATCGTCTGCGACGTCTGCCACAGGAGCGTGAAGCCGACCGCCACCAACGCGTAGATCGCCCCGGTCGCCAGGCCGGCGACGAGAAGCTGGACGAGATCCGTCATTCGAAGCAGCCCGCAGAAGGAGCCGGCGCGCAAGGTGCCGGCCGCGCGGCGGACCCGGATGGAATCAGTTCACTTGCCGAGCTTGGGCAGGGTCTGGATGATCTTCTGCTTGCCGTCGACGACCTCGGCGAGGAAGCTGATGCGGTCGATGTCGCCCTTGTCGTCCCAGGTCGTTTCGATCAGGATTCCCGGCTCCATCTGCGGCGTGATGGTCAGGCCATGCATCGTCTGCGCCAGGAGTTTGCGGTCGAACTTGCCGATCTTTTCGGTGACGTACCTGATTGCATGGACCGCCGTATAGCCCTTGATCGCGTTGTGGTCCGGATTGTAGTTGAAGCGCCTGACGAATTTGTTCTTGAACTCCTGGATCGCGGGTATGGGAACGTCCGCGGACAGCCCGACATGCCCGCGCACGCCGTTGGCGGCATCGCCCGCGAGCTCGATGACCTTCTGGTTGAGCAGCGTCGTCTCGCCGATCAGCGGCGCGCGGACTCCCTGCTTGCGCGCTTCGCGCAGGAAACGGGCGCTTTCTTCCTCGTTGGTATAGACGAAGACGGCGTCGGCGTTCGCGCTTTTCACCTTGACGACGTCCGCCGCAAAATCCACCTGTCCGGACTCCGTGGGGATATCGGCGCTGACCCTGATGCCGCGCGCGGCCATTTCCCGGGCGAAACTGTCGCGGCCGCCTTTGCCGAAATCGTTGTTGACCCACACCAGCGCGACGCTCTTCGCCTTCACCCCGTCGCGGATGTAGTTCGCGATCTTGGGCATGCTCGCCTGCTGCCCGAACGAGGTGCGAAAAATATACGGGTTGCCGGCCTGCGTGATATCGGCCGCTTCCGCCCCGGTGAACTGCGGCACTTCGGCCTGCTGCGCGAGGATCATGTTGACCTTCACCGAGCCCGAGAAGATCGGCCCGAGGATCACGTAAGGATCGCCATCGAGCGCCTTCTGCACCTGGGCCCGGGATATGCCCGGGTTGCTCTGCGTGTCCGAGTGCGTGGTCACGATCCTGCGGCCGAGAATGCCGCCCTTGGCATTGATCTCATCCACGGCGAGCGTGACCCCGTCCCTCCAGTTGGTCCCGGAAACGGCGCCGGGGCCGGACAGCTCGATGACGTCGGGCATGTTGACCGTCTGCTGCGCCTGCGCCGATGCCACGCCCAGCAATATTGCCGGGGCCAGCACCAGGACTGCGGCCGTTGCGATGCGGAATTTCATGGCGTGCTCTCCCTGTGAATTGATTATTTCGGTGTCTTGACACCACTTTTTGCACGTATGTCCGCTTCGACCAGCGCCCTCAATTCCGCGGTCACTTTCGGCGCGGCGCCGAACCATTTCTGGAAGCCGAAACCCGCCTGCTGCAGCAGCATGCCCAAGCCGTCGACGGTGCGATGGCCGCGGTTTCGCGCGGCCAGGAGAAGATCGGTCTCGAGGGGGACATAGACGACATCGTAGACCACGGCGCCGCGCTTCAGCGGCCCGAGGTCGATTTCGAGCGGCGGCTTTCCGACCATTCCGCACGATGTGCAGTTGACCAGCAGATCCGCCGCGGACAGCAGTCGCGCAAGCTCCTCGATTCCGTCGGCCCGAACCCCGGGACCGAAGTGGGCCGCAAGCTCCCGGGCGCGCGCCGGAGTCCGGTTGACCAGAGAAACCTCGACACCGCGCTTGAGCAGCGCGTAGGCGGCGGCGCGAGCCGCGCCGCCGGCCCCCAGCACGACGGCGCGACAGTCCGGCACGTCCCAGCCGGGAGCGCGATCATCGAGGTTGCCGATAAATCCGTGAATGTCCGAATTGCCGCCGATCAGCTTGCCGTTCTCGATCCAGACCGTGTTGACCGCGCCGATGGCTTCAGCCGCTTCATCCCGACGATCGACCAGCCGGTAGGCGGCCTCCTTGTGAGGCACGGTCACGTTGCCGCCGACATAGCCGTTGGCGGACAGGTGGGTGAAGAAGTCGGCGAAAGCCTCCGGCGTCACATCCTTGAGATCGTAGGCGCCGAGAATGCCCAGGGTCGCGAGCCAATATCCATGGATCATGGGCGAACGCGAGTGGGCGACAGGATGGCCCATCACGCACGCGCGCGGAACCGGGGCGGTCATACGCAGCATCCTCCGGGGAAAAACGCTACCGAATCCATACCGGCATTTTACGCGTACCGCCGCGGTCCCGCCGCCGAAAGCCCGTTGACTGTTTTGCGTTTCATTCGCGCTCGCGGTAGATTGGCACGCGATTCGAGTGATTCCAGAAGGATTTTTTCCGGAGGAGCAAAATGATTTTTGATTTGCGCATCTACACGCTGCACGCCGGCAAGGCCGCCGCCTGGCTGAAGATGTACGAGGAGTACGGTCATCCGACGCAGGTGAAACACTGCGGCGAGCCGGTCCTCTACGCCACCACCGAAGTGGGGCCGCTCAACCAGGTGGTGCACATCTGGAGCTATGCAAGCCAGGCCGACCGCGAGAAAAGGCGCAACGCCCTGATGAACGATCCCGCATTCCAGGAGTATCTGAAGAAAAGCGCGGAAATGGGTGCCCACCAGCACCAGGAGAACCGCATCCTGAAATCGACGTCGTTTTCGCCGCTCTAGCGGGTGCGCCCGGGCATCCGGCTGGTTCAGGCGGCTGATGGCCTAAGGCGCCTTTGAGGCGCTCACCCGATAACCCCGGCTTCGTCAAACTCGACCCAGCGACGCCGCGCCGAGGATGATCGCCAAAGACACGCCCAGCACCAGAAAGAAGACACCTGCAATCCTGGGGTGCGCTTCGACCCAGCGGTCGGCCAGGAAATTCAGTGTATCGAGATTCTTGACGACCGGTTTTCCCGAGTACCAGCGGTTCATCCAGGTCTCGAACGCCTGCACTGCCTGTGGACGGAGCAGGAGCAAGATCCCGGCAAGCAAAGCCGCCACGTTGCCGAGGATCAAGAGCCAACGCGCGCTGCTGGCGATCCACGCAATATCCAAGGGCGAAATGCGTCCCTTGAATGCAACAACAATCGCCTGGAGGTTGAACTGTGAGAGCAACAACGCCATGGCTCCCGCCGCGCCCAGAATGATTACCGCGCCCACGAGGCGTCGATTCCGATGCAGCGCCTTGTCGATGTCCAGCTGTCTATCGAGCTTTTCGAAGACTTCTTCGGTGGATATCCAGCGATTCAGGTTGCTGAAATACGTCAACACCGCAGTCCCGCGAACCAGCAAGGCAAGTCCCACGACAATCGCCATGATGCAGCCGATGACCAGGAAGACATTGATCGCGGGAAGCAGCAGGGTTTTCGCCAGAACGGTATCAATGCCCATAAATGTTCCTCGCATCGCTCCTCGCTTGGTCCGGCGTGGGTGGCCGGCGGGAGGGGCCGGTGTCGAGCCGTTGCCGAAGTTGAGTGAATTGTAGAGCCTATTGCGTCCGGTTGCAGGTTAAACGGGAATCGGCTGGAAGGCGCGCCATGCGGGCGCCGCGGAGGGGCGGACGGGTCGCGGCGGCAGGCGCCGCTTCAATCCTGACAGGTTCCCGTCGCACGCTGTAACATACCCGGGCGTTCCGGTAACGGGCTCCGCCCTCAATCCACTCCATGCCTGCGTCATTTGACGGTAAGTTGGTCGTCGCCATCTCCTCCCGGGCGTTGTTCGACCTCGAGGAATCGAACCGCGTGTTCGAGGAGCAGGGCGTGGAAGCCTATTACGCCTATCAGCTCCAGCACGAGACCGAGATCCTCGCCCCGGGTATCGCGTTCGCCCTGGTCAAGAAGCTGCTCGCGCTGAACACCCTCGCGCCCGCACAACCCCGTGTCGAGGTGATCCTGCTTTCGCGCAACACCGCGGACACGGGGCTTCGCATCATGAATTCGATCGAGTACCACCAGCTCGACATCTCGCGCGCGGCCTTCACCGGCGGGGAAAGCACCTATCCGTACGTGCCGGCGTTCGACGCGCACCTGTTCCTGTCGGCGAATCCCGACGACGTGCGCAAGGCGCTCGACGCGGGCCACGCCGCGGCCACCATCCTGCCTTCGAACGTGGGGCAGAACATCCAGGCGACCGATGAGCTGCGCATTGCTTTCGACGGCGACGCGGTGCTGTTTTCCGACGAGGCCGAGCGCGTGTACAAGCGCGACGGGCTGGACGCGTTCACTACCGCCGAAGTCACCGCGGCGAAGGAGCCGCTGTCGGGCGGTCCGTTCAAGAATTTTCTCGCGGCGCTGCACCGCATCCAGTCGGAGTGTCCCGCGGACCGCGCGCCGATCCGCACGGCGCTGGTAACGGCGCGCAGCGCCCCGGCGCACGAGCGCGTGGTGAGGACGCTGCGCGCCTGGAACATCCGCATCGACGAGGCGCTGTTTCTCGGCGGCCTGGACAAGGGGCGGTTCCTCAAGGCTTTCGGCGCGGACATTTTCTTCGACGATCAGCGGGGTCATTGCGAATCGGCGCGGCAGTACGTCGCCACCGGGCACGTGCCCTTCGGCGTCGCCAACGAGTAGCACCCGCGACCGGTTTCGTACGTGAGCGATTTCGCGCGTCGGCTCATCCGCTGGCAATCGAAGCACGGCCGCCACGGCCTGCCCTGGCAGGGCACGCGCGATCCTTGCCGCATCTGGCTGTCGGAGATCATGCTGCAGCAGACGCAGGTCGCGACGGTCATCCCTTATTACGAACGTTTTCTCGCGCGCTTCCCCGACGTGGCAGCGCTCGCGCGCGCCTCGATCGACGATGTGCTCACGCTGTGGAGCGGGCTGGGTTACTACTCGCGCGCGCGCAACCTGCACGCGGCGGCGATGGCGGTGATGACCCGGCACGGCGGCCGCTTTCCGCGAACGCGCGCTGAACTCGAATCGTTGCCGGGAGTCGGCCGCTCGACGGCGGCTGCGATCGCCGTGTTTGCCTTCGGTGCGCGCGAGGCGATTCTCGACGGCAACGTCAAGCGGGTGCTGGCGCGGCATTTTGCCGTGCGCGGCTACCCCGGCGACAAGCGCGCCGAGAATCGCTTGTGGGAGCTGGCGGAGTCGCTGCTGCCGCGCAAAGCGGTCGAGTCCTATATCCAGGCGCTCATGGATCTCGGTGCGACGGTGTGCGCGCGCACACGGCCCGACTGCGAGCGCTGCCCGGTGAGGACGAGCTGTCTCGCGCGAGCGCGAGGCCAGATCGCCGCTTACCCGCAACCGCGCTTGCGCAGAACCGTGCCGGTGAAAGGCACTGCGATGCTGTTGTTGCTGCGCCAGGGCGAGGTGCTGCTGGAGAAGCGCCCGCCCGCCGGCATCTGGGGCGGATTGTGGTGCCTGCCGGAGATGCCCGCAGGTGAGAATCCGCACCGGTACTGCGCGCGGCGTTTCGGCGCAAGGCTTTCCAGCGCAAGGCAACTACCGGTCCTGCAGCACGGCTTTACCCACTTCAAGCTCAATATCACGCCGATGGTCTGTCGGGTGGCTGGAAGTTCGCAAGGCGCGGCGGAGCCCGGGCTCATCTGGTTGTCGCCCGACGAAGCCGCCGGCGCTGCGGTGCCGGCCCCGGTGCGCAAGCTGCTCGCCGCGCTGCTCTGCCTGCCCCCTCTTTGACAAGGGGATTAGCGCGCCAAACCGCGCTGTTCGAGAAAACGCTGCAGCACCGACAGCCGCCCCAGGCTGTCGGTGAGCTCGAGCAATTTTTGCTTGGCGATCAGCGGCACCGGCAGGATATCGGTCAGGCGGTAGCCGACCCAGGCGGCGTCGCCGAAGGCGTGCGGCTCGGCGAAAATCGACCTGCCCTAATCGGCGACGACCAGTTGGAGCAACTGCGCGCACACCGCGAATTCCTCCGGCACGGCGACGCTTTCGTCCGGCGGGATCATCTCGATGTCGGCGGAGATCAGTCCCTGCGTGTTCGTCTCGCGCCCGAGGATGCGAAAGCGCTGGCCGCCGCGGGTCTTCAGGTTGAGCACGCCGGGCTGCTGCATGTCCCACTCGGTGATTGTCGCCAGGCACCCGACGGCTTGCGGGACGGCGGGGTCGCCGACTTCCTTGCCTTCCTGGATGAGGCACACGCCGAACGGCTTGTCGTGCTTCAGGCATTCGCGGGTCATGTCCATGTAGCGCGCTTCGAACACCCGCAAGGGCAGCAGTCCGCCCGGGAACAGCACCGTGTTGAGCGGAAAAATCGGAACGCTGAGCCGGCTCATCGCTGGTGCTTGCGCTGACGGCGCTCGCCCCAGCGCAGCATCAGATCGTGCGCGACGCCGAGATGGTCGAGCACCCGCGCGACGATGAAGTCCACGAGGTCTTCGACGCGTTTCGGGCGATGATAAAAAGCCGGGTTGGCAGGGAGGATGACCGCGCCTGCACGGGCGAGCTTGAGCATGTTTTCCAGGTGCAGTACCGAGAACGGCGTCTCGCGCGGCACCAGGATCAGCTTGCGGCCTTCTTTCAGCATGACGTCGGCGGCGCGTTCGATGAGGTTGTCCGAAAGCCCCGCCGCTACGGCGGCGAGCGTGCCCATGGTGCAGGGACAGACGACCATGGCGTCGGCAGGATTGGAGCCCGAGGCGACCGGCGCGAACCAGTCCTCGCGGCCGACTACGCGCAGTTGCCCGCGCTTGGCCGAAAAGCGCTCGGAGAAAAAGCGCTCGGCGTCGGCGGCGCGTGGCGGCAGGACGAGGTCGAGCTCCTGCTTCGATACCAGGTGCGCCGCCTGCGAGTAGAGCAGAACCACCCGCGCCTTCGCGCGCAGCAGGGATTCCACCAGCCGCAGCCCGTAAGGCATGCCGGAGGCGCCGGTGAGGGCGACGGCGATGACCGGATTTTTTTTCAAGCAGACGCCGCCAGATGCCGGTGCCGCACCAGCACCTGAGCGCCTGCGCGCGAATGAGCGCGGAAATACGCGCCGAGGCGTTCGACGAAATACACCGAGCGGTGCCGGCCGCCGGTGCAACCGACCGCGACCGTCAGCGAGCTGCGGTGATCGTGCCCGTAGGCCGGCAGCCAGGTCTCGACGAAGCGCCGGATGTCGGCGAGCAAGGCGTCCACCTGCGGCTCCCTTTCGAGGAACGCCGCCACCTCGGCATCGAGCCCGGTGAGCGGCCGCAGGCGCGGATCGTAATGCGGGTTGGGCAGGCAACGCACGTCGAACACGAGGTCCGCGTCGACGGGCACGCCGTCCTTGTAGCTGAATGACTCGAACAGAAGCGTCGTCGAAGTGGCCTCGATCCCGAGCAGCGACTTGATCCATTTGCGCAGCGTGTTCGGGTGAAGATCGGTGGTGTCGATGCGGTGCCCGATTTCGCCCACCCCGGACAGCAGCTCGCGCTCGCGCGCGAGGCACTCCTCGAGCGTCAGCGTGCCGGTGGCGAGCGGATGGCGGCGGCGGGTTTCGGCGAAGCGTTTGACCAGGGCATCGCTCTTGGCGTCGAGAAACAGCAGTCGCACATCCACGTCCTGGCGCTTGAGCGCGGCGATGTATTCCGGCAGCAGCGCGAGCGATCCTCCGGTGCGCGCGTCGATGCTCACCGCGACGCGGGAATGGCCGGCGCGACGCAGCAGCTCCACCGACTGCTCCAGCAGCTGTGCCGGCAGGTTGTCGACGCAGTAATAGCCGCTGTCCTCGAGCACGTTGAGGGCAATGCTCTTGCCGGAGCCGGACAGGCCGCTGATGAGGACCAGTTGCATCGGTATACCTTATCGGAAACCGGGCGGGGCAGCATGCCGCATCACAACGGCGTCTGTTTCTTCATCTCGGCCTGCTGCCGCTGCGCGAACTCGGCGGTCGAATGGATGCCGCGCAGTTGCAGAATGTAGTTCCGCACCGCCGCTTCGATGAGCACCGCGAGATTGCGACCCGCCGCGACCGGAATGACGACCTTCTTGACGGTGACGCCGAGGATGTCCTCGGACAGCTCGTGCAGCGGCAGGCGCTCGGTCTCCGAAACTCCGGCATGAGCCGGCCGCTCCAGATGCACGACGAGCTTCAGGTTCATCTTCGGCCGCACGGCGGTTTCGCCGAATATGGTGCGGATGTTGAGCACGCCCAGTCCCCGCACCTCGAGGAAATCCTTCAGCAGAGGCGGGCAGCGGCCCTCGATCGCAGTGAGCGCGATGCGCGAGATATCGACCACGTCGTCGGCGACGAGACCGTGCCCGCGGCTGATCAGCTCGAGCGCGAGTTCGCTTTTGCCCACGCCGGAGTCGCCCGTTATGAGGACCCCCAGCCCGAGCACGTCCATCAGCACGCCGTGGCGCTCGGTGGTTTCCGCGAGGGCCTTGCCGAGATACGTGCGCAGCCGGTCGATGACCTGTGCGCCCGGCAGCGGCGACGCGAACACCGCCGTGCCGGCGGTTCTCGCCGCATCGAGCAGCCGTACATCGGCCTGCATGCCGTCCGTGAGCACGATCGCGGCCGGCTGCGCCGCGAACAGGTCGACGAGCGTTTGCGCCAGGGCGCCGTCGTCGACGGACGCGAGGTGCGCGGCCTCATGGCTGCCGAGCACCTGTACGCGGTTGGGATGGATGAGGTTGAGGTGCCCTACGAGGGCCGGCGCGTCGTCGCTGTCGCGCTTGATGAGCGCCTTGCTTCCCGCCTCTCCGCCGACCCGGGTGAGCCGGAGCTTGCCGCGGTTGTCGTCATACAGCTGCGCGACGCTGATCTGCAACATGGGATTGCCAGGTAGTGATGTGCTGGTGCAGGGAACTCGCATCGGGGTCGCCGGCGAGCCTTTCCCGCAATTCGCGATCGCTGAACATCTGGGCGAGCTCGGAAAGAATCTGCAAATGCCGGTCGGTCGCCTGTTCCGGAACCAGGAGAACGAACACCAGGCTGACCGGCTTGCCGTCCGGTGCGTCGAACGGCACGGCTTGAGCCAGGCGCACGAACGCACCGACGGCCTCCTTCAGGCCCTTGATCCTTCCGTGGGGGATGGCGACGCCCTGGCCGAGTCCGGTCGAGCCGAGGCGCTCACGCGCAAACAGGCTGTCGAACACCAGGCTCCTCGCCACGCCCTGGTTGTTCTCGAACAGCAGGCCCGCCTGCTCGAACAGGCGCTTCTTGCTGGTGACGTCCAGACCCAGAACGATGTTCGAGGGGGGAAGGAGTTTGGCAATGAGGTTCATCGAGCACTCAGGCAACTCGGCGCACGCCGGCGGCCCGGGGTGCAGGGGTCACAGACGGCCGCTGAAAAAACGCCGAATTCTACACCACTGGAGGCTAATTGGATGAAGGATGACGTTTGAGCGCGTCGTGAGGGTGGGCCTGGAGGCGGTCCTTGTACTTGATGATCCGGCGGTCGAGCTTGTCCACCAGCAGGTCGATCGCCGCGTAGAGATCCTGGCCGTCGCTCTCGACGAAGATGTCCTGGCCGCGGACGTGGCAGGTGACCTCGGCCTTCTGGCTCAGCTTGTCGACCGTCAACATGACATTGACATCGATGACGTGATCGAAGTGTCGCTTGATGCGCGAGAATTTGCCCTCGACGTAGCTGCGAATAGCGGGGGTGACGGCGAGATGGTGTCCGCTTACCGTGAGGTTCATCGAATGCATCCTTCTTTCTTGATAATGACGCGAAAGGGGATCATCCCGGCCTTAGAGGGACTTTCTCAGGCTGACCGGCGGGATATGCAGCAACTCGCGGTACTTGGCGATGGTGCGGCGCGCGACGACGATGCCCTGCTGGCCGAGGATCGCGGAAATCCTGCTGTCCGGAAGCGGCTTCTTCCCATCCTCGGCGGCAACCAGCTGCTTGATCAGCGCGCGAATGGCGGTCGAGGAGGCCGCGCCGCCGGTCTCGGTGGCCACGTGGCTGCCGAAAAAATACTTGAGCTCGAATATGCCGCGGGGCGTAAACATGAACTTCTGGGTGGTGACGCGCGAGATGGTCGATTCATGCAGGCCGAGCGTGTCGGCGATCTCACGCAGCACCAGCGGCCGCATTGCCACTTCGCCGTGCTCGAGGAAGTGCCGCTGCCGATCGACGATCGCCTGCGAGACGCGCAGGATGGTCTCGAAACGCTGCTGCACGTTCTTGATCAGCCAGCGCGCTTCCTGCAGCTGTTGCGACATCTGGCTGCTCGATTGGTCGCGATTGTTCTGCAGGATGTCCGCATACATGCGATTGATGCGCAGCTTCGGCATCGCCTCGGGATTGAGGTTTGCGACCCACACGTTCTTGATTTTCTTGACGATGACGTCGGACACGACGTAGCGCGCTTCGAGCTGCGTGAAAGCCGCGCCCGGGTGCGGGTTCAGACTCTGTATCAGGTGCTGGGCCTGGCGCAGCTCGTCGTCGCTGCACTGAAGCGTCTTTTTCAGGCGTGCAAAATCGCGTGCGGCGAGGAGCGAGAGATACTCTCGATCGATGGCGAGCGCGAGCGTGCGCGCGGGCGTTGCCTCCGGCATGGCGAGCAACTGCAACTCGAGGCATTCGACGCAATTGCGCGCGCCCACTCCGGTAGGATCGAGATTCTGCAGGTGCTTGAGGGCGATCTGCAGGTCGTCGAGCCCGATCTGGAGCTCCTCCGGAAGCAGCTCCTCCAGTTCTTCGAGCGGCTGGGTCAGGTACCCGTCTTCGTCGAGCGCCTCGATCAGGAACGTCACCAGATTCCGGTCGCGCTGCTCCAGATTGGTGAGGGTGAGCTGCTCGAGCAGGTGTTCACGCAAACTGGGCAACTCGGCCGCAAGCTGCGGATAATCGCTGTCCTCGTCGTCGCGGGCGCCGCTGCCGGACGCGGTACCGGCAAACCAGTCGAGCTCGGCGGAGGGACTCTCGGCCGCCGGGGTCTCTGAGTTCGATTCTTCGGCCGGAGTTTCGACGGGCGTGGCCGGCTCCCCGTTCAGTCGCGCCGGCGCGGGACCGGATTCGGTGACCGGATCCTCGCGCTCGAGCAGCGGATTTTCGGCGAGGAATTTTTCCAGCTCCTGGTTCAGCTCCAGCGTGGAAAGCTGGAGGAGCCGGATCGATTGCTGCAGCTGCGGCGTCAGCGTGAGGTGCTGGGACAGTCTGAGCTGCAGTGTCTGCTTCATCGGGACGGGATGGGGAGTCTTTCTCGCAGGACCGCGGCAATATCGTCATTCAGGGTTGTCGGGACGGGAGCCGATCCGCGGCGCTGCCGAGCGTATGAGGTCGGCTATCCTCTCCTCTAGAGTCGGAAATTTTCGCCGAGGTAAACACGCCTTACGTTTTCATTATAAACAATTTCGTCGGGTTTGCCGAAAGCCAGGACCGAGCCTTCGTTGATGATGTAGGCGCGGTCGCAAATCCCCAGCGTTTCCCGCACGTTATGATCGGTAATCAGAATGCCGATGCCGCGCTCCTTGAGGAAGCGGATGATCTTCTGGATATCGATCACTGCAATCGGATCGACACCCGCGAACGGCTCGTCAAGCAGGATGAAGGTTGGGCGCGTGGCGAGCGCGCGCGCGATCTCGACCCGGCGGCGCTCGCCGCCCGAGAGCGATAGCGCCGTGGATTGCCGCAGGTGCGCGATGTTGAGATCGCGCAGCAGGCCCGCCAGCCGCGATTCGATCTCTTCCCCGGGCAGCGCCTGCAGTTCGAGCACCGCGCGGATGTTTTCCTCGACAGTAAGCTTGCGGAACACCGAGGCTTCCTGCGGCAAATAGGAAAGCCCGAGCCGCGCCCGGCGGTGCATGGCGAAGTGACTGATCTCCCTGCCGTCGAGTCGGATCGTACCGTCGTCGACGGCGATGAGGCCCACGATCATGTAAAAACATGTCGTCTTGCCGGCGCCGTTGGGCCCAAGCAGTCCCACGACCTCGCCGCTCGATACGTCGATCGACACGTCTTTGACCACGACGCGCGACTTGAAGCGTTTCTTGAGACCGAAGGCTTGCAACTGGCTCATGGCGTTCGCGCGATCCATTACGACGTCGCCAACCCCGGGGAAACTTTGCACCACGCAAACTGCGGGAAGGCGAAAGCGAACACGCGCATTGCGGCGTTACCCGTCGCTTGTTTGGCGCAACCCAACGGCGCTCCGTGCGCCTTGCACGGTCTCGCAAATCGCCTCGTTCGCATTTGTAGCCCGAATGTAAACAGACCCTAGTCCTGCCGCGGATTGGCAATGGTGGGGACGGGCTTGAGCTGGAGCGGGGCCGCAGTCGGAGCCGTAGCCGGCTCGGGCTCTTTTTTCTTCGGCATGATGACCGCGCGCACGCGGCCATCGCGGCTTTGCTGCGAGGCGTCGCTGCTCGATTTTACCGTGAAATACTCGGTCTTCTGGTCGTAGGAAATGTAGTTGCCGCGCACATCTTCGCTGTTCCCGCGGCGCAGCCGCGCCTGGTCGAAGAGCTCCACGCGCTCGATCTTGCCGTCGTACTCGATTTTCAGGGCTTCGCCGTCGATGTATTCATCGTACCCCTCGCGCTTCTGGCGGAAGGTGGCGGGGTTGCCCGTGGCGGTGCCGTACTGGAAGCCCTGGTCGTCCTGGCGCACGACGATCCTGTCGGCATGGATGATAAGCGTTCCCTGGATCAGCACCACGTGTCCCTCGAAGGTCGAGACTTTTTTCGCGTCGTCGGCGACCAGCCGGTCGGACTCGATATTGATCGGCTGGTCGCGATCGGCGCGCTCGGCAAGCGCCGTCGGCGCGGCAAGCGCGCACAGGACGGCCGTCCCGAGCACAACCGCGGCGCGGGCTTCACTTTCTCTTCGGCGCATCGTACGTGCCTTTTACCTGCGACTGCAGCGTGAACTCGTGCGTGTCCTCGTTGACCACCATGCCAACCCCGGTCAGGACCGAGGGTCCCTGCGTGATGGTCACCTGCCGGTCGGTTTGCGCGATGTGCTTCTCCGAGAGCATGTGCAGGAACTCGGTGCGTGCGCGAAGCTCCTCATGCTCCGGCGTGGCCTCGCGGATAATCAGCACGTTGCCGTAGAGGAATGCTTCCTCGCCGTCCTTGGTGATGGTGCCGCGATTCGCGGTCGCCGTGATGTTGCCGCCGGTGTCGTCCAGCTGGACGATACGCGGATACAGCGCCTCCGAGGAATTGTCGTCGAGAAAATGCAGCATTTTCGGAGCGGAGAACGTGTACTGAGGCTTGCCGGTGTCGCTCAGCCGGTGAACGGTGAAGTTCTCGACAATTGCATCCGGATCGTGGCGTCTGGCTCCGGGTTCGCCGGGGCTTTCCTGCACAGCGTACTGCAGCCAGAACGTCAGCGCCGCGAGAAACAGCATCAGTGCGAGCGGCAGGACGGGAGTGATCCGGCTTTTCATGCAAGACTCCGGGCGATGGCCCGCTCGAGGGTGTTCTGGGCCTGCATGATCAGCTCGCAGACTTCGCGGGCGGCGCCACGCCCTCCGCCAGTGCCGGTTACATAGTGTACGCGCCGGCGCACTGCATCCGGCGCTTCGGGCACGCTCGCCGCGAAGCCGCAGCGAACGAGCACCGGCAGGTCTGCGAGGTCGTCACCCATGTAGCCGGCTGCCGCGGCAGGCAGCCCGCGTCTGTCGAGCAGACGCCCGAATGCGGCGCCCTTGTCGGCGACGCCCTGCTCGACAAGCGCGATGCCGAGCTCGGCGGCGCGCAGCTCGACGGTGCGCGAGCGGCGCGCAGACAGCAGCGCCACCTCGACTCCGCTCTCCTTCAGGATCTTGAGCCCGAGGCCGTCGCGCACGTTGAATGCCTTGATTTCGGCCCCGGTTTCGGTGAGGGTGAGGGTGCCGTCGGTGAGCACGCCGTCGACATCGAAAATCATCAGCCGCACCTGCACCGCCCGGTTCAGAACCTCGTCGGAAATGAGGCCGCGCATCAAATGACCTTGGCCCGGAACAGGTCATGCATGTTGAGTGCGCCGACCAGGTCCCCGGCTTCGGTCACGACCAGCAGCTGATTGACCTTGTGACGCTCCATCAACTCGACCGCCTCGGCGGCGAGCTTGCCAGGAAGAACGGCGTGCGGGCGGCGGGTCATCACATCGGCGATCCTGAGCGAGCGGATGTCGGACACGCGCTCGAGCGTGCGGCGAAGGTCGCCATCGGTGAAAATCCCCGCGACTCTGCCCCGGCGATCGAGAATGGCGGTCATGCCCATGCCTTTCTTCGACATTTCGAGCAGCGCTTCGGAGAACAGCGCGGTGTCGGGCACGCTCGGAACTTCGTCGCCGGCGCGCATGACATCCGACACGTGCGTGAGCAGCTTGCGCCCGAGCGCACCGCCCGGATGCGAGCGCGCGAAGTCATCGGCGCCGAACCCGCGCGCATCGAGAAGCGCGATCGCGAGCGCATCGCCGAGCGCCAGCGCCGCGGTGGTGCTCGCCGTCGGCGCGAGGTTGAGCGGACACGCCTCCTGCGCCACGCGGGCGTCCAGATGCACATCGGCTTCCTTCGCGAGCGCCGAATCGGCGCTGCCGGTGATGGCGATGAGTTTTGCTCCCTGCCGCTTGATCAGCGGAACGATGGTGAGCAGCTCGTCGGACTCGCCCGAATAGGACAGCGCCACCATGACGTCGTCGCGAGCGATCACGCCCAGATCGCCATGGGCGGCTTCGGCTGCATGAACGAAAAACGCCGGCGTCCCGGTGCTCGCCAGGGTCGAGGCGATCTTGCGCGCAATGTGTCCGGACTTGCCGATGCCGCTCACGACGACGCGGCCGCGGCAACCGAGGATCAATCCGACGGCGTCGAGAAAGCGCTGATCGAGTCGTGGAATGAGGGCGGCAACGGCATCGGCCTCGATTGCCAGTACTTTGCGCGCAAGCTCGAGCGCCGAGGCTGAAATCACCTTCTGGTCGGCACGAGGGACTACCGTTATCATAGATTCAAGTATACCAGACCGGCTCCGCCATTCTTCCCGCCCGCCCAATGAAACAACAACTTCCGCATGCATAGCAGTCTCGATCTGGTGCTGGTACTGCTGGCATGCGCGGTGTTCGCGGTGATCGTGCTCCGGTCGCTGCACATGCCGCCTCTGCTCGGGTATCTGGTGGTCGGCGTGGCCGTGGGGCCTCTCGCCCTGGCGTGGATTCCCGATACCGAAGAGGCGCGCCGCCTGGCGGAGTTCGGCGTGGTATTCCTGATGTTCTCGATCGGCCTCGAGTTCAGCCTGCCGAAGCTGTTTCACATGCGCCGCACGGTCTTCGGCCTGGGCCTCGCCCAGGTACTGCTCACGCTCGTCGCGGCGCTCGCCGTGGCGCCGCTCGCCGGCATGCCCTGGCAATCGGCGCTCGCTCTGGGCGGCGCGCTCGCCATGTCCTCCACCGCGATCGTGATCCGCATGCTCGCCGAGCGCATGCAGCTCGAGACGCCGCACGGGCGCGACATCGTCGGAGTGTTGTTGTTCCAGGATCTCGCCGTGGTGCCGCTGCTCATCGTCATTCCTGCGATCGCCGAGGGCGGCGGCGAGCTGGCGCCGCGGCTCGTTCTTGCGCTCGCCAAGGCGGCGGCAGTACTTGCGATCCTGCTGTTTCTCGGACAGAAGCTCATGCGCGGCTGGTTCCATATCGTTGCACGCCGCCGCTCGCAGGAACTGTTCGTTCTCAATGTGTTGTTGATCACGCTGGGCCTGGCTTGGCTCACCGAGCTGGCGGGACTCTCGCTCGCGCTGGGAGCGTTCCTGGCGGGAATGCTGATCGCAGAAACCGAATACCGCCAACAGGTCGAGGAGGACATCAAGCCGTTTCGCGATGTGTTGCTGGGGCTGTTCTTCGTGACCATAGGCATGAAGCTCGACCTGCGCGTGGTGGCGAACGATCCCATGCTCGTGCTGGCGTTGTCCGTCGTGCCGGTGGCGTTCAAATTCGCGCTGGTCGCCGCACTTGGGCGGCTGTTCGGAGCCGCGCCGGGAACGGCGCTGCGTACGGGCCTGGCGCTCGCCTCGGCGGGCGAGTTCGGACTGGTGCTGATCGTCCAGGCGCAGATCTTTGCGCTGCTGGATCGTGAATTCACGCAGCTCGTGATCGCGGCGATGCTGCTTTCCATGCTCGCCTCGCCGCTCATCATCCACGCGAGCGACAAGCTGGTGCTGCGCTGGTCGAGCGCGGAATGGATGCTGAAGTCACTCGAGCTGCACCGCATCGCGGTGCAGAGCATAGCGACCGAGCGGCACGTCATCCTCTGCGGCTACGGCCGCACCGGGCAGCGTCTGGCGCACCTGCTGGAGCAGGAGGGAATTGACTACGTCGCGCTCGATCCGGATCCGGAGCGGGTGCGCGGGCCCGCCGCGGCGGGCGAGCCGGTCGTCTATGGAGACGCCTCCCGGCGCGACGCGCTGGTCGCAGCGGGCCTCGGGCGCGCGAGCGCCCTCATCGTCACTTTCGCCGACACGCAGCTCGCGTTGAAGATCCTGCACCATGCGCGCGAGCTCAATCCCGCGCTGCCGGTGATCGTGCGCACCTTGGACGACGCCGATCTCGACCGGCTGGTCGCCGCTGGCGCGGCGGAGGTGGTGCCGGAGACGTTCGAGTCGAGCCTGATGCTCGCCTCGCACGCATTGGTGCTGCTCGGCGTGCCGCTCAAGCGCGTGGTGCGGCGAATCCGTGACGTGCGCGAGCATCGCTACAGCCTGCTGCGCGGGTTCTTTCACGGAGGATCGGATGAAGCCAGTCCTGACGAAGCGCAGGCGCCGCGGCTGCATTCGCTGCTGCTCGTCTCCGGAGCGGGGGCGAGCGGACGCAGCCTGCGGGAGCTTGCGCTCGATGCCCTCGGCGTGAGCGTCACCGCCATCCGCCGGCGCGAGGTGCGGATGGTTTCGCCGGACCCGGAAACCCGCTTGCAGGACGGGGACGTGGTGGTGCTGCTCGGCACTCCGGAGCAGCTCGCCGCGGCCGAGATACGGCTGCTGCAGGGATGAATCGCGCCGAAAAAAAAGCCCGCGCGAGGCGGGCTTTTTCAGGATCGAACCGCGAGCTTACATGTTTTTGCAGAGCAGATACTGGTTGGTGCCGGTTTCCGCGTAAGCCGTCGCGTCGGCCGTGGCCTTCGTGGGCGGATTGGGCGCTGCCTGCAGATTACCGCGTACTTGACCGGTGGCGATCGCGGAGTCGTCCATCTGCGTATCCACTGCAATTGCTATCTTGTCCGTCAGATTGGAGGTGCAGATGATGAGACTGGTGAAGCCCATGCCGCTGGTTCCGGCCACGCCGGTTTCCACGCCCAGGATGCCACCCGTTGCATTGGGGGGCGGCGTGCCGCTGCCGGTACCGCTAGTGGGGCCCGGTACGAAGCCCGACAGTCGCAAGTGCTGCCAAAACAGGTTGGACTCGGCTATGGCGGCCGGCGCGCCACCGGTGCCCGCAGTGTCGTTGGCGTTATACAGACCCGTGATGATGCCGTCGCTATTTCCGTGGTTGGGATTAGCGGCGGTCCAGCGGGCCGTGGCGCCCTGGTCGTCGCCGGGTATGGCACGGTAGCGGTCCTGATAGGAGGTCACTGCCGCCGTGATCCCATTGAAGTCATTGATGACATTTTTAATTTTTGCCTGGGTGATCATTTCCTGACCTTTCAGGATGCCGCCCAGCAGCAGCCCGATAATCACCAGCACGATCGCGATCTCGACCAAGGTAAAACCAGCTTGGGCCGAGCGCTTGTTGTAAGTGCATGTTTTCATCAGATCCTCCATCCTTTTTTTTGGAGTATGTAGTTTTTTTGATTTCGCAAGAATCATGCCCAAAAATTAGACCGGAATAGGCGATTTTTATAGAGGGAATCATCAAAAATTGTTGAATTCCGGACAATTATGACGACTTTCCGACAATCATTCTATTTTTTTTCTTTCTTGCGGATCGTGAGCCGCGCTTCCATTTCCTTCAGGCGCTGATCCAGAAATTTCAGTTCGGCCGGATCCTTGACTCTGCCGCTCGCGATTTCACCCCCGATCATGATCCGCGCGGTCTCCAGTTCGTCCATGTCCTCCAGGATGAATATCTCCATTTGTCTGGCCCACAGCGGGACATCGGGCGCCGTCGCATAGCGTTGTATGGCGGCCGCGTAGCGCCGCGCGAGCGGCAGGTCGTGGAGTTTGTGCTTCGCAACGGCGGCGGCGTGCGCCAGCCACGGCCAACGGCGGTCGGGATCGACGAAGAACTCGCGGTAGACAAATTCGAGCATGCTGCGCTGCTTCGCCTCGACCGGCACCTCCGCGTACAGCCGGCTTGCGGCAAGCAAGGGATACTGGCCGCGGGGATCCAGCTCGAGAATGCGCGATAGCCAGTCTTCCAGCCGGCCGTAGTCGAGGTCCCGATAGGGGACATTGCTGCCGGACTGGTAGTCGAACGCCTGCAAATGCAGCATCAGCACCTTGGCCAGCGCGATCGGATCGCCGAAGCTCGCCAGTCTGAGCGCCGCGGCGCTCGGCGCGGGAGTCAGATCTGCCGCCGTGGGGCGGGGTGGGGCAGAGGTCGCCCTGAGCGCCACCTGGGCGGCGAGGCCCAGCGCGAGCAGCGCGAGAACCAAGCGAGGGACATGGGCGATCGGGCGTTCCGCCATGGCCTCAGAAGTTCTTGCGGTAGAGATCGAACAGCGCGGCGGCGCCGATCAGCACCAGGTAAATCACGGTCTGACCGAGGACGGCGCCGAGCGTGCCTGCTCCGGGCGCCGATTCGAGCAGCCAGGCCGTCTCGGTCATGCGGTCGAGAGCGGGCAGCAGCAGGGCGATCAGATCGACGATCCGGTTGACGACGCGGTCGACGAGCGACGGTTCCGTGAGAGCGGCGCCGGCGATGGTCTGCATCGCTGTCATCGAACGCGACAGTAAGTAGAACCCGGCCACGGCGGCGAACGCCGACGGCACCTGGGCAAGCGACAGCACGCAGAACAGGCTCATTGCAATCACGATCAGCAACTCGCAAAAGAGCGACCCCGCCCAGGCGGCGAGCCCGGCCGGCTGCGCAAACAGCGCCAGCGGCAGAGCGAAAAGCACGGCGAGCGCCGCGGCGACGAGTGCGCAGCCGGCGAATTTTCCAAGGAAATACGCGGCACGCGGCACCGGCAGCGACAGCACCAGTTCGGTCACCTTGTCGCTGGATTCCCGCACCACGCTGGTGATCACGAACGTCGAGGCGATGAACACCGCCGCGACCCGCAGGAGCGCCGCAAGCAGTGCCGTCTGTATCTCGCGCGACTCGGTGATCGCGACCTGGTTCAGGAACTGCGCCAGACCCAGGGCCACCCCGACGATGACGACAGCGAGCCACAACAGGCGATTGCGGACCGCCTCGATCAGAGTGGTTCGGGCCAACGAGACGATGACGGGCATGGCGCGGTCGGATTCCGGGGAGGGGATGGGCCAAAGATGGCACAATACGTGGCTGCGAAGCGTAAATCCAGAGGAGGAGTGGCGCAAGGCCACGGATCATTGCAGATGGCGACAAGAAGTCTCATCCAGGCCTCTCAGCTGGTCATCGCCAAGTCATGGCGGGCGCTGTTTATTGTCATGCTGGCGCTTTTGCACTTTGCTACAACGTCGGGCGCGGCGGACTTCTGGGCCCGCGGCCTGATGCTCGCGCACTTCGGCCTGTTCATCATGTGGCAGCCGTTCATGCGCGGCGAGCAGCGGCTGACTCTTATGCA
The DNA here is from genome assembly GCA_049802235.1 of Burkholderiales bacterium. Lineage (GTDB taxonomy): Bacteria > Pseudomonadota > Gammaproteobacteria > Burkholderiales > SG8-39 > VBDM01. Next base: position 52,074 of record JBARMB010000051.1, on the reverse strand, counting down.
GGTGGTGGCGGTTGTCGCCATTTCCCTCGGCATCCTGTTCTTCCTCAACTGGTGGCTGCTGGCGCTGTGGGTGAGCGTGCTTGCCGGCGTCGTCGGCGGCAAGGTATTCCTGTTCCAGGCGCGCTGGCTGCGCCGCTTCTACCTGGTGGTGCTGCTGTACCTGGTGGCGTTGTTGCTCGTCTGGATCGTTCCGAGCGGCGTCATCGTCGTCTCGCTGCCGCGCGACTTGCAGTTGTTCGCACAGTACGGCCTGCCCATCCTGTTCCTGCTGATGATCGCGATCCCCGCGGAGGTCGGTTCGGCCGAGATGCCGCAGGTCATCGACTTCTTTTACGCCACGCTGATATTCCTGTTGCTGGTCGTGCTGGTGCTCGGCAGCTTCGCCTTCATGACCCTGGCCGGGCTCCAGTATGCGGAGGCGCTTTCCTACAGCATGTTGGTCATCGCCGGCGTGCTGATCCTGCTGTCGCTGGCGTGGAACCCGCGGGCGGGCTTCGCCGGGCTCTCGATGTATTTCTCGCGCTACCTGCTGTCGATCGGCCTGCCATTCGAGCAATGGCTCTACTTTCTCGCCGAACTGTCGCAGCTCGAGACCAGGCCCGAGCGCTTCCTGCGGGAGGCCAGCGCGGGTCTTGCGAAGCTGCCCTGGGTGTCGGGCGGCTTCTGGCACACGGCGGACGAGTCGGGGGATTTCGGCAAGGTGTCGAAGAATTCAGTCGAATACACCAACCAGGAAATGCATCTGAGGGTGTTTACCAAGCTTCCTTTGAGCCCGTCGCTGACGTGGCACTTTCATTTGCTCGGGCAGTTGCTCGGTGAATTCTACATCGCCAAGCAGCGCGAGCAGAAGCTCCAGCAGCAGACCTATGTCCAGGCCGTGCACGAGACCGGCGCGCGCATGACCCATGACGTGAAGAATCTGCTGCAGTCGCTCAACGTCCTGTGCGCGGCGGCGGAGAGCGACTCGACGGTAGATGCGAATGAACTATCCGCCCTGATGCGGCGCCAACTGCCGGCGATTGCGCAGCGGCTGCAGCAGACTCTCGACAAGCTGCAGAAACCGCAGTCCGAAGGCGGCCGCTTCATCGAGGCGAAAGCCTGGTGGGAAGGCCTGCAACGCAGCTACGCGAACCGCGGCGTCGAATTCATCCTGGAGCCGATCGGGGAAACGTTGCTGTTGCCGAAGGAGTTGTTCGGCAGCGCCGGCGACAATCTGCTTCAGAACGCGCTGCGCAAGCGCAAGCTCGACGAGTCGGTGGCCATTCGCGCCAGCTTCCGCTGCGACGACGCGATCGAGTTCTCCGTTTGCGACAGCGGCGCGCCGGTCGCCGCTGAGGTACTGAGGGGCCTGCTGAGAGGGCCGGTGCCTTCGGAAAGCGGCTTCGGCATCGGCCTGTACCAGACCAGCAGGCTGGCCGAGATTTCGGGTTTCTCGCTGCAACTCCGGGACAACGAGCCGGGGCGGGTGTGCTTTACTCTGCGCGGCGCGGCGCGCCGCGGCGGCCCCGCCTAGCGTCCGCTTGACCTTTCCTTTGGCGGCCGCTCGCGGAAGCGCAGCCACAGTACCGCACCGTTGAGCAGCAGCCACCACACCTCGAGATAGAGGAGCGGCACGTAAAATTGCCGCCGACCCTTGTCGCCGAACGCAAAATAAAAGCTGTCGAAGTAGGTGCCGGCAAGCTTGAGCACCGAGGCGTAATTCTCGAACGGCGGGAACAGGAGAATCAACACGAGATTTGCCGACACGAACACGAGCGTGGCGTTGCGCCGGCTCATGAGTCTCCGACTCGGTCGACGCCGGCGCAGCAGTATCCAGGCGATCGCCGCGTTGATCAATACCCAGTACATCTCAATCAAGAGCAGATTCCAGTAGATGAATTTGTTGTGGTGACGGGCAAGAATGAAATAAAACGCGTCGAACGAGGTCACGCCGAGGCCCATCACGACGGTTTCGTAGGGCGGAAACAGCAGCATGACCGCCAGGTTGACCAGGGTCGCGACGAAAATCACTTCCTGAGATCTGTTCATGGTCTTCAGGGCAGACGGCCCGCATTCACCATGCGGGCGACGAGCGTGTTCGAGGAAATCATGACTACGATTTCGTCGAACAGGGTCAGCGGGCTACAGGCCGCCGCTCAGGATGCGGTTGTACAGGATGGACGGCGACAGCCAGACGACGATGTCGTCGAACTCTCCGTTCGCTGCGCCGGACGGCGTCGGGTCGTGGCTGACAAAAACCCGGTCGTTGTCGAGATTCTTAGATTCGTCCGCCCCGGCGCCGCCAGTGCCGCCAACGACACCGTTCTTACCGACCGAAAAAATGACCGCGACAGCGTTATTAGTGAGGGCGGTGGTAGGCGGGCCCGCAGCACACGTCGCCGTGCTGCTCCCCGCTCCGGTCATGCCGGTGGAAGTGCTGCATACCCGCAGCAAAGTCGCAGCGGGCGTGGCGGAATTACTGTCGAGTAACTGAACGCGGATCTGACCTTGCGTGGTGAAGGTGTAGTTCGCGCTGTCGTTGGTTACAGCGTAGCGTATTCGACTGCCCCAAGCGTCGACCAGGTAGCCTTGATTGTCTGTCGGCGTCAAGCCGAGCGTGGCAGCCGGCAGGAAGCCGACGCCTTGCATTTCGGAGCCCGCGGAAACGCTGCAAACTCCCCCGACGATCGGCACCTCGACCCCGTTAGATGAAGTGGCGTTGGGGGGGTTGGCTGTCGCCGGACAGGGCAGCCGTCCATTGGCGGCAGCGAACCCCACCAGCGCATCGCGTGCCGTTTCCAATGTTCTTTTTGTGTCGCTGATCCTGCTCAGCTCGATCTGGGTGGAATAAGTGCTGATCAGACTGCCCAGCAGCAGGCCGACAATGATCACCACGATCGCCAGCTCGGCCAGGGTGAAGCCGTGCTGGCGAATCAGAATCCCGGGCGAGGTGCGCGTCATGGGCAGGGCGTGACCGAAAGGTTTTCCCCGATGCAGTAGAGAATATCGTTGAAGGTGGTGGTAGCGGCACCGGTCTGGTAGCTGTTGTTGCCGCTCGAGTTGGAGCTCGTGTTGCTGCCCTCGAGATAATTAGCGATGTTGGCGCGGTCGGGATCGGTGTCGCGCACCTGGCCGGCAAGCCGTTCGCCGGCGAACATCACTACTGCCGCATAATAAATACTGCCGCTGTTGATCTTTAAGCAGGTGGCGCTGGTGCAAGCCGGGGTGGGCGGGACAGCCGAGGGTTTGAATCTGTCCGCTACAGCATAAAACAAATGATCTTTCCAGTTGGAGTACCAGTTGATGTCGCGATCGCCGAGCGTTCCGGTCAGATGGCAGTATGAAGAGGTGGTAAACAGATAGTAGGGAGATGCGTCGACACTGGGCGGCGGGTAGCCGCTGGGCGACAGGCTGATGCTGTTCGACGTGTCGCTGCGCGAAGTGTTTACGCGGTAAGACACGCGTCCGGACATGTCGGAAAAGGAGTCGTTGTATAGCGCATCGATTGCGTAGCTGGAAAGCGACACATTGGTGCCCCACGGCAGCCGCTTGTCGCCCATGCCGGCGCCGTTTTGCGTGCCGTACTGCGCAATGCACTCCGCCACTTTCCGCGTCAGTGCGTTGAGCCGTGCCTGGAAGTCGGGTCGCTTCTTGATCGCGGTCCAGAGCTCGTCGCGCGTGATATAGACCAGCCTGTCGTTGAATGTGTCGGAAGCCCGGCCGGCGATGAACTGGGTGATGGCGCTTGCCACGGTGGACACCGCAGAGTTGTTGATGCTGTTCGCTGTTTCCAGATAGTTGGCCGCGGTGTAGTTTCCGCCACAGTTGGGCGTGCCGCCTGAGCTTGAACGATTCTGTCCGGCGAGGACGGCACCGGGTGCGAAGATCACCGCCACCGCGCGTGCGGAAGGACTGCCGCCGGTGAGGTAGGTGGTGCCGTCTGCGGCGAGCACGTCGAACAATCCCGGCGTGTCCCAATTCATCATGTTCGATATGTTCGATATGCGGACTCCATTCGGGTTGTCCTTGTAGGTGCCTGACACCGCATACCACAGGCATTCGCCATCGCCGTCCCTGAGCGGCTCGAGACCAAGCGAGTGCCAAGGCAGCTTGCCGATGGTGCTGACCAATGCCGGGTCACAGGTTCCAGCCTCGTCGCCTTCGGCGAACGATGTGCCCTTGTCGGGGCACGGCAGGTAGCCCGGCACGCCTCGATTGGGGCTGTGCGAGATCGAGTTCATCTCACTCTCTGCGGCTACAGTGGCCACATAGGCAAGCAATGCCTGTTTGGCGCGATCGAGCGCAGCCTGGGTTTTCTGATCGCGAGCGAGCGCAAGAGCGGCGCTGCTCTTGTTCATCGCGGTTACCGCGAGAAAGACTCCCCCTAACACCAACATGATCAGCAGTATCAGCAGTGCGAGGCCATGCTGCTTTCCGTATGACGTGAGTGTCGCCATCGGCGCCGCTATCGCCTGGCGCCCGGCTGCACCACGATCTTCCCGCCGCCGAGTCCGTCCTTGACATCGCCTCGCGTCCTGTCGAGCGTCTGCCCGACCTTGAGATCCACTTTCGCTTCGCCTTCGCTGCCCCCGATCGTGACCCGCGCCGGATCACGCGTTGCATCCCGCGTCGGCAGGCTGTCTTCCTGCGGCACGCCGTTGATCCAGGTCGTGGTCTTCCCGGAAGAGCGCGAGACGTGGCCGTTCACTGTGACCAGGTTTTCCTGAATGACCGCTGTTTCTCCGGTGTTGGCCTGGCGGCGGCGGTCGAGTTCCTGGCGTTGCTGCGGCGTGAAGAACAGTCGGCCGAGATTGTCGACGGCGCCGGCCGGCGCCGGCGCGGCGAGAATCAGCGTCAGCGTGAGCCTGGCGCCGCAGGAGAGGAGGCGAAGTTTGTGCATCGGGTGGACCATGGCGTCTTCCACGCTCAGGCGGCTTTGCCGACCTTCAGGGTGATCAGATCGATCTGGCATTCGGAGCGTAGTCGCGGAAGCAGCGTCTGGCTGGCAGTCAAGCCGCCGCGGTCGAGCCGCGCAGTGCTGCAGCGGCGCACCGAGACAAGCGATTTTCCCGCGTTCTGGAGATCGGAAAGAAAGTTGAGCAGGTCTTCCTCGTGCAGAAGCGTCATGTCGAGCTTCACCCGGCTGACCACGAAAACCGTTGCCCCGCTGGAAGTGACGCCGGGATAATCGAGCGGTTTCTGCGCCTCGATGTGGTAATTGATCTCGAACAGCTTGCGCCTCGCCTTGATTCTGGTGATCGACTCGATCCAGTCGAGACGGTTCTCCGAGCCGATCATGCCCTGGTCCTGCATCTTCTTGTAAAAGACGATGCTCGCGCGGATTTCACGCTCCTCCTCGGAGGCTTTGGACATCCGGTCCTGTGCGGCAATGCGCTGGGCGCGCGCCGCCGCGCTGGCCGTCTTCGCCGACGCCAGATAATGTTCGCTGACCACGATCGCTGCCGCTCCCAGCACGATCAGCGCCGCGGCGATGATCGCCGGTAGGCGCAGGCGCTTCAGATCTTCGCGCGCGATCTTCATGTTCCGAGCCGTTTGCTGACGACGACCGAAAACCGCGGCACTTCGGCGCCGCGCTCGACGCCGATGTCTCCGGAGATGCTCTTTTCGGCGTTGATGTCGAAAGGCAGCCGAGTGCTGACCACCTCCATGCCGGGCCGGCTGCGCAGCGCCTCGACGAACCGATCCATGAGCATGGTGATGTTGCGATAGTCCGAGGCTTGGGGCACGAGCAGCCGTCCCGAGATCTCGGCGACCTGGTAGCGCGGCTCGGCGGCCGGCGCGGTGCTGTCCGGGGCCTTGGGAGCGTCACGGCCGCCAGCCGCTGTCTTCGGCGTACCGATCTCCCAGTCGAGCTTCTCCAACTCGATCTGCGGCGAGTTCGCGAGCGCTTGGCTGATGTCGACGAACATGTTGCTCGGTGAAGCGCTCTGGCGCAGGACCGAAAGGTAGTTCTTGACTATGATCTTGAGATTTTCCGTCAAGGTCGGCGTCGGGGGAAAGCTCGCCTTCGTGCGCGCATACTGCCGGGACGCGGCGGCTTCCTGCTGACGGTCGGCCTCGGCCTGCTGATCGACCTGATAGGTGTCGAACAGCGTCAGCCCCGACAACGCCAGGCAAAGCGCTAACGCCGCGGCTCCTGCCGTAATCAGGCCGACCCGTGCGCGCCACAGGTTGTAGAAGCGGCGCAGGCTGTCGTCGGCGTACTGCTCGCCCGCTCGGGAAACGGCGAGCAAGTGCAGGAACAACCCCTCTGCGAGGGTTTCCTCTGGCGCCGACTTCAGTCCGGTCCGGCGCCCGACCTGATCGAGATCGAGTACGTGAAACTGCAACTGCGCGGCATTGACGCAGGCGGCGTCATAGAGCGACTTGTACTCGCTGGGCGCGAGCACGATCACGTCGAGCGGCGGCGCTTCGCGCTCCACCATCCGCATGTTGGTGAGGTACTGCTGTATCCGGGCCGACTCCGCGGCGCAAGCCTGCGCGACGGTACGCGGATCGCTGAGGTCGATTCGGCCGAGGCGCGAAAAACGGATGCGACCGTTCTCGACGAAGCTTTGCCTCAGGCCCCCCTGTTGCAGGCTCACGAGAAGGTAGCGCGGCGCCCTGAAGCCGATGCTCTTGCCCACGAGCGGCGCCGTGAGCGCCACCGAATATACCCCGGCGACGCGCGCCTGGCTCGATCGCAACGCATCGAGCCAGGGCTGAAACTGCTGCGTGTTGGTGAAGGAGCTGTAGAGGATCCGTTCCTCGCGCCGGTCTTCGGTCTCGGTCCCGAGCGATAGCGCCAGAGCCAGGCTGGTGTCGCGGTAGCGCTGGGCGAGCTTGCGCGCCAGCAGCGTGCGTCGATCCGCGCCGCGGATGTAGGGAATGTTCTCCTGGAAAAAATCCTCCTCGACGACGTCGGCGAGGACGTAGAACAGGCTGTCCGGCGCTGCGGCAACGTATCGGGAGAAGGCCGCGACCCCGTTCTCATCTAGGCTGAACGCCTCTTCCCGTGCGAGCCGGCCGTTCCTCCAGCAATAGGCGACGGTTCGTAGCGAGGTGAAGTAGAGCAGGCGCTTGTCGGGCATGGCTACACTTTAATCTTGCTGATGACGTCGTAGATCGGCCCTAGCACCGACAGCATCACCCAGCCGAGAATGGTACCGAGGATCACCGTCAGCGCGGGCTCGATCATAATCTGGACCCTGGCGATCGACTCGCGCACTTCACGGTTGTAAAAATAGGACACATTCAGCAGCGCGGTGTCGAGCGCGCCGGTGTTCTCGCCCACGCGCAGCATGCGCACCACCAGCGGCGGGAACAGCCCGACATCCTGAAATGCGCCGGTGACATTCTTGCCCTCGGCGATCTGCTCTCCGGCCATCCGCAGTCCTTCCCGGATCACCAGGTTGCCGGCTATTTCCTCGGAGCTGCGGATGGCGTCCAGGATGGTGATGCCCGAGGAGTACATCAGCGCAAAAGTGCTGGCGAAGCGCGACAGGATGATCTTGCGCAGGATGTCGCCGAGGAAAGGCACGCGGAGCTTGGCGAGGTCGATTTGGTAGCGGACCAGCGGATTGGCCTTGGCCGCGGTTTTCAATGCGGCGAATAGTACGATCGGCACGATGATGAGAGCCCACCAGTAATTGACGAAGAATGCCGACACCTCGATGAGAATCCGGGTCTGCAGCGGGATCTGCTGGCCCAGGTTTCTGATGAATCCGACCATCTGCGGCACGAGGTAGATCATCAGGAAAAAAATCGCCACCACCACGATCGAACCCACAAACGCCGGGTACATGATGAGCTTCTTTGTTTGCGCGGCCAGCTCATCTTCCCACTTCAGGTTGTCGGCAAGGCTCTTCAGGACATCGGGCAGGCGTCCGGTCTGCTCGCCGGCGCGAATGAGGCTCGCGAACACCGGACTGAACACGACGGAATAATCGCCGAGGGATTGTGACAGGCTTGCCCCGCCCTGGATGCTCTCGACCATCCCCGAGATGACCTCGCGGAAACGGGTGTTCTCGACGCTGTCGCGCAAGTCGGTGAGGCCTTCCACCAGCGGCACGCCGGCGCTGATGAGCTGCTCGAGGTGGAAGCAGAAGTTGATCAGCTCGGCCCGCTTGATCGACCCGGCGCGCAGCAGGCCCTCGCCGCGCCGGGTCGGCCCGCCCTTGATCAGGTCCAGGCCCATGCGCTTCAGGCGCATCTCGAGGTCGACGAGATTCGTCGCCTCGATCTGGCCCAGGATCGCCTTGCCCCGGCCGTCGATAGCTTTGTAGATGAACAGTGCCATGATCAGTTCCGGCCCCCCGTGGCGGCGCGCGCTGCGGCGGGCCGCTGCTACATTCGGTCAGTGAGGTCGACGACGCGGATCAACTCATCGAGCGAGGTCGAGCCATCGAGCACACGGCGCGCACCGTCGTCGGCGAGGGTGCGAAACCCCTTGGCGAGGGCCGCTTTCTGCAGTTCGCGTCCGGTGGCGCGGTGCGCGACCAGCTCATCGAGCTCGCCGTCCATCTTCAGGATTTCCATGATCGCCAGGCGGCCTGTGTAACCCTGATAGTCGCAATGGTCGCAACCCACCGCCCGATAAATCGACGGCGCGCGGCCAGCCGGCACGCCGAGCAGGCCGCATTCGGTGGCGTTCCCATCGTAAGGCTGCTTGCAGTGTTTGCAGAGCTTCCTCACGAGGCGCTGCGCGATAACGCCGATGATGTTGCCGGCGAGAATGTCGGGGACGATGCCGATGTCGAGCAGGCGCGGGACGACGCCGACGGCGGAGTTGGTGTGAAGCGTCGAGTACACCTGGTGGCCGGTCATGGCGGCGCGGAACGCCATGGTGGCGGTGTCCTCGTCGCGGACCTCGCCGACCAGGATCACGTCCGGGTCCTGGCGCATGAGCGAGCGGATGCCGTTGCCGAAATCCATTTTTGCCGCTTCGTTGACCGAAGTCTGGCGGATCAGCGTCATCGGGTACTCGACCGGGTCCTCGAGCGTCATGATGTTGAGGCCGTCGTTGTTGATGTGGTTGAGCACCGAATAGAGCGTCGTGGTCTTGCCGCTGCCGGTCGGTCCGGTCACCAGGATGATGCCTTCGGGCCGCGCGATCATCTTGTGCAGCAGCGCAAGCTGCGAGGGCCCGAGGCCCAGGCCGTCGAGCGGCACGATGCCTTTCTGGCGGTCGAGGATCCGCAGCACGATGTTCTCGCCGTGTGTCGTCGCCTGCGAGGAAACGCGGAAATCCACCGCGCGGCCGGTGAGAGTGAGCGAGATGCGCCCGTCCTGAGGCGCGCGCGTCTCGGCGATGTTCATCTTCGACATCACCTTGGTGCGCACCGCCATCGCCGGCCAGTAGGTCTTGTGCAGAGAGCGGATCTGGCGCAACACGCCGTCGATGCGGTAGCGGATGCGAAGGAAATTCTGCTCCGGCTCGAAGTGGATGTCGGAGGCGCCGCGCTCCACCGCATCGGCGAGCAGCGCCGAGATGAGGCGCACCACGGGCTGCGAGTAGGCGTCGCCCGAAGACTGAAGGCTCTGGTAGTCGACCTCGCCGGTCTCGATCTCGTGCAGGATGCCGTCGATCGAGAAATCGTGGCCGTAGTACTGGTCGATGGCGCGCGCGATCTCGGTCTCGCCCGCGAGGCGCGATTCGAGCTCGAACTCGCCCCGCAATTGCGCCCGCACCTGGTCCTGGGCGACGATGTTGTTGGTGTCGGCAATGGCAAGGATGAGTTTGCGCGCTTCGCGGTCGAGCGCCACCGGGAAGACATTGTGGCGCTTGGCGAACTCTCGCGGAACGAGCTCCAGCGCCACCGAATCGACCACGATCTGGGTCAGATCGACGCTCTGCAGTCCGAGCTTCTCCGACAGCGCATCGCGCAACGTTGCTTCGGAGACGAAACCGAGGTTGACGAGAAGCTTGCCGACCGGTTGGTTCGTCTTCAGTTGCTCGAGCAGCGCGATGCGCAGTTGATCCTCGGTCAGGATTCCCTGCGAGATCAGTATTTGGCCGATATGGCGCTTCGCCTGGGGGGCGACAACCTGCGCGGACACGCGAGGCGATTTCATGAACGAGACGTTACTTGCCCAGTTCCCGGACGCGGGCATCCACCAGCGCGCGATCGAAGCTTCCCGTGCGCGTCTCGGCGAGGTTCAGCGCCCGCCGGTAATAATCGAGCGCAGGCCGCGTCTGGCGCAGTTGATCCAGGCTGACAGCGAGATTGAAAGCGTAGTCCGGGTTCTCCGGGTCGGCGCTATAGGCCTTGAAGTACGCGGCTTGCGCCTCCGGCCAGCGGGACTGCAGCGCGTACTGATTGCCGAGCGCGAAGTAGAGGACTGTCGCATCGGGCCGCGTCGCCAGCAGGGTTTTGATGCGGCTTTCCGAGAGCACCGGGTCGACCTGTCCGCGCAGCGCGATGAGGGCGGCCTGCGCTTGCGCGTCGCGCGGGTCGGCCTCGAGTAGCTTCCGATAGCGCATCTCCGCGGTGTCGTAGTGGCCGTTCCTGATGTCGATCGCCGCCAGACCGAGCAGCGCGTCGCGGTGGTTCGACTGGCGCGCGAGCACTTGTTCGTACAGCCCCCGGGCGGAAGCAAGATCGTCCCTCTGGAATGCTTCGTAGGCGCGCTCGATCAGCGGATCCACCTCGAGCGCGGGCGGGGTGATCAGGATGGGAGTGCGCGACCCCGGCCGCTCGGCATCGGCGACTGAAGCGGTTTTTGCGGACTCGCGCCGCACAAATGTCGAGCCGCTCGGCGCTGTGCGCTGCCGTGCTGCCGGTCTCGTTGCCCGTGCCGCCGGCGCGTCTGGAGAAGCGGCCGGTGCAATCGCAGCCACCGGGGCAGGGGACTGCGGGATTCCCGGAGTTTCCTTTGCCGTCGCAACCTGGGGCGGCGTTTCGCTTGGCGCCTGTGCGCTGTAAATCGACTTCGGCTGCGTTTGCCACCAGACATAGCCGCCGTAACCCAGCGCGACTACGATCAAAGCGCCCAAAATGAGGTGGAACGGCCGTCTCGGGTTGTAATCCATTTCCTTCGCCTCGAACAGTTGTCGAGCCGCCTGGCGTTGCGCGGCCGGCTCGGCCTTGCCTGCAGCATGTCGCGCAAGCGGCGGCTCCGCGCGAACCTCCAGCACCGGCGGTTCAGGCTGTGTTGCCGGGCTGATCGTCGCCCTCTGTCCGGCCGAAGGCAGATCGTCGGTGAGGATCTCAAGCGGCTGCGTGATGTCGGGAAGCCTTTCGCGCGTGAACACAGGCGTCGCGGGCTCGGCCGCGGGCTCGGTTTCGGACGGCGCTTCGCGCACGGCGCTTTCCGCCGGGGGCTGGGCGCCCTGCTTGGCGAGTTCGGCCTTCTTCAGCGCTTCGAGCAGCAGGCTCATTGTCCGACCGGGCCGCTCTGGGGCACGGATTTTCCCGCATTGGGGCGCGAGATGAAATTGTCGTCCGGCAGCGCGCTGCGGAAGGAGCGGAAATCGCCGTCGATGCTCGGATCCTTCACGACTACCGGGCGCAGAAAGATCACCAGCTCGGTCTTGGTGTTGCTGCGGTTGCGCGAGCTGAAAATCGAGCCGATGCCCGGGATCCGGTCGAGCCACGGTATGTTGTCCTCCGTGTCGTTGATCGCATCCTGAATTAGACCGCCCATTACTGTGATCTGATTGCTGTTGACCCTGATCATCGATTCCATCTCCTGAGTCTGCATTTCCGGGATCAGGTTTGGCACCGCGGTGAGAGCTGGATTGGGGTCAGGCACGTCGCGCAATTTGCGCGTAATTGTCGGACGCACATTGAGTAGCACTACATCGTTTTCGCTGATCTGCGGGATGACAGTCATGACCAGTCCTTCGGGTACGGTATTGGGTGTGGTCGTGAACGTCGCTGGCGCGATTACCGTACCCCCGCCCCCTGAAGCTACCACGGTCGTGCCTGGCTGAACCGTGAAGTACACAATATTGCGTACGACGCGAAGTACCGCGGGTTGATTATTGATGACTGAGATCTTTGGGCTGGAAAGCACGCGCACCGTGCCGAAGGAGTCGAGCAGGCGGATCACAGCGCTCAGGTTCCCGAAATTCGCCGCTGCGCCGCTGATCGTGAAGATATTTGGAAAAGTCGGCGCGCTGGGCAGTCCCGCCGCCGAGGACACCTGGTTCAGCGAAATTCCAGTCGTGCCGCGACGCAGCACCGACCAGTCGATTCCCTGCTGATATTGATTGCTGAGTTGAACTTGGGCAATCGTGGCCTCGATCAGGACTTGGCGCTTGGCGCTGGCCATTACCTGGTCGAGGAACTCCTGGAGTTTTTCGTGCTGGCGCGAAGTGGCGCGGATGATAAGTACGCCGGCTTCGGGGTTGGCGATGACCGAGGCGGCCTCGCGGAAGGTTACGTTCGGTGTCGGCGCAGCGGGCGTGCTTCCCGGAAAGCCTGCTGTGGGCGGCGCACCGGCAGTCCCCGCGGCTGGTGCCGCGGGAGGTGTCTGCGCTGTGGCGGTCCCGCCGGGGAGAATCTTGTCGGTTTCGTGCAGGATGTCTTTGATATTTTTTTCCAGCGTTTCCCAGAACTTGTTGCTCGAGGAGTTGCGCACCGTGGTGCTGGACGCATTGGCGCCAGCGCCGGTGGCGGCTCCACCGCCTCCTGCGCTTGCGCCCCCACCGGTGATTTGGCCGGAAACCCCCACCGTGCCCGTGGTGGTTCTTTCCATGTTGACGTAATCGATTTTGTATACGCGCAGGTAAGGCGTGTCCGGCATCACGGCGAGGTTGGGGCCGTCGAGTTCCCAGCGCATGTCGACCTGCCTGGCGATTCGCGACAGGAGCTGCGGCAGGGTCTGGTCGATGGCGTTCAACGTGATCACGCCGCCGATGCCGGGATGGATGTCGATATTGAGTTTGGCGTCGCGGGCCAGAGCAAACAGCAATTCCTGCACTTTCACGTTGTTGACGACGACGCTGTAGGTTTCCGGGCGCAGCGTCGGTTTCGGTTTTGGCAGAACCGTTGAAATCTGCACAGGCGCGGGGGCTGTTCCGGCAGGCGGCGCCGCACCAGTGCGGATGTGCGTGTCCGACGGCCGCATCGGCGCCTGGCTGCAGGCTGCCAGCAAAAGCACGCAAGCTGTCGTGGAAACTCGTCGTGAAATCATCTCCGAATCCTTGTTCTAAAGTATTGGAGCAAAATCTCCCGATCTCAGTATAACGGCAGGATTACTTACTGGCCGCAGATGCCGGATATGTGTGATCGACATCTAACCCTTAGTTTCAGTATAACAGAGCTTCATAACAAACTGATTTGTCAAGCCAAAAAATGCTTTTGCGCACCTTCATTGGCGGTTCTGGCTGCGCATTCTTTCGACGCTCCTGGGGAACGGCTGCCCCACCTTAAGCGGAGGCGGGAGTTGCTTCATCGCCGCGAGCGTCTCTCCCTGGCTTGGGTAAGACCCGAACGCGGCGCGGTAATATTGCTGGCCGTCGATTTTTACGCTGTAGACGAGAAGTTCCTCAACCGGCACTAGCTTGGATGCCTTGAGCAAGAAATCTTCCATGCTCGCCAGCTCTGACGACTTCGCCGTGAGCAGTTGAATCGCATAATGGTCCCCGGGTGCCGTGCGGAGCCATTCCAGGGTGGCGTCAAAGCGCTCACGTGTGATCTTGCCTTGCTGCGGGGGTTTGGGTCCGCGGTGAGCCGTCTCGGCAATTCCGACCGGCGAAGCGGGTATCTCCGCCGTCACGGAAGCGACCCGCAGAGTCGAGGCAGGCAGGTCGGCGAGCGCTCCTGCCTGCGCTCGCGCCGGCCTCGGCGCAGATTGTGCAGGAGCAGCCGGTATCGGCGCGCCGTTGCCGTGTGCCCCGGGGGCCGGCGCCGCCGCACGCGCAACCGGGGAGATCTGAGCCGACGATCGCGCTGCGCCGGCCGAGAGCATCAGGTGCACGCCCCAACCGAGAGCGAGCCCGGCGGCGAGGGCGCCGGCGCCGATCCAGAGCTTCTGCAAGTTGCGTGGGGGCCGATAGAACTCCGAATCCCGGATCGCTCTCTTCGCCTCCGCGGCGGTAACTGCGTGGGTGCCGTCGGCGAAGGCGGCGAGCAGCGCCTTGTCGGCGAGAATGTTGACGCGCCGGGTGAGCCCTTCGGAGGCCCCGGCGATCAGCTTGGTCGCCGCCGGCGTGAACACGTTGGGCCCGCGATAGCCCGCCGCGCGCATGCGAAAGTCGATATAGCTCTCGACATCGCTTCGCACCAGCGGCTCCAGGCGAAAGCCGTGAGTGATGCGCTCCTTCAACTGCCGCATGTCGGCAGTGTTGAGATGCGCGTCGAGTTCCGGCTGCCCGAACAACACGATCTGCAGCAGCTTGTGGCGGTTCGACTCGAGGTTCGACAGCAGCCTGATTTCCTCGAGCGTCTCCTTGGGCATCGCGTGCGCCTCGTCGATCAGCACGACGACGCGGCGGCCTTGCGCAAACAGCAGGATCAGATGGTCCTGCAGCGCCCGTATCAGGCGGGTGGCGCGTTGCCCGTCGGCTTCCAGCTTCAGTTCGTCGGCGATCGCGAGCAGGATCTCGTCGCGCGCGAGCGACGGGTTGGCGAGATAGATGGTTTCGACGTTCTTCGGCAATCGCTCGATGAGTACGCGGCACAGCATGGTCTTGCCGCTGCCGACCTCGCCCGAGACCTTGACGATGCCTTCGTCGTGGGTGATGGCGTAGAGCAGCGCTTCGAGCGTCGCACCGCGGTTGGCGCCCTGGAAAAAGAAATCGGTGTGGGGAGTGATCCGGAACGGCGGCTCGTTCAGCCCGAAGTGTTCGAGATACATGATGCAGGAAGGTTCAGCCCGCGTCGCGGTCGGTGGCACGCCGCGCCGGTGAACGGTGAATCGTGAATCGCGAATTGTCGATTGTCGCCATCATCGGGGCCCGCGTCCCACCATTTTCGAGTCACCCTTCACTGCTGTTTTTGCAGCGCTTCCATGCGCGAGTACAACGTGGTGCGGTTGATGCCGAGCATCTTTGCCGCCTGGCTGACGTTGCCGTGCGTCAGCTTCATTGCGGCTTCGATGTAGCCGTGTTCCCACGCTTTCAGCATCTGGTCGAGGTTGAAGCCGCGTTCGCGCTGAAGATGACGTTGCGCCTGCTCCATGAGGGTCTCCGGATCCGACTGCAGGCCCGGTGCCGCATCGACCGGCGTCTCGATGTCGAATTCCGGCTCGAGTTCGGCCGGCGAGAGTTTCTGGCCGGCGTATTTGGTGGTGAGGCGGATTACGATATTGCGCAGCTCGCGCACATTGCCGGGAAAGTGATATTCGCGCCAGGCTTTCTGCGCCGGGTCGTCAAATGCGAACGGCGCCAGTTTCGCCTGCTCGGCGTAGAACTTGCGGTAGTGATCGAGAAGCAGCGTGCGGTCCTCGTCCATGTCGCGCAGCGGTGGCACGCTGATCGTGAAGACCGACAGGCGGTGATACAGGTCGGTGCGGAAATTGCCTTTCCTGATCTCCTGCCGCAAATCGCGGTTCGTAGCCGCAATCACGCGGGCATGGGAGAAGCGCTGCTGCGTCTCTCCGACGCGCTGGTATTCGCCGTTCTCGAGCACGCGCAGCAGCTTTGCCTGCAGCTCGAGCGGCAGCTCGCCGATTTCGTCGAGAAACAGGGTTCCGTCGCTCGCGTCCTCGAAGTAGCCGGACTTGTTCTGCGTCGCCCCGGTGAACGCGCCCTTGGTGTAGCCGAACAGCGTCGGCTCGACCAGCGTCGGCGCGATCGCGGCGCAGTTGAGCGCGAACCAGGGTTTGGAGCGCCGCCACGACAGGCGATGCAGGAGATTTGCCACCACTTCCTTGCCGGTTCCGGACTCGCCTTCGATGAGGGCCGGGAACGGCGAATCGGCGTACTGGCTGATCTGGCTCTTCAGCTTCTGCAGGGCCGGGCTCTTGCCGATCAGCGGATCGGCCTCCGCGACGCCTTCGCCCGAGATCTCGGCGGCGCGGAATTGCAGCGCGTGCAGCAGGATCTTCTTCAGGTTCTCCGGGTCGCAGGGCTTGGCGACGAACTCGGCGGCACCGAGGGTGCGCGCATGGCGCGCGTTGGCGGCGTCGTTCTGGCCCGAGAGCACCAGGATCTTCATCGCCGGTGAGTGCGCGAGCAGGTCGCTGATCAGCTGGAAGCCCTCGTCGGGCCGGTGCGGCGAAGGCGGAAGACCCAGGTCCACCAGCGCCAACTGCGGCGCGTCATCGAGCTGACGCAGCAGGCTCACGGCGTGCCGGCGCGAATCGCTCACCAACACCTCGAAGTCCTTGCCCAGCGCATAGGACAGGGTGTCGGTGATGAGCGGGTCGTCGTCGACGATCAGCAGGCTCGGTTTGGCGTTCTCAGTCATGGGCGACGGAATCGATGCACCTCAGGAAGGCGCGCTCCAGCGAAGTCTCGCCGTGGCGTTCGCACAGTCCGCGCGGCGGTCCCGAATAGGCGAGCGTTCCCTGGTGCAGGACTGCCATATGGTCGCAGATTTCCTCGATGTCGGCGAGAGAATGCGAGGTGAGGAGCAGCGTGCATCCCTGCGCCTTCAACCCGAGCAGCAGGTCCTTCGCCCGCGCCCGCGCCTTCGGGTCCAGGCCGCTCATGGGCTCGTCGAGGATGTACAAGTCCCGGCCCGAGAGCAGGCACGCGGCGAGCCCGAGTTTCTGCGTCATGCCCTTGGAATAGGCGCGTACCGGCCTGTCGAGCGCAGCGACATCGAGGTCGAGGGACTCGAACATTGCGCTGATGCTCTCCTCCCCGCATTTGTGCCCGAACAGCCGCAGCATCATGCGCACGAACTCGCGCCCGGTGAGGAAATAGGGCGGGATGAAGCGCTCCGGCAGGAACGCGAGGCGCGCGCGCGCCTCCGGGCGGCGATGCCCGGCGCCGTGCACCTCGATCATGCCCGTGTCGAGTTCGCAGAAATCGAGCAGGCATTTGATCAGCGTGGTCTTGCCGGCGCCGTTGACGCCCGCGAGTCCCAGGGATATTCCGGCAGGAATATCGAGGTCGATCCCGCGCAGCACGCGCGTGCGACCGAAGTTCTTGCTGACTCCACGGAATCGAACCACCGATTCGGTCATGGCCGGGCAGGCAGTTACTGGATGAAGGAGTGAGGCGATGATAGCGCAAAGACCCCGTGGCTTCACGGCGATCGGCGCACCGGCGCAATTCGGCCGAGACGCAAATTGTTTGGCCATGCTGTTCTACGCTAGAATTCGCCCTTTCGCCCTTTCGCACTTTGGCGCACGAGCCCGTGATTACAGACAATCTGGTCGAAGTCGAAGGCGTGACCTTCGCCTACGACCGGCGCCAGATTCTGAAGCACATCGATCTCGTCGTCCCGCGGGGGAAGGTGGTCGCGATCATGGGCCTTTCCGGCTGCGGCAAGACGACGCTGCTGCGCCTGATCGGCGGGGCGCTCCGGCCGAGCGCCGGCGAGGTCCGTGTCGCCGGCCGCGTCGTGCACAAGCTCGGTCATGACGAGCTGTTCGTGCTCCGGCGCAAGATGGGCATGCTGTTCCAGTTCGGTGCCCTGTTCACCGATATGACGGCATTCGACAACGTCGCATTCCAGATGCGCGAGCACACCGACCTTCCCGAGCCGCTCGTCCGCGACATGGCATTGATCAAGCTGCAGGCGGTCGGCCTCCGCGGCGCGGCCGACCTCATGCCCGCGGAGCTCTCCGGCGGTATGGCGAGGCGGGTGGCGCTCGCGCGCACGATCGCCCTCGACCCGATGCTGATCATGTACGACGAGCCGTTCGCCGGGCTCGACCCGATCTCGCTCGGGGTGATCGCGCAGCTGATCCGGCGCCTGAACGACGCGCTCGGCGCGACTTCGATTGTCGTGACCCACGACGTGGCCGAAGCGCTGGAACTGGTCGATTATGTCTACTACATGTCGGCGGGCAAGATCGAATTTCACGGCACGCCTGAACAGGTCCGGGCTTCGAAGCATCCGTCGCTGCGCCAGTTCGTCTACGGCGAGCCCGACGGCCCGGTGCCGTTCCATTATCCGGCGCCGGAATACCGACAGGACCTCCTGGCGCAATGATGGGGCGCATCGCGGAACTGCTGCGGGCACTCGGGACCCGCATCGTCGACAACTGGGTCTGGCGGCTCGGATTCGCGATTCGCTTTTTCTGGTTGATACTGAAGGAATCGGGTACCAGCTTCCGGCGCTTCCATCTCACCGTTCGCGAAATCTATTTCGCCGGGGTGATGTCGCTCATCATCATCCTGGTGTCGGGCCTGTTCGTCGGCATGGTGCTCGGCCTGCAGGGTTACGATACGCTGGCCCGGTACGGCTCGTCCGATGCGCTCGGGGTGCTGGTGGCGCTGTCGCTGGTGCGCGAGCTTGGGCCGGTGATTGCGGGCCTCCTGTTTGCCAGCCGGGCCGGCTCCGCGATCACCGCCGAAATCGGCCTGATGAAGGCGACCGAGCAGCTTTCGGCCATGGAGATGATGGCGGTGGATCCGATCGCGCGGGTGGTTGCGCCGCGTTTCTGGGCCGGCGTGATCTCGATGCCGCTGCTTGCGGCGCTGTTCTCGGCGATGGGCGTGTTCGGCGGTTACCTCGTCGGCGTCCGGCTGATCGGCGTCGACGAGGGCTCCTTCTGGTCGCAGATGCAGGCGGCGGTGGACTTCCGGGAGGATATCCTGAACGGCGTCATCAAGAGCCTGGTGTTCGGGGTCGCCGTGACCGGGATCGCGGTGTTCGAGGGCTACGACGCCCCGCCCACCGCGGAGGGCGTATCGGGCGCGACGACGCGCACCGTGGTGACTTCGTCGCTCGCGATCCTCGCGCTCGACTTCGTCATGACCGCACTGATGTTTAGAGGAACCTGATTCATGATAACGCGAAAAGAACTTGACCTGTGGGTAGGAATCTTTGCCGTGATCGGCATCGGCGCGATGCTGTTCCTGTCGCTGAAGGTTGCCAATCTCACCTCGCTCTCCGCCGCGGATACGTATCAGATCAAGGCCAAGTTCGATAACATCGGCGGGCTGAAGATCCGTGCGCCGGTAAAGATTGCCGGCGTGGTCATCGGCAGGGTCGGTGACATCCGCTTCGACAACGAATCGTTCGAGGCGGTGGTGACGTTGAACATCGACGGCCGTTACCAGTTTCCCAAGGACACTTCGGCCAAAATTCTCACTGCGGGGCTGCTGGGCGAGCAGTACATCGGCCTCGCCGCCGGCGGCGATCCGGTCAACTTGAAAAATGGCGATACGTTAAAGCTTACGCAGTCCGCGGTCGTTCTGGAGAGTCTGATCGGTCAATTTATGTACAATAAAGCCGCTGAAGGCGGCGAAAAGAAGTAGGTAAAAACAAAGAGTTGTAAAATATGAACATGGCCAGGAGGACGGGTAGTATGGTGTTGCTGCTGGCGGTAACGCTGACAGGTTGTGCCACGACCGGAGCAAACCCGACCGATCCGCTCGAGCCGATCAACCGCGCAATCTTCAGCTTGAACGACGGCATCGACACCGCGGTGCTGAAACCGGTGGCGCAGGGCTACCGCGCGGCGACGCCGGCTTTTTTCCGCACCGGCGTCTCGAATTTTTTCTCCAACCTCGATGACGTCTGGATTTCCGCCAACAATGTGCTGCAGGGCAAGTTCGAGCAGGGGTTGGGTGATTTCCTGCGGTTTGCGTTCAATTCAACCCTGGGACTGTTCGGTGCGATCGACTTCGCCTCCGACATGGGACTGGAGAAGCATAACGAGGACTTCGGCCAGACCCTCGGCAAGTGGGGCCTCGGCTCCGGTCCGTATCTGGTGCTGCCGTTCCTGGGTCCGTCCACGGTGCGCGACGGCATCAGCGTGCTGCTCATCGACGCCAAAGGCGATCCGGTGCTGAACCTCGACCATGTACCGAGCCGCAACACGGCGTACGCGGCGCGCGCGGTGAGCAACCGCGAAAGGGTCCTCGATGCCACGAACGCGATCGAGAAGGCCGCGCTCGACAAGTATTCGTACGTGCGCGCCGCCTGGCTGCAGCGTCGCCGCAACCTCGTCTATGACGGCAATCCGCCGCCCGAGCCGGACGAGATGGACGAGCCGGAGGAGCCGAAGAACCAGGCGCCGGCCGCGGGCAGGCCCGGCTCGGTACACGTCCCGCCAATGTCCGACCCTTCCGTCAGCGCCGAGGGCCAGCCGGTCACGGCTGACCCCGGGAAAGATGCCGCGCCATTAATCACCACGACGCATTGACTTTCATGAAACTTCTGCTCTCCTTTGTTTTGGTCCTGCTTGCGCCCTTGGCGCAGGCGCAGGACACCGCTCCCGACGAGCTGGTGAAGACCATCGCTCAGGACGTCCTCGCCATCGTCAAGCAGGACAAGGACATCCAGGCCGGGAACTCGAGGAAGATCGCCAACCTGGTCGAATCCAAGGTCCTGCCGCATTTCAATTTCACCCACATGACCCAGCTCGCCATGGCGCGCAACTGGCGCCTGGCCTCGCCCGACCAGCAGAAGGCGCTGACCGCCGAGTTCAGGACGCTGCTGGTGCGCACCTATTCGGCAGCGCTGACGAGTTACCGCGACCAGGTGATCGAATTCAAGCCGCTGCGCGCCAAACCCGAGGACACCGAAGTCACGGTGAAATCGGAGGTGAAGCAACCCGGCACGCAATCGATCCCGATCGACTACGGGATGGAGAAAACGCCGACGGGGTGGAAGGTCTTCGATGTCAAGGTCGACGGTGTGAGCCTGGTCACGACTTATCGCGAGACCTTCGCCAGCGAGGTCCGTGAGCACGGGGTCGACGGCCTGATCAAGTCGCTCGCGACCAAGAACCGCGACGCCGACGCGAAATCCGGAGCCGCCAAGACGTGATCCGGCGCGAAGGCGAGTCGCTGATCCTCGAAGGCCCGGTCACGCTCGACACCGTTCCGGGCCTGGTCGGCGCCGCAAGGGAACACCTCCGGCAGGGTGCGCGCGTGGTGGATTTCCGCGGTGTAACCGAAGTCGATTCGGCTGCGGTGGCTCTCGCCATCGACTGGCTGCGGTTCGCGGCCGGCAATAACAGCGAGCTGCGTCTGGAGAATCTTCCGGTCGCGATGCAGAATCTCGCCAAGCTCTACGGAGTCTCCGAGCTGCTGCAGGCGGCGGCTGCCTGAATTTTCCCCGCGGCACGCAAAACTCACGGCATGACCGCGGCGATCGAAATTCGCGAGGTCCACAAGCGCTTCGGACCGCTTCAGGCGCTCGCCGGCATTGACCTTGAAATTCCTCGAGGCGAATTTTTCGGGCTGCTCGGCCCGAACGGCGCCGGCAAGACCACTCTCATCAGCATCCTGGCCGGCCTGGCTCGCGCCGACAGCGGCAGCGTTCGGGTGATGGGACACGACGTGCGCGAACGCTACCGCGCCGCGCGTCGCTCGCTCGGTATGGTGCCGCAGGAGCTGGTGTTCGATCCGTTCTTCAGCGTGCGCGAGACCCTCAGAATCCAGTCCGGATATTTCGGCCTGCGCAACAACGATGTCTGGATCGACGAGATCATGCTGAACCTCGACCTCGCGTCCAAGGCCGACGTGAACATGCGCGCGCTCTCCGGCGGCATGAAGCGGCGGGTGCTGGTGGCGCAGGCACTGGTGCACAAGCCGCCGGTGATCGTGCTCGATGAGCCGACTGCGGGCGTCGACGTGGAGTTGCGGCAGGCGCTATGGCAGTTCATCCGCCGGCTGAACGGCGACGGGCACACCATCGTACTCACCACGCACTACCTCGAGGAGGCCGAGATGTTGTGCCAGCGGATCGCCATGCTGAAGCAGGGCCGCATCGTGGCGCTCGATTCCACATCCAATCTGCTCAAGCGCGTGCATCAATTGTTCCTGCGGGTGCGGGTCGCGGGGGCGGCGTTTCCCGAGGCGCTGCGCCCGCTCGAGCATGCGAGCAATGCGGCCGGCCACGTCCTGCGGCTGAAGGGTTATGATGAGGTCGAACCCACGCTCGCGCGCATCCGCGAGGGCGGCTGCCGCATCGAGGAGCTCGAGCTGATGCAGCCGGACCTCGAGGACGTGTTCGTCGAGGTCATGCAGCGATCGTGAGCGGCTTTCCCACACTTTTCTACAAGGAGTTGCTGCGGTTCTGGAAGGTCGGCGCGCAGACCGTTGCGGCGCCGGTCCTGACCACGCTGCTCTACCTCCTGATCTTCGCCCACGTCATGGAAGGGCGGGTGCGCATTTATGACACCATTCCCTACAGCACCTTCCTCGTTCCAGGACTGGTGATGATGTCGGTGCTGCAGAATGCCTTCGCCAACAGCTCGTCGTCCCTGATCCAGTCGAAGATCACCGGCAACATCATTTTCGTGCTGCTGCCGCCGTTGACTTACGCCGAATTCTTCGCCGCCTATGTGCTCGCGGCGGTGGTGCGCGGCCTGTGCGTCGGCGCCGGCGTGTTCCTGGTGACCCTGCCCTTCGCCGGGCTTTCCGTCGGATACCCGCTGTGGATTCTGGCTTTTGCCCTGGCAGGCAGCGCCATTCTCGCTGCGCTGGGCCTGCTCGCCGGCATCTGGGCGGAAAAAATCGACCAGGTGGCGGCGTTCCAGAACTTCCTCATCATGCCGCTCACCTTCCTTTCAGGCGTGTTCTACTCGATCCACTCGCTTCCGGCATTCTGGCAGGGGATCTCGCATTTCAACCCGTTTTTCTACATGATTGACGGTTTCCGCTACGGATTTTTCGGAGTTTCGGATGTGAACCCGCATCTGAGCCTTGCCATCGTCGGCATCTTTCTCGCGCTGATATCGGCGCTGGCGCTGGCCTTGCTCAAGCGCGGATACAAGCTGAGGCACTAGGGACCGCCCGCGCTGCTGCGCAAGCTCGCGCGGGCTGCTCGAAGGGACCGCCGCTTGCGCGGCGGTTTCCCCGTCTGGAGTGAAACACACGCGGCACACTGAGAAGGGTTGGGAATGGTGACACCCGAGAAGGTCCGGAGCTACATCGAGAAGGGGCTTGCCTGCGAGCAGGTGCGGGTGGTCGGCGACGGCCAGCATTTCGAGGCACTGATCGTCAGCGAGGCATTCCGGGGCAAGAGCCGGGTGCAGCGCCACCAGCTCGTTTATGCGGCGCTCGGCGAGCGCATGCGTGAGGAGATCCACGCTTTGTCGATGCAGACGCTCACGCCGGAAGAGGCGGCGAATGGATAAGCTGGTCATCCGCGGCGGCGCGCCGCTCACCGGCGAGATCCGCATCTCCGGTGCCAAGAATGCCGCGCTGCCGCTCTTGTGCGCGGCGCTGCTCACGCGCGAGCCGCTCACACTCTCCAACGTGCCGCACTTGAATGACGTGACCACCATGCTGCGGCTGCTCGCGCTGATGGGGGTGGAGGTGTCCCTCGACGATCGGCTGGGCGTGACGCTGCGGGCGGAGAGCCTCTCCAATCCGCTCGCGCCCTACGATCTGGTCAAGACCATGCGGGCTTCGATCCTGGTGCTCGGGCCGCTCGTGGCGCGCTGCGGCCAGGCGCGGGTATCGCTCCCGGGCGGCTGCGCCATCGGCTCGCGTCCGGTGGACCTGCACATCAAAGGGCTGGAAGCGCTCGGCGCCGAGATCGAGGTGGAGCGGGGCTACATCGCGGCACAGGCGAAGCGGCTCAAAGGAGCGCGCATCGTCATGGACCAGGTCACCGTGACCGGGACCGAGAACCTGATGATGGCGGCCTGCCTCGCCGAGGGCACCACCGTGATCGAGAATGCCGCACGCGAGCCCGAAGTGACGGACCTCGCCCAGTGTCTTGCCGCAATGGGGGCGAGAATAAGCGGCGCGGGCTCCGACGTCATCACCATCGAAGGCGTGGCGAGCCTGCACGGGGCCGATCACCGCATCATGCCCGACCGCATCGAGACCGGCACCTTTCTTGTCGCGGCCGCGGCAACCCGCGGCCGCGTCACCTTGCACGGCGCCGACGCAGGTATTCTCGACGCGGTGCTGGAAAAGCTGCGCGAGGCGGGCGCCGAGCTGCGCCTGGCGAACGGCGCCATCTCGCTGGCCATGAAAGGCCGGCCGAGAAGCGTCAATGTCCGCACCGCGCCCTACCCGGCATTTCCCACCGACATGCAGGCGCAGCTGATGGCGCTTGATGCGACCGCCGACGGCACCGCGGTGATCACCGAAACCATTTTCGAGAACCGCTTCATGCACGCGCTGGAGATGCAGCGGCTCGGCGCCGATATCGAGATCTCGGGCAACACCGCGGTGGTGCGCGGCGTCGACAAGCTGCACGGCGCGACCGTCATGGCAACCGACCTGCGCGCCTCCGCGAGCCTGGTGATCGCGGGGCTGGCGGCCGAGGGCGAGACCACGGTTGACCGCATCTACCATCTGGACCGCGGCTACGAGTGCATCGAGGAGAAATTGTCGCAGCTCGGTGCACGCATCAAGCGCGTTCATTAGAATCCCTGAGCCGCCAAGACTGCCAGGAAAACGAGGGGGTATTGCTTGGCGCGTTACTACGCGAGTTTCCGGCCGAGGTAGGGTATCCCCGCAGGAAAACAATACAAATCTTTGTTTTTCTTGGCGGTCTTGGCGCCTTGGCGGTAGAATTTGTTTCTTTTAGTCGTCGCTGCCGTGATCACTCTCGCGCTTTCCAAGGGCAGGATTTTCGACGAGACATTGCCGCTGCTCGCCGCGGCCGGCATACGCCCGATCGATAACCCCGGGACCTCGCGCAAGCTCATCCTGCGCACCCGCCGCCGCGACGTGCGGCTGCTGATCGTGCGCGCCGCCGACGTGCCGACCTACGTGCAATACGGAGCGGCGGAGTTCGGCGTCGCCGGCAAGGACGTGCTGCTCGAGCACGGCGGCGCGGGGCTGTACCAGCCGCTTGACCTCGGCATCGCCGCCTGCCGCCTGATGGTGGCGGTGCCGGAGGGCTTCGACTACGCCGGCGCGGTGCGGCAGGGTGCGCGTCTGCGCGTGGCGACCAAGTACATGCAGACCGCGCGCGAGCACTTCGCGGCGAAGGGCGTGCACGTCGATCTGATCAAGCTCTATGGCTCCATGGAACTCGCGCCGCTGGTGGGGCTTGCCGACGCGATCGTCGATCTCGTCTCGAGCGGCAACACGCTGCGCGCCAACCGGCTGCGCGCCGTCGAGGAGATCCGGCCGATCAGCGCGCGCCTGATCGTCAACCAGGCGGCGCTGAAGCTCCGGCGCGACGAGATTCAGCCGCTGCTCGACAAGTTCTCGAAGGCGGTCGCCGCGCATGCCTGAGATCGCGCGTCTTTCGACCGCACAGCCGGACTTCGGCCCGCGGCTCGCGGCGCTCACCGCTTTCGATGCGGCGTTGTCCGAGGAGGTGGAGCGCACCGTTGCGGCGATTTGTGCCGACGTGCGCGCAAGAGGCGACGCGGCGCTGCTCGAATACACCGAGCGCCTCGACCGCATCAAGGCCGCGCGGGTGGAGGATCTGGAACTGCCGCGCTCGGCGCTGGAGGAGGCGCGCTCGGCGCTGGAACGCGGCCAGCGCGAGGCGCTCGAGCAGGCCGCGGCGCGCATCCGCGTCTACCATGAGCGGCAACTCGCCCAATCGTGGCAATTCACCGAATCCGACGGCACGACGCTGGGTCAGCGCGTCACGCCGCTCGATCGCGCCGGGCTGTATGTGCCGGGGGGCAAGGCCGCTTATCCGTCGTCTGTGCTGATGAACGCCTTGCCCGCGAAAGTCGCCGGCGTCGCCGAGCTGATCATGACGGTGCCGACGCCCGGCGGCGAACGCAATCCGCTGGTGCTGGCGGCGGCGTCGATCGCCGGCGTCGATCGCGTGTTCACGATCGGCGGCGCACAGGCGATCGCGGCGCTTGCCTACGGCACCCGGACCGTTCCCCAAGTGGATAAAATCGTCGGTCCGGGCAATGCCTATGTTGCGGCGGCCAAGCGCCGGGTGTTCGGTACCGTGGGCATCGATATGGTTGCCGGTCCGTCCGAGATCGTGGTGATCTGCGACGGCGCGACCGATCCGGACTGGATCGCCATGGACCTGTTCTCGCAGGCCGAGCACGACGAGGCGGCGCAGGCGATCCTGATCTCGCCCGACGCCGGATTCCTCGATCAGGTGGCGAAGAGCATCGACAGGCTGCTGCCCGGCATGCCGCGCAGGGACACCATCGCGGCGTCGCTGCGCCGGCGCGGCGCCCTCATCGAGGCGAAGAGCCTCGATGAAGCTTGCGATATCGCCAATCGCATCGCGCCCGAGCACCTCGAGCTGTCGCTGGCGGAGCCGGAGAAGTGGCTGCAGCGCATCCGTCACGCGGGGGCGATTTTTCTCGGCCGCTATACTTCGGAAGCCTTGGGCGACTACTGCGCCGGCCCGAACCACGTGTTGCCGACTTCGCGCACCGCGCGCTTTTCCTCGCCGCTGGGCGTGTACGACTTCCAGAAGCGCACCAGCATCATCGCCGTTTCGCGCCAGGGGGCGCAAACGCTCGGACGCGTCGCCGCGACACTCGCGCGCGGCGAAGGATTGCAGGCACACGCGCGCTCGGCCGAGTTGCGCATCGAGGACAAGTCGTGAGCGCCGGACCGGAAAAAATCATCCGCGACGAGATCCGCGCCCTGACCGCCTATCATGTCCCCCCCGCCGACGGCATGGTGAAGCTCGACGCGATGGAGAATCCCTACGGCCTGCCGCAGGCGCTCAGGCGCGAACTCGGCGAAGCGGTCGCCGGCGCCGCGATCAACCGCTACCCCGATCCCGCGGCGCCGCAGCTCAAGGCACGGTTGCGCCAGGTGATGGCGATCCCCGGGCAGTACGACGTGCTGCTCGGCAACGGCTCGGACGAGATCATTCACATCATCACCCAGTGCGTGGCACGGCCCGGCGCAACGGTGCTGGCGCCGGCGCCGACTTTCGTCATGTACGGCATGTATGCGCTGTTCTGCGGTCTGCGCTACGTCAGCGTGCCGCTGAACCCGGATTTTTCCCTGGATGCGCAACGGTTCCTCGATGCAATGGCGGAGCAGCGGCCGGCGCTGGTGTTTCTCTCCTATCCCAATAATCCGACCGGCAACCTGTTTTCCGACGTTGCAATAGCCAGGATCATCGCCGATGCGCCGGGGCTCGTGGTGGTGGACGAGGCCTACCACGCGTTCGCCGGCAGGACGTTCATGACGCGGCTGGCCGAATTCCCGAACCTGGTGGTGCTGCGCACGGTGTCGAAGCTCGGCCTCGCCGGCATCCGGCTCGGCTACGCCGTGGGGCGCCCGGAGTGGATGCGCGAATTCGACAAGGTGCGCGGACCTTACAATGTCGGCGTGCTGACCCAGGTGGTCGCCGACAAAGTGCTCGCGCGTCACGACGCGCTCGATGCGCAGGCGCGGGACATCAAGGCCGGGCGCACACGGCTCGCCGTGCGGTTGCGCGAGCTGCCGGGCGTGACCCCGTTCCCGAGCGATGCGAATTTCATCCTGGTCCGCGTGCCGGATGCGGCGCGCCTGTTCGCGGGACTGGCGCGCCGCGGCGTGCTGGTGAAGAATCTGCACGGCAGCCATCCGCTGCTCGAGCATTGCCTGAGGCTCACGATCGGCACCCCCGAGGAGAACGAGCGGCTCGTCTCGGCACTCGTTGAAACGCTCGCAGAGCGGTGATTTCGTGTAGGCTATCGACGTTGTTTGAAGGCATTTTCCGATGCGAGCGGCTGAAATCAAGCGCAACACCAATGAAACGCAGATCACGGTCTCGGTGAACCTCGACGGCACCGGCCGGGCGACGCTCGCCACCGGCCTGCCGTTTCTCGACCACATGCTGGAACAGGTGGCGCGCCACGGCATGCTCGACCTCGATATCCAGGCGAAAGGCGACCTGCACGTCGATGCGCACCACACGGTCGAGGATGTCGGCATCACCTTCGGCCAGGCGGTGGCGCGTGCGCTCGGCGACAAGAAAGGCGTGCGGCGCTACGGCCACGCCTATGTGCCGCTCGACGAGGCTCTGTCCCGGGTGGTGATCGATTTCTCCGGCCGCCCCGGCCTCGAGTACCACGTCCAGTTCAGTCGCGCGCTGATCGGCGAGTTCGATGTCGACCTGGTGCACGAATTCTTCCAGGGCTTCGCCAACCACGCCCAGGTGACGCTGCATATCGACAACCTGCGCGGCGACAATGCGCATCACCAGTGCGAAACCATCTTCAAGGCATTCGCGTGCGCGCTGCGGACGGCGGCCGAGTCCGACCCGCGCGCAGCCGGTGTCATCCCGTCCACGAAGGGAACGCTGTAATACTTTTCTCCGGCTGACTTGGTATGCGCGTCGCAGTCGTCGATTACGGCATGGGCAATCTGCGCTCGGTCTCTAAGGCCATCGAGCACGTGGCGCCGCAGGCGGAGGTCGAGGTGACTTCCGATCCGGCGCGGGTCGCGGGGGCTGACCGCGTCGTGTTTCCCGGCCAGGGCGCCATGCCCGAATGCATGCGCGAGATGGAAGCGCGGGGGCTGCGCCCGGCGGTGGTGAATGCCGCGCGCACGCGGCCGTTCCTCGGCATCTGCATCGGATTGCAGATGCTGTTCGAGCATAGCGACGAAGGCGACGTTGCCGGCCTGGCGCTGCTGCCCGGGAAGGTGCGCCGGTTTCCCGCCGCCGCCATGGTCGACGCCGAGGGGCGCAAGCTCAAGGTCCCTCACATGGGCTGGAACCGCGTGAAACAAGTCGCTCCGCACACTCTGTGGTCGGGAATCGACGATGGCGCCCGCTTTTACTTCGTTCACAGCTATTTCCCCGAGGCGGGCAGGGGCGAGCTGGTGCGGGGCACCTGCGAATACGGCATCCCCTTTACCTGCGCGGTGGCGCAGGATAATATTTTTGCGGTACAGTTCCATCCGGAAAAAAGCCAAACTGCGGGCCTGCGGCTTCTCGCCAACTTCATCAACTGGAACCCCTGAACCTCTCCCTCCGCGGCATTCATCCGCGTCCATAGCCTTGCGCGCCTTCCAGATTCGATGCTGATCATTCCGGCGATTGACGTCAAGGACGGCCACTGCGTCCGTCTGCGGCAGGGAGACATGAACGACTCCACGGTGTTCTCCGAGGACCCGGTCGGCGTGGCGAAGCACTGGCAGTCCGAAGGGGCGCGACGGCTGCACCTGGTGGACCTGAACGGCGCCGCCGCGGGCAAACCGAAGAACGAAGGCGTCATCCGCGCCATTCTGCAGGCGCTCGGCGATTCACTGCCGGTGCAGCTCGGCGGCGGCATCCGCGACCTCGATACGATCGAGCATTACCTGGATATCGGCGTCAGCTACATCATCATCGGTACCGCGGCGGTGAAGAACCCGGGTTTTCTGCAGGACGCGTGCACGGCGTTTCCCGGCCGCATCATCGTCGCGCTGGATGCCAGGGACGGGAAAGTAGCGGTCGAGGGCTGGTCGAAGATGACCGGCCACGACGTGGTGGACCTGGCGAAGAAGTTCCAGGACTACGGCGTCGAGGCGATCATCTATACCGACATCGGCCGCGACGGCATGCTCACCGGCGTCAACATCGACGCGACGCTGAAGCTGGCGCGCGAGCTGCGCGTCCCGGTGATCGCGAGCGGCGGCCTCACCGGCCTGGAGGACGTCACGGCACTGTGCAAGATAGAGTCCGAGGGCATCAACGGCGTCATCACCGGACGCGCCATCTACCAGGGCACGCTCGATTTCAAAAAGGCCCAGGCCGCGGCGGACAAATTGGGAAAGGCGTGAATGGTGAATCGTAAATCGTGAATCGCAAAGGGCGGCGGCAGCGGCAGCGCGCCTCGGCGATTCCCGATTCACCGTTCCCGATTTCCCCGATGGGTCTCGCCAAGCGCATCATCCCCTGCCTCGACGTCGACCGCGGCCGGGTCGTGAAAGGCGTGAATTTCGTCGGTCTGCGCGATGCCGGCGATCCGGTCGAGATCGCGCGGCGCTACGATGATCAGGGCGCCGACGAGCTCACGTTTCTCGATATTACCGCGAGCTCCGATGACCGCGACCTGATCCTGCATGTCGTGGAGGCGGTCGCCGCGCAGGTGTTCATACCGCTTACCGTCGGCGGCGGCGTGCGCAAGGTGGAGGACGTGCGCCGGCTGCTCAATGCCGGAGCCGACAAAGTGTCCATCAACACCGCGGCGGTGCAGAACCCGCAGCTCGTCGCCGACGCCGCCGGGCGCTACGGCGCGCAATGCATCGTTGTGGCCATTGACGCCAAGCGCGTCGACGCTGAAGCGCATGCCGCGCGCTCCGGAAATCGCTGGGAGGTGTTCACCCACGGCGGGCGCCGTGCCACCGGTTTGGACGCAGTCGATTGGGCGCGTAAAATGCAGGCATCGGGCGCAGGCGAGATCCTCCTGACGAGCATGGACCGGGACGGCACTCGCGAAGGCTTCGACCTCGCGCTCACGCGGGCGGTCGCCGACGCGGTCGACGTGCCGGTCATCGCAAGCGGCGGCGTCGGACGGCTCGAGCACCTCGCCGAGGGCGTGCTCGAAGGCCGGGCCGACGCGGTTCTCGCCGCCAGTATTTTCCACTTCGGTGAATTCACGGTACGGCAGGCAAAGGAATACATGGCGAAGCGCGGGATCGAAGTGAGGCTCTAGAGCGTGGTTGCGGCGATGCGCGAGGATTGGCTGGACAAGGTGAAGTGGGACGAGCGCGGCCTCGTGCCCGCGATCGCCCAGGAGATGTCCACGAACAAGGTGCTGACGCTCGCCTGGATGAACCGCGAGTCATTGGCGAAGACCGTGGCGACGGGCGAGGCGCATTACTGGTCGCGCTCGAGGCAGAGCCTGTGGAAGAAGGGCGAGGAATCGGGCCATGTGCAGAAAGTGCGCGAGGTAAGGCTCGACTGCGATGAGGACGTGGTGCTGCTCAAGGTGGAACAGGCGGGCGGCATCGCCTGTCATACGGGCAGGCATAGCTGCTTTTTCCAGAAGCTCGAGGACGGGCGCTGGGTGGCGGTGGAGCCGGTGATCAGAGATCCGAAAGAGATATACAAAAAATGAGCGACATTCTGGAGCGGCTGGCAGACGTGGTCGAGAGCCGCAAGGGCGGCGACCCGGATAAGTCTTACGTGTCGCGGCTGTTCGCGCGCGGGCCCGACGCGATCCTGAAGAAGATCGGCGAGGAGGCCACCGAAGCGGTGATGGCTGCCAAGGATGGCGACAGGCTGCGCATCGTCGGCGAGACCGCCGACCTGTGGTTCCATTGCCTCATCATGCTGGCGCATTACGGGCTGCGGCCCGCGGACGTGCTCGCCGAGCTGCGCCGGCGCGAAGGCATATCCGGGATCGACGAGAAGGCCGCCCGCGCCGACAACCTGCGCATCGAGACGGAGCGGAAGCGGAAATGATCGCGGACGACTGCATTTTCTGCAAGATCGTGCGCGGCGAGATCCCGAGCAAGAAGGTCTACGATGACGACGACATCTTCGCTTTCCACGATATCCATCCCCTTGCGCCGGTGCATTTCATGATTATCCCGAAGCGGCACGTCGCCTCGCTCGCCGAGTGCGACGCCAGCCATCATGCGGTCCTCGGCAAGATCCTCGCCCTGGCCCCGCGCCTGGCGCGCGAGCAGGGCTCGACCGACGGTTTCCGCACCATCATCAATACCGGGCGGGTGGGGCAGCAGGAGGTGTATCATTTGCATGTGCACATCATCGGCGGCCCGGAGGCATTGGGCCCGATGTTGAGACGGAATTGAAGGAGCGTCGCTATGGGAACCTTGAGCATCTGGCATTGGCTGATCGTACTCGTGATCGTTCTGCTGGTTTTCGGCACCAAGAAGCTGCGCAACATCGGCGCCGATCTGGGCGGGGCGGTGCGCGGTTTCAAGGAAGGCATGAAGGAATCCTCGGCGGACACGCCGGCCGACAGCGGCTCCTCGCCGCAGGTCACGGGCCGTACCATCGAGGGCGAGGTCAAGGACAAGGTCAGGACCTGAAAGGCCTTTCGGCCGCATCCGGATGCCGGGCGCGGTCCCGGCTTCTTTTTTTGAGCGATCATCCGTCCTCCGCCTCCCGTGTTTGACGTCGGCTTCTCCGAACTGATGATGATCGCCGTGGTGGCGCTCATCGTCATCGGTCCCGAGCGCCTGCCGAAGGTGGCCCGCACCATGGGCCATCTGTTCGGCCGGCTGCAGCGCTACGTCAACGACGTCAAGGCGGACGTTCAGCGCGAGATGGAGCTCGAAGAGTTGCGCAAGTTCAAAAGCACGGTCGAGGACGCCGCGCGCTCGGTCGGCAACACGGTTCACGGCGAGGTAGCGAAGACCGAAAGCGAGCTCAACTCCCTGGTGCAGCTCGATGCCGCGCCGGAGGCCTCCGCCGTGGCCCCCACTGCGATCCCCGAGACGGCCGCCGACAGCGCAGCGTCGTCCCAGCTCGATCTCGGGCTGGAATCGAAAAGCGACTCTGCCCCGGGCGCGCCGCAGCAGAAGACCCCGGCCTGATCACCGGAACAACATGGCGTGAGCGCGCAGGACACCTTCATTTCCCACCTGGTCGAGCTGCGCGACCGCTTGCTGCGCTCGATCCTCGCGGTGATCGTGGTGTTCGTGTGCCTGTTTCCCTGGGCGAAGGATCTGTATCGGCTGCTCGCAACGCCGCTGCTCGCCGCGCTTCCCGCCGGAGGTCAGATGATCGCGACCGATGTGGTCGGCGTATTCCTCGTGCCGGTCAAGGTGGCCTTGCTGGTGGCGTTCGTGATCGCGCTGCCCTATGTGCTGTACCAGGCCTGGGCGTTCGTCGCGCCCGGCCTGTACGCGCACGAAAAGCGCCTGGTATTGCCGCTGGTCATCGCCAGCTCGGTTCTGTTCCTGCTCGGGATGTCGTTCGCGTACTTTCTGGTGTTTCCGCTGGTGTTCCGGTTCATGGCCTCGGTCGCGCCCGCGGGCGTCGCATGGATGACCGACATCGACAAGTACCTCTCTTTCGCGCTCACGTTGTTCGTGGCCTTCGGCGTGACGTTCCAGGTGCCGGTGGTGGTGATCGTGCTGGTGCGCGTGGGGGTGGTATCGATCAAGAAGCTGAAGGAGGTTCGGCCCTACGTGATCGTCGGCGCGTTCGTGATCGGCGCGATTTTCACTCCGCCGGACGTGCTCTCGCAGGTGATGCTGGCGGTGCCGCTGTGGCTGCTCTACGAGCTTGGCATCATTCTCGCCCGCTTCACGTCGAAGCCGGCGGATGAGTCCGGTGATGGCCGATCGCCGGTCGACACCGGGATGCGCGAAGACCTCGACCACGGCGGATCCGGGCCCAAGTAACCGGGGCTTCGGGCGCGCGAATTCCTGCAAGGATCCAGGGCCGGGATTTTCTAGCGCTGCTGCTGCGGCGGGCGTTTGCCCACCTGGATCCGGATATCGACATCTTTATCGTTGCGCCGCAGCCGCATGGATGCGGTCTTGTCCGGTTTCAGCGCCGCCACCAGGTTCAGCATCGAATTCGGGTCCTTGACCGGCTTGCCCTCGATCTCGAGCAGGATGTCCCCGGGCCGGAAGCCGGCGCGGTCCGCAGGTCCGCCGCGCAGCACGCCGGCGATGAGCACACCGTTGGTAGAGGCGAGGCGGAACGAATCGGCGAGCTCCGGCGTGAGCTCCTGCGCTTCCACGCCGATCCAGCCGCGCGTCACGCCGCCGGTCTGGATGATCTGCTCCATGATCTGCTTCGCGCTCGAGGCCGGTATGGCGAAGCCGATGCCCAGCGACCCGCCCGAGGGCGAGTAGATCGCGGTGTTGATGCCGATCAGGTTGCCCGCCGTGTCGATCAGCGCCCCGCCCGAATTGCCCGGGTTGATCGCGGCGTCGGTCTGAATGAAGTTTTCGAAGGTATTGATGCCGAGCTGGTTGCGGCCGAGTGCGCTGACGATGCCCATGGTCACTGTCTGACCCACCCCGAACGGGTTGCCGATGGCGAGCACCACGTCGCCCACCCGCAGGCCGTCTGCGTCGCCAAAGGTGATCGCCGGCAGCGCCCCGCCGTTCACCTGCAGCACGGCGACGTCGGTCTCCGGGTCGGAGCCGACGATGCGGGCTTCCAGCTTCTTGCCGTCGGCGAGCGCCACTTCGATCTCGTCGGCGGCCTCGACCACGTGGTGGTTGGTGAGGATGTAGCCCTTGGGATTGACGATCACTCCCGAGCCGAGGCTCGATGCGCGCTGCGGCTCGGTGTCCAGGCGATCGCCGAAGAATTGCCGGAACAGCGGATCGTCGAGAAACGGATGGCGCGGCGCCTTGATCTCCTTGCTGGTGAAAATGTTGACCACCGCGGGCATGGCCTTTCTCACCGCGTCGCTGTAGGAAGCGGCGCGTGAGGCCGCAGCGCTTGCCGGTGTTGCCTGGCGCAGCTCGACGACCTGCAGTCCGCCTGCCTGACGGCCGAGCCACTCGGGCTTGAGCGTGGTGATGACGAACAGCACGCCGAGCGCGATGGCCGCCGTTTGGGCAAAAATAAGCCAGAGATTTCGCATGAGTGCTTCGTCCGGGACCACAGTCCCGCTGGTAGAGATGCTCCAAACAACAGTTGCGGGTTACGCCGTGCCGTGGCAGTACGCGGTCACGCGTTACCCGAAGTCTCCCTTTTCCGGAATTATTGCCCAAACGGCGGGCGGGTGGAAGGGCACTCCCTTCGCGCAGGGCCAGCCGTTTGCTGCGGCGGGGCGAGGTGGCGGCGCGGTTTCCCTACAAGAGCGTCGGTGAGGTGAAATCCCGGACGGTGGCGAACACGCCCGCGCCGGTGCTCGCGCCCGGGAAAGCTCAAGCCGTCGATGCCAACAGCAAGAGTGCCGCGCTGCTCAGCCGGAGAGAATGCGCTGGCGCCATCGCAATACCGCCATGCGCTCGAAATCGAGCGTTCGATCGAACATGAGGACGACATCGCCGTCAACCTCGTCAATCTGTCGATCGCCTATCAACGTCCGGGTGATGATGCCGCGGCCAAGGCAGATGCTCTGCCGCAGGGCGCACGTTCGCGGCTGCCTGAGCGGCGGTGCATGGACATCCCGGAACCATTTTGTAATTCATCATCCGAATCAATGGATTGGCGCAAAAAAGTTGGTTGCATCCGATGCTTTCTGTATAATTTCGCATTTTTGGCTCACGCCACCTCTCCCAAGGTTCACCCGAATGAGCGATAAACCGGAAATCAACTCTGGCAGGCGTCGAATCATCGTGCTCTCCGCGACAGCCGGTGGCGCGGCCGCCGTCGCCACAGTCCTGCCGTTCGCCGCGTCAATGCTGCCCTCGGAGCGCGCCAAGGCGGCCGGCGCCCCGGTCGAAGTCGACTTCAGCAGGCTGCAGCCGGGTGAAATGCAGGTCGTGGAGTGGCAAGGCAAACCGGTCTGGATCATCCGCCGCACAAAGGAAATGCTCGAAGCCATCAAGAAAGACAACGAATTGGTCGCCGACCCCGGGTCCGAAGTGCCGCAGCAGCCGGACTACGCGAAGAACGAATTCCGCTCCATCAAGGAGGAGTACGCGGTGCTGGTGGGTGTGTGCACGCATCTGGGCTGCTCGCCCCAGTTCAAGGCAGGCGATGACAAGGCAGAGATGGGAGCCGACTGGAACGGCGGCTTCTACTGTCCGTGCCACGGCTCTAAATTCGATTTTGCCGGCCGCGTGTTCAAAGGCGTGCCCGCGCCGATCAACCTGAAGGTACCGAAGTACATCTATCTCTCCGATACCACGATTCTGGTCGGCGAAGACGACAAGAGGGGAGCCTGAGAGATGGCCGCGACCCAGAAACAACCGATCACGGGCGCCGGACCGCTCAACGGCCTGCTCACCTGGATCGACCAGCGTTACCCGCTGATGTCGACCTGGAAGGAACATCTGGCGGAATACTACGCGCCGAAGAACTTCAACTTCTGGTACTACTTCGGCTCGCTCGCGATATTCGTGCTGGTGATCCAGATCGTCAGCGGCATCTTCCTCACCATGAACTACAAGCCCGACGCGAGCCAGGCGTTCGCCTCGGTCGAGTACATCATGCGCGACGTGCCCTGGGGCTGGTGGATCCGCTACATGCACTCCACCGGCGCTTCGGCATTCTTCATCTGCGTCTACCTGCACATGTTCCGGGCCATGCTGTACGGCTCGTACCGCCAGCCGCGCGAGCTGCTGTGGATCTTCGGCGTGTTCATCTACCTCTGCCTCATGGCCGAGGCGTTCTTCGGTTACCTGCTGCCCTGGGGCCAGATGTCCTACTGGGGCGCGCAGGTGATCGTGAATCTGTTCAGCGCCGTCCCGGTCATCGGGGAGGACCTGTCGATCTGGATCCGCGGCGATTACGTCATCTCCGACGCCACGCTCAACCGCTTCTTCGCCTTCCACGTCATCGCCGTGCCGCTGGTGTTGCTCGGGCTGGTGGCCGCGCACCTGCTGGCGCTGCACGAGGTCGGCTCGAACAACCCGGACGGCATCGAGATCAAGAAGCACAAGGACCCCAAGACCGGCATTCCGCTCGACGGCATTCCTTTCCACCCCTACTACACCGTCAAGGATACGTTCGGCGTGGCGGTGTTCCTGGTTGTATTCTGCCTCGTCGTGTTCTTCGCCCCGGATATGGGCGGCTACTTCCTCGAGGCCAACAATTTCATTCCCGCCGATCCGCTGAAGACGCCGCAGCATATCGCCCCGGTGTGGTATTTCACGCCGTACTATTCGGTTCTGCGCGCCGTGCCGCCGATGTTCAACTCGCAGTTTCCCGGCGTGCTCGCCATGGGTATCGCAACGCTGATCCTTTTCTTCCTGCCCTGGCTCGACCGAAGCCCGGTGAAGTCGATCCGCTACAGGGGGCCGCTGTATAAATCGGCGCTGGCGATTTTCGTGGTCGCGTTCCTCGTCCTCGGCTACCTCGGCACCGTGCCCACCAACGTCTGGGGCCAGTTCGGCGCCTGGCTGGGCGGGGCCGACCGCGCGACCGTGGTGGCGCGTATCGGCACCGCCATTTACTTCCTGTTCTTCGTCCTGATGCCCTGGTACACCAGCATCGACAAGTCCAAACCTGAGCCGGAAAGGGTGACGTCGAAATGAACCGATCCATTGCGCTGCTCGCGCTCGTTGCGGCGTTCCTTTCGCCGTCCGCTCCGGCGAGCGAGGAATTCAGGCTCGATCGCGCGCCGATCGACGTGCGCGACGTCGCCAGCCTCCAGGCGGGGGCGCGCACCTTCGTCAATTACTGCCTCAATTGTCACTCGGCTTCCGCGATGCGCTACAACCGGCTCGAGGACCTGGGCCTCACGGAAGGCCAGATCAGGGACAACCTCATGTTCGCCGCCGACAAAGTCGGTGAGCTGATGACGATCTCCATGACCAGGAAAGACGCGAAGGACTGGTTCGGCGTCGTGCCGCCCGACCTTTCGGTCATCGCGCGCTCGCGCGGCGCCGATTGGCTGTACACCTACCTGCGTGCTTTCTATCGCGATCCCGGGACCGCCACTGGCTGGAACAATCTGGTGTTCCCCGGCGTCGCCATGCCGCACGTGCTCTGGCAACTGCAGGGCGAGCGCGTCATGAAGGAAGAGGTCGTCAAGGACAGCGCCGGCAGGGAGATCGAGGACGAGCACGGCAACCCGCGCAAGCAGATCAGGTTCGAGACGGTGACGCCGGGCCTGATGACCGCCGTTGAATACGATGTCCTGGCGCGGGACCTTGTGAATTACCTGGCGTGGATGGCCGAGCCCAACCAGGTGACGCGCAAACAGACCGGCATTGTTGTGCTGTTCGCGCTTTTCATCCTGGTCGTCCTCACGTACCTGCTTTACAGGGAATTCTGGAAAGACGTTCACTGAAAAACTCCTCGCTCGAGGCGCGGCGCGCTACGCCCGCGCCTTTTTGATCCATACCCAGGAAATTCCGCCGGAAGGCAAGCCGCAATGATGAATCTTTATTCAGGAACCACCTGCCCGTTCTCGCAGCGCTGCCGCATCGTGCTGTACGAGAAGGGCATGGATTTTCAGATCATCGACGTCGACATGTACAACAAGCCGGAAGACATCGCCGTGATGAATCCCTACAACCGGCTGCCGGTGCTGGTCGAGCGCGACTTGATCCTGTACGAGGCAAACATCATCAACGAATATATCGACGAGCGCTTTCCGCACCCGCAGTTGATGCCGGCCGATCCGGTGATGCGGGCGCGGGCGCGGCTGTTCCTGTTCAACTTCGAGGTCGAGCTGTTCAGCCAGATCGAGACGCTCGAGCGCGGCAACCAGAAGCAGCAGGACCGCTCGCGCCAGCAGGTTGCCGACCGCCTCACCGAACTCGCGCCGGTGTTCGCGAAGCAGAAATACATGCTCGGCGACGAATTCTCGATGCTCGACGTTGCCATCAGTCCGCTGCTGTGGCGGCTCGACTACTACGGGGTTGTGCTGCCCAAGGCGGCGGCGCCGCTGATGAAGTATTCCGAGCGCCTGTTCTCGCGCCCGGCGTTCATCGAGGCACTGACGCCGTCGGAGAAGGTGATGCGCAAATGACGGCGTCGTCGCGGCCGCCGTCATCCTCGCGCAAGCGGGGACATCCGGAGACTTTCGACGACACTGAATTTCCGCGTTCACGGGAATGACGAAAACCAAAGAGCCGGATGACCGAACCCGCCTCCACCAAGCCGTACCTGCTGCGTGCGATCTACGAGTGGTGCGTGGACAGCGGCTACACGCCCTACATCTCGGTGGTGGTCGATCCGCAGACTCATGTGCCGATGGAGTACGTGCGCGACGGCGAGATCGTGCTCAACCTCGGGCCGCTCGCGACCAGCCGGCTGCAGATGGGCAACGAGGCGATCGAATTCACCGCGCGCTTTTCCGGTGTTGCAAGGGAATTGGTGGTCCCGGTGACCGCGGTCGCGGCAATCTACGCGCGGGAGAACGGTCACGGCATGTCGTTCGAGAACGAAAAGAAGGGAGCTGTGCGGGAAGCCAGCGGCGAGGCCCCTGGAACGCCGCCCGATACGCCCGAGCCGCCCAAACCCGGAGGCAAGCCGACGCTGCGGCGGATCAAGTAGCAGAGTGGGCGCTTTGCGGCGACTCTGTAACGGCGGTGGAACCGGCGCCCGGCGGGTGCCGGCGATCCAGTATAATTTTTGCCGGCGCCGGGTTAGCTCAGCTGGTAGAGCAGCTGATTTGTAATCAGTTGGTCGGGGGTTCGACTCCTCTACCCGGCACCAGACGTTTTCCGTCGCGGCGCTGCGCGTGCGTTGCCGTCGGCCGGAAGCGACCCCGCCACACGCTGTTTTTGTCTCCCGGAGCCTGAATGAGCCACCCGCACCACGCCGTCGATATCCACGCCCATTATTTTCCCCAGGTCTTTCTCGATCTCGTCGCCAAGCATGGCCCCGCGCACGGGTTCGAGTACAAGATGATCGAGGGCAAGGGGCCGCAATTCAAGCACGGCCACCTCATGACCGGGCCCGTCGGCGTGAAATTCGTCGATCTCGATGCGCGCCTCGCGGCGATGGACGAGCAGGGCGTGGAAGCGCACGTGATGTCGCTGTCGCAGCCGATGGTGTACTGGGCCGATGGCAAACTCGCGCAGCGCATCACCGAGACCTACAATGACGCGCTCGCCAGGGCGCATGAGAAGAATGCGAAGCGTTTCTTCGGCCTCGCCACGCTGCCGATGCACGAGCCGGCGCTCGCGGTGCAGGAAGTTGGGCGTGCGGCGAAGCTGCCCGGCGTG
Organism: Burkholderiales bacterium; assembly: GCA_049802235.1. Classification (GTDB taxonomy): domain Bacteria; phylum Pseudomonadota; class Gammaproteobacteria; order Burkholderiales; family SG8-39; genus VBDM01. The sequence continues at coordinate 12,461 of JBARMB010000051.1, read as the reverse complement.
CGCGGCTTCTACATCGCCACCCAGGTGAACGGCAAGGACCTGTCCGACCCCATGTTCCTGCCGGTGTACGAGCGCATCGAGGCCTCCGGCCTGCCGCTGTTCCTGCATCCGGTGGAAGTCATCGGTCACCAGCGGTTGGGTCCCCATTACCTCACCAACCTGCTCGGCAATCCGTTCGAGTCGGCGATCGCCGCCGCGCACCTGATTTTCGGCGGCGTGCTCGACCGCTTTCCCGACCTGATCGTCTGCCTGCCGCACGCCGGCGGCGCGTTTCCATGGCTGGTGGGGCGCCTGAACCGCGGCTGGGAGAAGCGCGCCGACCTGAAGCACATCAAGCAGGCCCCGGTGGACTACCTGCGCCGCTTCTACTACGACACGGTCGGCTATTCCGATCATGTGCTCGACTACCTCGCGCGAGTGATCGGCACCGACCGCATCCTGATGGGCAGCGACTACTGCTTCCCGATCGCCTATGAGCAGCCGGTCAAGATCGTCACCGATCATCCCGGCCTGGACGCCAAGGCGAAGCATGACATCGTCGAAGCCAACGCGCGGCGGCTGCTTAAACTCTAGCGCCCTCCGTTCCTTGCCCGCGGTCGCTTCGAGCCGGCCAGAATAGTTGCCGCACGATGGAATGGGAGGGTCGTTCGCCGCGTTAACCGAACGCGAGCAGGGCGCCGAGCGTCCTGCCGATGCCCCGGCCCTTCAGGGCCTTTCGAGGAGGAAATGCAGCCATGAGGAAACTTGGAACCCTGTTGTTTGCGGGCGCGCTCGCGCTGGTGAGCGCCACCGCCGGCGCGCAGACCCGCGTTTGGATTCGCGGCACCATAACCGGACTCGAGGGCAACGTCCTCTCGGTAAAATCCCGCGACGGCAAGGACCTGAAGATCAATCTGGCGCCCAATTTCGGCGTGCGGGCGGCCAAGGCCATCACTCTGGCCGACATCAAGCCGGGCGATCTGGTCGGGCCGGCATCGATGAAGCGTCCGGACGGCACGCTGGTGGCGATTTCTCTTCAGCTGTTCACCCCGGATCGGCGCGGGAATATTCCCGAGGGAAACATGCCCCATGATCTCGAGCCGGGCTCGGTGATGACCAACGCCACGGTAGCCGGCATGGTCCAGACAGCAAACGGGCGCGAATTGACGCTTGAATACAAGGGCGGCTCGCAGAAGGTCATCGTCCCCGAGGGTGTACCGATGTTCACTGCCTTGCCCGGCGACCGCTCGCTGCTGGTGCCGGGAGCGTATGTCGTGATCGTTGCGCAGGTCGCTGCCGACGGGACGATATCGGCTGCCGGTGGCACCGTGAGCAAGGACGGCGTCCGGCCGGCGAACTAGCCTGACGCAGCGCATCGGGCCCGTGTCGCGCGCCTCGGTTAGAATCCGGGGTGAAACGGGTACCCGATGGCAACGCAATTCAGGACACTGCAGGTCGAGGAGCAGCCGGAGGGTGTGCTCCTCGTCACCCTCAATCGCCCCGAGGTCGCCAACGCCTTCAATACCCAGGCGGCGCTCGACCTCTACGATGTCTTCCACCCCATGGAGGCCGACGCGGGCGAACACCGCTGCGTGGTGCTGACGGGCGCCGGCGACCGGGCGTTCTGCTCCGGCGGCGATCTGAAGGAGCGCAATTCCTTCAGCGACGAAGAGTGGCGGGCGCAGCACGCGATCTTCGAGCGCATGTTCAACTCGGTGCGCGACTGCGCGGTTCCCGTGATCGCCGCGGTGAATGGCGCCGCGTATGCGGGAGGGCTCGAGCTTGTGCTGCAGTGCGATTTCGCCTACGCATCGAAGAACGCGAAATTTGCGCTCACCGAGGTCGCGCTCGGCATCATGCCCGGAGGCGGCGGCACGCAGACGCTTGCGCGCGCAGCCGGCGAGCGGCGCGCGAAAGAGCTGATCCTCGCCGCGCGGCCGTTTTCGGCGGAGGACGCGCTCGCCTGGGGCATCGTCAACCGGCTGTGCGAGCCTGGGAAGGTGGTCGAGGAGGCGCTCGAGGTCGCGCGGCGCATTGCCTCGAACGCACCGCTCTCGGTGCGCCAGGCGCGGCACGCGATCCACCACGGCCTGCCGAAGGATCTCGCCTCGGGCATGCTGCTCGAGATCGAGGCCTACGAGCGTCTGGTCGGAACCGAGGACCGAAGGGAAGGCATCCGCGCCTTCAACGAGAAGCGCACACCGAAGTTCCGCGGTCGCTGAAGGCGCGGAAAAAGGAGAGACCATGAACGCTGAATCCCGTTTCCGCATCGCATGGCTGGCGACGCTCGCGTGCGCGACCTGGCTTGTCGCCGGCGCCGTGATGGCGGCCGATCTTCCCGCCTATCGCGCCATCGTTGCGAGCCCCGACCGCTCCGAGGCCGACCGCCAGACCGACCAGCGCAGAAAGCCCGAGCTGCTGCTTGCGTTCACCGGCGTGCGGCCGGGGATGAAGGTGCTCGATGTCGGCGCCGGCGGCGGCTACTCGACCGAGTTGCTGGCGCGCGCGGTGGCGCCCGGCGGCACGGTGTATGCGCAGGATGCCCAGGACACGCCGGCTCGCGCCAGGGAGCGCTTCGATGAGCGCGCAAAAAAACCGGCGATGGAAAACGTCGTGCGCGTGCTGCGCGACTACGACGATCCGGCGCCGCCCGAAACGCGCGACCTCGACCTGATCACCTTTTTCTTCGCCTACCACGATACCGCCCACATGGGCGTCGATCGCGCGAAAATGAACCGCCGGCTGTTCGAGGCGCTGAAGCCGGGCGGCATTCTCGTCATCACCGATCATTCTGCGCAGGCGGGCGCCGGCGTGAGCGTGGCGCGCTCGCTGCATCGGATCGAAGAAACGCTGCTGCGCCGGGAAGTGGAGGCGGCCGGATTCAAGCTGGCTGCGCAAGCGGATTTCCTGCGCCATCCCGAGGACCCGCGCGACACGATCGTGTTCCGGCCGAAAGTGCCGGTGGACGAATTCGTGCTGAAGTTCGTGAAGCCCTGATCGGGCCGTCATCCCCGCGGAAGCGGGGATCCAGAGGTTTTTGCTCGAGAATCATGGATTCCCGCTCCCCGACTAAAACATTCGGGGACAGGTTTCGCGGGAATGACGGATTCAGCGCTGCGAGAAATCGAACGCGTTGCCGAGGTCGCCCATCATCGGGCGCACGCCGGGCAGCGGCTCGAGATCGAACCTGCGCGTGATGAATTTCAGGATCGAGGTGGTGTCGTAGGGCGTCGAGTCGATGTAGGCTCTCTTCGCCCACGGCGAGATGATGATCGTAGGAATGCGCGAGCCCGGCCCCCAGCGGTCCCCCTCGGGCGGCGCGACGTGGTCCCAGAAGCCGCCGTTCTCGTCGTAAGTGACGATGATCGCGGTCTTGGCCCACAGCGGACTCGCCTTGATTTTTGCGACCACTTCCGCGATGTGCTCGTCACCCGAGAGCACGTCGGTATAGCCCGGGTGCTCGTTGAGGCTGCCCTGCGGCTTGTAGAACGTCACCTGCGGCAGCGCGCCGCGCTCGATTGCGGCGACGAAGTCGCTGTAGTCCTGCAGATGCCTGTCCCGGTCGGGCGTTCCCGGCGCAAAGCGCGCGAAGTAATTGAACGGCTGATGATGCGGCACGAAATTCGACGCGCCGTGCCCGGTGTTGTAGATCACCGCGTGCTTGCCCGAAGGCTGCATGCCGTCGGCGAGCGCCGCGCTCCATGCGCCTGCATACCAGACCCAGGAAATTCCTTTCGCCGACAGCGTATCGCCGATGGTCTTGAAGGTCTGGGGCGGCAGCGGATGCCGGGCCGGATCGGCGAGACGCGTATCGCCCCCCGCGGCCGGGCGGATGCGGCTCGGCTGGTAGGGCGGTTGCGCGGTGTTGACCGAATAACCGTCGGGCGTCGCATCGCCGTCGAGGACGAAGAGCGGCGGTCCCTGCAGCGCCGATTGCGGCGAGTCGGGGCGGCGCTTGAGCCTGCTTTCCTCGTCGAGCTGCGAACGCGCCGAAGCGGGCGCAGCGGCATCGAATGGCGTGCAGGCGCAGATCAGCCAGAAATGGTTGAGATACGAGCCGCCGAATGCGCCCATGAAGAAGTTGTCGGCGAGCACGTATTCCCGCGCCCACTTCCACATCGGCAACTGCGAGCCGTCGTAGTAGCCCATGACGAGGCCGCCCGCGTCGGAGACGGCGGCGAACAGGTTGTTTCTGCCGCCCGCGATCTGCTCCTGGTTCTGGTAGAAGCGGTGCACAAGGTCCCGTGTCGCCACCGAAAGCGTCAGATTGATGGGCGGCACGTCGAGGCGGAATGGCCGGTTCGGCAAATTCGCCGGGAAGGCGGGATCGGGTTTGTCGCCCTTCCACACCGGTGGCAGGTGCGGCAGCGGCTTGCCGTCGCGGTCGAGTTGCGTGTAGGTCTCCGGCGCGGCGTTGGCGATGCCGTTGGCGCCGGGAAACAGGCCGTAGAGATTGTCGAAGCTGCGGTTCTCGGCGTAGATGACGACGATGTGCTCGATTTTCGCGAGGTCCTCGCGGCTCGGGCCGGGCTGCTGCGTCGCGCAGCCGGCAAGAAGCGCGATGACGATGCCGGCGAATGCCCGAAAAGTTCTCGATTGCATGTTTTTTCCTTCGCTTGGGAGGCTATGCTGACATTGCGACATGACTGCCGCGTGACGGCGCCGGGTGTAGTGTAAAGGCATACGGCCCGCAACGCGCGTCTCCGGCCTAGGCCGCTGCCCCGTGCCTGCCGCTCACCCGGAGAAAATAGGCGAACAGGATCGCCGCGGCGACCGCGAGGCTCACCACCGCCGCCAGCCAGAATCCGGCGGCGCCCATCGGCGTCGCCAGCCCCAGCGCATTGGCGGTGTCGAGCCGGGCCAGTCCGAGAATATAACCCCCGCCCAGCCCGATGCCCCAGAGCGCGACGCTGTACACGAGCATCGGAATGAAGGCGATCTTGTAACCGCGCAGTGCGTTGACGATGACCACCTGGGTCGTATCGAAGATCTGGTAGAACGCGACGAAGGCCAGAAGGCGCGTGGCAATCGACTGCACCGTCGCGTCGCGCGTGTACAGGATCACGATCCCCGGGGCCCAGAAAAAGATCGCCAGGCCGGCGCAGGCGGAAATGGCAAGCATCACGCCCATGCCGGTGAGACCGGTATGTCGCGCTTCGCCCGGTCTGGCGGCGCCGATCGCCTGCGCGGTGAGGACGGCGGTGGCGTTTCCCACCGCGAGCCCGAACATGTAGACGACTGCCGAGACGTTGGCTGCGATCTGGTGGCCCGCCGAGGTCGCGGCGCCGAGGCGCGCGAGGAACAGCGCCATGAACGTGAACGAGGTCACCTCGACGAAGAACGTGAGCCCCATCGGCACGCCGAGCCTGAGGTGGTTCCAGATCGTCACCGCGTGCGGCCACGACCACTTCGCGAAGATCTGGAACGGCCGGTAGAACGGGTGCCTGGCGCAATAGACCCAGGCAATCACGCAGATGAGCCAGCCGGCAATCGCGGTCGCCACCGCGCATCCGGGCCCGCCCATCGCCGGCATTCCCGCCGCGCCGTAGATGAACACGTAATTGAGCGGCGCCTTGATGGCGAGGTAGACAAGATTGATCAGCATCACCGCCCGCGGCCGCGATACCGCGGTGGTGAGCGCGAAGAACACCCGGAACAGCAGCATCGCCGGCAGCGCCCAGGCGATGCCCTGGAGATAGGCGCGCGTGCGCGTCTCGACTTCGGGCGGCGCGCTGGAGAGCCGCAGGAACGGATCGGGGAAGGCGAGCAGCAGAACGCCGAGCATCGCGAGGCCGAGCGCAAGCCACGCGGTTTGCCTGGTCTCCTCGCCGATTCTCTGGTAGTGCTTCGCGCCATAGAGCTGCGCGGCGATCGGCGACAGCGCCTGCACCACGCCCAGCAGGCCGATGAAAACGCTGAAATAGACGCTCGCGCCGATGCCGACCGCGGCGAGGTCCACCGCACTGTAGCGGCCCGCCATGATAGTGTCCAGCACGCCGCTCGCGATCACCGCAAGTTGCGCCACCAGCACCGGCCACGCGAGCCGGCCAATCGTGCGGGCGATGTGGGCGATGCGGGAAAGGGTTGCAGGCAAGGCGCGACCGGTCGCCGGGGCGGCGGGGCAAAACGCGTATTTTACGGTAGCGCCTCGCGCGCGACCGGGTTGCTGTCAAAATAATGTCTTGCCGCAACTCATGGGAAGGATCCAGCATGCGCGACGAGACCAAGGTTGTTCACTCGGGCCGCCACCCCGAGCAGTTCCACGGTGCGGTGAATCCGCCGGTGTTCCACGCCTCCACCATCCTGTCGCGAACGGCGGAAGAGTATCAGCGCAAGCGGACCGACTGGCTGCAGGAAGTGCCGGGCACTTATTACGGCCGCTTCGGCACGCCGACCATCGCGGCGCTGCAGGAGGCGATCACGGCGCTCGAAGGCGGGCACGCCTGCGTGGTGTATCCCTCCGGGCTCGCCGCCTGCTCGGGCGCCTTGCTCGCTTTTCTCGCCGCGGGCGATCACCTGCTCGTGACCGACAGCGTGTACGGGCCGACGCGCAACTTCGCCAGAGGCACGCTCAAGCGCTACGGCGTCACGACAACGTTCTTCGATCCGCTGATCGGAAAAGGCATCGAGGCGCTGATCCGGCCCGACACGCGCGTCATCTACCTCGAGTCGCCGGGCTCGCTCACGTTTGAAGTGCAGGACGTGCCGGCGATCGCGGAAGTTGCGCGCCGCCTCGGCATCACCGTCATCATGGACAGCACCTGGGGCACGCCGCTTTACTTCAAGCCGTTCGCGCACGGCGTGGACGTCTCGGTACACGCCGCGACCAAGTACATCGTCGGCCATTCGGACGCGATGCTCGGCGCCATCAGCTCCACCCGAGAGGCGTGGCCGCGGCTGCGCGCGCATACCTTCGAGCTCGGCCAGACCGCGGGGCCGGACGACGTCTATCTGGCACAGCGCGGCCTGCGCACGCTTGCCGTGCGCCTGAAACAGCATTGGCAGGCCGGTGTCGCGCTCGCCGAATGGATCTTGCGCCAGGCCGAGGTCGAGCGCGTGCTGCATCCGGCGCTCCCCGGCGATCCGGGCCACGCGATCTGGAAGCGCGATTTCCTCGGCGCGAGCGGCCTGTTCGGCGTGGTGCTGAAAGCGGGCATCGGCAAAAAAGCGCTCGCGGCGATGATCGACGGCCTGGAACTCTACGGCATCGGCGCGTCCTGGGGTGGGTTCGAGAGCCTGATCGTGCCGTTCAATCCGGCCGAGGCGCGCACGGCGACCAAGTGGCCCCACGAAGGGCCGTGCTTCCGCATCCACGCCGGCCTGGAAGACGTCGACGACCTGATCGCGGATCTCGATGCGGGATTCAAGCGCTTGCGCTCGAGTCCATGAATGGCAGGCGGTCAGGGAAGGCGCGAATTCAGAATCCGCGGGCATCCACGTTTTTTCCATCCCGCCCGGAAAGGCGCAGGAGCGCTTTCAGCCGCCCAGCTCTGCGCGCATGGGCTTCGCTCCCGCCACCATCGCACATCTTTCCTGGAAGCGTCATCCCCGCGAAAGCGGGGATCCAGTGACTTTCGCGACGCTGGACTCCCGCTCCCCGATTACGTCATTCGGGGACAGGTTTCGCGGGAGTGACGGATCATGGTTTGAGCCCGTGGAACAGCTTCTCGCGCCCGAGCTTGATGCCGAATTTGCCCTCGTACATGAAAATGTCGGCGGTGGCGTAGGTGTCGCTGAAGTTGTCCGGAAGGAACGAGCCGGTGCCGACCACGTCGAGCGGCGCGCGCGCGCCGGCGAACATCTTGCACTTGAACGGGTTGAACCCCGAGGAGCCGACGATTTTCGCCGCGTTGAAGCCGTTCGCATCCAGCACCTGCCGCAACTGGATCACCGAGGCGACCGACACGCCGGTGCCGAACAGCACCTTGCGTACGCGGTCCTTGACGATGTTGAGGCTGTCGGCGTCGAACGCCTCCTCGCTCATGACGTAGCGCACCGCCTCGTACTCGTTCGGCACGTGCAGCCAGTTGACGACGACTTCGACCGACTTCTCGTAGTCGAGTCCCTCGGCGTAGCGCTCGCCGTGGGTGTCGATCCGCAGCCCGAGCGCGCGCGCGCCGCCCGGGTCGCGCGGCAGGGTGTCGGTGTACCACCAGCGGCAAACCTCGAGCGCATCGGAGTACTCGCGGCCGTAGTAGTCGATCAGCACCGTCAGGTTGTCCTGCGGATGCGTCTCGACGAACATCTGCGCGGCCCGCAATGTCGAGCCGGCGTAGCCGACGATCGCGTGCGGCATGGTGCCGACGCTCTTTTCCGTGCCGTAGAAGTGCGCGGTCAGGTCCTGCGAGGAGCCGGTGAAGCCGACGGCGCCGTTCAGCTTCGCCATGCGGCTGCCGACCGAGGCGCCGTAGGCGGCGAGCAGCGACAGATCGTCGCCCGGCGAATGCCGCGCGTGCATGTCGATGAACGCCGCCTTCTTCAGGTTCATCGCCATCTTGTAGGCGTTATAGGCGGAGACGCAGGGGATGCCGACGCGCTGCAGGATCAGGGTCTCGAGCTCCACCAGCGCGGCGAACGAGCCGGTGTAGGTGAAGACCGGTTTCTGGTCGGGAACGAACGCGCCTTCCTCGTACAGGCGCGTGACCCGGAGCGGCTCGGTCCTGGCCGAATAGTACTGGCGCAGCAGCTCGATCGCCGGGTTGACGGCGCAGATCACGCCGCGGCGCAGGAACACGCCGTAGGTGACGCTGCGGTCGCCGAACTTCTCGAGGATCTGGCGCGACTTGGTGAAGTACTTGTCGGTGCGGCGCCTGAGATACTCGAGCTTCTCGGCCGGCAGCGACTCGACGGGCTTGTTCATGGGTGGCGCCCACCTGAGGGACAAATTTCAATTCTAGCAGGGAGGCGGCGCGGAATCTGGCGGCGAGCCGCGGCGCGTGCTAGCCTCGGTGCGTGGGCAAGACCCTGCTCGGAGGCATCGCCGCAGTCCTCGCGCTGTCGGGCTGCGCGGCGCGCTATTCGATTCAGTCGAATGGCCCCACCGGCGTGCAGACCGCGACCAGCGGCGCGCAGGTGAATGTTTCCACCGGCTCGGCGCTCGGCACCGCGATCATCGTCGGCATCATGCTCGCCGATGGGTTTCGCTACTATCGGCTCGAACCCGACGGCACGAGGACGCCGGTCCACACGCCCGAACCCGATCCCTCGCGCAGGATCAACGCGCAGGACTGCACGCGGCCGGTGGATCCCGGCGCCGGCAACCTGCTTTGCCGATGAGCCGGGGCGCCCCCATCGTTCTCGCAGGCGGCGTTCGATCGTCCGCCGGGCGGCGCGGCGGCGCTTGTCTCGCTTCACAGCGGACGTTAGTATAGGCTTTGTCCGCGGCCCGCTTTCGGGGATCGCGATGCTCGGGAGGGCCGCAATGATTCACTTTGTCGTGCATGGCGAAAACGATTCCGTCGGCGTCGTCGTGGTCGAGGGCGTGAAGGCCGGGCAGGAGCTGTCCGGCTGGATCATGGATCAGGACAAGGAAATCCGCGTCCGCGCCCTGAACGATATCGCCATCGGCCACAAGCTCGCGATCCGGGCGCTGGCGGCGAACGACACCGTGATGAAGTACGGCGTCGATATCGGCCGCGCCGTGGCGGCGATCAAGGTGGGCGAGCACGCTCACGTGCACAACATCAAGACCAAGCGCTGGTAAAGGCAAACACCACCACGGGCACGGACGATCACGGATGAAATCAGAGGCGAAGCAATCCGTCCGTTTGAATCCATGGTTTCAGAAAGGGCGTAGAACATGGATTTGAGCAAGGCGGGCTTCTGGGGCTACAAGCGCGAGAACGGCCGCGTCGGCGTTCGCAATCACGTCGTCATCCTGCCGGTGGACGACCTGTCGAACGCCGCCTGCGAGGCCGTGGCGAACAACATCAAGGGCGTGCTCGCGATCCCGCACCCGTACGGGCGGCTGCAGTTCGGCGCCGACCTGGAACTGCATTTCAGGACGCTGATCGGCACCGGCGCGAATCCCAATGTCGCGGCGGTGGTGGTGATCGGCATCGAAGACGGCTGGGCGAAACTCGTCGCCGACGGCATCGCCAGGACCGGCAAGCCCGTCTCGTATTTCGGCATCGAGGGCTACGGCGACATGGAGACCGTCCGCCGCGCATCGAAAGCCGCGAAGGAATACGTGCAGCAGGCCTCGGAGCTGCGCCGCGAGGAGCGCCCGCTCACGGACCTGTGGGTGTCGACCAAGTGCGGCGAGTCGGACACGACCTCGGGCATCGGCTCGAATCCCTGCGTCGGCAATGCCTTCGACAAGCTGTATGCGCACGGCGTGACGCTGGTGTTCGGCGAGACCACCGAGATCACCGGCGGCGAGCATCTGGTCGCCGCGCGCTGCCGCACGCCCCAGGTGCGCGACCGGTTCATGGCGATGTTCAACCGCTACCAGGACGTCATCAACCGCCACAAGACCGGCGACCTCATGGATTCGCAGCCGACCAAGGGCAACATTGCCGGCGGGCTCACCACCATCGAGGAAAAGGCGCTCGGCAACATCCAAAAGATCGGCAGGAAATGCATGGTGGACGGCGTGCTCGACAAGGCCGAGGCGCCGACCGGCCCGGGGCTGTGGTTCATGGACTCCTCGTCCGCCGCGGCCGAGATGGTGACGCTGTGCGCAGCGAGCGGCTACGTGGTGCATTTCTTTCCGACCGGCCAGTGCAACATCATCGGCAATCCGATCCTGCCGGTGATCAAGATCTGCGCCAATCCGCGCACCTGCCGCGTCATGTCCGAGCATCTCGACGTGGACGTTTCCGGCATCACCCGCAAGGAGATCAACATGGACCAGGCGGGCGACAAGCTGCTCGAGATGATGTTCCGCACCGCCAACGGCCGCCTCACCGCCGCCGAGGCCCTCGGCCACCGCGAGTTCGTCCTCACCCGCCTTTACGAAAGCGCATAAAAAGCCGAACGCAGGGACGCATAGGGCGCGAAGGCGTTCCGTCTGAAATGACTTCGCGAATCCTCGCGGCTCCGGCGCCCTGGCGTTGAAGGCTTTGGCATGCGCATCGTGATCACCGAATTCATGGACGCCGCGGCGGTGGCTGCGCTGCAGGCGCGCTTCAGCGTTCATCACGATCCGCAGCTTGCCGAGCGGCGCGCTGAAACGCTCGAATCGGTCGCGGATGCCGACGCGCTCATCGTGCGCAACCGCACCCGGGTCGATCGTGCGCTGATCGCAGCGGCGCCGAAACTCCGCGTCGTGGGCCGTCTCGGCGTCGGCCTGGACAACATCGACGTCGAAGCCTGCCGGGCGCGCGCGGTGGAAGTGATCCCCGCCGCGGGCGCCAATTCGCAGTCCGTCGCCGAGTACGTGATCGCGGCCGCGATGCTGCTCCTGCGCGGGGCATTTGGCTCGAGCGCCGCAGTCGCCGCAGGCGACTGGCCGCGGCAGGCGCTCTCGGACGGGCGCGAAATCTCCGGCAAGACGCTCGGCGTGGTCGGTTTCGGCGGCATCGGCCGGCTCGTCGCGCGCCACGCGCGCGCTCTCGGCATGAGGGTGCTCGCGCACGACGCGCTGCTGCCGGCCGACGCGAAAGTCTTTCGCGATCTGGAAGCAAGGCCCATGGCGCTCGAGGCGCTGCTGCACGAGGCCGACGTCGTCTCGCTGCACCTGCCGCTCGATGATTCCACGCGCAATCTGATCGGCGCCGGCCGGCTGCGCGCGATGAAGAGCGGTGCGGTGCTGATCAATACCGCGCGCGGCGGCATCGTCGATGAAGCGGCGCTGGCACAGGCCCTGCGCGAAGGGCATCTCGCCGGCGCGGCGCTCGATGTGTTCGAGCGCGAGCCGCTTGCCGCCGGTTCGCCGCTTGCCGGGGTTCCCAACCTCATCATGACTCCGCACATCGCCGGCCTGACGCGGGAGTCGAACGAACGCGTGAGCGCGATGATCGCGGCGCGCGTCGCCGCCGCGCTCGGGGGCTAGCATGGCGCGCGTCGGACTGGAGGCGCTCGCCGATCTTTCGGCGCGGGCGCTCGAGCGCGCCGGCGCGAGCCCGGGCATGGCGCAGGCGACGGCCCGCTGCCTCGTGGCTGCCGACGCGCAGGGACTGGGCTCGCACGGCGCGTCGCGCGTGCCGCAATACGCCTCGCAGCTCGAGATCGGCCGTGCCGACGGCAAGGCGGTGGCGATGGTCGTGAACGCGCACGGCGGCGCGTGCCTGGTCGACGCCGGTTGCGGTCTCGCCTACGAGGCCTGCGCGCTCGCGGTGCGCGAGGCGATCAGGCGCGCCGGCGATAACGGCGTGGCGTTTGCGGGGGTGACCAACAGCAATCATTTTGGCGCCGCGGCGGTGCATCTTGCGCCGGTTGCGGACGCCGGACTGGTCGGCCTGGCGTTCGGCAATTCGCCGGCGGCGATGCCGGCCTGGGGCGGCAGGACGCCGCTGTTCGGCACCAACCCGGTCGCGGCG
>JBARMB010000050.1:0-161023 GCA_049802235.1 Burkholderiales bacterium | reverse complement strand
GGGTGCGGCCGTTGCTCGCCTTTGCTGCCGGTGAGCTTGCCGGCGCCGATCCTGCGCGGCTCGAGGTGGCGGCGTGCGCGGTCGAGTGCATTCACGTCTACTCGCTCGTGCATGACGACCTGCCGTGCATGGACGACGACGTCCTGCGGCGGGGCAAGCCCACCTGCCATGTCGAGTACGACGAGGCGACCGCGCTCCTGGTCGGCGACAGCCTGCAGTCGCTCGCCTTCCAGCTGCTCGCCGAGCAACGGCTCGCCGATGACGCCGCGGCGCAGGTGGAGATGATCAGGATCCTTGCGCTCGCGAGCGGCAGCCGCGGCATGGCGGGAGGCCAGGCGATCGACCTTGCCAGCGTCGGCCGGACGCTCACGCTGCCGGAACTCGAGCACATGCATATCCACAAGACCGGTGCGCTGATCCGCGCCTCGGTCGCGCTCGGCGCCCGCTGCGGCAACCCGCTTTTGCCGGAGCAGCTTGCGCGGCTCGATCGCTACGCGAAGTGCGTGGGCCTCGCGTTCCAGGTCGTGGATGACGTGCTCGACCAGGAGTCCTCCACCGCGACGCTCGGCAAGACCTCCGGCAAGGACGCTGCGAGCAACAAGCCGACCTACGTTTCGGTGCTGGGCCTCGGCCGCGCCAGGGCGCTTGCCCAGGAGCTGCGCTCCGAGGCCGTCGCTTCGCTCACGGATTTCGGTGCGTCCGCGCAGCGGCTCGCGGAGCTCGCGGATTTCATCGTGCTGCGAAAGTTCTGACGAATTGGCGGATAATTCGGTCTCATGAGTGCGATTGGACAAGCGGATCTTCCGGGCGAGCGGCCGGCAGCCGGGTCGCCGGAATATGATCCGGCCGCGTTCGCGTTGCTGAAGACCATCGACGCGCCGGCGGACCTGCGCAAGCTCGACCGCAAGCAATTGCAGCAGCTCGCCGACGAGCTGCGCGCCTTCCTGGTGGAGTCGGTGGGCCGGACCGGCGGCCATCTTTCCTCGAATCTCGGCACGGTCGAGCTGACCATCGCGCTGCATTACGTTTTCGACACTCCTTACGACCGGATAGTGTGGGACGTCGGGCACCAGACCTATCCGCACAAGATCCTCACCGGCCGGCGCGAGGCGATGAACCGCTTGCGCATGTTCGGCGGCATCTCCGGCTTTCCGCGGCGCGCCGAGAGCGAGTACGACACCTTCGGCACGGCGCACTCGAGCACTTCGATCAGCGCCGCGCTGGGCATGGCGCAGGCGGCGAAGCTCAAGGGCGAAAAACGCTACGCCGTCGCCGTCATCGGCGACGGCGCCATGTCGGCCGGCATGGCGTTCGAGGCGCTGAACAATGCCGGCGTCATGGACACCGACCTGCTGGTGATCCTCAACGACAACGACATGTCGATTTCACCGGCGGTCGGCGCGCTCAACCGTTATCTCGCGCGGCTGATGTCCGGACATTTCTACGCCGCGGCGAAAAAGGCGGGCGAGAAGGTGCTCGGGGGGGTGCCGCCGCTGTGGCACCTGGCGAAAAAGGTGGAAGAGCACGCCAAGGGGCTGGTGGTGCCATCGACCCTGTTCGAGGAGTTCGGCTTCAATTACGTCGGCCCGATCGACGGCCACGATCTCGATTCGCTGATCCCGACGCTGAAGAACATCAGCGAGCTCAAGGGCCCGCAGTTCCTGCATGTCGTGACCAAGAAGGGCCAGGGCTACAAGCTCGCCGAGGCCGACCCGGTGCTCTACCACGGCCCCGGCAAATTCAATCCTGCCGAGGGCATCAAGAAGTCGAGCGGCGGCAAGCCGACTTACACGCAGGTGTTCGGCGACTGGCTGTGCGACATGGCGAAACGGGACACGCGCCTCGTGGGTATCACCCCGGCGATGCGCGAAGGCTCGGGCATGGTGCGTTTCGCGCAGGAATTCCCCGAACGCTATTTCGACACCGGCATCGCCGAGCAGCACGCCGTGACCTTCGCCGCGGGTCTTGCCTGCGAAGGCCTGAAGCCGGTGGTGGCGATCTACTCCACGTTCCTGCAGCGCGGCTATGACCAGCTCATCCACGACGTGTGCATACAGAACCTGCCGATCGTGTTCGCGCTCGACCGCGCCGGGCTGGTGGGAGGGGACGGTGCCACCCACAACGGCGCCTTCGACCTCACGTATCTGCGCTGCATCCCCAACATGGCGGTGATGGCCCCGAGCGACGAGAACGAGTGCCGGCAGATGCTCTACACGGCGTTCTCCCTCGATCAGCCGGCCGCGGTGCGCTATCCGCGCGGCAGCGGCCCGGGTGCCGAGGCGAAGCAGGAAATGCAGGTGTTGCCATTGGGCAAGGCCGAGTTGCGGCGCGACGGCCTGCGTGGAAAAGGCGGCGTCGCCATCCTCGCTTTCGGCAGCCTGCTCGGGCCCGCGCTCGAAGCGGGCGATGAGCTTGACGCGACGGTGGTCAACATGCGCTTCGTCAAGCCGATCGACGAGGCGCTGGTCGCCGATATGGCCGCGACGCACGGGTTGCTGGTGACCGTCGAGGAGAACGCCGTCATGGGCGGCGCCGGCAGCGCCGTTGCCGAAGCGCTGGCGCTGCGAAACAGCGTCACTCCACTGCTGCAACTCGGCTTGCCCGACCGCTTCATCGACCATGGCGATCAGACGCAACTGCTCGCCTCGATCGGCCTCGACAAGGCCGGTATTGTCGCCGCTATCCGCGCGCGGCTCGGCTAGCTGCGACCGCCGCCGATCCTCCCGGCCGTCGAAAAAGCCTACTGGGCATAGGGATTTACCCGCTCCGGCGCGATTGAAAATCCGGGAACGGAGCGCATGTTAGAATCGTCCAACCTCGAGCCAGCCGACAACAAGGAAGGGCTCTCGCCATGAATACACGTGACCCGCTTGCCATTCCCGACGTCCAGGGGTACGAGGACAAGCGCAAGATCGCCATCGACAAGGTCGGCATCAAGGCGATCCGCCATCCCATTCACGTCGCCGAGCGCGGCGGCGGCACGCAGCATACCGTCGCAACCTTCAACATGTACGTCGGGCTGCCGCACCAGTTCAAGGGCACCCACATGTCGCGCTTCGTCGAGATCCTGAACGCGCACGAGCGCGAGATCACGGTGGATACTTTCAAGGTCATGCTCGACGAGATGGTCGAGCGGCTCGAGGCGCGGTCCGGCCACATCGAGATGAACTTTCCGTACTTCATCAACAAGTCGGCGCCGGTGTCGAAGGTGAAGAGCCTGATGGACTACGACGTCACTTTCACCGGCGAGGTGGAGCGCGGCAAGAAGTGCTTCAACATGAAGGTGGTGGTGCCGGTCACCAGCCTGTGCCCGTGCTCCAAGCGCATCTCCGACTACGGCGCGCACAACCAGCGCTCGCACGTCACCATCGCCGCGCGCACCAGGGGGTTCGTGTGGATCGAGGAGCTGATCGAATACGCGGAAAAGCACGCCTCGAGCGAGCTCTACGGGCTGCTCAAGCGGCCCGACGAGAAGTTCGTCACCGAGCGCGCCTACGACAACCCCAAGTTCGTCGAGGATCTGGTGCGCGACGTTGCCGCGGAGCTGAACCGCGACAAGCGCATCGAGTGGTACGTGGTGGAATCGGAGAACTTCGAGTCCATCCACAATCACTCCGCCTACGCGCTCATCGAGAAGGACAAGACAAAACGGTGAATCGTGAATCGGCCGCGACGACTTACGATTTCCGATTCGCGAATTTCGATTCACGCCTCTAGAAGCGCTTCGTCAGCACCATCACCTGGCCGTCGCGCCTCATCTGCATGCGGTTGAGGAAACTCATGCCGAGCAGCGCTACCGGCAGGACGCTGCCCTCCATCACCACGGCGTCCACGCTGTTCACGGTGATGTCGCCGACGCGCACGCTGTCGAGTTTCACCCTGTAGGCCGGCGCCATGCCGTTGGCCGTGTTCGTCATGCCCGGCTGTCCCTTGCGGTAATCGATCCCGAGCCGGGCGGCGTCGGCGGAGGAGAGAGCGATCATGGTGGCGCCGGTATCGACGAGAAAACGCACCGTCCCGCCGTTGATCTGGCCGTCGACGACGAAGTGGCCGCGCGTGTCGGCGGCGAGCGTGACCGTCTGCACCGACGCGCCGGCGGCCGCGGTATAGGCCTGGCCGATCCTGAGGGTTCTTCTCTGCCCGCCGACATCCAGCGTGGCCGACTCGCGGTCGGTCGAGAGCAGCGTCACGCCTTCGGCCGTCTTCTGGCCGACCGACAAGGTGCGCGGCCCGCCGCCGTTGATCGATACCACGGCCTTGCCCGGAAACAGTCCGATCACGTTGACGTCGGCCGCGTCCGCGGCAACGGCGAATAGGAAAACTGCAAGGGCTGCAATACAATGGCGCAACGTGATCACGGGTTTGCCTCGCGCATGGATCCGGTAGCAATTTTCCGTCACAGCATTACCGAGGGACCGGGCTATTTTGCCACATACCTCGATGCGCGCCGCATTCCCTGGCGGCTGGTCAAGGTGGACGCCGGCGAGCCGGTGCCTGGGGATCCGCGTGGCTATTCGGGCCTCGTCTTCATGGGGGGTCCGATGAGCGTGAACGACGCCCTGCCCTGGATTTCCGCCTCGCTCGCGCTGATAAACAGGGCGATGGACGCGGATGTTCCCGTGCTCGGGCACTGCCTCGGCAGCCAGCTCATGTCGAAGGCGCTGGGCGGCGAGGTGACGCGCAGCCCGGTGAAGGAAATCGGCTGGGGCGCGGTCACAGTCGAAGACAACGCGCCGGCGCGGCAGTGGTTTGGAAAGACGCGCGAGTTCCTGGCTTTCCACTGGCACGGCGAGACCTCCACCCTCCCGTCGGGAGCGACCCGCATCGCGGCGAGCCCTTACTGCGCCAACCAGGCGTTCGTCATCGGCAAGCACCTGGGGATGCAATGCCACGTGGAAATGACGCCCGATCTGATCCGCGCCTGGTGCGGGGACTGGAAAAACGAAGTCGCCTCGCTCGCGCGGCGCACGCCGTCGGTGCAGACCCCGGCGCAGATGGAGGAACGGATCGAGGAGCGCACGCGCGCGCTGAACGCGATCGCCGAGCGGCTTTACGATCGCTGGGTCGAGGGCCTCAAGGGCTGAGCTGCCTCAGTCGCGGAAGTTCTGAAACTGCAGCGGAATGTCGGTGACCGACTTGCGCACGAGTTGAATCGCCGCCTGCAGCTCGTCCTTCTTCGCGCCGGAGATGCGCACGGCGTTGCCCTGGATGCTCGCCTGCACTTTCATCTTGCTGTCCTTGACGAGCTTGACGATGCTCTTGGCCTTCTCCTGCTCGATGCCGACCTTGACGTTGAACACCTGCTTCACCTTGGTGCCGCCGATCTTCTCGAGGGGTTTCGGGTCGAGCATGCGCACATCCACGCCGCGCTTGGCGCACTTGCCGGTGAGCACGTCCGTCACCTGCTTCAGCTTGAAGTCGTCGTCGGCGTAGAGCGTGAGCACCAGCTCGCTCTGCTCGATGCGGGCGTCCGAGCCCTTGAAGTCGAAGCGGTTGGCGATCTCCTTGTTGGCCTGGTCGACGGCGTTCTTGAGTTCGACCTTGTTGACTTCGGAGACGATATCAAAGGAGGGCATGAGGAACCTCGCTTTCTGCGTGCGGCGATTATACAGAATGGGCCGCCATTGGATTCCGCAGCGGCGCCCCGTGGCGCGGGCGTGCCGGGATCAGAGATCAACGGTCCAGTCGGGGCGGAATCCGGTGGCTTCGCCGGGATTGCCGCGCGGATTGCAGACCACGCGCGTGCCGCGCACGGTGTAGTCGAATGCGGTGTGGGTGTGGCCGTGGATCCACAGCGCTGCGCGCCCCATCATCGCTTCCAGATCGAGGACGAATCCAGGATTGGCCGGGTGGCCGGCGTAGCCCGGCGCGATCGAATTCGGGTGCGGCGCGAAGTGGGTGATGACCACGGTCTTGCCGGGGAATGGTGCCGCGAGTCCGGCTGCGAGCCATGCCCGGTGCGCCTGGCAAATTCCGATCGCGTCTTCCGGGGCGAGGCTGCGTCCACCCAGCCGGATGGCACGGTAATCGGGACTGAGCTTGCGCGCGGCTTCAATAACGGCGGGGCGCCCTGTTTCCGCGACGAGCGAGTAATCGGTCCAGAGCGTGCAGCCGAGAAAGCGCACGCCGCCGATGACGCGCTCGCTGCAATCGAGCAATTCGACCGGGCTTCCCTGCGCCGCCACGCCCATCGCGGCCTGCACTGCGCCGAATTCGCCGTCGTAGTACTCGTGGTTTCCGGCGAGGTAGAGGACGGGCGCGCGGAACGCACGCCGAGCCCACTCTATTCCGGCCGCGCCGTTGTCGATGTCGCCGGCGAGTACGACCACGTCCGCATCGACGGCGGGCGGATCGAACGGCGCCACTTCGAGATGCAGGTCGGAAAGGACGCGGATGCGCACGGCGGCAGTGCTCGCGGAGTTTGGCTGAAGCCCTTCTCGTTGGCGCGATTATCGCCCGGCCGCGAGCGAACTGCATGCGCGGATTTCGCCGTCCGGAATTTTCACCATGCAAAACGGGACCGCCGGCGTTGGGGGTGGCGCTGCACCAGGCGTATGATCAATCAGGACAATGACCGCGGCCGCAGTAAAGCCGCGGTGACGGTTCGGAATATTCGCCGAAGGAGGGGCCATGCCCAAGTGGGTCCGCGTTTCGCATCAGGGCAAGGAGTGCTTCGGGACGCTTGACGGTGGCAACGTCAAGGTCCACGCGGGCAGCCTGTTCGACAATCCGCGTCCGAGCGGAGAGACGATTCCGTTGAGCGCCGCGAAGCTGCTGACGCCGATCGCGCCGGGCAAGATGGTGGCGCTGGTGGACAACTACCGCGCGCTCGTCGCCAAGCTCAACCACGCGGTGCCGCCGGAGCCGCTCTACTTTCTCAAGGGCAACAACTCGTTTCTCGCCCACGGCGAGACCATCCGCGTGCCGAAGTTCTATTCCGGCAAGGTGGTGTACGAGGGCGAGCTCGGCATCGTCATCGGCAGGCGCGCGAGCGGCGTTTCCGAGGCTGACGCGCCGAAGTTCATCTTCGGCTACACCTGCATCAACGACGTCACCGCCATCGAGATCCTCAACAAGGACCCGGGCTTCGCGCAGTGGACGCGCGCCAAGAGCTTCGACACCTTCGGCGCGTTCGGGCCGGTGATCGCCACCGACGTCGATCCGGGCAAGCTGGTCGTGAAGACAGTCCTGAACGATCAGGAGCGGCAGAACTACCCGCTCTCGGACATCATCTTTCCGCCGGCGAAGCTGGTAAGCCTGGTATCGCAGGACATGACCCTCGAGCCGGGCGACGTGATCGCCTGCGGCACCTCGGTGGGCGTGGGCTCGATGAAGCCCGGGAGCACGGTGAGCATCGTCATCGACGGCATTGGCACGCTCACGAACCGGTTCGAGTGACGGCAAGTCCCATCCCCACCCTGGCCCTCCCCCTGAAGGGGAGGGAATACTGTTAGCGATGCAGGAGGAGAAAATGAAAATCGTCATTGTTGGCGCCGGTGCGATCGGCGGCATTCTCGCAGTGCGGCTGGCGCTCTCGGGCCAGGAAGTCACGGTGGTGGACCAGGGGGCGCATCTCGACGCGATCCGCAAGAACGGACTCAAGCTCGTCCACCACGACGGCAAGGAGGAAGTCGCGAAGAACCTGCGCGCGGTGTCCAGCTGCGCCGAAGCCGGCAAACAGGACCTCGTGTTCCTGTCGCTGAAAGCCTACGTGATCGAAGCGGTGGCGCCGCAGATGCGCGCGCTCTTCGAAGACGGCACGATGGTAGTCACGACGCAGAACGGTCTGCCGTGGTGGTACTTCCAGAATTTCAGCGGGCCGCACCGGGGTTATCGCCTCAAGACCGCCGATGCGAACGGCGTCATCGAGCAGAACATCGAAGCGCGCCGCATCATCGGCTGCGTGGTCTATCCCGCCGGCGAGATCCTCTCGCCGGGCGTGGTGAAGCATCTCGAGGGCGACCGCTTCCCGGTCGGCGAGCTGGACGGGAGCGAGAGCGAACGCGTGAAGCAGGTGTCCGAAGTGCTCGCCGCCGCGGGGCTGAAGGCGCCGGTGCTCGCCGACATCCGCTCGGAGATCTGGCTCAAGCTCTGGGGCAACATGAGCTTCAACCCGATCAGCGCGCTCACGCATGCAACGCTGGTGGACATATGCCAGGAGCCGGCGACGCGTGCGCTTGCCGCCGACATGATGCGCGAAGCCCAGGCGATCGGCGAGAAGCTCGGGGTCACTTTCCGCGTGCCGCTGGACAAGCGCATCGCCGGCGCCGAGAAGGTTGGCAAGCACAAAACCTCGACGCTGCAGGACGTGGAGGCGGGGCGCCCGGTGGAGGTGGACGCGCTGATCGGCTCGGTGATCGAGCTGGGCGAGCTTACCGGCACGCCCACGCCCGCGATCCGCGCCGTGCACGCGCTGCTGAAGCTGCTGGTGAAGACCATGCGCGACGAGCATGCGTGCGTCGTGCTGCAGCGCGCGGCATGAGGCGATGTCATCTCCGCGGAACCTGTCCCCGAGCGCTTTATCGGGGAGCGGGGATCCAGTGACGTCCGGGTTCCTGGACTCCCGCTTGCGCGGGAGTGACCGCATCGCTAGCGGCGCTTTTTCCTCAGATTCGCTTCGATGCGCATCCGCAGCGCGTTGAGGCGGATGAAGCCGCCGGCGTCGGCCTGGTTGTAGGCGCCGCGGTCTTCCTCGAAGGTCGCGATCGCGGTATCGAAGAGCGAATCCTTTTTCGAGTCGCGTCCGACGACGATGACGTTGCCCTTGTAGAGCTTGAGCCGCACCCGGCCGTTTACGTTCGCCTGCGAGGCGTCGATCATGGCTTGCAGCATTTTGCGCTCCGGGCTCCACCAGTAGCCGTTGTAGATGAGCGCAGCGTAACGCGGCATCAGCTCGTCCTTGAGGTGCGCGACCTCGCGGTCGAGGCAGATCGACTCGATGGCGCGGTGGGCCTTCAGCATGATGGTGCCGCCGGGCGTCTCGTAGCAGCCGCGCGACTTCATGCCGACGTAGCGGTTCTCGACCAGGTCCAGGCGGCCGATGCCGTGCTTGCCGCCGAGCTTGTTGAGAGCGGCGAGGACCGCGGCGGGGCTCATCTTCCTGCCGTTCACGGCGACGATGTCGCCCTTGCGGTAATCCAGCTCCAGGGTTTCGGCGCGGTTGGGCGCTTTTTCCGGCGACACGGTCCAGCGCCACATGTCCGCTTCCGGCTCGCGCGCGGGGTCCTCGAGGATGCGGCCCTCGTAGGAGATGTGCAGCAGGTTGGCGTCCGTGGAATAGGGCGAGCCGCCCTTTTTTTTCCCCTCGATCGGTATGCCGTGCATTTCGGCGTATTTCAACAGCCTCTCGCGCGAGGTCAGGTCCCATTCGCGCCAGGGCGCGATCACCCTGATGTTGGGCTCGAGCGCGTAGTAGCCGAGCTCGAAGCGCACCTGGTCGTTGCCCTTGCCGGTGGCTCCGTGAGCGACGGCGTCGGCGCCGGTCTTGCGCGCGATCTCGATCTGGCGCTTGGCGATCAGCGGCCGCGCAATCGAGGTGCCGAGCAGGTATTCGCCCTCGTAGATCGCGTTCGCGCGGAACATGGGAAAAACATAATCCTCCACGAACTCCTCGCGCAGGTCGTCGATGAAGATTTCCTTCACGCCGAGCTTCTTCGCCTTTCTGCGGGCGGGCTCCAGTTCCTCACCCTGGCCGATGTCGGCGGTGAAGGTGACGACCTCGCAGCGATAGACGTCCTGCAGCCACTTGAGGATCACCGAGGTATCGAGCCCGCCCGAGTAGGCGAGCACGACTTTCTTCACTTTGCCTTTGTCCTTCACTCATTCGCTCCTTGGCTCATTCACGGCTTCGCCTTGCGGCGAATTCTCCGTCCGGCATCTTTCGCGCCCGTTACCCGTCCCAGCAGCAGGAACTCCATCAGCGCCTTCTGCGTGTGCAACCTGTTCTCCGCTTCGTCCCACACCACGCTCTGCCGCCCGTCGATCACCGCGGCGGCGACCTCCTCGCCGCGGTGCGCCGGCAGGCAGTGCATGAAGAGGGCGTCCTTTTTCGCCGCCTTCATCATGTCGGCGTCCACCTGCCAGTCCTCGAAATCGCGCCTGCGCTCCTCGTTCTCGGCCTCGAAGCCCATGCTGGTCCAGACGTCGGTGGTGACGAGGTGGGCGCCGCGCGCCGCCTGCATGGGATCGGCGAAGCTCTCGTAATGGGAGTCGTCGTAAATCCCGGCGCGCTCGGGCTCGACTTCGTAGCCCGGCGGCGTCGAGACGTGCACGTTGAAGTCGAATATCGTCGCCGCCTGCAGCCAGGTGTTGCAGACGTTGTTCGAGTCGCCGATCCAGGCCACCGTTTTCCCCGCGATCGGGCCGCGCTGCTCGATCCAGGTGTAGATGTCGGCGAGCACCTGGCAGGGGTGGTATTCATTGGTGAGGCCGTTGATCACGGGCACGCGCGAGTGCGCGGCGAAGCGCTCGATGATCTCCTGCTCGAAGGTGCGGATCATGACGATGTCGACCATGCGCGATATCACCTGCGCCGCGTCCTCGACCGGCTCGCCGCGGCCAAGCTGCGTGTCCTGGGTGTTCAGGTAGATCGCGGCGCCGCCGAGCTGGTGCATGCCGGCCTCGAACGACAGGCGCGTGCGCGTCGACTGCTTCTCGAAGATCATCGCGAGCGTCCGGTCCTCGAGCGGCCAGTAGCGCTCGTAACTCTTGAACCTGCCCTTGATCCAGCGGGCGCGGGCGAGCAGGTACTCGTACTCCTCGCGCGAGAAGTCCTTGAACTGCAGGTAATGCCGCAGTTTTACGGGCGCTTTTTTCATGCGCGAGCGGCGACTGCAGTGGCGGGCTGCGCCAGGAAGTTGCGCACCAGCGGCACGAGGATGGAAAGGACCTGGCGCGCCTCCTGCTCATTGATGATGAGCGGCGGCAGCAGACGAATCACCGTGTCCATGGTGACGTTGATGAGCAGGCCCTGTTCGAGCGCGCCATTGACCAGGTCGCCGCAGGGGCGATCCAGCTCGATGCCGATCATGAGGCCGTGGCCGCGAACCTCGACTACGCCGGGCAGGCCCGCGAGCCCTTCACGCAAGCCCGCGAGGATGAGGCCGCCGATGCGCCCGGCGTTCCCGATCAGCCCTTCCTCCTCGATGATGTCGAGTGTCGCGAGCGCGGCGGCGCAGGCAAGCGGATTGCCGCCGAAGGTCGAGCCGTGATTGCCCGGCTGGAACACCTGCGCAGCGGCGCCGCGCGCGAGGCAGGCGCCGATCGGCACGCCCGAGCCCAGGCCCTTTGCGAGCGGCATGACGTCCGGGAGGATACCGGCGTGCTGGTAGACGAACCATTTTCCGGTGCGGCCGAGGCCGCACTGGACTTCATCCACCATCAGCAGCCAGCCCTGGCGGTCGCAGAGCTCGCGCAGATCGCGCAGATACTGCATCGTGGAAATGTTGATCCCGCCTTCGCCCTGGATCGGCTCGACCAGCACCGCCACCACCGAACGGTCATGCGCCGCGACCTGGCGCACCGCTTCGATGTCGTTGAACGGCACGCGCACGAAGCCCGCAACCAGCGGCTCGAAGCCCTTCTGCACCTTGCGGTTGCCGGTGGCCGAGAGCGTCGCCAGCGTGCGGCCGTGGAACGCCTTGTCCATGACGACGATGGACGGACTGTCGATGCCTTTCCGGTGGCCGTAGAGCCGCGCGATCTTGATCGCCGCCTCGTTCGCCTCGCAACCGGAATTGCAGAAGAACACGTTGTCCATGCCGCTGATCGCGGCGAGCTTGTCGGCGAGCTTCTCCTGCTCGGCGATGCGATAGAGGTTGGAGACGTGGATCAACCGCGAAGCCTGCTCGGCGATCACGCGCACGAGTTTCGGGTGCGCGTGGCCGAGCGTGCTGACCGCGATGCCGGCGAGCGCATCCAGATACTTCCTGCCGGATTCATCCCACACCCATACCCGCTCGCCGCGGGCAAACGCCACGGGAATCCGGCCGTATGTGTTCATCAAATGAGACATGACTCACCCGTTATTGTCGAGGGCGCGGCATGGTACCCGCGCCGCAATTCCTGCTGAAACGCGCCGCTTGGCGCGCGGGACTTGCGACCGAGGAAGGGACGAGCCCCTTCCGCGTCGTTTGGAAAGAAGGGACGGGCCCTTCCGCATCGTTACCTGGATCGCGGTCGGCGTCGTCGGGTATCGAACCGCACGGGCGGCGCCGCAGCGCCTGCCCGACGCGCTCGCGGTTGCTGGATGCCGGTCATGTCGTCGCCCTGTGCGATAATCAAAATCATCTGAAGCGCCAATAATTTAGCACATAGCTTGTGGAATGGGAACGCGGCTGACCATCTTCAACCAGAAGGGCGGGGTCGGGAAGACTACGACCGTCCTCAACCTTGGTGCCGCGCTCGCCCGGCGCGGGCTTGCGCCGCTGCTGGTGGACCTGGATGCGCAGGCGCATCTGACCTCGATCCTGGGACCGGTCGTATCGGGCGGAGAAAGTCTGTTCGCGTACTACAGCAGCGGCAAGCCGCTCGCGGAAATCGCGCGGCCGGTCTATTTCGGCGGCGATCTGCTGCCCGCGCATTCGGAGCTGATCAAGGTCGATACGCTGTACGGCAAGGGCCCGGACATTCTCAACCGGCTGAAGCAGGGGCTCGACACAGGCTATGCGGGGACGCGGCCGGTACTCATGGACTGCTGCCCGATGCTGGGGGTGCTGTCGCTCTCGGGCATATTCGCTTCCGAACGCGTGGTAATCCCGATCTCGACCGATTTCCTCGCGATGAAAGGGGCGCTCGCGCTCGAGAACACCTTGCGGGCGCTGGAGCACGTGCTGAAGCGGCGCGTCGAGCGGCGCTATCTGCTGACGCGGTTCGATTCGCGCCGGCGGATGTCGCACGACATCGCCGCGCAGCTCGCGGGACGGTTCGGCGCCGAGCTGTGCGAGACGCGCATCGCCGAGACGGTGGGCGTGGCGGAGAGTCCAGCGGTCGGAAAGGACATTTTCAGCCACGCGCCGGAGAGCCGCGGCGCGCAGGACTACGAGAAACTGCTGGAGGAGCTGCTGGCGAGCAGGTTCCTGGAGGTGTAACTGCAACTGCAATCGCCGCGAAAGCACGAAAGTCTCTTGAAGGCCGTTTCAGAATGACCGAAACGGCCTCCAATACAGGGGAGCATGAGGGGATGTTTCCCCTCATTTTATAACCGGTTCTTGGCGATCTTTGCGTCCCCTGCGTTCAGGGGGGGGCTACTTGCTGATCAGCGAGACGATATCCTCGAAGCTTGCCGCATCGGTCTTCCTCGCCGGGCGCATCATTGCCGGTTGCATCACGCTGCGATCGATGATTTCGCAGTGAAGGTACATCTGCTTGAGCTTCTTTTCGGCATCGGCTTCGTCGCGGCCGTGGATCATGAGATTTTCCACCACCATTCCCTGCCGTGTGCGGATGCGGAAGCCATATTTCGTCGTCGATGACATATCTCCCCTCCCGTCAGGCAGTTAGGGAGTGTATAGCATACTGATTCTGCAAATTCAATCCGGGGGGCCTGGCGGGGTGCCTTTTTCCCGGGTTCCGGGGGGGGGGGTCAGCCGATGGGACGGAGACCCCGCTCCTCGGCCGGCTTCAGCACCCTCAGGCACGGGAGGTAGCCGTCGTAGACGATGCCGTGCAGCTCGACCCGCTTCTGCGATCTGAGGAGCCCGACCAGGTAGTGGACGATGTCGCGGGTGATGACCTGTCCCGGGACGAGCACCGGGATGCCCGGGGGGTAGGGAACGATCTGGTCGGCGCAGATGCGGTTGAGCAACACGCGCCTGACGTTGTCCTTTTCGTCCACCAGCGGCACCAGCTCGCCGCCGCAATAGAACGCGTCGCGGGGCAGGTAGCGCAATTTGGTGAAGCCCGGGATCTCCGGGAAACGATACAGCCGGCGCGGCGCGCGGCCTTCGCGCGCGATGCGCATGAGCGCGTCGTACAGGCGCGAGACCTTGCTGCGCGTCGTACCGATGGTGAGCAGCAGCGTCAGCGTGTTGAAGGTGGATTTCTCCACCTGGATGTTGTAGCGGTCGAACAGTTCCCGCTGCAGGTCCTCGACGGTGTAGCCGCAGCTCGAGATGTCCACCGTCACCTTGGTGGGATCGAGCCTGATGTTGTCGTGCCTCACCTCCTCGGGCAGCAGATCCTCCAGCTCCAGCACGCGGAACACCCCGGTCGAATTGATCTGCGCGCGCAGCTCCTGCGCGAGCGCGAGCGTGCGCGAGAGCAGCTTGTAGCCCTCCATCACCGCCTGCTTTCGCGCCACGTCGAGGCTCGCGATCATGCTGTACTGCGGGGAGGTCGAGGTGTGCATGTTGAAGTTTTCCCGGAACAGGTGCTCATTGAAGCCGGGATCGTTGACGTGGATCATCGAGGCCTGCGAGAACGCGGAGAGCACCTTGTGCGTGCTCTGCGTGGCGTAGTCGGCACCGGCCTCGAGCGCCGTCGGCCGGAACGCCGGGTGGAAGCGCGCGAAGCCATACCAGGCCTCGTCCACGATCACCTTGATGCCCTTCCTGTGCGCGGCCTCGACGATGGGGGCGAGGTCGTAGCGCAGCCCGTCGTAGGTGCAGGAAGTGAGGATCAGCGCCTGCGCGTCGGGGTGCTTTCTGATGGCGGACAGGATGGTCTTCTTCGGTACCGGTCCGTACAAGCTGTACCTGGCGTTGACGGAGGAATCGAGGTAGACCGGGTGTGCACCGGAGAGCACTACGCCGTGGTGCACGGATTTGTGGCAATTGCGGTCGAGCAGCAGCTTCTCGCCGGGCGCGAGCAGGGTCTGGAAGATGACCTTGTTGGCGGTGGAAGTGCCGTTGGTGGCAAAGAAGGTGCGGCGGGCGCCGAACGCCTTGGCAGCGATGGTCTGCGCCTCGGCGATGACGCCGGTGGGTTCCATGAGCGAGTCGAGCATCCTCACCGACACCGACAGGTCGGCATCGAAGATGTGCTCGCCCATGAATTCGTAGAAATCGTTCACCCAGGGGCTGCCGCGCAGCGACTCGCCGGAGGAGTGACCGGGCGTGTGCCAGGAATCCTTTGCCATCCAGACGTAGTTCTTGAGCTGGTCGTAGAAGGGCGTCCTTGAGCGCTCCTGGATCTGGGCATTCAGGATCCGGTACATGCCGCGGTAATCGCGCTCCTCGCGGTAGAAGTATCCGTCCACGGCTTCCGCGAACAGCGCATCGACGATCTCGTCCTCGTGCTCCTGCGCGATCAGGATGTAGATGTCGAGCTCGGGACGAAAGCGCGTGATGCGCTGGACTAGTTCCAGCGCCGACATTTCCTTCTTCGCGCTTTTCCGGTTGATTTTGTGGTTGAGAGTGTAGAGCTTGTCGTCCACCACCACGGCCTGGAGGTCGCCGTCCTCCTCGATTGCGGCGAGCGCCTCGCGCGCCGCGGTGACGCCGGCGAAGGTGATGCCGAGGGGATTGTCGAGCGAGCGCGCGGCGGCGTTCAGGCCCTTGACGAACTCCTTCAGGACGAGCGGCTCGTCGTTGATGATGAGTACGCGGCTGACCGGTTTTTTCATGAAGCGGGGCGCAAGGGGAAAACGGGATTGTTGCGGCAAAGGGCAGGGGAATGCAAGAAGGGGGCGCCATGCCCTGGGCCCTCACGACATCCGCCCCCGAAAACCCGGCCGGCCGCGGTGTGAAGCGGCCGGAGGAGCGTGCGGAGGTTAGTGCGCAATCCCGGCGGCTCGCGGCCTTGCGCTACGGAACACCGGAAAAGCCGCGGCTCGGATCGCTACGATGAATCCGCGCGGAGCCGAAAACAAAAAAAGGCGGCCGGAGCCGCCCTTTCTTTGCCGAGCCACGCGCGAATCAGGCCAGGGCCTTGATGCGCGCGGAGAGGCGGCTCTTGTGCCGCGCCGCCTTGTTCTTGTGGATCACCTTCTTGTCGGCGATGCGATCGATGACGCCGGTCGCCTCCCGGAGCGCCTTTTGCGCGGCGGCCTTGTCGCCGGCGAGGATCGCCTTCGCGACGCCCTTGATCGAGCTGCGCAGCGTCGAGCGCAGGCTGGCGTTGTGCTTGCGCCGCGTCTCGGATTGACGGGCCGCCTTGCGCGCCCCTTTGGTGTTGGCCATGTGAGTCCCGGACGAAAGGGCGCAATTGTAATCGCTGAGGCGGCGCGGCGCAAGGTTTCCCGGCTCCGAAAGCTATAATGGCCGCATGAGTCTGCTGAAAGCGCTTGCCACGGTAAGCAGCATGACGCTCGTGTCGCGGATCCTCGGGTTCGTCCGGGATGTGGTCATCGCCAGGCTGTTCGGGGCAGGGGTGGCGACCGACGCGTTTTTCGTCGCCTTCAGGATTCCCAACCTCCTGCGGCGCCTGTTCGCCGAGGGCGCGTTCTCCCAAGCCTTCGTTCCGATTCTCTCGGAGTACCGGACGCGACGGGGAGAAGGCGAGACCCGGCAACTCGTCGACCGCACCGCGACGCTGCTGACGCTCGCGTTGCTCGTCGCCTCGGCGATCGGGGTGGTGGCGGCACCCGTCATCATCTACGTGAGCGCCCCGGGCTTCGCGGCAGAACCCGGCAAGTTCGAGCTCACCGTGGCGATGCTGCGGATCACGTTTCCCTACATCCTTTTCATCTCGCTCGTTTCTCTCGCCGGCGGCATCCTCAACACCTGGAGCCGCTTCGTCATCCCCGCGCTGACGCCGACGCTGCTCAATCTTTCCTTTATCTTCGGCGCCCTGTTTTTCGCGCCCTACTTTCACCCGCCGGTGATGGTGCTCGCCTGGGCGGTGTTCGCCGGCGGCGTGCTGCAGTTCACGCTGCAGCTCCCGGCGCTGGCGAGAATCAACATGCTGCCGCGGCCGCGGCGCGGGTTCGCCGACCCCGGCGTGCGGCGCATCCTCTTGCTGATGGGGCCGGCGGTGCTCGGCGTTTCGGTCAGCCAGGTGAGCCTGCTCATCAACACCATCTTCGCCTCGTTTCTCGAGCACGGCAGCGTCTCCTGGCTTTATTACGCCGACCGGTTGATGGAATTTCCCACGGGGTTGCTCGGCGTCGCGCTCGGCACGGTGCTGCTCCCGAGCCTGTCCAGGTACCATTCGGCGTCGGCGGACAGTGAATATTCGAAACTGCTCGATTGGGGATTGCGCCTGACGCTCACCCTTGCGGCGCCCGCGGCCGTGGCGCTTGCGTTGCTGGCGGTGCCGCTGGTGACGACCTTGTTTCATTACGGGGAATTTGGCGAGCGCGACGTCTGGATGACCCGCCAGGCGCTGGTCGCCTACAGCATCGGGCTGCTCGGCCTGATCCTCGTCAAGGTGCTGGCGCCCGGCTTCTATGCGCGGCAGAATATTGCCACGCCGGTGCGGATCGCCATCGTGACCCTGATTGCCACCCAGCTCATGAACGCAGCGTTTATCGTCCCGCTGAAGCACGCCGGGCTGGCGCTGGCGATCGGGCTGGGCGCCTGCCTCAACGCCGGGCTGCTGTATCACAAGCTGCGGGAGCACAAGATTTACGAGCCGCAGCCGGGATGGCGGGCCTTCGCGCTCAAGGTGGCGGCGGCACTGGCGGCAATGGCGCTCGCGCTCTGGCTGGCGATGGAGCCGGAGCGCTGGTGGTTCACCGCGCCGGCCGCGACGCGCTTCGCGGCGATCACGGGGCTCGTGCTTCTCGGCGGCGGCGCGTATTTCGCCTGCCTGTGGCTGCTGGGTTTCCGGCTCAGGGATTTCGCCAGACGCGCAGCATGAACGCGCAGCTCGAACATTTTGCCGAACTGGTGTCGCGGGAGCAGTTCGATCTCGCCGAGGCAAGCCTGATGCTGGCGCAGGATGTCTATCCTGAAATCGACATTCCCGTCTACCTGGGGCGGCTCGACGAGATCGCGGCGGCGATCAAGAAGCGGCTTGCGGATGACGCTTTTGCCGAGCAGAAGGTGCTCGCGCTCAATTACTACCTGTTCAACGAGATGCACTTTTCGGGCAACGTCGACGACTACTACAACCCGCGCAACAATTATCTCAACGAGGTGATCGAGCGCCGCATCGGTATTCCCATCACGCTCTCGATCCTGTATCTCGAGATCGGCAAACGCCTCGGTCTCAACCTGAAGGGCGTCTCGTTTCCCGGGCATTTCCTGGTGAAGCTCTCGGTCAGGCGCGGCCAGCTCGTGCTCGATCCGTTCGCCGGCGGCAATGCGCAGTCGGAGGCCGACTTGCGCCAGCGCCTGGCGCGGATGCTGCCCTCGGAGCAGGCGGAGCGCGCGCAGCTCGATCAGTATCTCGAGCCGGCGACGCCGCGGCAAATCGTCACCCGCGTGCTGAGAAATCTGAAGAACGTCTATCTCCAGGCCGGCAAGCTGGAACAGGCGCTCGCGGTCATGCACCGCATGCTGCTGGTGATGCCCGAGTCGGCCGAGGAGCTGCGCGATCGCGGCTTCGTGTACCAGCGACTCGAGTGCTTCCGGCCGGCGCTGTCGGACCTGCAGAACTACCTGCGGCGGCGGCCGCAGGCGCCGGATGCAACGGAAATCCACGGCAAGATCATCGAGCTGAGGCAGGCCGCTGCGCGGCTAAACTAGCCGCAAGCGCGGACGCGCTTGCGCGCCGCCTTGCGTCCGCGATATCGAGCGGACGCTCCGCGCCGTTCATCTCGCGGGGATGTTTCCTGCCAGGCGCGCCTCGATTTTCTCCCGCATGTCGCGCTTCAAACCGAGCGCAAAGAAAATCTCGGCGACGAGAAAAATCGGCGCGACGAAGATCTGGAACAGGTTGTCCGCCAGCGCCGGTTTGCGGCCTTCGAACACGTGGCCGACAAGCTGGAAAGCCCAGCCGCCGACAAAGAAGATACCGAACCAGATCCAGCCCGCGGTCGCGTCGCCCGCCGCAGCGTGTTCCGCGGCGTAGAGAAGCGCGCCAACCATGACCGCCGTCGTCAGAGCGAACGCGGCGTCAAGAGCGAAGTAGTAGATCAGCGCCGCGACGACGAACACGCGCGCCAGAGTGACGTTGTCGCCGAATTGAATCCAGCTCATCGGGACCAGGATCGCGAAGATGATCGCCGGGACGCCGATGAAGTGCGTGGCCTTGTTCCAGCGGTTACGGTGGTAGACGGCGTAGACCGACATCTGCTCGTCAACGGATTTCATTCGCTCCTCCGACTTGCCAAAGCCCAATCCTACGTCGTGCCCGCGCCCCTGTCAGGTTCCTTGCGAGCGCACGGCGGGATGTGATCCTGCGTTTCTGGATCACTGAAAGCCGCTATAATTCAAAACTTTGCGCATTTACCGTCTCTCCTCATGCTGCTCACCCATGGCGCTCCCGCCGCCGCATTTCCCCCGGTTGCGCTGACCATCGGCAATTTTGACGGCGTGCACCGCGGCCATCAGGCGATGCTGGCGCGGCTTGCCGGCGAAGCGCGCAAGCGCAAGCTCATGAGCTGCGTGCTCACGTTCGAGCCCCATCCACGGGAATTTTTTGTGCCGCAGGCGGCGCCGACGCGCCTGACTTCGCTGCGCGAGAAGTGCGAACTGCTCGCGGCCCATGGAGTCGAGCGCGTGCACGTGCAGCGCTTCACCCGCTCGTTCGCGGCGCTGCCGCCGGAGACGTTCGTGGAACAGGTGCTGGCGAAGCGGTTGCAGGCGCGCTGGCTCCTGATCGGCGACGATTTCCGCTTCGGCGCGAAGCGCGCCGGCGATCTCACGTTGCTGAAGAGCTTCGCCGGCCGCTGCGGCTACGAAGTGGAAACGATGCCGACCGTGACGTACGCCGGTGGGCGCGTGGCGAGCTCGGCGGTGCGCGCTGCGCTCGCCACGGGCGACCTCGCCTCGGCCCAGGCGCTGCTCGGCCGACCGTACAGCATCAGCGGCCGGGTGATCCACGGCAGGAAACTCGGCCGCAAGCTCGGCTTCGCCACCGCGAACGTGCAACTGAAGCACAACCGTCCGCCGCTCATGGGGATCTACGCAGTGAGGATCCACGGCGTCGGCGAGACGCCGCATCCCGCGGTCGCAAGCCTCGGCGTGCGGCCCGCCGTCACCGGAAGCGGGCGCGCGGTGCTCGAAGTGCACCTGTTCGATTTTACCGGCGACCTCTACGACGAGCACCTGCGGGTCGAATTCCTGCACAAGATCCGCGACGAGGAGAAGTATCCCGACCTCGAGACCCTGAAGGCGCAGATCGCGCGCGACTGCGATGCCGCAAGAAATTTTCTGCTGGATTACCGAAATGTCTGACAAGAAGAACGATTACAAGAGCACACTGAATCTCCCGGACACGCCTTTCCCGATGCGCGGCGATCTCGCCAGGCGCGAGCCGCAATGGGTCGAGGAATGGCAGCAGAACAAGATCTACGAAAAAATCCGTGCCGCGACCGCGGGCCGGCCAAAGTTCATCCTGCACGACGGTCCGCCGTACGCGAACGGCGACATCCACATCGGCACGGCTGTCAACAAGATCCTGAAGGACGTCATCGTCAAGTCGCGCAACATGGCGGGGTTCGACGCGGTGTACGTGCCGGGCTGGGACTGTCACGGCATGCCGATCGAGGTGCAGATCGAAAAGACATACGGCAAGAACATCCCGGTGGAGAAAACCCAGAGCCTCGCGCGCGCCTACGCGGCCGAGCAGATCGAGCGGCAGAAAAAGGATTTCCGGCGCCTGGGCGTGCTCGGCGACTGGGACCACGCCTACACCACAATGGCGTTCAAGAACGAGGCCGACGAGATCCGCACGCTGGGCAAGCTGCTCGAAAAAGGCTACATCTACCGCGGGCTGAAGCCGGTGAACTGGTGCTTCGATTGCGGCTCGGCGCTCGCCGAGGCAGAAGTCGAGTATGCGGACAAAAAGGACATCGCCATCGATGTCGGCTTCCGGTTCGCCGAGCCAGACAAGGTGGCGAAGGCTTTTGGTCTATCGAAGCTGCCGACGGACAAGGGGTGGATCGTCATCTGGACCACCACGCCCTGGACCATTCCAGCCAACCAGGCGTTGAACGTCCACCCGGAGTTCAGCTATGACTTGGTTGAGACGAAACGCGGCCTGCTGATTCTCGCCACCGATCTGCGAGACGCCTGCCTCGCTCGCTATGGTCTTGTGGGAAAGGTACTCGCCTCGTGCAAGGGTGCGGCGCTGGGTGGAATTCAGTTTTCTCACCCGTTCATTGAACTCAGCCATTCGGACTATCTCCACCCCTCGCCGGTGTTTCTCGGCGAGTATGTGACGCTCGAGACCGGTACCGGCGTCGTCCACAGTGCCCCTGCCTACGGTGTGGAGGACTTCAACTCATGGCATGCGCATGGGAGGAAGGATGATGACATCAAAACGCCGGTGATGGGTGATGGCAAGTTCGCATCGGCGTTGGAGTTCTTCGGTGGCATGATGATCTGGAAAGCCAACCCCGAGACCGTGAAAAAGATCGAGGAAGCCGGCAGCCTGTTCAGCAGGGACGACAAGTACAGTCACAGCTACATGCACTGCTGGCGCCACAAGACCCCCATCATCTACCGCGCCACCACGCAATGGTTCGCCGGCATGGATGCGGTGCCCGGCTACAACGGCAAAAAACCTTCGGAGACTCTGCGCACGACCGCGTTGCGCGCCGTCGACGCGACGCGTTTCTATCCCGACTGGGGCAAGGCGCGGCTGCACGGCATGATTGCCAATCGTCCCGACTGGACGCTGTCGCGCCAGCGCCAGTGGGGCGTGCCGATGCCTTTCTTTATTCATAGGGAAACCGGTGCATTGCATCCGCGTACGCCCGAGCTGCTGGAGGCCGTGGCGAAGAAAGTCGAGCAGGGCGGCATCGAAGCCTGGCAGAGGATAGAGACGAAAGAGCTGCTCGGTGCCGAAGCGGATCAGTACGACAAGATCAAGGACACGCTCGACGTCTGGTTCGACTCGGGCTCCACCCACGAGACGGTGCTGCGCGGTTCGCACGCAAAGGAACTGAAGTTTCCGGCGGACCTGTATCTGGAAGGCTCGGACCAGCATCGCGGCTGGTTCCACTCGTCGCTGCTCGTGTCCTGCATGCTGAACGGGCGCGCGCCTTACGACGCGCTTCTTACGCATGGCTTCGTCGTCGACGGCCAGGGCCGCAAGATGTCGAAATCGCTCGGCAACGTGATCGCGCCGCAGAAGGTGTCGGACACGCTCGGCGCCGAGGTCCTGCGCCTGTGGGTCGCTGCCACCGACTATTCGGGCGAGCTATCGATCTCCGAGGAGATCTTGAAGCGCGTGGTCGAGTCCTACCGCCGCATCCGCAATACGCTGCGCTTCCTGCTCGCCAACACCTCCGATTTCGATCCGGAACGGCACGCCATGCCGGTGGCGCAATGGCTGGAGATCGACCGCTACGCGCTGGCGCTGACGGCGCAGTTGCAGGCGGGCATCCTGGCCGACTATGACGGGTACGAGTTCCATCCGGCGGTGTCGAAGCTGCAGACGTTCTGCTCCGAGGACCTCGGCGGGTTCTATCTTGACGTGCTGAAGGACCGCCTGTACACGGGCGGCACCGAATCGCCTGCGCGCCGCTCGGCGCAGAATGCCCTTTACCACATCACCCAGAGCCTGCTGCGCCTGATGGCGCCGATCCTGTCCTTCACCGCCGAGGAGGCGTGGAGGGTGTTCCAGCCCGGCGACGATACGATTTTCACGCACACCTATTACGTCCACCCGGAGGTCCCGGACGCCGCCAGCCTGCTCGACAAGTGGGCAAGGCTGCGCTCGGTGCGCTCGGAAGTGCAGAAGCTGCTCGAAGGTCTCCGCAGCGAAGGCAGAATCGGCTCCTCGCTCCAGGCCGAGGTGGAGATTGCCGCTAGCGGCGAGAAGCTGAAGCTGCTGCAGAGCCTGGGCGACGACCTGCGCTTCGTGCTCATCACCTCGCGCGCCGCCGTGGTCCCCGTCGCCGGCGAAGCGGGGGAAGCCATCCGCGCCGTGCCGAGCGCGCACGGCAAGTGCGAACGCTGCTGGCATTACCGCGCCGATGTCGGCGCGAACCCGGACCATCCCGCTCTCTGCGGGCGTTGCATCGATAACCTCAAGGGCGCCGGAGAGCGCCGGCTGTGGGCTTGAACGCATCGACAGCGAAGCAGATCGCGCCCTGGCTCGGGCTGGCGGCGCTGGTCGCGGGGCTCGACCAGGCGACGAAATACGCGCTCGGCGCGAGCCTTCGACCGGGGGAAATCCGCGAGATCACCGGGTTCTTCAACCTGGTGTTCGTGTACAACCGCGGCGCCGCCTTCAGCTTTCTCTCCGATGCGGCCGGGTGGCAGCGGGAATTGTTCATTGGCATCGCCATTGTCGCGGCGGTGGTGATCGTGGCGCTGCTCGCCAGGCATCCCGGCGAGCGGCTGTTCTGCGCCGGCCTGGCGCTGATCCTCGGCGGGGCGCTCGGCAATCTCTGCGACCGGGTGGTTCTCGGCCACGTGGTGGATTTTCTCGATTTTCACGTCCTCGGTTGGCACTGGCCGGCGTTCAATCTCGCTGATTCCGCGATCAGCGTCGGCGCGGTGCTGCTGATCCTCGATGGCCTGCGTCCGCGCGCGCAGCCGCCGCGCTAGAATAAGCCCATGTCCGGCATCCAGGCCGAAACCGAAGTTCTGCTGGCGAATCCGCGCGGGTTCTGCGCCGGCGTCGAGCGCGCCATCGGCATCGTCGAGCGCGCGCTCACCATCCACGGCGCGCCGATCTACGTCCGTCACGAAGTGGTGCACAACAAATACGTGGTCGAGGATTTGAGGCAGAAGGGCGCCGTGTTCGTCGAGGCGCTCGACGAGGTGCCCGGCGGCAGCACGGTGATCTTCAGCGCCCACGGCGTGTCGAAGGCGGTGCGGGCCGAAGCCGAGGCGCGCGGGCTGCGGGTGTTCGACGCGACCTGCCCGCTGGTCACCAAGGTGCACGTCGAGGTCGCGAAAATGCGCCAGGCGGGCCGCGAGATCGTCATGATCGGCCATCGCGGCCACCCTGAGGTCGAGGGCACGATGGGACAGGCCGCCGAAGGCATGCACCTCGCGGAAACCGTGGGCGATGTCGCGCGCCTGGAAGTGCGCGATCCGGACAAGCTCTCTTATGTAACCCAGACTACGCTCTCGGTCGACGACGCCGCCGCGATCGTCGAAGCACTGAAGAAGCGCTTTCCCGCGATTACGGGGCCGAAGAAAGACGACATCTGCTACGCCACGCAGAACCGCCAGGATGCGGTGAAGTTCATGGCGCCGCAGTGCGACCTCGTCATCGTGGTCGGCTCGCCCAACAGCTCCAATTCCAACCGTCTGCGCGAAGTGGCGCAGAGTCGCGGCACCGAGGCCCACATGGTGGACAGCGCACGCCAGCTTCAGCCGGAGTGGATCAAGGGCAGGCGGCGCGTCGGTGTCACGGCGGGAGCCTCGGCGCCCGAGATTCTGGTGCAGGAAGTCATCGCCCGACTGCAGGAGTTGGGCGCAAGGGGTGTTACCCAGCTCAAGGGAATAGAGGAGCATGTAACTTTCCCCTTGCCCAAGGGCCTCGCCAGCATATCCTGATTGCGATGGCGTTGCGCCGCTCCGCAATGCACGCCGTCCAGCGCATCACCCGCCCCGGTTCGCCCGGTCTGCGCATGGTGCT
The DNA here is from genome assembly GCA_049802235.1 of Burkholderiales bacterium. Classification (GTDB taxonomy): domain Bacteria; phylum Pseudomonadota; class Gammaproteobacteria; order Burkholderiales; family SG8-39; genus VBDM01. Next base: position 136,435 of record JBARMB010000050.1, on the reverse strand, counting down.
TGCCATTTGTTGTTCGCTCCTGCTGCATGCTTGGCTATTGGCGATTTTCAGGTTGCCGCAGTCGCCGCTGGGTTTTTCCGATTCTCCCCCTCTAAACGTGCTGCTGATCCCGCTCGATCGGCGTGATTCGCCGGCGGCAGTTGCGTTGCGCCCCGAACCGGCTCTTCCGCAGGCAACGCCTGTGAAGGCGGCGCTGCCCAAGCAAAAAAATACTGGTGATGCGCGCCCGACAAAACAGATTGCGGGTACGCTTGAGCCGCAGAGGCAGTCCCCGAAAGTCTTGGAGGACATAAAAGCTGACAACAGCCGGTCTTACATTTACCTGGGCCCCACTACGCCGCTGAAGTCGCCTCCGATATCGTCGCTCGCCGATGCCGGGAACTATCTGACCGCGGACAAACTGAGCCGTTCTCCGGAATTGCCCGAGAAATTATCCGCGGAATATCCGCGCGAGGCGTATCGGGAAGGACGCCATGGAATGGTGTTTCTGCAGCTCATGATCAACGCGGACGGCAAGGTAGCGGAAGCCCTGGCGGCTCCGGATTCCGACAGGGAGTTTGCCGATGCGGCTCTCGCTGCGGTGCGCAATTTCCGCTTCACGCCGGGGGAGCTTGACGGTCGCCCGGCGAGAGCGCGGGTGTACGTCGTCATATATTTCGTGCTCGAGTGAAGCCGCGGGAAGCCGTTGCGACTCCCCGCGCCCGGTCACTAGAAATTGGTATTGATCTCGCGCCAGTTGATGCGCTTGCCGCCGCCGCCCCCGCCGCCGATCGGTACCGGCAAGCTCACCGTAGTGCCGTCGGACAGCCGTGTCAGGCTGATCACCTTGTCGTTGGGCAGCCGCACCACGACCGGACGCGTCGCCAGCGCATTGCCGAGGAACTGTCCCGAGATGCCGGATATCGGGCCGCCGGTCGTGTAATCGATGAAGTAGAGGAAACTCGTCCCGCCGATTACGCAGCGGTCCGATCCGGCCGCAGGCGCGTTGGTGGTGAATGTCAGCGTGCCGAGTTGCAGCGTCGGGTCCGTGTAGCTGCGTTCTCCCGGGGACTGCCCGACACCGCTAACCACCGGGTTGAAGTCGATCACCCATCCCGCCTTGCCGGCTGAGAAATCCACCGAGTTCGCCGTAGTGGTGCGGTTTGTTGTCCCGGAAATTATCGATAACGTCTGCTGCACTACGGTCGTGCCGATGAGGCCGCGGAAATTGCCCCACCCCGGGTTGACGGTCAAAGGATCCTCGACGGCATAGAACGACTGCTGCTGAGCCGTTGCGGCTGCGCTTTGATCCGAGGCGCCGAGGAAGCGTCCGGTACCCACATACACGACCTCGAACATGACGCCATTGATGCTGACCTCCCCGAGTTCCGGTTTCTCCGTGATCTGCTGCGTGCCGCTGCCTTGCGCTCCAACAACAGCCGCGGTGTCGAAGATCGCCAGCAGCTTGGCGCTGTTGCCGCTGGCCCCGAGGATGTTGGTATTGTCGATGCGCCACAAGTTGCCGTTCAGGTCGCCGCCATAGACGCGGAGCGTGGTGTTGTCGGCGTCGGTATTGGTGGCGAACGCATTGATGCGCGTGAAACCGCTCGGCGTAGTGGTGTTGCCGGCGTTGGTCGTACCCACCAAGGTGGCGATCTTGCTCAGGATTTCGCCGGAGCCCGCATCGATCACATAGAGAAAGCCGCCGCCGGTGCCGGGGGAGATGTTGTTGTAGCCGGACGTGATCAGCACCACCCATTTGCCGTCCGCGCGCTTGGTGATGATCGGATTGCCGAAGCTGTAGCCGATGTCGCAATCAGCGGTATAAGGCGCACCCGTGGCCGTATTCACCGGGTCCACGGGTGTATTGACGTTGGCGCCGGTGCCGTTCGGAATGCAGGTACTGCTCGATTTCAGCTCCCACAGGCCCTTCGGGTTGGTCGGATCGGTGATATCGAGCGCGTAATAGCCGCGGCCGCCATCATTGAATCCCCCCACCAGGATGGTTTTCCAGACTGCGGTGCTGCTGCTGGTGCAGTTGGCGGTGCAGACATCGCCGACAGTCGGCGTGCCGTCGACGAAATAGCTGTGGTGGATGGAATACTGCTTATCGGTGAGATTCACCAGATTCGGCATGACGTGCGTCGGAATATAGGCAAATACCTCGGCGCCGGTGGTGGCGTTGAACCCGTGCAGCATGCCGTCGTTGGCCGCGGCATACACCATGGCTTGGCGCGTCGCGGCCGTGCCGGAGGTCTGGTAGGTGGTGTAGCCGGGGTCAGCGTAGCTGAAAACGGGCGCTCTCACGTAGACCGCCTCGGCCGAGACGATGTCTCCCAGCAGGTGAACCCGGTTGCGGAACAAAGCGGTGTCGGTGAGATCGGGGGTGGTGAGGTCGTTGGTGCTGGCCTCGTATCCGCGCTGGCCGCGTATGAAGTCGACGATTTTCTGGCCGCAGCCGCTGCAAGTAAGGTTGGCCTGCTCGTTGGCGGTAAGCGTGGAGAAATCCGGCACCCTGGTGCCGGCGAAATATCCTTGTTCCGTTGTCGTCAGGTTGCTCCAGACAAAGCTCCTCAGCTTCGTCGCCGAGCCCGTGCTTGAATCAAAGGTCCAGATGGTGCGGGTATCGGTGGTTGCGCTTCCCCGCGTGTCGAGCTGGCCCTGCGCCGACCAGTCCACCGCCGAGCTGACCGCGCCGGTCGAGATGTCGATCGTCTGGCGCGTGAGGTCGCCGACCCAGGTCAGGGTGGTGAAATTCGAGCTGAACAGGAAGTTGTCGCCGGAAACGATATTGGGGTTGCTCGTCGCAGCCGCCGCGTCGGTGCCGTTGCGCTGTTTGATGCTGGAGAACGCGGTGCTGAGGCTGCTGATGACCGCTTCCGGGTTCTTGGCGCTGAAGTAGGTGCCGCGCCCGTTCACCGCCGCGTGCCACAGGTCGTCCACCGCCGTGATATCGTTCTGGACGGGAACGGGCCAGTTCTTTGCGCCGGGGCCGCCGTTGACGATGGAGTTGTAGTCGGAGCTGGTGCCGGCGGTGTCGTAGCCGGACTCCCACAGCAAGGTGCTGTCCAGCCCCAGGCCCATGGTGAAGGTGGTCATGTGCTGCCATGTCGCCGTGTCCTTGCCGATGGCAGGCACGTTGTTGAGAGTCACGTCCGTGCCCAGCGAGCCGTTCGGATTGTTGCTCGCGGTGCGCAGGTCGGTCCCGTAATAGTAGTAGGCGACGTCGGCCAGCGTGCCGGCGTTGTCGGCCGCGGCCGATGCCGAGGAATCGAAATAGGGGCGCGGCGCGCTGCCGTCCTGGTCGCCGACCGCGGTGCTGCCATCCAATCTGACGCCGCCCGCGCCGTTCCAGTAGCCGTCGGTGGTGGCGATGACAAAATTCTGCTGGCAGGAGTATTCCATCGGGTCCTGGTTGTACGGCGATGCGGTCTTGTAACTGCCGGCGTAATAGCGTCCCACCCGCGCGAGCGCCTGGCGCAGCGGCGTGCCTCCGCTGGGATCCACCGCGTAGAGCGAGGTGTACCACGACGCCTTCTGGCCGGACGAAGTGTCGCCGGCGAATGGCGCGAGGACCAGGGTCTTCCCGTTGTTGGTCGTGGTCAAGCCGACGCGGTAGCCCACATTGCTCGCGTTCGCGTTGTTGGGGTTGAGGGCCTGAAAGGCGCGGCCGCTGGAGGACTTCATCATGTGAATGCGGACCCGGTAATAAGCGTACCAGTTGGCGAAGTTGGTCATCTCCTGGTTGAAGGTGCACGTGGCGCCCGTGCAATCGCCGCGCGTGGACGCTTTGGCGTAGCTGGTGATGTTCGAATTGATGTCCGAGCGCACGAAATAGCCGTAGCGCGGGCGCTGGAAACTGCCGTTGGAAGTAAAGACGCGCTGGCAGCCGCTCGAGGAACTGGTGCTGGTCGTGGTGGAGCTGCCCGGGGCCGCCGTCTGCGTGGCGCTGCTCACGCAATAGCGCACCGTGGCCGGAAACGGGTTGGTGGATGTCTGAAACGTGGAATCGCACTTGCTCAGGTCCTCGCTGGTGCACCACTCGTTGGGATAAATGGCGTAGGAGTACGGGGCGCCGCTGACGTCGCTCTGGTTGCTGAACCCGGCCATGGGGAAGCCCTGCATCAGCGGGGGCACGCTGTTGGCGTCGACGGAATAGCTGGTGCGGGTTCCGGCGCAGACGGTGGAGCGGATCGGCACGCTCGAAGTGGCTCGCGTGGCCGGGGAGGCGGTGCCGGTCGCCACCGCATAAGTGAGCTGGTTGAGCGCGGGCACCGACACCACCGTGGCATTGGTGATGTTATAGCCTGACTGGAACGCGCCGCTCACGGTCACCGTATCACCCACGTTGCAGCCGTGGGCGGTGAGGAAGGTCGCAGTGGCTGTGCCGCCGCTCTGGGCGAGCTGCGCCATGGGGACGTTGCAGGCGGAAAAGGTCATCACCGTATTGCTTGCGGCGCTGCCGTTGCTGCTCGGCGCCGAGGTCATGGTGTAGGTCAGGGTCAGCCCGGACGCGGAGACCGTTGCGACGGTCCAGGTGCCGTTGTACTGGCTGGGGCTGACGCCGGCGACGGTCACGGTATCCCCCGGAAAGCAGCCGGTTTGCCCGACGCTGCTGCTGCTGCCCTGGCGGGTCAGAGTGGCAGTCGTGGTGCTATGGATGATGGAAGAAATCGGAAACGCCTGGATGCAGGCGCTGGCCGTCAATGCCGCGCCGCTCGAGGGTTTGTCGGAGGCGGTATTGGTGGTGCTCGAGTAGGTATAGGTGAAGCGTCCGCTGCTCGGAACGGAAGCGACCGCAAACGTGCCGTTCGCCTTCGAGGGCGTCAGGCCGGAAATCGTGACCTGGTCGCCCACCGCGCAACCGTTCTTGCCGCCCGCGCTATAGCTCGCAGTCACGTCGACCGTGACGGTGAAGCTGGGCGAGCTACCGGTGACCGTGGGTGCGCTGGTGACCGTGCCCGACATGGCGGGCTGCTTCACCAGGGCGCCGTTCTGGCGGCACAGAACGGTGTCGTTCGCGGTCGCTGGACTGCCGCTGCACCACCAGCGCTCGAGGTAGCCGGACTGGACGTTGTAGGTACCCTGGCTGGTGGAGGGCAAAAAGAGATCGTTTGCAACCGCGTTCCACAGCCAGCCGGTGGAATTGTCCCAATTCTTGAAGGCGGTGTTCGTACCGTCGTAATTCACCGGCGGAACATAGGTGATCGCCGGGTTGTAGGAAATAACGTTGAATTCCTTGGCGTCCACCGGCGGCGAGACTGAACTGCGGCTGCCGCGGCTGGCGGTGCCGCCGCAGCTCGTGGTCCCGCCCGAACTGTTGCGACAGTTGATGCTGTTTACAGTCGAGAAGCTGGGGACATAGAGCACGTTGTCCGGCATGAATTGCCATTCCATGCTGCCGGAGTCGTCGAGCAGCAGCATGATGTTGGGCAGGACCGGCAGCGTGCTGCCGGTCACCAGGGGGGTGGCCGAGATATCGGTGGAGCCGGCGTGGGCGCGCAACGCAACGAAGCAGGCGAGCGTAGCGAAGCCGACCGCAAGTGATTTGATCGAGGGTGAGGACGATTTCATTTTTGCTATCTCCCGGGTTGATGTCCGCCGCGGATCACAGCGCGATCATCGCCTGCACGTAGCTGACGGTATTGCGCGGGCCGGTCGCCCTAACGCTGACGCGGTAGTAGTACTGGGTCAGGCCGATCAGGTTGACGATCCCGGCGCCTTTGCTGCTGTTGGACGTTCCCGCTGCCCCGCTGCTCAGAGAAGTCAGGCAGGAGTTGGCGCTGGCGCTCCCGGAACCAGTCGTTTTGCACATGCGTTGAATGACATAGTAGATATCGTTTCCGGCGGCATCGGGAGGCGTGAGATGCTTGGCTGCGGCATTGGAAGTCCAGTTATAGTTGGTCCAGTCGGTCTCGATTCCGGGGCTCGATGTCGCCGCATAAGAGAAGTAGCCGTTGGCGACATTGTCGCTTTCGAGTGCGCCCGCAGCAATCTGGGTAAGAAGCCAATTTCGTGCGTTCTCTATCGCCGCGTCCGCGCCCATGGTGGTGCTTTGCTTGAATGCAAGGTTTCCGGCGATCTGGTTCGTGGTATCGACCGAGCGCACCGCCGCGATGCCGGCGAGCGTCATCGCCACCAGCACGATGAGGGCAATGAACAACACCACGCCGCGCTGGCGTCTGAGCGGCGCGACGCGGGTGCCGATCCGGCCCGAGGTTGGCACGATCGTTTGCATGTTCGAACAGGGGTGCGCGGATATCATCAGATTCCCCAGAGGATGTTGCGCAGGGGCACAACGGTTTCGTAAACCTTGTAGCGGTAGCAGCTCGGCAGCCCGCCGGGAACGGCCATGGTTCCGCCGGACCAAGTCGGCGCGGCGGTCGTCACGGTGCAGGGCCCGCCGGGGGTGGCGGGTTTTTCGTACTGGCCGGCGCGCGCCAGAATGGCCAGTCGCACGGCGATGATCTGCTGCCAGGGCGCGGCGGTAGCTGGCCCACCGACGCCGCTTGCGGGCGTTGCCGTATCCCACGCATCGACGATGTTGTCGCCTGCCGTGTGTCCGGCGTGAGCCCCGGTGTCTTTTCCATACTGCACCTGCAGATTGACGATTTCGCTCGCCAAGACGAAGCTGCTCGATGCCGACGCGCCGTAGGCGCCGGATACGTCGGTCATCTGGAGGCTATTGTTCGTGGTGTCGATGCTGTAAGTCCGCAGCGCCATGCCGCCGAGGGGGAGGACGCTTGCGTTCGCCGCGTATCCGGCCGCCGGAAAAATCGCGGTGTTTCCATTCCACGAGCCGGTGTCGTGCACGATCTGCGTGTTATCGACGATATTGCTGGTGACCTGGGCCAGGGTGCAGCTTTTGCCGGATTCCCAGAACACGAACAGACTTTGGAATGCTATGCCGAAATTGGTCTTCAGATTGACCAGAGTGTCGGTCTGCGCATGATTGACCGTAAGCAAATTGGGCAGGCTGCCCATCGTCGCCGTGCTGTAGAGCGCGCGTATGGCATCGGGCAGGGCGTCTCCGCTTCCGTCAACGCCGCCGTCGGTGATGACCACCGGCGCGAGCGTGAACGGACCGGGGTTGACGATATTGTTCCCGAAGGAGGTGTTGACGGTGCAGCCATACGAATCCAGGCTGAGTCCGTAGCCGGCCTGGCGCAGGTCGCGCATCACGCCGTACAGGGCGATGTTGCCATTGTTCTGCGCGTCGGCACCGGAGGTGGTGGTGCGCTTCTGTCCCTCGGAGAAAGCGAAGATCTGCATGATGACGATGATGCCGATCAGGCCGATTGCCATGCCGACCATGAGTTCGACCAGGGAAAAGCCGCTCGGGCGTCTTGTGATGTTCATGGCTGCGTCGATCGCTGACGGTGTTCGATTCAGTTGATGAAAGTAGTGACGACGTAGTTGTGCCACGTGGTTTCCTGCGGGCCTCTCCAGCATACGGTCACGGTCACCTGGTTGCCCGCGCCGACGATGATCTGCTGGTTGGCGCCGGCCGCGCCGGGCAGGGTGGCCAGCACCTTGGCGAGCCACGCCGTCACGTTGGCCGCGGCGGAGTTTGCGCCCGATGGATTGCAGCTCGGGCCGCCGCCGGTGACGCGGTGCTGATATGTCGCGATATTGGGACGGTCCACCCAAATGGTGCTCATGATCTGGTCGGCGAGGTAGCTTGCATCGGCGCGATACTTTGCGTCGGCCTGATTCTTGATCGCCGTCGCTTGCAGGGCGATCATTGCGAGAATGCCGATGGAAAATATCAATATGCCGACCAGTGCCTCCAGGAGAATGATCCCGCGCTGTTGAGCTTTATGGCGCATGGTTGACTCTTGCGTGAACGCGCTCAGCACGCGCGCGTATCCCCGGCGGTGGTGACCGCGGGATCGCACATGCGAATCTGTCCGCCGATCTGGATCACCACGTTCAGGCAGCGCATCCCGCCGCCTGCGGCAACGCAATTGCCGCCGTTGGGATTAGTGATCTGAATGGTGTCGATCGCGGCGAGATTGGTCTGCCCCAGCCCGTTGAACACGGCAGTAGGATCCGTCGCGGCGATGACCACGTTCGGCGAGCTGTAGGTGCCGCCGCCCTGGACGAAGTCTGTGCTCGTGTACGTGCCCGAAGACTGGAAATTGCGCACCATCCAGTTGGGGCCCGCGGCATTTGGCGCCGCATTGGCGTTGCCAGAATTGGGATCGCCGGCGATGAGCGCAAATTCGATCTGGGTGTTGCGGCGCACCGCTTCGGTCCGGGCCAGCTGGGCGCCGTTTTGGATCGATTCAGCCGCGGTGCGAATCTGGGTGTTTTGCAGCCATTCGCTGAGGTTGGGCAGACCGATGAGAATCAGGATGCCCAGGACAGCGAGCGTCACCATGAGCTCGACCATCGTGAAACCGCGCCGTATGGGCATCGGCCTTAGCATTGCCCGCCTTTACGGATTACCCAGCAATTGCCGTTGCCGGTCCAGCCGGCGGACTCGGCTGGCGACCCCCCTGTGATCGAGGTGGCCTTGGCGTTGGATTGGTCGATGGAATAGACAAAACCGACCATGCCAGCGTCAGAGGCAGTACCGCCCACCGCCTGGATCGTGTAGGTCGTTGCGGTCGGCTGGCCGGCGATGCAGGAGAAAGTGAAGTATTTCACCTGCGCGGCAGCGCTGCCCGTGGGCGCGCAGGTGCCGCCGACATAGGTGCGGTTGTCCTGGAACCACTGCTCCATCTTGACGCGTAGATCAGCCAGCTGCGAGGTAGCCTCGGTGATCTTGCTGCGAGTGACGTACTGAGTGTAGCTCGGCACCGCGATCGCAGAGAGTACGGCGATAACCGCCACCACGGTCAGAAGCTCTATTAAGGTGAAGCCAGCCGATTTCGACATTTTTCCCCCTTTGGGTTGATGGAATGATAGAGGCAAGGAACGCTGCCGCTCAACCCGCTCTGACGAGAGGCCGGTTCGAGAGAATGAACGGCATTCGGAGTCGAGTATAGCGGAACTATTTCACGCTTCCGTCGGCTTCGAGAAACGGCAAACAATGCATCGAGCGTGACTACGCCTGTTATCGCATCGGAGTTTCCGGTAGGCCCGAATCTCCGTAGTTATGTAGCGTTGGGCGAATCCGGAAAGAGCAGTGACAGAAAGGGCGGGGAAAACAAATTAGACATAGTCCAAACTGTGGTCTAAAATTAAAACCCATGAAACATCCCAGCCATGCTCGCGAGCAGGTGGCCGACCTTTTGCGCTCTCACGGCATCACGCCGACCCACCAGCGCATCGAGATCGCGCACGCATTGTTCGAGCGGCGCGAGCATCTTTCCGCTGACCAGATCCTCGCGCTTGTCAATACCCGCCACGCCGAGGCCTCGAAGGCGACTGTGTACAACACACTCAAGCTGTTCCTGGAGAAGAAGCTCATTCGTGAACTTATCGTCGACCCGAGCAAAGTCGTGTACGACCCGAACACTGCGCCACACCATCATTTCTACGACGTCGTGACCGGGCAATTGACCGACGTGCCTGCCGATGACATCCGCGTTGTCGGCCTGCCGCCTCTTCCGCCGGGAGCGGTCGCCGACGGCGTCGATATCGTCATTCGCACGCGTCCCCGATCCTGAGGCGAGATGGCGCCCCGGGCGCCGTCTCCGGGGCGCGACTGCTATAATGCACACCCATCGTCGCGCGCGCAGTTGCGGGCGCGGGCTGGCGTAGCTCAGCTGGTAGAGCAACTGATTCGTAATCAGTAGGTCCCCCGTTCGATTCGGGGCGCCAGCACCATGAAAAAAGATTCACCCCTCGGGGCCTCGTGGCCCCTTCAGGCATTTGACAGTACGGAACTTCGGGAGGGGGGCAAGCTGAAACTTTTTAGCGGTGGCAAGTCCGATCATCCGATGGCCGATGCCAGGGAGGCGCGGAAGATCCTCGACGAAATTCCCGCCGGCGAGCCGTTCAAGGCGATCGAGGAGTTGAGCCACTGGATCGAATCGGTGTGTGCAGCCGAAGGCTTCAAGCCCGAACACCGCGCGCAGCTGGTGCAGGCGATCGACGACGCCGCGCAGATGCAACTGCGCAAGCTCCAGCGCGACTACCTCTCCATGCCGCGGCTATCGAGATTCCAGGAAAATCGCCTGTGGACTTCGATGCACGGGTATTGGAGGCAATCGGCGCTTGCTTTCGCGACCTGCATCGATTTGTACGCCACCGGACAGAAGGGCGCCGACCGGTTGAAGAACAACCTGCCGCTGCTCACGGTGCGCGCGTTGCGGGCGCTGGCGGCGCAGATAAAATGGCAGTACGTCCGTTACGGCCCTTGCGAGAACTTCATCTGGGGTGTCGTCGCCAGGATCTATGCGCTGGCGGAGAACCGGAAGTTCGCGCGCACCAGGGCGACGGTGTATCCGGGCGTTCCGGGCGAATCCTCGCCGGAGCAGGAATTTCTCAAGGCGGTGATGCTGTCGGCTTCATCCCCTGACAGCCTGCTGCCGGTCGAGATCGAGCTGGCGGAGCGGCTGATCGCGCATTTTTCGGCGTCGTTTACGCTGAGGCTCGACCAGCAACCTGACATCGCCTACTGGATCGATCTGGCGACAAGCCGGCCGCCGCTGCGCCTGGCCCGCCCGCCGCAGCATGCGCCGACCCTCAGGTTCTTCGCCGCGGGCAAGGCGGCACAGGAGCTGACGCAGTTGATCCAAACCGTCGCGTCCACCAACGCGGTGCCCTCCGGCGTCGCGCTGGGCGGCAGCTACGAACCCGAAGTCGTGCTCGACGTCCTCAATCACCTTGCGCTCTACTGGTCGCCCAAGCCGCCGGAGAGAAAAGCGCCCCGCCACAGGGTCAAGTCGCGGCTCTCCGCGACCCACGGCTACGACGGAGTGCTCGCGGCGCTCGATCGATCGACTTCGCTCGATTTCGACGAAAGCAGCACCGAGAGCTGGATCGTCGAGAACGTCAGCGCCGGCGGCTTTGGCGCGAGTATTCCGCAGATCAAGGGGGAATGGGTGAAGATCGGTTGCCTGCTCGGGTTGCAGCCCGAAGGCGGCAGTAACTGGGTGATCGGCGTGATACGCCGTTTCACCCGCGAATCGCCGCAGCAGGGTACGGTCGGCATCCAGACGCTGGCGAGGACCGCGCTGCTGACGCAACTGAAATTGCAGAGCGGAACCGGTTCGGACCCCGGGACCGGCATTCTGCTGAATCCGTCCGATGACGGTGCCGAGGCACACTTGCTCCTGCGCCCGGGCGTGCTGGCGACCGGCCAGAACCTGGAGATCGAGCGCAACGGCAAACGCTTCCTGCTGATGCCCGCGGGCGTGACGGATAGGGGCGACGACTACGAGATCATTCGCTGCCGCCAGATGATTCGGGAAACGGGCGAGTAGGTTCTACGGCTCTTTGCGGTTCCGCTCAGGATTGCGGAGTGAGCACCCTGGCGAGCCACGCGCCGATATCGCGCACTTCCTCCGCGCATACCGAGTGCGGCATCCCGTACTGATGCCACTCGACCACGTGGCCGAGTGACTGCAGCAGATCGCGCGACTGTGCGGCAAACGGCAACGGAATGATCGGGTCCTGCGTCCCGTGCGCCATGAAGATCGGCGTATCGCGGTTGGCGGCATTGGCTTCGGCGGCAAGCTTTCCGGCGATCGGCACATAGGTCGAGAGCGCCATGATTCCCGCCAGTCGTTGCGGCTGGCGCAGCCCCGTTTGCAGCGCGATGGCCCCGCCCTGCGAGAACCCCGCGAGCACCAGCCGGCCCGGTTTTGTGCCGCGCTCCTTTTCCCGCTCGATCAGCGCTTCGACGAGGGCCTGCGAGGCGCGCACGCCGCGCTCGTCCTCGCGCCGGATGCTGGCGTCGCTGATGTCGTACCACGCCCGCATCACCATGCCGCTGTTGATCGTGACCGGCTGCATCGGCGCGTGCGGAAAGACGAAGCGGATCGGCGCCTCGGGCAGATCGAGCTCGGGCACGAGGGGGACAAAATCGTTGCCGTCAGCGCCCAGGCCGTGCATCCAGATGATGCTCGTCGTCGGATTTTTTCCGGTTTCGATTTCGACGGCTTCGAGCGGATCGGGCATGGTGGAATTCTTTGCGTTCAGGTCTGTGGTCTGGGGCGAATGGCGGACTTGGGCCGGAATGTCTTGATCACGTCCTCGCGGGTTTCGATGTAGGGGCCGCCGATCAGGTCGATGCAATAGGGTACGGCGGCGAAAATCCCTGGGACGATCTGCCTGCCGTCCTTGTCCTTCAGGCCTTCGAGCGTTTCGCGGATCGACCTCGGCTGGCCCGGCAGGTTGATGATGAGCGAGCGCTTGCGGATCACCGCGACCTGGCGCGACAGGATCGCGGTCGGGACGAACTCGAGGCCGATGCGGCGCATCTGCTCGCCGAACCCGGGCATCACCTTGTCGGCGACCGCGAGCGTCGCCTCGGGCGTGACGTCGCGTGCCGCCGGGCCCGTGCCGCCGGTCGTCAGCACTAGGTGACAATCGAATTGGTCGACAAGCTGAGCAAGCGTTGCCTCGATCAGCGGCCGCTCGTCGGGGATCAGCCGCGTTTCCGTGCGCCATGGCGTCGCGATGGCGCGGGTAAACCACTCCTGCAATGACGGGATGCCCTCGTCCTTGTAGACGCCGCCCGAGGCGCGGTCGCTGATCGAAACCAGGCCGATGAGCAATTCGGCGCTTGTTGCACTCATGGAGGCAAGTATAACCGGCGCCGCCGCCGCAGGAGCCGCAAACGGCGGACGCTAGCCCGTTTCGTCCTCCCGCCGGTCATCGCCGAAAATTTCCCGCAGTACGCGGAACAACTCGCGGTAGCTGCGCGGCGGCCGTCCCGCGTCGCGTTCCTCGCGGGCGTTGCGGATGAGCGAGCGCAGGTGCTGGGTGTCGATGCCTGCATGGCATTTGGCAAGATCGCCGAGCGCGTCTTCCTCCGCGATCAGCCGCTCGCGCCAGCGCTCGATCAGGCGCACGTGCGCGGTGTGCTCGGCGGAGAGCCCGTCCCACACCTTGAGCTTCTCGCGGATCGGCGCCGCGTCCACTTCGCGCATGAGCCGGCCGATGTACTGAAGCTGGCGGCGGCGCGCCTCGTGCCGGGTGATGCGCCCGGCTTCCCGCACCGCCTGACGCAGATTTTCGGGCAGCGCGACCGCATCGAGCTGCTCGCCATTGAGCTCGACCAGCCGCTCGCCGAGCGCCTGCAGCTCGTGCATCTCGCGCTTGCGCTGGGTCTTGCTCGGGCGTTCCTGATCCTGCACGTTTCGTTCCGGGAGGGGATGACGATGGTGAACTGATATCATAGCGCCTTTTCCGCGACTCTCCGCATGGCGCAGGCCCGTTTTTCCCATCGTTTCGATATTCTGCAGTCCATCGCGTCGGACGCGCTCGCGCGCGCAAGAGAAAAAGGCGCGAGCGCCTGCGAAGCCGAGGTCTCGGAAGGCTACGGCCAGACGGTCACGGTGCGCATGGGCGAGGTCGAGACCATCGAGTACAACCGCGACAAGGGTCTTTCCGTCACCGTTTACCTCGGCAGGCGGAAGGGCTACGCCAGCACCGCCGATTTTGCGCCGCGCGCGATCCGGGACACGGTCGATGCGGCACTTTCGATCGCCCGCTTCACCGCGAGCGACGATTGTGCCGGGCTTGCCGACCCGGAGGACTTCGCGCTCGAGCCGCGCGACCTCGACCTGTTCCATCCCTGGGACCTGCCAGTCGAGCGCGCCATCGAAATCGCGAAGGCCTGCGAGGCGAGCGCGTTCCGCCTCGACAAGCGCATCGTCAATTCCGAGGGCGCGAGCGTCTCCTGCCAGCAGTCGCAATTCGTGCTGGCCAACAGCCTCGGGTTCATGGGCGGTTATCCCGGTTCGCGCCATTACCTCTCATGCGCGGTGATCGCCGCCGAAGACGGGCAGATGCAGCGCGACGACTGGTACGTGTCGCAGCGCTCGCCGCAGGATCTGGCCACACCGGAGGCGGTCGGCGATTACGCCGGCAGGCGGGCGCTGGCGCGGCTGCGCAGCCGCAAGATCGGGACCACGCAGGCGCCGGTGCTGTTCGAGGCGCCGGTGGCGAATGGTCTGCTCTCGCACTTCGTTTCGGCGGCGAGCGGCGGCAGCCTGTACCGCAAGGCCTCGTTTCTGCTCGACAGCCTCGGAAAGGAAATTTTTTCGCCCATCGTTCACATCATCGAACGCCCGCACCTTGCGCGCGGCCAGGCGAGCTCGTGGTTCGATGACGACGGCGTCGCCACGCGCGACCGCGATGTAGTCAGAGACGGAGTCCTGCGCGGCTATTTTCTCGGCAGCTACTCGGCGAGGAAGCTCGGAATGAAAACCACCGGCAACGCCGGCGGCAACCACAACCTGATCCTGAAAGGCGGCGAGCTCGACCTTTCCGGATTGATCGGTAAAATGGGGCGTGGCCTGCTCGTCACCGATCTCATGGGGCAGGGCATCAATGTCGTCACCGGCGATTATTCTCGCGGCGCTGCGGGCTACTGGGTCGAAGGCGGCGAGATCCGCCATCCGGTCGAGGAGATCACCATCGCGGGCAACCTGCGCGACATGTTCCGCTCGATCGCGGCCATCGGCAGCGACGCGCTCACGCGCGGCTCGCGCACCTGCGGCTCGATCCTGATCGCGGGAATGACGATCGCGGGCAACTGACATCGCCCGCCTTCATGTAGTTCCGGGCGTTCGCATCCGGGAACGGCTTCCGAACCGGGATTGGTCCTCCGCGCCGGAGGGCGGCTCGTGCCGCCGGAGGCGGCCACGCCGGGACCGCACCGGAGTTATAATCGGCCCGGCTTATCCACCCCTAGACTAGAGGAGACGATCAATGAAAAGACGTGAGTTCCTGAAAAACGCCGGGCTGGGCACGGCGGCGGGCGCGGCGATGCTCGTCTCGCAGGCGAAGGCGCAGCAAACATCCGGCCTGCCCTCGATCCAGTGGCGCCTCGCGGCGAGCTGGCCCAAGAGCCTGGAAACGCTTTACGGCGGCGCCGACCTTGTCGCTAGGCGCGTTGGAGAGATCACCGACGGCAAATTCCAGATCCGCGCCTTCGCGGCCGGCGAAATCGTTCCCGCGCTGCAGGTGCTCGATGCGGTGCAGGCGGGTACTGTCGAGCTGGGCCACACTGCCACGTACTACTACGCCGGCAAGGACCCGTCTTTCGCGATTGCCACCGCGATCCCGTTCGGACTCAATTCCCGCCAGCAGAACGCCTGGTGGCTGGAAGGCGGCGGCAAGGAAGTGATGGCGCCGCTCTTCAAGGACTACGGCTGCGTTGCGTTCCTTGCCGGCAATACGGGCGGACAGATGGGTGGCTGGTGGCGCAAGGAGATCAAGAGCGTCGCCGACATCAAGGGCGTCAAGTTCCGCATCGGCGGCCTGATCGCGGGCGAAGTGATGAAGAGGCTCGGCGCGGTGCCGCAGTCGCTCGGCGGGCCGGACATCTACCCGGCGCTGGAGAAGGGCGCGATCGACGCCGCCGAATGGGTCGGCCCCTACGACGACGAGAGGCTCGGCTTCAACAAGGTGGCGAAGTTCTATTACTACCCGGGCTTCTGGGAGCCGGGTCCCGCGCTCGTGACGCTGGTGAACGAGAAGAAGTGGAACGAGCTGCCCAAGCCCTATCAGGCGGCGCTCGAGGCGGCCTGCGGCGAGGCGAACGCTTGGATGCCGGCCAAATACGACGTCGTGAACGTGCCCGCGCTCAAGCGGCTCATCGCCACGGGCACGAAAGTGGAGGCCTTCCCCGCGTCGGTGATGAACGCGGCCGCCAAGGCGGCGTTCGAGTTCTACGAGGAGCTGAAGGGCAAGAGCAAGCACTGGGCGAGGATCTACCCCGAATGGAAGAAGTTCCGTGCCGACTCGATTTCCTGGTTCCGGGTGGACGAGAACACGGACGACAACTTCCGGTTCCACACCAAGTGGGGACTTTGAGCGAGCCGCGCAGGTAAAAAACAAACCCCGCTTCGGCGGGGTTTGTTTTTTCGGGGACTAAAAGCGAAGTTACTTGCCCGGCCCGGAGTTCTGCTCCGGCTTCTTGCCGGTTGCGCCAGATTCCTTCCCGGTGGGACCGGATTCGCCGCCGATGTTCAGGCTCTGGTCGATCTCCTCCGTTTCGTAGGAAGGCGTCTCGACCTCGATCTTCAGCTTGTTCACATCGAGCTTCTTCTCGTGCAGGCTCCCGGTGACGAGCGTCGGCGCGAAGATCAGGATGGCGACCATGATCACCTGGATGACCACGAACGGCACCGCCCCCCAGTAGATCTGCCCGGTGGTGACCGGAGCAGTCAGCTTGCCCGTGATCTTGTCGATGAACTCCTTCGCCGGTGCCACGCTGCGCAGGTAGAAGAGGGCAAAGCCGAAAGGCGGATGCATGAACGAGGTCTGCATGTTCACGCCGAGGAGCACGCCGAACCAGATCAGGTCGATGCCGAGCTTGTCCGCCACCGGCGCAAGCAGCGGCACGATGATGAACGCCAGCTCGAAGAAGTCGAGGAAGAAGGCGAGGAAGAACGTGAGCAGGTTGACCACGATCAGGAACCCGAGCGTTCCGCCGGGCAGGCTGGTGAGCAGGTGCTCGACCCACAGGTCACCGTTCACGCCGCGGAATACCAGGCTGAAGACCGTCGAGCCGATCAGGATGAAAATGACGAAGGAGGAGAGCTTCGCCGTCGAATTCAGGGCCTGCTTGAGCAGCGTGAAGGACAGCCGACGGTTTATCAGCGCAAGGGCCAGCGCGCCGGTGGCACCCATCGCCCCGCCTTCGGTTGGGGTCGCGACGCCGATGAATATGGTGCCGAGAACGAGAAAGATCAGGGCGAGCGGTGGGATCAGCACGAAGGTCACGCGCTCCGCCATGCGGGAGAGCAACCCGGACTTGAACAGGCGATTGAGCACCGCGGCGCCGAATGCCGTGCCGACGCCGATGATCGCCGACACGACCAGGCGCTCGTCTTCGGGAGCTTCGGGCTTGTAATAGTATTTTCCAATGGCGGCTGCGATCGCAACAGAGACGATAACCAGCACTGCGAGCGACAGGATGCCGCTGCTGCCGTCGGGCTGGCGCAGCGTGCGCGCCTCGGGCGGCAGCGCCGGCGCGAGCTTGGGAAAGATCAGGGTCGTACCCAGCGCATACAGCACGTACAGGCCGGTCAGCATAAGACCGGGGATGATCGCCCCCGCGTACATGTCGCCGACCGAGCGTCCGAGCTGGTCGGCGAGCACGATGAGAACGAGCGACGGCGGAATGATCTGGGCGAGCGTCCCCGAGGCCGCGATGACGCCGCTCGCGAAGCGTCGGTCGTAGCCGTGGCGCAGCATGATCGGCAGCGAGATCAGGCCCATCGAGATCACCGAAGCGGCGACCACGCCGGTGGTTGCGGCGAGCAGCGCGCCGACGAAGATCACCGCATAGGCGAGCCCTCCGCGCACCGGGCCGAACAACTGGCCGATGGTCTCGAGCAGGTCCTCGGCCATGCCGCTGCGCTCCAGGATCAGGCCCATGAAGGTGAAGAACGGGATCGCGAGCAGGGTGTCGTTCGACATGATGCCGAAGATGCGCTCGGGCAGCGCTTGCATGAGGCTGGGATGCAGCAGCCCGAGCTCGATGCCGATCCAGCCGAACAGCAGGCCGTTGGCGGCCAGCGAGAACGTCACCGGGAAGCCGATCAGCAGCAGAACCACCAGCGCCGCGAACATCAGCGGCGCCATGTAGGCGATGAGGAAGGCGGTCATTTCGTCTTTCCTTCCTCGACCATGACCTGCTCCAGCGCGGGATCGACGTGCTTCTCGGCCGGGTCCGGAATGAGGCGCATGAGGAAGGCGACGCGCTTGATCAGCTCCGAGATACCCTGCAGAGACAGCAGAAAGAACCCGGCCGGCACCATCAGCCGGGCCGGCCAGCGGATCAGCCCGCCGGCGTTGACCGACCCTTCGCCCGTATCCCAGGCGTTCAGGAAGATCGGCCAGGACAGGCGCATGATGATCAGCGTCATGGGAAGGAGGAAAACGAGAATTCCGAAGATATCGATCCACACCTGGACGCGACGCGACAGACGCGAGGAGATCACGTCGATGCGGATGTGTTCGTTGTGCAGCAGCGTGTAGCCCGCGCATAGCAGGAACACGGCGGAGAACAGGTACCACTGCAGCTCGAGCCAGGCGTTCGAGCTTACGCTGAAGAGGTAGCGGACGGTGGCGTTGGCCGAGCTCACCAGCACGGCGGCCAGAACCAGCCAGTAGACGGCGCGGCCGACGCGCTCGTTAAGGGCGTCGATGAAGCGCGAAATGGAGAGCAGCAGTTTCACTTCGGTCTTACCCCCTTGTCCGACAGACAGACGGAACTCCGATTGCGCCGACGCTCTTTATTCGGGGTTTGCGAACGGGGCGTCGACGCAGGTCCGCAAGCAAGTTTCGCCCGGCCGGGCATTCTCCCTTATCGGTGCGGGTTTGGCAAAGGCGCATGGGGCGGCTCCGCTTGCCTTTGGATTGTTCGCGTGGATGGCTTGCGGGAGTCTGACAGCGGGCCATCGGCCCGGGTTGAAACAGGTGTCCCTGGATGCAATCCGCCGCAGTGGACTTTCGCAGGCCGCCGGAATAAGATTCCGCCGTCCAATAAAAAAAACGACCCCATTTTTCCAAAGGAGGATTTCCCGATGGTTTCATTTACCGTCAACGGCAAAAAGGTTTCCGTCGAGGTGCCGTCCGATACGCCGCTGTTGTGGACCCTGCGCGATCATCTCGGCCTTACGGGCACCAAGTTCGGCTGCGGCATAGCCCAATGCGGCGCCTGCACGGTGCATGTCGACGGCAATCCGACGCGCTCCTGCGTCACGCCGATCTCGGCGGTGGCGGGCAAGAAAATCACGACCATCGAAGCGATGAGTTCGAACACGGTCGGCAGGGCGGTGCAAGCGGCCTGGGTCGCGCATGACGTCCCGCAGTGCGGCTATTGCCAGTCGGGCCAGATCATGAGCGCTACCGGTCTGCTGGCGAAAAACAAGAAGCCAAGCGATGCCGACATCGATGCCGCCATGAGCGGCAATGTCTGCCGTTGCGGCACTTACAATCAGATCCGCGCCGCCATCAAGGATGCTGCGCAGTCGATGACGAAAGGGGCCTGATCATGAGCAGCGTATTCAAAGTATCGCGCCGTGACTTTCTCAAGACTTCGGCTTCGGTTGCGCTGACCACCGGAGGCGGGCTGATCATCGGCTTCACCCTTCCCGGCGCCTCGCGCCTGGCCGAGGCCGCGACGGAATTCAAGCCGAACGCCTATCTCCGCATCACCTCCGACAACCGGGTCACCGTGATCTGCGGCCTGTCGGAAATGGGCCAAGGCGTGCACACGGCGATTCCCATGCTGATCGCCGAGGAACTCGACGCCGATTGGGCGAGAATCAGGGTTGAGCAGGCGCCCGTCGACAAGGCTTTCAACAACCCCATGTTCGGGATGCAGGCGACCGGCGGCTCGACCTCGGTGCGCGGCCACTGGGAGCCGATGCGCAAGGCCGGTGCTGCCGCGCGCGCGATGCTGGTCGCCGCCGCCGCCGACACCTGGAAGGTCGATGCGTCCGAGTGTCGCACCGAAAAAGGCATGGTGGTGCACCAGAGCGGCAAGAAGCTTTCGTACGGCCGGCTGGCCGACGCGGCCGGCAAGCGGCCGGTGCCGACGGAGGTCAAGCTGAAGGAACCGAAGGAATTCAGGATTCTCGGCAGGGGCGCCAAGCGCCTGGACACCCCGGTCAAGGTCAACGGCAGCGCCAGGTACGGCATGGATGTGCGGCTGCCCGGAATGCTCACCGCGGTGATGGCGCGCTCGCCGGTGCCGGGCGGCAAGGCGGTATCGGTCGACGACAGCAAGGCGAAGGCCATCCCGGGAGTCCGGCAGGTGATCCAGATTCCGGGTGGCGTAGCGGTGCTGGCCACCGGTTACTGGCCCGCCAAGATGGGGCGGGACGCGCTTGCAATCATGTGGGACGATGGCCCCAATGCAGCGCTTTCCTCCGCGGGGGTCTCGAAAATGCTGGCCGAAGCTGCCGCGAAAGGCGGCGCGGTCGGGCGCAACGAGGGCGACGTGGGCGCTGCGACTGCAGCGAAGACGCTCGATGCCGTTTATGAAGCGCCATACCTCGCGCATGCCTGCATGGAGCCGATGAACTGCACGGCCTGGGTCAAGCCTGATGGAATCGAGATCTGGGCCGGGACGCAATCGCAGGGACCCGCCCAGGGCATCCTCGGCCAGGTCGCCGGAGTCGCGCCCGGCAATGTCAAGATCAATACCATGTACCTTGGCGGGGGCTTCGGCCGGCGCTTCGCACCCGATTTCACCATCGACGCTACGCTGCTGTCCAAGATTTCGGGCAAGCCGGTGAAGCTGGTCTACACGCGCGAGGACGACATGAAGGCTTACTTCTATCGTCCGGCTTCGGTCACGCGTTTCACCGGCGGACTCGACGCCGCGGGCAAGGCGGTGTCGTTCAGCGCGCGCGTCGCCTCGCCGTCGATCATGGAGGCCTCGGGCTTCATGAAACTCCCGCCCGACAACGTGGACGCATTCGCGGTCGAAGGCATCCGCGATTGCCCCTATGACTTTCCCAATCTGCGCATCGAGTACGCGCGGCAGGAGCCGGGTGTGCAAGTCTGGTTCTGGCGATCGGTCGGTCATTCGCAGAATATTTTTTTCATCGAGAGCTTCGTCGATGAAATGGCCGCGGCCGCCGGCCAGGACCCGTTCGAGTTCCGCCGCAACCTGCTCGGCAAACAGCCGCGCTACAAGGGCGCGCTCGAGCTTGCCGCGGAAAAGGCCGGCTGGGGCAAGCCGCTTCCGGCTGGCGTGCACCGCGGCATCGCGGTCGGGCAATCGTTCGGCAGCTATGTTGCCGAGGTCGCCGAGATCTCGATCGGCGGGGACGGCCGGCCCAAAGTGCATCGCGTGGTCGCCGCGGTGGACTGCGGCATGACGGTCAATCCCGACATCATCAAGCGCCAGATCGAAAGCGCCATCGTCTACGGCCTGACCGCGGCCTTTTACGGCAAGATCACCTTCAAGGACGGCAAGGTCGAGCAGTCGAACTTCCACGACTATCGCGTGATGCGCATCAACGAAGTGCCCAAGGTCGAGGTGCACATCGTGGCGAGCAGCGAAAAGCCGGGCGGTATCGGCGAACCCGGCCTGCCGCCGGCGGCGCCGGCCGTGGCCAACGCAATTTTCGCTGCGACCGGAAAGCGGCTGCGCTCGCTGCCGTTCGACACGGAACAGTTGAGAAAGGCCTGATCCGGAATCCTGGAAAGCCCGGGGGGCGGCGTGCCCCCCGGGCTTTTTTTTATTCCCGGGACCGTGCTTGGCCGAAAATGATTCCGCACTACCCGCGGGGGCCGCGCATCGCGCGCTCGAGGACACTTGTGTGCGGCGGCTCTCGCGGTGAAGCGGACCGGAATCCCCTCCCCACTTCGATTCTCCCCTTGATGGGGAGGGAACTTCCGACCCGTCCCTTCCCCTTCAGGGGAAAGGGCAGGATGGGGGCGGGGCTAGGAGATGTACTAAGAGATGTACTTCGCCGGCCCGAGCGCCCAGTGGATCAGCAGCATCGCGAGCACCGTGCCGGCCACCCACCACAGCGGATGGAGCCCGGCGCGCGCAGGCGCGGCTCCGCCCGCCGCCGTGGCAGCGGGGCCGGCGAGTTTGCGATTGAAGGCGGTGAAAAAATCGTCGGCCATTTTCTTGGCGACGCCGTCGACCAGCCGCGATCCCACCTGGGCGAGCTTGCCGCCGACGTTGGCTTTCGCGGTATAGCTGAGTTTTGTGCCCGCGCCTTCGGCCGCAAGCGAAACCCGCGCGCTGCCTTTGCCGAAACCGGCGGCGCCGCCGGAGCCTTCGAACGAGAGCGCGTAGGAATTGGGCGGATTGAGATCGGAGAGCAACAGTTTGCCGTTGAACCTGGCCTTCACCGGCCCGACTGCGGCGGTCATGGCGACGCGGTACTCGGTGTCGGAGATTCTCTCGATGGATTCGCAACCGGCGATGCAGGCCTTGAGCACTTCCGGGTCGTTGAGCCCGCGCCAGACTTCCATCTGCGGCAGGGGGATGATCTGTTCACCGGTCATTTCCATGTGGATTTCCTCAGTCCAATTTCGGCCGATGCCGGGGCGCCCGATAAGCGGCGCGTGCGCCCGCTTTGTCGCGCGCGGTCAGGGTGGGCGTTCGACGTCCCGCCTGAGCGCCATTGTAACTCGACGTGGCGGCGGTCAGGCATGGCTGCAACAATGAACTATCCGGTAAAATGCGCTGGCATGAATTTCAAGGGACACTGACATGAAATCCAATCGACATCGTGCACTGCTCTGCGCCTTTGCCCTGGCCTGCGCAGCGTTCGCGGCGCAGAGCGTCGCGCAGACCCGTTCGGCAGACTCAGGGCAGGCCTGGCCCTCGAAACCGGTGCGCATCGTGGTGCCGTTTGCTCCCGGGGGCACCGCGGACATGCTCGGCCGCCTGGTGGCGCAGAAACTCTCCGAGAGCTTCAAGCAGAACTTCGTCATCGAGAACCGCCCCGGCGCGGGCGGCGTGATCGGCTCCGAGCTAGTGGCGAAGGCGGCGCCGGACGGCTACACGCTGCTCGTGTCGGGCGTTGCCTCGCACTGCATTGCGCCGGCGCTGTCGAAGAGCTTTCCGTTCGACCCGGTGCGCGACTTTACCCATATTGCCTTGTTCGGCGGCCCGCCCGGCGTGCTGGTGGTCAATCCCGGCCTGCCGGTCCGGGATTTCAAGGAATTCCTCGCCTACGCCAGGGCCAATCCGGGCAAGTTGAACTACGGCTCGCCCGGAAACGGCACCCAGGGCCACCTGATCGCCGAGCACCTCAAGCAGCTCACCGGGATCGACATGCAGCACGTGCCATACAAGGGCGCGAGTCTCGCCGTCGCCGACCTGATCGCCGGACACGTGCTCGTGACCTCGACCACGGTTTCAACCGCGTCGGCCCAGATTCGCGCCGGCAGGGCGCGCGCGCTTGCGGTCACTTCGGAGAGCCGCGTTCCCGACTTCCCTGACGTGCCCACCTTCAAGGAGCTCGGCTATCCGCAGCTCGTCGCGTCGATCTGGTTTTCGCTTTCCGGCCCGCCGGGGATGCCGCAGGATATCGTGCGCAGCCTGAACCTCGAGGTGCGGCGGATACTGCAGCTTGCCGATGTTCGCGAGCGGCTGCACCCGGAAGGCATCGAGCCGGGCGATCTCGATCCGCAGGAATTCACCGCCTACCTGGCGGAAGAGCTCAAGCGCTGGGGGCCGGTGGTGCGCGCCGCCGGCGCTCATGTCGATTGAGGAAATGCCGCGATCGGCACCCATCCCGACCCTCACCCGGACCTCTCCCGCCGGCGGGAGAGGGAGCCAGACAAGGAAACGCGAGAAGAACGAAATGTCCAGACTCCGCCTCACTCTTGCCTGCTGGGACTACGACCGCACCCAGGCGCTGGCCGACGGCCGCGTGCAGCCCGAGGGCATCGACCTCAATTACCTCAAGCTCGAGGTCGAGGAGACGTTCTTCCGCATGCTGCGCCAGCGCGAGTTCGACGTCGCCGAGATGTCGCTGTCCTCGTACTGCGTGTCGCTCACCCGAGAAATCCAGCCCTTCATCGCCATTCCGGTGTTCCCGTCGCGCTTCTTCCGGCATTCGTGCATCTTCGTCTCGGCGAAGTCCGGCATCCGCGAGCCGAAGGACCTCGCGGGAAAGCGCATCGGCACGCCGGAGTACCAGATGACCGCGCCGGTGTGGATCCGCGGCATCCTGCAGGACGAGTACGGCGTGGATCCGGCGGGCGTCGAGTACTGGACCGGCGGCGAGGAAGAGCCCGGCCGCGAGGAGAAGCTGAAGCTCGATCTGCCGGCGAAATTCAGGCTCAGGTCCATCGGCCCCACGCAGACACTCTCGCAGATGATCGCCGACGGCGAGCTCGAGGCCATGCACACCGCGCGCATGCCCTCGACGTTCGCGACCCGGCCCGGAACGGTGCGGCGGCTATTCGAGAATTACGTCGAAGTGGAGAAGGCGTATTTCCGCAAGACGAAGATATTTCCCATCATGCACACGGTGGTGATCCGCCGCGAGCTCTACAAGGCGAACCCCTGGATCGCGCAGTCGCTCTACAAGGCATTCGCGCGAGCGCAGCGAATGGTCTACGAAAACCTGACCACCACCGCGGCGTTGACCACCATGCTGCCGTGGCAGGTCGCGCACGTCGAAGAAGCGCGGCGCGAACTGGGCGATGACTGGTGGGCCTACGGTTGCCAGCCGAACCTCCACGTGCTCGAGACGTTCCTGCGCTATCACCACGAGCAGGGGCTGTCGAAGCGCAGGTTGAAGGTGGAGGAGCTGTTCGCGCCGGAAACGCTGGAAGCCTTTAAGATCTGATTCCCTGTGGATGGTCGTGTATCAGCCGAAGGTCAGTGCTCGGAAGGACGGCGCCATGACAACAGCTGCAAATATCGCGATCGCATTGGTGGCGCTGTTGCACCTGTACTTTCTGGTGCTGGAGATGTTTTTCTGGGACAGACCCCCGGGTTTGCGCGCGTTCGGTCTTGCGCCCGAGTTCGCAAAGGCCTCGAAGACTCTCGCCGCGAACCAGGGTTTGTACAACGGCTTTCTCGTCGCGGGGCTTGTCTGGGGCCTCAGTCTCGGTGCGAGCGGGTTCTCGATCAAGGTCTTCTTTCTCGCTTGCGTCATCGTCGCCGGAGTGTTCGGCGGGTTGACGGCGAATCGCAGGATACTTTGGATTCAGGCGCTTCCCGGTGCGGCGGCACTCGCGATGGTGTGGGTATCTTGAGACCGGTTGCCGTGAGCCCGGCCACTGACGCGTCGCTCGAGCCGGCTGCGGTGTTGCCGTTTCCAGGCGGCCACTCATTCCGGGTGTCGGGCGGTTTCCTTGTGCTGCTGCGGGAGGGGCGCGAGCCGGAGGTCGGGCCCGCGACGAAGGAGAACACGCCATGCCATCGGTGAAATCACGGCACGCAATCGGCGGGCAAACGGAATCGGCGTTGCTCAAGTCGATGTGGAAGGAAGTCAGGGGGCAACTCGAAAAAAGAAGAGATCGGATCTTCGAGGAGATCGGAAAATATCCGCGACCGATTCCCGGCTGCGACCAGCAGTTCAATCATCTTCTCGACCAGCGGGAGCAAATTTCCCGGGAGCTGGATCGAATGGACGCACTTTCCAGGGAGAGCCTGACGCGTAGAGACGGGATTGAATTGGTCGACGAGTTCATCAGGTCCTCGGCATGCATCGACGATGAAGCCGGGCAGGCAATCAGATCTCGCTTGAAGCAGGCTGAGAGGTAACATTCACATGATCGGAAACACGAAGGCAGCCTGGGGTTGGGCGTCACAGGCGTTTCACTGGATCGGCGCGGCCCTCGTTCTTGTCCTCCTGGCTCACGGCGAGTGGATGGCCGATTTCGCGCCGCGCGAAGTGCGGTTCGAGCATTACCTGTGGCATGCGTCCGTCGGCTACGCCCTGCTCGCACTCGTGATTCTCAGGCTCCTCTGGCGCTGGACGAACGCGGTGCCCGAGTTGCCGCGCACCGCGCCGGCCTGGGAACGGGTTGCCGCGCATCTCAGTCACTGGGGACTTTACGTCCTGATCCTCGCGGCGTCGCTGAGCGGCTGGGCGCTTGCCGGCACCTTCAGCCGTCCCATGGACGCGACGTTGTTCGGTCTCGTGCATGTGCCGGGCATCGTCGGGAGCCGGGACCGGGCCCTTCACGATCAGCTCGAATCAGGCCACGGTGTTCTTGCCTGGGCGCTGGCGATCCTGGTCGTCGTGCACTTCGTCGGCGCCCTGTACCACCTTCTGGTCAGGAAGGACGATGTCATGCAGCGCATGCTGCCGGGCTTCGGGCGCGGCGGCGCCGGTCGCGAGGGCAGCCGTTGAATTCCCGCCCCGGATCCGTGCCGGAGGCTTGAATGAAACGGCCAGGACTCTTCTATCCGCGTCATGGGTAGAGTGCGGACGAAAAGCATATGACGGCTGAAGTTCAACCGGGGATATTGGCCCCCGTTCCCGCGCATGCGAGGAATCTGTTTTTTGTCATCGGCGCCGAGGCCGATCCCCGCGCTTCATTGCGTGCCCTGCGCGATTCCGCCGACGGCGACAGGACGGTCGTCGGTTTGGGGGAGTCGCTGGTGCTTGCGCTGGGCCGCAAAATCGACGGGCTCGGCACGTTCCCGCGCTATGCCGGCGCAGGTTTTGCCGTGCCTTCGACGCCCACCGCGTTGTGGTGCTGGTTGCGGGGAGGCGATCGCGGCGAACTCGTGCATCGCTCAAGGTCGATGGAGCGGGCCGTCTCTCCCGCGTTCCGGTTGAGCCAGGCGATCGACGCTTTCCGCTACGGACCGGGACTCGATCTGACGGGCTATGAGGACGGGACCGAGAATCCAAAGGACGCGGCCGCGGTCGATGCGGCGGTAGTCAGCGGGCGCGGTCGCGGGCTCGACGGCGCGAGTTTCGTCGCGGTTCAGCAGTGGGTCCACGACTTCGACAAGTTCGAGTCGATGACGGCGGCGGAACAGGACAATGCCATCGGCCGCCGCAAGAGCGACAACAAGGAACTCGCCGACGCGCCGCTTTCGGCGCATGTCAAAAGGACGGCCCAGGAGAGCTTCGACCCGGCGGCGTTCATCCTCAGGCGGTCGATGCCCTGGGCAGACGAGCACCAGGCGGGGTTGGTCTTCGTGGCGTTCGGAAAGTCGTTCGATGCCTTCGAAGCCCAGCTGCGCAGGATGGCCGGCGCCGAAGACGGCGTATCGGACGCCCTGTTCAAATTCACTCGTCCCGTATCCGGAGGCTATTTCTGGTGTCCGCCGCTGGAGAACGGGCATCTCGACCTAGGCGCGCTGGGTCTATAAGGCGCGCTCCACTCCCATACATGACAAGCCGATGCAGCCGCCCGCCGCAAGCGGCGACTGATCGGCTGCGCCGGATGTTTTTTCGAGGAGTTCACGCATCAACGGTGCGGCGCTGTTGCTGATCGACGTCCGGAACGACTACTTCCCCGGCGGCGATTTACTTCCAGGGCATGAGGGAAGCGTGGATCACGTCCGGCACGCCGTGGCCGCCGACCGACCGGATGGCAAGGTCCACGTCTTTCAGTCCAAAAGTGTGGGTCGTGACCTTCTCCAGCGGAAAGCGCTTTGAGGCAAGCTGCTGCAGGGCGAGCTCGCAGGCCTTGTAGCTGTGACCGCGTGCGCTCTTGATGGTGATGAACTTGACCGTGACCCTGGCGAGCGGGAAATTCGGAAATTCCGTCATTTCGCCCTGGATTACCATCGTCCCGCCCTTGCGCTTGAGCGCTTCCACGCCGAGCAGCACCGGAAGGGTCCCGGCGCCTGCGGTGCAGTCGAGCACGACGTCCACGCCGCGGCCAGCAGTGATCTCCATGATGCGAGCAAGCGGATCTTCCTTTTGCACGTCGATCACGTAGTCGGCGCCCAGGGCTTTGGCGACCTCCATCCGCGCGCCGTCCTTCGACGTGCCCGTGACGATGATGAGAGAGGCGCCCGCCTGCTTGCAGATCACAGTCTGGGACAGCCCTTGCTGGCCCGGGCCTTGAATGAGCACGGTGGAGTTGTAGCCGACGCCACCGTCGAACAGGGACCATTCGATGCCGTTGGCCATGGGGGTGACCAGTCCCGCCAATTCCGGCGAAACGCCCTTCGGTACGTGGTGCACGACGGCGTTCCACGGAAGGTACGCGTATTGGGCGAAGCCGCCCCACAGATGGGGAGCTTTCGCGGCCGATGTGTAGCCATAGCGGATGGCGTCGGGATTATGGCGCCAGTCGGTGTTTTCACAGTGACGGTACTGACCCAGATGGCACCACTCGCATTTGCCGCACATGACGTAGTGCTCGACGAATACCAGGTCCCCCTCCTTGAAGCCCTTGCGTCGGGTGAACTCGCGGCCCGCCTTGGCGATGGTGCCGATGTTCTCGTGGCCCATGATCACCGGGGCGTTGGACGGCGGCGTCTTGTACAACTTGACATCGGTTCCGCAGATCCCGGCGACCTCCATCTTCATCAAGGCGCTGTCCTCGGGAATATCCGGCATGGGAAATTCCCGGATCTCGGTCCTGCTCGGGCCTGTTCTCACTGCCGCCAGCACCTTTTCCACTGTTACATTCCTCCAATGATTGCGGTCACTTCGTATCCATGCACTCCGGAGCGCGCAGTTTCTCATGCATTGCGCCCGCCTTACAATCCGCGCGCACACTGCGACCCGAGCCGCGGCGCCGCGGCGAAGCACTGCGCCGCGTGAGAGGGGCGGCGATGGCGGCCGCTGCTTCTGCTAGGCTCATACCGATGATGCTTGGATCTTCCAGGAAGAGTCCCGAACGCCTCCAGGCCCTGGACCGGGTGAAGGCGTGGACGCGCGAGCGCTTCAAACTTCCCCAAGAGGCGGCGATCCTCGTAGCGGAGCTCGCCTGCACGCTCCCCGGCTGTCCGCCCCTGGAGACCGTGGTCGCGTTCTGGACGGCGGACGGGAAGCGACACCACTTCAAGCTGTTCAAGCCGGTGGAGAAGGTGGTCATCGACGATCTTCCCTTCGCCTGGCTGAAGGATGCGCTTGCCGTCCCCGATGGGTTCGAGTGCGACTGCTGCTGAGGCTTTTTACTCGTCACCGCTTTCGAAGATCAGGCCGCCTTCTTCCGGTTGCGCTCCAGCCAGCCATCGACCAAAGCGACGATCTCATCGACCACCTTGGACTGCATGCCCTTCTGCGCGGCTATGGTCTTCACCAGACGGTCCACCCTTTCAATATTGGGCGCGCCGGCAGCCAATGCTCGCGCTGCGGAGGAGGGGCTCCCAAGCGACAGTGCCGCGTTGGCGTATTTTTCAAACGGCACCAGATCCTTCTCGGACGCACCCAGAGACATGCACACCTTGGCGACCCAGTTGTAGACCGACCGCGTGGCTTCGATGTCGCTATGCACGGCTTCCTTGATGGGTCGCACGGTATCTTTTTGCACGCAGCGATAATTGCCGGCCACCAGCATCGGCCACTTCGCCAGCGGCACAAAGACGGAGTCGTGCACCTTGAGCTTGACGGGCAATTCGATCTTGCCGTCGCCGGTGTCAAACCGGACCGCTTCAATCTCCGCCTCCAGCTGGCGAAGTATGGCGGTGTGAGCGTCCGACTCAAACCGCGCCGCCTTGAAGTTGGTCGGCAGCCTCACTTGCAGCACATTCACCTTTTCTTCCGGCGGGCGAAAAGCCTGCGGGTCCGGACTGCACAGCGTCATCAGCTTGGGGTCGAAGCTGTCCCAGACGGTGGGGTCCGTGTAGCAGCCTCTGCATGCGGCGACCGAGATGCCCGGAATGCGCGCCAGATAGGGCAGCGGCGGCATGTTCATGATCGACATGCAGGGAACTTTGGCTTTGGCCACCGCATCCAGCAGCTCGCGCACGCCGGGCGAACGATACTGCGGCTCCTGCATGGCCAACGCGACCAGATCATAGTCAGCCGGATTCACCGCCTGCGGACCGTCGGCGGACAGTTTCCCCGGCAGCTTGCGCGAATCGATCTCGACCAGTCCGTCCCTGCCTTTTATCGGCAGGCGTACCCGGATGCCTTCCTTGTTGATCAACTCGGCCTCGGCGGGCAGGCATACCAGTTTCAGCGCATGGCGTGCGAACAGCAGTTTGGCTGCCAATAGCGAACCGTAGGACGCACCCATGATCAAAATCTTGTAAGTCTTGTGCATGAAACCTCCTCTTTCTCGCGTCGAGTCCGCGATGCTATTCGAATAAGCTGCCATCGCGCAATCATGACACCCGCCAGTTCACAATCCGGAAAGAAGCGGCCCGCTATCTCCCATTATTCCGGGCGCAACAGGTGCCAGGGTATTGCCTGGATCGCCCGGGCGGTTTAGATTGCCGACTCCCCCGCGTGTCGAGCATGGGCGGAGTGACAGGCGGCACCCGCCGTGCGGCTGGAAAGGCTTCCGATGGCACATCCCGATCGTTTCCTGCTTGCCGGCGTCATGGGCTGGCCCGTCATGCACTCCCGCTCGCCGATGCTGCACAACTACTGGTTCAGGCAGCACGGTCTGGCGGGGACCTACGTGCCGCTTGCGATCAGGCCCGAGGGCCTCGCCGCTGCCCTGCGCGCGCTGCACCCATTGGGCTTCGCAGGGGTCAACCTGACGATCCCGCACAAGCAGCAGGCAATGACGATCGTCGACGAAGTCGACGCGGTGGCGAAAAGCATCGGCGCGATCAGCTGCGTGGTCGTCAGGCCCGACGGGTCGCTCGCCGGCAGCAACAACGATTGCTACGGCTTCATCCACAACATCAGTCAGGAGCAACCGGGCTGGCAGGCGGACGCCGGACCGGTCGTGGTGATCGGTGCCGGCGGCGGCGCGCGCGCAGTCTGCTACGGCCTGGCGCAAGCGGGCGCGAGGGAGATCCGGCTCGTCAACCGCACGTTTGCCCGCGCCAAGGCCATCGCCGACGAGTTCGGCGGCCCGATCGAGGCCCTACGCTGGGAGCAACGCGACGACGTTCTGGAAGGCGCGGCGATGGTCGTCAACACCACCAGCTGTGGCATGGTGGGCCAGCCCGCGCTCGACATCAAGCTCGACAAGCTGCCGGCGAGCGCGCTCGCCGCCGACATCATCTACATCCCGCTCGAGACGCCGTTTCTCGCCGCAGCTCGCCGGCGCGGCAACCGGACCGTCAACGGTCTCGGCATGCTGCTGCACCAAGGCCGGCCGGCGTGGAAGGCGTGGTTCGG
Organism: Burkholderiales bacterium; assembly: GCA_049802235.1. GTDB lineage: Bacteria > Pseudomonadota > Gammaproteobacteria > Burkholderiales > SG8-39 > VBDM01. The sequence continues at coordinate 105,668 of JBARMB010000050.1, read as the reverse complement.
CATCGAGCCCGAGGTGACGGCGGAGCTGAGAGCGATGGTGGAGCGGACCATTTAAGAGTCCGCAACAAAAGTCCCGGCCTTCCCTTTCCCCCATGACGCGTTTCGACTACGACCTCTTCACCATCGGCGCCGGCTCGGGCGGCGTGCGCGCGAGCCGCATGGCGGGCCAGTTCGGCGCGAGAGTGGCGATCGCCGAGAACGACCGCATCGGCGGCACCTGCGTGATCCGCGGCTGCGTGCCGAAGAAGCTGCTGGCCTATGCCGCGCACTACGCCGAAGACCTGGAGGACGCGCGCGGCTACGGCTGGACCGTAGCGGGCGCGTCGTTTTCCTGGCCGGCGCTGATCGAGAACAAGAACCGCGAGATCGCGCGGCTCTCCGGCATTTATGCCGACGCGCTTATCAAGGCGGGCGTCGCCGTGATCGAGGGCACGGCGAAACTGCTCGATGCGCACACCGTGGCGATCGGCGGGCGCCGCGTGACGGCGCAAAACATTCTCATCGCCACCGGCGGCTGGCCGGCTAAGCCGGCGATCCCCGGCATCGAGCATGCGATCACCTCGAACGAGGCGTTCGAATTGCCTGAGCTGCCGCGGCGCGTGCTGCTGGTGGGCGGCGGCTACATCGCGGCGGAGTTCGCCGGCATTTTCCGCGGGCTCGGCGCCGAGGTCACGCTTTCCTATCGCGGCGAGCAGATCCTGAGGGGGTTCGACGACGACGTGCGCCGCCACCTGCACGACGAGATGGGCAAGAAGGGCGTGCGCATCCTGCTTGCGAGCGAGGTGTCGCGCATCGCGCGCCGCGCCGACGGCACGCTCGAGGTCAGCATGAGCGGCGTCCCCGGCGGCAAATTCGAGTGCGACGCGGTGCTCTACGCGACCGGCCGCACGCCCAACACCGCGCGTCTCGGCTTGGCGGAGGTTGGCGTCAGGCTGGACGACGCGGGCGGCGTGGTGGTGGACCGGTTTTGCCGCAGCAGCGTCGCCAGCATCTACGCGGTGGGCGACGTGACCCACCGCATCGCGCTCACGCCGGTGGCGATCCGCGAGGGCGCGGCCGTGGCGATGACGCTCTTCGGCGGACGCGAAACGCCGGTGGACCACGACGACGTGCCGAGCGCCGTGTTCAGCCAGCCGCCGATAGGCACGGTCGGCCTCACCGAGTCCAAGGCGATGGCGAAATTCGGCAAGGTCGATATCTACAAGGCGAGCTTCCGGCCGCTGCGGCACACGCTCTCCGGTCGCGACGAGCGCACGTTGGTGAAGCTCGTCGTCGACGCCGCCAGCGAGCGCGTGGTGGGCGCGCACATGGTGGGCGCGGATGCGCCGGAGATCATCCAGGGCATTGCCATCGCGGTGAAGGCCGGACTCACCAAGGCGCAGTTCGACGCCACGGTGGGCATCCATCCCACCGCGGCGGAAGAATTCGTGACGCTGCGGGAAAGAACCGCGGGTAAGTAAATGGAAGCCGGGGAAACGGGGTCAGCTCATTCCGACCCTAAGCAGACTTACTCGCCATCGGCAATAGGCTGAAGAAGCACGACTGGCGCAGAGTTCCGGGCGGTTGAAGTGCTGATTCTTGTTCTCTGTTCTCCGCTGGGTTAGTTGGGATTGAGGTATTCAGAAATGACGAGGTTCTTGAAGATTGGTAGCTCCTTAACGATCGCCGCAAGACGCCGGTCGCTAGTCAGCAGCCTTACTACCTCGCCACGCTCAAGAGCTAGGCGGCGAGCGGTATAAGCGACCATCGCATCTTGGGTTTGGAGATTTCTGCCCGCGTCAATTCCGACCAACTGCAATAGATCCCGACACGCGACAAATTCCGAACTGGGTAATGACATAACGACCAGTGCGCCTGAAGCAACATCGCGCAAAAACCTGCGATTAGCCTGCGAGTACTCGCCAAGTGTAATTGTCCCGCGTCGATGTGTCCTTCCTAGCGCGCTAACAATCTCGAGAACGGTTATCTCTGCGACGTATACGCGCCCTTGACAGTGGCTAATTATGTATCGACAACGGCGACAAAACTTGGATCTTTCCCGATAGGCCCATATTAAGGCACACGTATCCAGAACGTAGATCATGTTTTACGCTTCTTGCGCGCTTTATGTAGTGCGCGATCCATGTCCTTTACGTGCTTGGTCTTAACACCTTGCGCTGCTACGGCAGCGGCAGCCATCTGCTTCCAATCACCGGCAGCCGTGGGTTTGAGAACATCTTCTATCGCTCGAACTAAACTATCGATACTGGTGGGCTTCGGCAAATAGCGGTCTGCCGCGATACGCTCTTTCAGTTGCCTCTCAAGTTCACCGGCATCAAGCACGTCGTGATCAATCTGTCCGGAGATAATGATTGCTCTCAGGAAGGACTGGCGGCGGCGCAATTCCTGCAAGAGATCCAGGCCACGCTTGTCCGGCAAAACGTAATCAATTATTGCAACGTCATAGCTTCGATTCGCAGCACGCTTCATGGCTTCCTCAGCGGAGGCGGCAACATCCACTTGATGTCCGTGCAGTTTCAGCGCATCGAGAAACATGTCACGGATATCTTTCTCGTCATCAACCAGAAGAACTCGAGCCATCCGGCACCCCCGTGGGAACTGTTATAACAAACGTTGTTGGGTCGCTAAAGCTTTCGCACTCCAGTTCGCCGCTAAACATCTGCAAGGCCTCGCGCCATACAATGAGACCGATGCCCATGCCTCCTTGCTTGCTGGTCGTTAGGCGCTTGAACAGTCTCGTGCGGTTCGCCTCTGGTATTCCTGGCCCATCGTCTTCTACTCGTATCTTAGTGAGCTTCCGCCCAGCCTCGAATTTTATTTGAATGTGATGTGGTTTCTGTTCATCCTGTCCCTCAATGGCCTGTAATGCATTGAGGACAAGATTCGTAAGCGTGGCTAAGAATGTCGCGTGGTTACTGAGTACCATCGATTTTGGTGAACCTTCTCGGACAAGCTGAACGTTCTGCGCCGCCGCAACCCCGCCAAATACTCCGATTACCTCTTCTGCTGCCTTAACAGCATCGAATGATTCCTGTTCTTGTCGCCCTGATCCCAGTGACTTCAGAAATTGAATGTGTTTTTCAATCCGTGCCACGTTTCTTCTAATCACATCGGTCCCAGAGTCCACTTCTGCAATTGTGATGCCTTTCTGCTTAAGATAATCACGAATATTCTCCGAGGCCGTCTGTATAGCCTGAAGTGGTTGCCTAAGTTCGTGAGCCAAGCTAAGGGACATGATGCTAACCGTGTTGTAGCGCGCCTGAAGAAGCTTCTGGCTCTTAAGCTGCTTTGACTTTTCCCACCGGGGCTTGGCAACCTCACTTTCGACTTGTGCCTCGAGTTCACTTAGTCTGTCCTTCAAGAATTGCCGAAAGGTATCAAGTTGCGGGCCGTGTACAAAAGCGCGCCGATTTGTGGCGTCCTGCAACTCCGGATTTTCATCGCGGCTGATCTTGACAAAGCCGAAGAGTCTAGAAGGAACTAACGGCATATGACCAGCGCGCTTTGCCCGCTTTTCTAGTAGTCCTAGCCAGTCCGCGCTACTCGATCCCGCGGGCTCTACTCGCATGCCATCACGGTAAATAGCCACACCAGGTATAGCATCACCAATATTTGCTTTCTTCGGTCGGTCTACAAAGAAGAAGAAGCGGGCATTTACAGGACCAAAGTCTTGCTGCTCCGGGACCGACCCCTTTTTTGTTATGAGCACTGATTCCCAGTCGCTCCATTCCGGAATACCGCGTTGCACGCGGTTCCGTCGCTTCATACGGATAGTGCCCTGCGCAGACCTCGTGACTTCCCATTCGAAGTCAGCATTTTTGATCTCGCTCCCGACGATAGGCCCACTCAGCTTTCGGCTTGGCGCATTTAGAACGATTCGGAAAGTCTGCCCTTTGTCGTAGGGATTCAAAAGGCGCGATAGGCGACGGCGCATTTCTTCTATGGCCTTGTCGGGCCAATCGGAACGTAGGCCGCGTATTCGAAGAATCGTCCCGGAGGAGCCCTTCGGAAGCAAAGGCTCGTCCACATGTTCATATGGATTGGAAATATCAGAGAGCAACAGTTTCTTCTTCTCGAACTTTCTCCAGTCGAAGGTCACCTTTAGCGCTTCGCGGGCCCCACGAGGCTTCGTTAGCACAATTAGGTGTCGGCCAAGTTTATCTGCCGCGAAACGCCCGATTCCTTTTTCACCAACCTGAACTCGCCCAGTACCTGGAAGCGGCTGTCCGGCTTTCTCTGAATAGCCAGCCCGCATCCAAACACGGTTGAACTCTGTAAGAGATAAGCCTAGGCCGTTATCTCGTATTTCTATTTCTCCATCCCGATCGCCAGATGGACGAACAATTGTGATCGTAACTTCCGATGCATTAGAGTCATATGCGTTCTTGGTCAACTCTTCTACCGCTGAGTCATCGTCCGGAATAAGCTCGCGGCCGAACAATCGCTGTAGTCTGGCGCTAGCTTCGAATCGAAGGGAGCTGTCCTTCTTGCTGAGTGCCATAGCTAGGTCGCCTTCGACATGACTATGATCGATTCACGAAATCCATTCCACTCCATGCGTCGCCTCGAGAGCAATCGGCCAACTAGAATAGATTCCACACGTAGGCCCGCTGCCTTAGCGAGCTTCGCGATCCAAAGATCAACGGCAATAGGGATCGGACGATCCGGCGTTCCGTGCACGGAATTCCCTACTATGAGAAATACTCGACCGCTCTGCTTGAGCAGCCTTCGGCTTGCTAACAGCGTCCTATACATATCGGCGAAGTAACCAGTAAAGAGTCGGCGACGCCAATTCTCTTCGCGGGAAGCGTATTCAAGTAATCGCCGAAATGGCGCGCCCAGAATGTTGACAACCTCCTCCGTATTGGCGTCTCGATAGTCGGGAAATATACAACTCGGATGACTGCGAAAGGTTCGCTTGCGCTGAGCAACCATCTCGGGACTGCTATTCAGAAATCCCAAAAGCCACTGCTCGATCTTATAGACTTCGGTGTAATCAATGTTATTCAGATAAGGAGGAGAAAAGAGGATTACGTCGAATTTTTCGTGGCTGAATATCCGATCGACTCTTCGTCCGTCGCCTTTTGCAAGCTTCCAGTCAGCTGGTGACCTCTCAACATTGAGCTGCAGATCTTCAGAAATATCATTCCATGCGCACTCGATTTCCTCGTCAACGCTTTTGCCGCCCTCTCGAGGCGTAAAACGGAGAGCACGACCGTCCTTCCGCAGATTGAAAATGCGTTCTGCGCCAGCCGCAAGACCAAGAAGCAGGGGGCGAACCTCAGGACGACCCTGCGCAACCATTTTGACCTTGTCTCGGAGCTCGAGGATTCTCTGTAGGTCATTCGGATCGATGAACCTAGCATCTCTTATCGTAGACAGACCTGGGATAGATGGCTTCTTTCTTAAGGCCAGCCCATTCGTAGCGGCCGCAGCTGCGCGACGGAGAAAGACTGGATCGTAACGTTGCCAGTCCAGCTTAGTCTTACCCACGAAGTGCATGTATGGGTTTACTTCGACGCCACGAACTCGGATTTCCTTTGCCCCTAGCTTTCGCAATGTCCCCTCAGCAGCCAGCAGCGAGGTGCCAACCCCGGAGAACGGATCCAAGAATGCCAAGGTCTTCGCCGAAGGCGGCCGATATTCTGTTAGGAGGCGATCAACCAACTCCTGAGAGAATCCTTCTTTGAATTTGTACCAGCGATGAATCGGCCGTGAAAGATTGGGCTCAAATGTCAGAAATTTTCCGAACTCTCGAGTTCTGTCCTCCACCACAAACCGCCGAGCTAGATTATCGCAATCGCTTAGCAGATCCGACAGCTCGACTGTCGAGCGCTTCTGAGTTCTCATTCGGAGTACCGAACCGCAAACCCAAGCGTCTTGAGGCGGCTTACTGCGGAATGGGTGATGAAATCTGCAGGCGTAACACGAGGAGCAGAGGAAGTAATGCTATTTGCTGCCTCCATTAGAATCTGTTTAATAGGAAACTCTTTATTTCCTACAACAACGCTCCACTTCTGGATAGTTTTTGGTTCGATTCGCTTGCTGACGCGAATGACGTCCTCACGGGTGACGGCCTTGAGTCGAGCATTAGGCATCATTATTTAATCTTACACTACTTCGCTGAACTACTTATTATTTTTTTACTTTTTTCACTATTTTCTGTTCACTGGGCCTGTCAAAACCTAAGGGGTCAGCTCACTGACCATTAGTGCTTGAGGGGTGACTCCGACCCCTTCGATTCTCTTGCTTAGCGCCAGTAGGCAAGTATCAACGCCATGAGATTCAGGTTGAAAAAGTGGAACCCGGCGTTGATCCCGAACAAGCTCCAGCTGCGGCTTTCCCATGCGACCGTGTTGAGCAGCAGCGGCACGAAGAAGCCGATCCAGGTGAAGAATGCGGTAGCGAAGCCGTACGCGTAGGCCGGCGCGTCCGGACCCAGGCCCCACACCGAGGGGCGCCAGATATCGGAGGTATAGGTCAGCACCCAGGCCATGAGGAAGCCGCCGAGCACCATCAGCCCGATGCCGCGCGTCATCATTTTCTTGACCACCTTGGGATCGGGCTTGGAGTCCATGGGCATGCCCATGAGGGCCATCCATTTCTTGCCGAACAGGGGACCGTGCCAGAGCCATCCGAAAATGATGCTGGCGACGACCGCCGCGATGACCGCGGGGAAATTCAAGTGTATCTCCGGGTGCATGATGCCTCCCTGGTTCAGAAGCGTTGTCTGTGCAACGTTGCTCTTAGCTTACTCCGGCTTTCGCGCCGGAGGTGGACCGAGTCGCCCGGCGGATCACCCCAGCTTCGCGCGGAAATGATCCCAAGTGCGCTTGAACAGACCCGGATTCCAGAGCTTCTCGCGGCACAGCGCCACTTCCTCCTCGCTGAACGCATAAGGCTTGCCGATCTGCAGCGCCATGTACTGCCGGTAGGCGTTCTCCTCCATATAGTTCGCGAGCACGAATGCCTCGACGATGTCCTTGCCGACCGTCACCGCGCCGTGCGACTTCATCAGCGCCGCGGGCCTTTGCCCGAGCGTGGCGGCCAGGCGGTCGGCCATCGGCCGGTTGTTGATCGCGTTCGGCGAGTCGAGCAGCGGCACCGGATAGACCAGCGACCCCTGCGCGTACACCGGCTGGTAGCTCTCGCCGACCATGGTGAGGAACGTGGACCACTTCGGGTGCGCGTGCACGATCGCCTTCACCTCGGGCCGAACCCGGTAGACGCCGCAATGCAGGTGGCGCTCCAGCGGCGCATTGCCCTTGCCCTCGATCTGATTCGCTTCGAGGTCGATGGTGCAGATGTCATCGACGGTGAGCCGGCTGCGCTGGCACGAGCCGATGTTGATGAGGACGCGGTTGTCGTCGACGCGGATGCTGCAATGGCCGTTGTAGTCGATGATGTCGGATTGCTCGAGCATGCGGATGCAGTCGACGAGCTGCTGCTTCAATTCGGTCTCTGACATGACGTACTGCCCCCGGTGATCGTTGCGGATTGCGGATATTGCAGGTTGACCGGCGCGCTACCAGTTGACCTGGCTGCGGACCTGGCTGCGCCACAGGTCCCAGGCGCGCTTGCCGGCGGTCTGGTTGATGGCGTCGGCGAGCCGGCCTTCATCAGCGTCGAGCGCGGCCATCGGCGCACCGCCCCCGAGCGCCAGGGTCCAGTGCTGGATGCGGGCATTGACTTCGGTGTACACCGCGCGGAATACCGCCGACTGCAGCGTCGGTCCGCAGGCGACGCTGCCATGCGCGCGCATGAGCACGATGTCCTTGTTGCCCATGACCTCCGCCAGCGCCACGCCCTTGGGCCCGTTGCCGACCAGCATGTCGGTGGCGCCGAACTTGTCACGGATGTCGAACACCGGCACGCCGGCGGCGATAAAGGCGGCGTTGTGGAACATCGCCTGCATCGGCACGCCGACCAGCCCGAACGGGACCACCGACGGCGAATGGCTGTGCACAACCGACATGACATCCGGCCTGGCTTTGTAGATTTCGCCGTGGATGAAGCGCTCGAGGAAACTGCCGCGGCCGTTGGCATTGCAGGGATTGCTGTCCAGATCGTATTCGATGATGTCATCGGGCGTCACCAATGCCGGTGCAATCGAGCGCGCCATCAGATAGCGCTCGGGCGCCGACGGATGGCGCATCGAGACGTGACCGAAGCCGTCGACGACATTCTGCGCGACGAGGATGCGGCTCGCGGCGGCCAGGTCTGCCATCAGCGCGGCTGCGACCGGATCGCCTGATTTCGGTGCTTCCACGATCTTGTGTGCGTTGCTCATTTCAGATCACCACCTTGGTCATGATGCCCTCGGGGAAAATTTCCTCGGGCTTGAATTGGCGGTGGGCAATGCCCTGCTGCCAGGTGTAGAGCGCCATCTGTTCCCAGGTCGCACGGTTTTCCTCGATGCCGTAGGGAAACGGATCGCCGCCGAACAGGTCGCGCATCTTGCGCGCGTAGGTGGGAAGCCACGCCAGTGGATAGCGCGATACGGCGGGATCGAGCAGGCGCTCGATGCTGCGGCGCTTCGATTCCAGGAAGGCATTGTAGAGATTGCGCGCGGCCCAGGGATTCTCCTCCAGGATCCGCCTCCTCATTGCAATGATGTGCATGATCGGCCAGACCCCGGTCCGTTCGTAATAGTCCTCTTCCATCCCGAGATAATCCGGAAACAGGCGCACCACGTCGGGATGGCCTTCCAGGAAACAGTTCGGCGGGCGCGCGATGATGGCGCAGTCGATCTCGCCCGCGGCCAGCAACTCGCTCAGGGACTTGTCGGCGACGCGCGTGAGCTTCAGCCCCTTGGGGAGATCGAGCTCGACCTTTTCTTCGCGGCCGGGCGCGTTCGCGCCCGCCTGGACCCAGTGCACGTCCGTGAGCTTCACGCCCATGTCGTTGTGCATCCAGCCGCGCATATACACGGCCGCCGAATGCGCCCATTCCGGCGAGCCGATTTTCTTGCCCTTCAGATCCTGCACGGTTTTGATCTTGCTCTTCTTGTTCACATAGAAGGAGCTGAAGCGGAACAGCCGCGAGCAGACGACCGGAAGGCCTATGACGTCGCTGTCTTTGCGCGTCACCTGGGTCGTGAATTTCGCCAAGGAAAGTTCGGATAAATCGAATTCGCGATGGGCCGTGAAGCGCGCAAAGCACTCGTGGTGGCCGAGATTGAGCCAATTGAGATCGATGCCTTCGGCCTTGACCCAGCCCAGCCTGAAATCGCGGAAATGATCGTAATCCGTGGTCGCGATGGAAAGACGCAGTTGCGACATGGGCTCCCCTTGAGCTTTCGCTTGTACAGTGTCGATGATAGCGGAATTGTTCGGCGCGCAATATGAACGCGGGAACGGTCAGGGGAGATCAGGACACACCCCGTTTCCGGTTCTCGCTCGACACGCCGCGGACGTTACGCATACACTGCGCGCTCAACCGCGACATGACTTCCTCAGTCCACCTGAATCGAAGCGCCCCATGGCCGAACTCAAGCTGAAGACCGTAACCCGCACCCAGGGAAACAACCAGGCGCTCAAGGACGGCAGCGCCAAACCCAGGACCTTCGCGTTCGAGTTCGAAGAGGTCAATCCCCTCATCGACGCGTTCCGCCGCATGGTGCGGGGGCTGGAGTTCGACATCTGCGAGATGGCGATCACCACCTACGTGTGCGCGCGCGCCCATGGGAAGCGCATGACCGCCTTGCCCATCTTTCTGGTGCGGGCCTTCCATCACGGCGCCATCGTGGTCAACACCAAGGCCGGCATCAAGAGCCCCAAGGATCTGGAAGGCAAGAAGATTGGCGTCAATCGCGGCTACACCGTCACCACCGGTCTGTGGGCCCGAAGCGTCCTGCAGCAGGAGCACGGCGTGGACCTGGGCAAGATCACCTGGATGCTCTCCGGCGACGAGCATGTGGCCGAGTACCGGCCCCCCGTCAATGTCGTGCCCATTGAGAAAGGGAAGAAGCTGGGGGACCTGGTGGCTTCGGGGGAGATCGCCGCCGCCATCGGCGTTGAGATGGACCACCCGGACGTGAAGCCTCTCATTCCCAATGCGCTGGAGGCGGGCCTTGCGGCCCTGCGCCAGCGCGGCCATTACCCCATCAACCACACGGTCGTGATCAAGGACGACCTCCTTGACGCCCACCCGGATCTGGCCGCGGACATCTTCAACGCCTTCGCCGAGGCGAAGCGTCTCTACATCCAGCGCCTCAAGGCCGGCCGGATTGCGAAGCCGACCCAGGTAGACGAAGTACACCGGCGGGTGATGGACATCACGGGCGATCCGCTGCCCTACGGCATCGCGCCCAACCGGTCGGTCCTCGAGGAAATCATCCGGCACAGCCTGACGCAGGGCATCATCACCCGCCCCGTTACGGTGGGAGAGCTGTTTGCGCGTAACACGCACGGCCTCACGGCCTGATTCCGGGCGAATTTGGTCTCGTTGGAATCGTTATAATCAGGAGTCGCACCGCCCGGCGCGGTGGGGCCCCGACCCGAGCGAAAGAGGAGCCACCATGGAGTCCGAGCAGTCCGCTGTCACCATTCCTGCGCTTCAGCAGATGAAGCGCGACGGACGAAAAATTGTCGGCGTGGTGGCCTGGGACTACCAGATCGCGCAGATCGCGGACCGTGCCGGGGTGGAAATCGTCTCTGTGGGAGATTCGGTGGGCGTCAATTTGTGGGGCCATTCCAATCCCCTGGAGGTCACGCTGGAGGAGATGCTCGTGGTCTGCAAGGCCGTGCGCCGTGGCGTGAAGCGGGCACTCGTCAGCTGCGACTTTCCCTTCGGTCCGCTGCAGGAGGGCGTGGACAGCACAGTGCGCGCTGCCATCCGCATCGTCAAAGAGGCGGGCGCGGACATGATCAAGCTGGACGGCGCAGCCGATTTTCCCGAGGCGGTCACTGCGCTCACCCGTGCGGGTATTCCGGTCTGGGCGCAATTCGGGCTTACTCCGCAGACCGCCCTGCAATTCGGCATCTCCTACAGTGCCCAGGCGGCGGCCGGAGCACAGGCGCCGGCAGGAATGGCGGCGAAGCTCGTCGAACAGGCAAAGCGCCTCGAGGCGGCGGGTGCCGCCCTGCTGGACTTCACCAATTCCGGGCCGGTGGCAGGCGCTGCAGTGGTCAGTGCGGTGGGAATACCGGTGATCGGCGGATTCGGCGGCGGGCCTTGGCTCGATGGGCGGGTGCGAATGGCGCATGCCGCCATCGGCTATGCGGCCAGCGCCATCGACAAGCCCGGGGGCTATGCCAATGTCGCCAGGATCGCGCTCGACGCTTTTTCGGCCCTGGCTGAAGACGTGCGCGCGGCGCGCCAGATCAAGACCTGACCCGATCGCGCCATGCCCACCGCGATCATCGATGGCATCGCCACACGCTACGAGGTGGTGGGCTCCGGGCCGCCGTTGTTGATGTACTCGCCCGGTGGATTCGACGCCACGCTGGAGAGGTGGAGCACGCTCGGCGTGTACGCCCGCATCAGGCTCCTTGACCACCTGCCGAAGAAATACACCTGCATCGTCTTCGACCGGCGCGAGTGCGGCCAGTCGGGCGGCCGGGTCGAGCACCTGACCTGGGCCCACTACGTGGCGCAGGGCAAGGGGCTGCTGGACCATCTGAACATCAAGCGCGCCCACCTCATGGGCGGCTGCATGGGTTGCTGCCCGGTGGTCGCGTTTGGCGTCGCCTATCCGCAGGCCACGCTCAGCATGGTGCTCTATTGGCCCGTGGGCGGCGCCAAATACCGCATCAAGGGGCGGCAGCGCTTTGCGGAACATCTGGCGTATGTGCAGCAGCACGGCCTGCAGCAGGTCGTCTCGCTGGTCACCCAGGAAGGCAAGCCGTTCGGTGCCGACCCGAGAGGCGGGCCATGGGCCGCGGTCATCCGGCATGACCGCGCCTTTGCCGAGTCCTATGCCAGGGAAGACGTGGATAAGTACCAGCTCCTGGTCGCCGACATGGGCCGCACGCTCCTCGATCGGGATACCGCTCCGGGCGCCGAGCCCGAGGATTTGCTCCGCCTGGACATCCCGGCGCTCGTCATTCCGGGCCACGACGACTCGCACGCGACCTCGGCGGCGAGGTATCTGGAAGAATGCCTGCCGCGCGCGGAGTACTGGGACGTCCCCGTCGCCGGCCAGACGGAGGAAACGGCTCCTGCGCGGGTGCTCCAGTTCCTCGATAGCGTGATCGCCGCGCCGCGCTAGCGCCTCCGCCCGCATCGGTTTCATCGTTCAACCCAGAGACTGTCATTCCATGATCATCGATATCCACGGCCATTACACCACCGAGCCGCAGGCGCTCCACTTGTTCCGCGACAAGCAGCTCGCCGGGCTCGCCGATTCCGCCCGCAAGCCGGCCTCGACCGATCTGGGCATCGGCGACGAGGTGCTGGTGAAGAGCGTCGCGCCGCAGCTCAAGTTCCAGAATGAGCGCGGCAGCGATCTCACTATCTTCTCGCCGCGCGCCGGCGGCATGGCGCATCACGTCGGCACCGAGGCGATCAGCAGGGAATGGTCGACGATCTGCAACGACCTCATCCACCGCATCTGCAGGCTGCTGCCGGATAATTTCGTCGGCGTCGGCCAGCTGCCGCAGTTTCCCGGCGTATCGCCGAAGAACTGCATTCCCGAGCTCGAGCGCATCGTGAAGGAGCTCGGTTTCGTCGGCGTCAACCTCAATCCCGACCCCTCGGGCGGCTACTGGACCGATCCGCCGCTCATCGACAAGCACTGGTACCCGATCTACGAGAAGCTGTGCGAGCTCGAAGTGCCGGCAATGATCCACGTGTCCTCGTCCTGCAATCCGAATTTCCACCACACCGGCGCGCATTACATCAACGGCGACACGACCGCCTTCATGCAGCTCATCCAGGGTAATCTGTTCAAGGATTTCCCGACGCTGAAATTCGTCATCCCGCACGGCGGCGGCGCGGTACCGTACCACTGGGGCCGCTACCGCGGCCTGTGCCAGGACATGGGTAAACCGCCGCTCGCCGAATATCTGCTGAGCAACGTCTGGTTCGACACCTGCGTTTATCATCTGCCGGGTATCGAGCTGCTCACCCAGGTCATTCCCATAGACAACATCCTGTTCGCCTCGGAAATGGTCGGCGCGGTGAAGGGCATCGATCCGCAGACCGGTCACTATTACGACGACACCAAACGCTACGTCGACCAGGTCAAGGCCTTGAGCGATGAGAGCCGCTATAAGATCTTCGAGGGCAACGCCCGCCGCGTCTATCCACGTCTCGACGCGCTGCTGACCCGACGCGGCCACCCCGGCAGGAAGGTGTGAACATTTCTTGTCCACGGGCGCTGCGTATCGCGCCCAAGACAGATTTATTGCACCTACTCCGCCGAGGTTTCCGTGTCCGCTGTGTCTGAGCCCCGCGTCTGGCCCGCCGAAGGCATTACCCGGGTTCCGTACTGGGTTTACCAGGACGAGGCAATCTACGCCCGCGAGCAGGAGCGGGTCTTCCGCGGCGCGGCCTGGAATTTTCTCGGGCTCGAGGCCGAGCTGCCCGATGCGGGGGACTTCAAGACCACGTTTGTCGGCGACATGCCGGTGGTGGTGACGCGCGACGAAGCGGGCGAGCTGCGCTGCTTCGAGAACCGCTGCGCGCACCGCGGCGCGCTGCTGTGCCTGAAGCAGCGCGGCAACGTCAGGGAGATCGTCTGCGTCTATCACAACTGGACCTACAATCTGCGGGGCGACCTCACCGGCGTGGCTTTCCGGCGCGGTATCCAGGGCAAGGGCGGAATGCCGGCCGATGCGAAGCCGGAATGCCATGGGCCGCGGAAGCTGCGCGTGGCGACGTTCTGCGGGCTGATGTTCGCGACGCTCTCCGGGGCGACGCCGCCGCTGGAGGACTATCTCGGGCCGGAGATACTGCAGCGCATCCGGCGGGTGATGAAGGCGCCGGTGAAGCTGCTCGGCGGCTACAGCCAGATCTTTCCCAACAACTGGAAGCTGTATCTCGACAACGTCAAGGACACTTACCACGCGAGCCTGCTGCACACGTTCTTCGCCACGTTCCGGCTGAACCGGCTGTCGCAGAAGGGCGGGGTCATCGTCGGCGGCGACGGCGGCAACCACGTCAGCTTCACCATGATGAGGACCGATGCGCGCGGCGACGAATACGAGAAGGCCGGGATGCGCTCGGCGAAGGACGCCTACCGGCTCGAAGCGCCGGCGCTGCTCGATTCGGTGGACGAGATCGGCGACGGCATCACGCTGCAGATCCTGGCGGTGTTCCCGGGCTTCGTGCTGCAGCAGATCATGAACAGCCTCGCGGTGCGCCAGGTGCTGCCCAAGGGCGTGTGCCGGACCGAACTGGTGTGGACCTGCTTCGGTTTCGAGAGTGACGACGCGGCTATGGCGGAGCGGCGCCTGAAGCAGGCCAATTTCATCGGCCCGGCGGGGTTCATCTCGATGGAAGACGGCGCCGCCACCGGCTTCGTGCAGCGCGGCGTTCAGGGCGCGCCGGAGCGCGCCGCGGTGATCGAAATGGGCGGGGCCGGTGTCGCCTCGGACGAGTCGCGCGTCACCGAGACCTCGGTGAGGGGCTTGTGGCAGGCGTACCGCCGGCACATGGGACTGTAGCCGGATGGATATCGAGTTGCAGCTCAAAATCGAAAACCTCCTCGCGCGCTACGCGCACGCGATCGACGACGACCGGCTCGAAGACTGGCCGGGTTTCTTCGTCGAGAACGGCCGCTACCGCATCACCACCGCGGAGAATTTCGAGCGCGACCTGCCGCTGCCCATCATCTACGCCGATTCGCGCGCCATGCTGCGCGACCGCGTGAGCGCCCTGCGGCACGCCAACGTCTACGAGGCGCAGCGCTACCGCCACGGCGTGTCGTGCACGCTGGTCGAGCGTCTCGACGCGGACACGGCGCGCGCGGTGTCGGGCTTCCAGGTGGTGCGCATCATGCACACCGGCGAATCGATGCTGTTCGCGAGCGGCCGCTACCTCGACCGCATCCGCCTGAACGGCGACGGCGGCCGGCCGCAGTTCGAAGAGCGGGTCGTGGTGCTCGACAGCCGCAGCATCGATACGCTGCTTGCCATTCCGCTCTGAACCGCGCCCTTTACCGGCCGGCGTACTCCGCGATCTCGACGAGGTTGCCGTCAGGGTCGCGAAAGTAGATGGAACGCAGCGGTCCGAGGGCGCCCCATCTCGGAACCGGACCGGCCACGATCGGGATGTTCTCCGCGCGCAGGCGCGCGAGCACCTGGTCCAGCGGAACGGCTGCGACAACACAGAAATCGCCCGACCCGAACGTGGGGGCCTTTGCCTTGGTCGGGGTATCGGTGGTGCGGTCCTGAAGGTTGATCTTCTGATTGCCGAAGCGCAGTGCATGCCGCGGCTGCCCGTCCGGTCCGCGAAAGAACTCCCTGTTGAATCCGAGGGCGCGTTCGTAGAACCTCGTGGTTTCCTCGATGTCGTTGACCGTGAGGACGAAGTGATCCAGCCGGTCTGCAAGAACCTTCGGCGCCATGCGATTCGCGAGTCTCTCTCGTGAAGTATAACTATCCAATAGATGGCAAAACCGCCATCTATCATAAGCGCGATTCTTCGGTCTTGTCGCCAAGAGCCTTCATTATCAAAACATTGCATGATTGAGTCGTCATTGCCGACCGTGATAGATGGCAATTGTCAGATTGCGGCCTCACTTGTTTGGCTCCCACTGGAGCAACGCCGCAGCCTGTCTGCATATTTCAGCCCGGCCCGCCCCCGCGATCCGCTCACAGGCGCACGCGGGAAGACGTTCCGCGTCACTCGACTTTCACGTTCGCCGCGCCGATGACGCCGCGCCAGCGCTCGGCGTCCTCGGTCATGATCTTCTTCATTTCCGCCGGCGTGCTCGCGACGATCTCCGCCGAGAGGCCGGCGAGGCGCTTCGCCACCTCGGGCTGCCTGAGCACGTCGATGATCGCGGCGGAGAGTTTCGCCGCGATTTCCGGCGGCGTCTTCGGCGGCGCCACGACGCCGAACCAGGCGACCGAGACGAAGCCCGGGTAGAACTCCGCCATCGCCGGCACGTCGGGGAGCGAGGCGACGCGCCGCTCGCCGGCCACGGCGAGCGCCTTCAGCCTGCCGGCGCGTATCTGCGGCACCGTCACGCCGAGGTTGTCGAACATGATGTCCACCTCGCCCGCGAGCAGCGCCGCGAGCCCGGGTCCGGTGCCCTTGTAGGGCACTTGCGTGATCTTCAGTCCCCCCGCCGCCGCCTTGAACATCTCGGTGGTGAGGAACGAGACGGTGGTCGTCCCCTGTGAGGCGTAGTTGAATCTGTCCGGGTTGGCGCGCACCAGCGCCACGAACTCCTGAAGCGAGTTCGCGGGCACCTTTGCCGGGTTCACCAGCAGCACGCTCGGGATCGCCGCCATTACCGTGACCGGGACGAACTGCGTCGGGTCGTAGGGGAGTTTCCTGTACAGGCTCGGATTGATGACGAGCGGCGCGGGCGGCGTCGACAGCAGCACGTAGCCGTCGGGCTCGGCCTTGAACACCGCTTCCGCGCCGATCGAGCCGCTGGCGCCGGCGCGGTTCTCGACGATCACCGGCTGGCCCCATTTCGCGGTGAGCCTCTCGCCGACGATGCGCGGCAGCGCGTCCGCCGCGCCGCCCGCAGGAAACGGCACGATGATGCGGATGGTGCGGCCCGGATAATGTGCCGCCGGGTCCTGCGCGCAGGCGGTTGCGGCGACCGCGAGATGCAGCGCGGCGACGCATAGCGATCGGAATGAATTCACTGGTCTCCTCCTCTGCGGGGATCGAAGGCGTGCGCCGCTCAGGCCGCGCGCCGATGCTCGTGCGAACCCTCGAGCGCCCGCGCGAGGTCGACGAGGCTGGCGACGTTGTGCACCGGCAGGAACTCGTCCACGTGCGGCAGCATCGCGCGCACGCCCGCCGGCCGCGCCTCGAACCCCTCGTAGCGCAGCAGCGGGTTCAGCCAGATGAGCTTGCGGCACGACTTGTGCAGCCGCTCCATCTGCGCGGCGAGTCCCTCGCCGACGTCGCCGTCGAGGCCGTCGGAGATCATCAGCACCACGGCGTTCTGCCCCAGCACGCGGCGCGACCAGCGCAGGTTGAACTCGGCGAGGCAGTTGCCGATGCGCGTGCCGCCGGACCAGTCGGCGATGGCGTCGGCGATCCCGGTCATGGCGACGTCGACGTCGCGATGGCGCAGGTGGCGCGTGATGTTGGTGAGGCGCGTGCCGAAGACGAAGCTCGTCACGCGGTCGCGGTCGCTGGTGATCGCGTGCAGGAAGTGCAGGAACATCCTCGAGTAGCGGCTCATCGAGCCGGACACGTCGCACAGCACCACCAGCGGCGGGTGGCGGCGCGCCGGCGAGCGCTTGCGCAGGGATATGAGCTGGCTGCCGCCGCGCAGGCTCGCGCGCAGCGTCGCGCGCAGGTCCGCCCGGGCGCCGTGCGGGTCGGCGTAGAAGCGCCGCGTGCGGATCTCGGGGATCGGCAGGCGCAGCTTAGCGATCATTTTCTTCGCCTGCGCCAGTTCCTCGTTGGTCATGGTCTCGAAGTCGGCGTGCTGCAGCACCTCGCGCGCGGAGAACGTCAGCGCGGCGTCGAGCTGAACCTCCTGCGGCTCGCTCTCGGCCTTCGGTTTCTCCGGCTTGGGATAGAGCGCATCGGCGATGCGGTTCGAAGGCGGCTCGGCGTCGACCTTCGTATGGCGCCCGTACACCTGCGGCAGCATCATCGCCATGACGCGCTCGAGCATCTTCGGATCGCGCCAGAAAATGTGGAAAGCCTGGTCGAACATCTCGAACTGCTCGCGCCGGGCGAGGAACACGGCGGCGAGGGTCCAATAGAAATCGTCGCGCCGCTGCACACCCGCGACTTCGACCGCGCGCACCGCGTCGATCACGCGGTCGGGTCCGATCGGCAGCCCCGCCGCGCGCAGCACGCGCGCGAAGTGCATGACGTTTTCGGCGAGGCGGCCCTCTTCAGGCATGGATCGGTTGCGTCTGTATGGCGTTGTATCCCGCGAGCAGCGACTCTCCGGCCAGCTTCTCGATCCGGCGCGAGGCGACGATCCGGTGTTCCTTCGCATAGGCTTCGTGGTTGCGCTCCACGTCGGCAAGGCGATAGACGTAATTCGCCATCAGTCCTGCCGAGCGGCGCATGCCTGTCGCGGAGGTGTCGCCCAGCCAGTCGAGCCGCTGCAGGCGGCCGCCGTTGCCGAGATGGAAGCGCGCAACGGGGTCGAGCGGCTCCTGGCCGTGTTTTGCGTGCAGGAGGTATTGCGCGCACAGCCGGGTGAGTTGCCGCTGCAGCTCGGCGGATGCCGCTTTGTCCTCCGGCCAGCCGGGCGAGTCGAGCTTGGCGAGGAGGGCCGCGAGTCTCTCGCCCCTGGGGCCGATGTCCGGCGTGCCGGTCGCGTTCGCGAGCCAGCTGCGAAATCCGGGGATGGGGGAGAGGGTCGAAAAAATCCTCAGGCGGGGAAACTCGCGGCCGAGGTCTTCCGCCACCTGCTTGATGAGAAGGTTGCCGAACGACACGCCGCGCAAACCCTCCTGGCAATTGGTGATCGAATAAAAAATCGCGCAGCGCGCGGCCGCGGGATGGAATACGGGTGAATCGGGATCGAGCAGCGGCTGGACCCGGGTGCTCAAGCGGCGGGTGAGGGCTACCTCGATGAAGATCACCGGTTCCTCGGGCAAGGCCGGGTGAAAATAGGCATAGCAGCGGCGGTCGGCCTGCAGCCTCCGGCGCAAGTCCCGCCAGCCCTGGATCTCGTGCACCGCCTCGTACTGGATCAGCTTTTCCAGCACCAGGGCCGGGGTACGCCAGTCGATCCGCTGCAAGACCAGGAAACCGCGGTTGAACCAGGAGTGGAGCAAATGCGCGAGGTCGGCCTCGATGCCGGCCCACTGCGGCCTGGCGCCAAGCTCGCGGAGCAGCCGGCGGCGCATCTCGATCAGGAACGCCGTGCCGCCGGGGGCTATGTTTATTCGCCGGAACAACTCCTGGCGCGGCGGCTCGACCGCCCGCTGTAGCCGGATGAGGTTGGCCTGCGACGGATCGCTGCGATAGGCGTCGGCGAATCGCCCGACTTCTTCGGGGTCGGGGGAAAACTCCTTCACCAGCAGGCTGAAGAACACCTCGAGGGCGGGATCGTCGAGCGATTGATACGCGGCCAGCGCGTCGCGTGCGATGCGGGCACCGGATACCTCGCCGCGCTCGGACAAGAGCGCGTGGCAAAGCGACACCGCCCGGCGGGCTCTGCGGACGGCGACACGTGAAAACGCTCCCGGACGCGGCGGCACGGGAGTCAGCAAGCGCCGGAGGAAGGACGGTTTGTCCATGTCGCGGAAAACTATGCCGCCGCGAGCTCGGCCTTGACCTCAGCCAGCAACCTCTCCGCCTCGCTGCCGCGCACGCGCGCGATGTCGTCCTGGTACTTGAGCAGCGTGCCGAGGGTGTCGTTGACCGTCTGCGGATCGAGCGCCATCTTGTCGAGCGCGACCAGCGCCTTCGACCAGTCGATGGTTTCGGCGACGCCCGGCAGCTTGAACAGGTCCATCTTGCGCAGGCGCTGCACGAAGGCGACCACTTCGCGCGAGAGCTTCTCCGCCGCCTCCGGCGCTTTGCGCTTCAGGATATCGAGCTCGCGCGCGGCGTCCGGATAATCCACCCAGTGATAGAAGCAGCGGCGCTTGATGGCGTCGTGGATCTCGCGCGTGCGGTTGGAGGTGAGCACCACGATCGGCGGCACCTCCGCCTTCACCGTGCCGATTTCCGGAATGGTCACCTGGTAATCGGACAGCACCTCGAGCAGGTACGCCTCGAACGGCTCGTCGGTGCGGTCGAGCTCGTCGATGAGTAGCACCGGCGCCCCGCCGAGGCCGCCCTCGAGCGCCTGCAGCAGCGGCCGGCGGATGAGGAAGCGCTCGGAAAAGATGTCCTGCGCGATGCCCTCGCGGCTTTTCACGCCCTCGGCTTCCGCCAGCCGGATTTCGATCATCTGGCGCGAGTAGTTCCATTCGTAGACGGCGGAAGCGATGTCCAGGCCCTCGTAGCATTGCAGCCGCACCAGCCGGCGGCCGAGACTGGAGGCCAGCACCTTGGCGATCTCGGTCTTGCCGACGCCGGCTTCGCCTTCGAGGAACAGCGGCCGGCCCATCTTGAGGGCAAGAAAAACGGCGGTCGCGAGGCTGCGCTCGGCGACATAATCGGCGCCGGCCAGCAATTCGATGGTGTCGTCAATGGACGACGGAAGCGGATTGGCCATAAGAACCGGTTACAAAAATGAGGGGAAACATCCCCTCATGCTCCCCTATATTGGAGTCCGTTTCGGTCATTCTGAAACGGACTCTACGAGCACATTACAAAATGAGGGGATACCTCCCCTCATGCTCCCCTAGATCAGGACCCGTTTCGGTCATTCTGAAACTGTCTCCAAGTGAATAGAATAACATGGCTCCGAGGGTATCCGGCGCGGCGCGGGCGCCTCGACAGATACCCTGGATTTCGCGGCGGCAGGCCGACGGGTGCGTTGCCAAATAAAAACCCGCCACCCCTTGAGGAGATGGCGGGTCCGGTGAGGATCCCCGAGCTGACGTTTTAAGTCCAAATCGGTCTGAGAGTCGTCCTCATCCTTCTTGGTCCCGATGGGAACCAGAATATAACCTGGTGACCAGGCCCCTCACTTTTGCGTGCCGGCCGCGGTATCGCCCTGCGATAAATCCGCGACGCCAGACACGGTTTCAACATAACGCATTCCGAAAACGCCGGCTTGACGTGGATCAAATCCCTTTCATTTCAGCGCCGCTTCGACGGCGCGGCGGGCCATCACCGTGATCAAATGCGCGCGGTAATCGGCTTTGGCGTGCAGGTCGGAATTGAGCTTGTCGGGCGACACCTTGACGTTCGCCACCGATTCCGGCGCGAACTTCGAGGCGAGCGCCTTTTCCATCTCCGGCACGCGGAACACGCTCGGGGCGGCGCCCGTCACCGCAACGCGCACGCCGCCGCCGGACTCGGCGACGAACACGCCGACGATGGCGTAGCGCGAGGCCGGATTCTTGAACTTCATATAGGCGGCGCGCTTGGGCACCGGAAACGTCACCGCGGTGATGATCTCGCCGTTTTGCAGCGCGGTCTCGTACATGCCTTTGAAGAATTCATCGGCGGAGATCTTGCGCTTGTTGGTGACGATAGTCGCCGCGAGCCCGAGCACCGCCGCCGGATAGTCCGCGGCCGGGTCGTTGTTGGCGAGCGCGCCGCCGAGGGTGCCCATGTTGCGCACCATGCGGTCGCCGATGCCGCCGGCCAATGCCGCCAGTGCCGGGATCGCCTTTTTCACCTCGGCGGACGCCGCGACTTCGGCGTGGCGCGTCATGGCGCCGATGGTGACGGCATTGCCTTCGACCTTGATGCCGGAGAGCTCCCTGATCGCGCCCAGATCGACGATGTCGGACGGGCGCGCGAGGCGCAGCTTCATCGCCGCGAGCAGGCTCTGGCCGCCGGCGAGCAGCTTGGCGTCGCCGTTTTTCGCGACTGTCGCCGATGCGTCGGCCACCGATTTTGCTTTCTGGTAATTGAATGAGTACATGTTTTTTCTCCTAGGCGGCTTTTTTACGTTCTTGCAGCGAGCGCCAGATGCGCTGTGGCGTTGCCGGCATCTCGAGGTCGCGCACGCCGAGCGCGTCGGTAAGCGCGTTCATGAGCGCCACCGGCGCGCCGATTGCGCCTGCCTCGCCGCAGCCCTTCACGCCGAGCGGATTGTGCGTGCAGGCCGTCTCCTTGGTGCCGACCTTGAAGGTAGGCACGTCGTCGGCGCGCGGCATGCAGTAGTCGAGAAACGAGCCGGTGACGAGCTGGCCTGAATCGGCGTCGTAGTGGCAGCCTTCGGTGAGCGCCTGGCCGATTCCCTGCACCAGCCCGCCGTGCACCTGGCCCTCGACGATCATCGGGTTGATGATCTTGCCGAAGTCGTCCACCGCGGTCCAGCGGTCGATCTTCACCTTGCCGGTTTCGGGATCGACTTCCACCTCGCAGATGTAGCTGCCGGCGGGGAAGGTGAAGTTGGCCGGATCGTAGAAGGCGTTCTCGTTCAGGCCGGGCTCGAGCTTGTCGAGCGGATAGTTGTGCGGCACATAGGCCGCGAGCGACACTTCCGCGAAGGCTTTCTTTTTGTCGGTGCCCTTCACCACGAATGATCCGTCCCTGAACTCGATGTCGGCCTCGGCGGCTTCCATCAGGTGCGCGGCGATCTTCTTGCCCTTGGCGACGATCTTGTCCACTGCCTTCACGATCGCGGTGCCGCCGACGGCGATCGAGCGCGAGCCGTAGGTGCCCATGCCGAAGAGGACTTTCGACGTGTCGCCGTGAACGATGTCGACGTCCTCCATCGGGATGCCGAGCCGGTCGGCGACGACCTGGGCGAAGGTGGTCTCGTGCCCCTGGCCGTGGGAATGCGAGCCGGTGAATATCGTCACCTTGCCGGTCGGATGCACGCGCACCTCGGCCGCCTCGAACAGGCCGGCGCGCGCGCCCAGCGCCCCGGCGACGTTCGAGGGCGCGATGCCGCAGGCCTCGATGTAGCAGGCGTAGCCCAGGCCGCGGAGCTTGCCGCGCCTGGCCGACTCTTCCTTGCGCTTGGCGTAGCCGGCAACGTCGCCGAGCTTGATCGCCTCGGTGAGCGTGGCGTCGTAGTCGCCGATGTCGTACAGCAGCGCGACCGGCGTCTGGTACGGGAATGTCTTGATGAAGTTGCGCCGCCGGATCTCCGCCGGATCGAGCTTCATCTCGCGCGCCGCGGTCTCGACCAGGCGCTCGACCACGTACGTGGCCTCGGGACGTCCCGCGCCGCGGTAGGCGTCCACCGGCGCGGTGTTGGTGAACACCGACGTGACTTCGACGTAGATCGCCGGCGTGGTGTACTGGCCGGCGAGCAGCGTGGCATAAAGGATGGTGGGGATGGCCGAGGCGAAAGTGGAAAGATACGCGCCCATGTTCGCCGTCGTGGTGACGCGCAGGGCGAGGAACTTGCCGTTCTTGTCCATCGCCAGCTCGGCCTTGGTGACATGGTCGCGGCCGTGCGCATCCGAGACGAAGGACTCGCTCCTCTCCGCGGTCCATTTCACCGGGCGGTTGATTCTCTTCGTTGCCCAGGTGAGCACCACGTCCTCGGCGTAAAGATAGATCTTCGAGCCGAAGCCGCCGCCGACATCGGGCGCCACCACGCGCACTTTGTGCTCGGGCAGCCCGAGCACGAACGCGGTCATGAGCAGCCGCTCGACGTGCGGGTTCTGGTTGGCGACGTAGAGCGTGTAGCCGTCGTCGGCGCGCGAGTAGGTCGCGTTTGCCGCGCGCGGCTCGATGGCGTTGGGGATGAGGCGGTTGTTGACGAATTCCAGCGTGGTGACGTGCGCCGCGCCGGCGAAGGCCTTCGCGACCGCGGCTTTGTCGCCGAGCGCCCAGACGTAACAGGTGTTGTCCGGCGCGATGTCGTGGACCACCGGCGCGCCCTTCTTGCGCGCCTCGCCGGCGCGCACTACCGCCGGCAGCACTTCGTAATCCACCTGCAGCATCTCGGCGGCGTCTTTCGCCTCATGGTAGGTCTCGGCGATGACGACGGCGACCTGGTCGCCGACGTGGCGCACTTTCCCCTGCGCGAGGCAGGGATGCGCCGGCTCCTTCATCGGCTGGCCGTTGACGTCGGTGATGAGCCAGCCGCAGGGCAGGCCCCCGACCTTGGCTTCGGCGAGATCGTCGCCGGTGAAAATGGCGACGACGCCGGGCGCCTTGAGCGCCTTGTCTTTCCTGATCGACCTGACCTTTGCGTGGGCGTGCGGCGAGCGCACGAAATAAGCGTAAGTCTGGCCGGGCAGGGAGATGTCGTCGGTGTAGTTGCCGGCGCCGGTGAGAAAGCGGTAGTCCTCTTTGCGCTTGATCGATGCGCCGATGAAGGTGTTTGCGCCCATGGTCAGCTCCTCATCGTCTGGGAGGCGGCTTTGATCGCCTTGACGATATTGTGATAGCCGGTGCAGCGGCAGAGATTTCCGTCGAGCTGCTCGCGTATCTGCTCTTCGGTGGGATTGGGGAAGTTCTTCACCAGGTCGATCGCGCTCATCACCATGCCGGGGGTGCAGAAGCCGCACTGCAGGCCGTGGTGCTCGCGGAACGCCTCCTGCATCGGGTGCAGCGTGCCGTCGGGCTTGGCGATGCCTTCGATGGTGGTGATCTGCGCGCCTTCGGCCTGCATCACCAGGATGTTGCAGGACTTCACGGCGCGGCCGTTCATGTGGATGGTGCAGGCGCCGCACTGGGCGGTGTCGCAGCCGACGTGGGTTCCGGTCAGGCGCAGATGGTCGCGGATGAAGTTGACGAGCAGCGTGCGCTCCTCGACTTCGCCGCCGGCCGCTTTGCCGTTGATGGTCATGGAGACCTTGACGGTCATGGTTCGACTCCTTCGGTGAAAAGTGGGACTTCTTCTTGTATCAAGTGACGTTCACGAAAACGGGAACTGCACCGGCAAAAACGCCTCCTCGACAAATAAGTGTTGTGTCGCGGGATTTGCGGCGATGGGGCGTCGGCGGAAATCCTAGACCATGTGCGGGCGACAAGCAACCGCGGCTTGCCGGGGAAGGGCTGGGCCGCTTCCGAATCGTTACCCGGGCCGGGCTTGACCCGATTTTAAGGGGGGTCTAGGCTATCGCGTATAATCAATTGTCGGGATTCAATAATATTCTCGCGGGTTGCCTAAGGCATAAGGATTTCCCATGGACAGCGTCGATCTCGAAGTTGTACGCAGCGCACTGAAATGGGCCGAAGCCGGCCATCGCGCCACGCTTGGCACCGTCGTGCACACCTGGGGCTCGGCTCCGCGCCCGGTGGGCGCGATGCTCGTCATTCGTGACGACGGCCAGGTTATCGGGTCGGTCTCGGGCGGCTGCGTCGAGGACGATCTCATCGAAAAAGTGAAGGGCAGGACGCTCGCCACCGGCAAGCCGGAAGTGGCCACTTATGGCGTGACGCAGGAGCAGGCGACGCGCTTCGGCCTGCCTTGCGGCGGCACGCTGCAGATCGTGCTCGAGCCGGTGACTGCGGAATCGAAGCTGAAGGACCTGCTTGCGGTCATCGAGCGCCACGAGCTGGCGGCGCGTTTCCTCGACATGGAAACCGGCAAGGTGCGCATCGAGCCGGGCAAGTGGTCGGACCTGCTGGAGTTCGACGGCAAGATGCTGAAGACGGTGCACGGCCCGCGCTGGCGCCTGCTCATGATCGGCGCCGGGCAGGTGTCGCGCTATCTCGCGCAAATGGCCCAGGCGCTCGATTACCATGTCACCGTATGCGATCCGCGCGAGGAATACTCGGAAGGATGGGACCTGAAGGACGTGCCGATCAACCGCGGCTATCCCGACGACGTCGTCGTGGCGATGAATCTCGACGCGCACTGCGCCGTGGTGGCGGTGACGCACGATCCCAAGCTCGACGATGCGGCGCTGCTGGAGGCGCTGAAGTCGCCGGCGTTCTACGTCGGCGCGCTCGGCTCGAAGAAGAACAACGACACGCGCCGCAAGCGCCTCGCCGATTTCGACCTCGCCGCCGCCGAGATCGCGCGCCTGCGCGGGCCCGTCGGCCTGAAGATCGGCTCGAAGACGCCGCCGGAGATCGCGGTGGCGATCCTCGCCGAGATGACCGCGGTGCGCCGCGGCGTGCAGATCCCCGAGACCATCGAGCCGCCGAAAGTGAACGTCTCGGCCGGCTGCGAAGTGCCGCAGAACTGACGCGTTTTCCCCTCCTCGTTGAGGAGGGACGCGAAGCGTCGGGGTGGTCATCCTGCGTCGGCCCGATCCACTCCACCGGCTTTGCCGGCACCCTGTCTTGTTTTCAGGAGAGGAGGGTCGATGACCTTCCGGGAATTCATTTGAGCCTCGCTGAACGATGATCCGCGGCATTCTTCTCGCAGCCGGCTATTCGAAGCGCTTCGGCTCGAACAAACTGCTGCAACCGCTGCCCGCCGGCTCGGCGCATGCCGGCACGCCGATTGCGCTTGCCGCCGCGCGCCACTTCATCGAGGCCCTGCCCGAGTCCGTCGCCGTGGTCAGGCCGCGCTCGCAGAAGCTCGGAAAGATGCTGCGCGACGCGGGCTGCAACACCCTCGTTTGCAAGAACGCGGCCGAAGGCATGGGAACGAGCCTCGCGGCAGGGGTGCGCGCCACGGCGGACGCCGACGGCTGGATAGTCGCGCTTGCCGATATGCCTTTCATCCGGCCCGAGACCATCCGGACCGTCGCCAAGGCGCTCGCGGAGGGCGCCGCGATCGCCGCGCCGAGCTACCGCGGCGAGCGCGGGCATCCGGTGGGATTCGCGCGACGTTTCTTCGACGAGCTCTCGGCGCTGCGCGGCGATGCCGGCGCACGCGAGTTGCTCAAACAGCATCCCGACGGGGTGACCCTGTGTGAAACGGACGACCCCGGGGTACTGCGCGACATCGACAAGCCGAGCGACCTTTGACCATGGTGTGCTCAGCGCGGGTTGCGGCGCTTCTTCTGACGCTCGCCGTCGCGACGGCGGCGAATGCGGCGCTGCCGCTCGACGCGAAGGGCACGCCGACGCTCGCGCCGATGCTGACGCAGATCACGCCGGCGGTGGTCAACATCTCGGTGCTTTCGCGCGATCCGGCCGAGGACAATCCGCTGTTGCGCGATCCGTTCTTCCGCCGCTTCTTCGACATACCGGAGGGCGCCGCGCAGCCGCAGCAGAGCGCCGGCTCTGGGGTGATCGTCGATGCGGCGCATGGACTCGTGCTCACCAACAACCACGTCATCAAGGACGCGCAGGAAATCGTCGTCACGCTCAAGGACCGGCGCACGCTGAAGGCGCAGCTGGTGGGCACCGATCCCGGCACCGATATCGCGCTGCTGCGCGTTCCCGCGCGCGGGCTGTCGGCACTCAAGTTCGGCGATTCCGACGCGCTCAACGTCGGCGATTTCGTGGTCGCGATCGGCAACCCGTTCGGCATCGGCCAGACGGTGACCTCGGGCATCGTCAGCGCGCTCGGCCGCAGCGGCCTCGGCATCGAGGGCTACGAGGACTTCATCCAGACCGATGCTTCGATCAATCCCGGCAATTCCGGCGGCGCGCTGGTGAACCTGCGCGGCGAGCTGGTCGGCATCAACACCGCCATCATCGGCCCCTCGGGCGGCAACGTCGGCATCGGCTTTGCGATACCGGTCAACATGGCGCGCGCGGTGATGGAGCAGATCCTGCGCTTCGGCGAAATGCGGCGCGGGCGGCTGGGCGTGTCGACGCAGGATCTGACGCCGGACCTTGCCCACCAGTTCGGCGTCAACGTGACCGAAGGCGCCCTGGTGGTGCAGGTGGAGCGCGGTTCGACGGCCGAAAAGGCGGGACTGCGGCCGAAGGACGTGGTGACCGCGGCAAACGGGCGTCCGGTGCGCAATTCCGGCGATTTCAGGAACCGCGTCGGGCTCACGCCGGTGGGCGAGGAGGTGCAGCTGCAGGTGCTGCGCGACGGCCGGCCGCTCAAGCTGCGGGCGCGCATCGGCGAGTTGTTCGCCGCGACCAACGTCCCCGGCGAATCGGTGCCGCAGCTCGCCGGCGCGCGCGTCTCGAACATCGAGCCCGGCATGCCCATGTACGGGCAGGTTGACGGTGCCATCGTCACAGCAGTGGAGCGCGGCAGCGCGGCGTTCCGCAACGGCCTGCGTCCCGGCGACATCGTCTACGGCGTCGGCGGGCGCCGCGTGCGCTCGGTCGCCGAGTTCCTCGCC
This sequence comes from Burkholderiales bacterium, assembly GCA_049802235.1. Classification (GTDB taxonomy): domain Bacteria; phylum Pseudomonadota; class Gammaproteobacteria; order Burkholderiales; family SG8-39; genus VBDM01. The sequence continues at coordinate 77,883 of JBARMB010000050.1, read as the reverse complement.
GCGCTGCGCGCGAACGAGAGCCCGCTGCGATTGTCGCTGCTGCGCGGCGAATATCGCATCACGCTGGTGATCCGCTAGCGGCCCGAATTCTCGTGGCGCGCGCTGCGGCACAATGACGACGTGAACCCACCGATCCGCTACACCATCCAGCCCGCGCGGCCCGAAGCGCATCTGTTCGAGGTGAGCTGCGCCGTCGCCGATCCCGATCCTTCGGGACAGTCGTTCGCGCTGCCGGCCTGGATTCCCGGCAGCTACATGATCCGCGAATTCGCGCGGCACATCGTCTCCATCCGCGCGGAGAGCCGCGGCAGGCCCGTGCGGCTGGAGAAACTCGACAAGCATACCTGGCGTGCGGCGGCAACCGCGGGTCCGCTCAGCGTCACTTGCGAAATTTACGCCTGGGATCTGTCGGTGCGCGGCGCGCACCTCGATACGACGCACGCATTCTTCAACGGCCCCTGCGTATTCCTGCGCGTGCCCGGGCGGGAGGACGCGCCGTGCGCAGTCGAGATCCTGCGGCCGAACGGTACGCGCTACCGCAACTGGCGCGTCGCCACCGCCATGCGGCCGAAGGCCGGGGTGGAAGCGGGCCGGAAAAACGCCGGGCGCCACGGTTTTGGCGCTTACGTCGCCGCGAACTACGACGAGCTGATCGACCATCCGGTCGAGATGGGCGAATTCACGCTGGCGACGTTCCGGGCGTGCGGCGTGCCGCACGACATCGTCATCACCGGCCGCCATCGTGCCGATACGGCGCGGCTGTGCCGCGACCTGAAGCGCATGTGCGAGCAGCACATCCGCTTTTTCGGCGAGCCTGCTCCAATGGAGCGCTACGTATTCCTCGTCACCGCGACGGGCGAGGGCTACGGCGGCCTGGAGCATCGCGCTTCCACCGCGCTGCTGTGCTCGCGCGACGATCTGCCGCGGACGGGCGACAAGGAGGTGGGCGAGCGTTACCGCACTTTCCTCGGCCTGTGCAGCCACGAATACTTCCACACCTGGAACGTGAAGCGCATCAAGCCGGCGGCGTTCGCGCCCTACGATCTCGACCGCGAAAACTACACCGTGCTGCTGTGGGCGTTCGAGGGCATCACCTCCTACTACGACGACCTCGCGCTCGTCCGCTGCGGACTGATCGGGAAAAATGACTATCTCGAGCTGCTCGGCCGCTCGGTCACCGCTTATCTGCGCACTCCGGGCCGGCGCAGGCAGAGCGTGGCCGAATCGAGCTTCGACGCCTGGATCAAGCATTACCGCCAGGACGAGAATTCGCCCAACTCCGGCGTCAGCTACTACGGCAAGGGCAGCCTCGTCGCGCTGTGCCTCGACCTCGCGATCCGGGCGCGGACGCGCGGACGGAAATCGCTCGACGACGTGATGCGCGCGCTGTGGCGGCGCCATGGCCTCACCGGCGTCGGCGTGGAGGAAGACGGCATCGAGCGTCTCGCCGAGCAGGTCACGGGCCTGAAGCTGCGGCGGCATTTCAATGACTGGCTGCGCGCCACCCGCGAGCTGCCGTTGGAGGAATTGCTGGCGACGCACGGCGTGAAAATGGATTTGCGCGCGGCCGAGTCGTCCGCCGACAGGGGCGGCCGGCCCGCCGGATCGAAAAATCTCGCCGGGCCGGCAATGCTCGGAATCCGCACGCGGGCGGAAGGCAAGGACATCGCGGTCACGCACGTGCTGGAGGGCGGCGCGGCGCTGGAGGCGGGACTCGCGGCCGGCGATGTCATCGTCGCCGTGGACGGACTGCGCATCGGGCAGGGCGGACTCGATGCGATGTTGGCGCAGCGGCGTCCCGGGGAACGGGTGACTCTGCACGCTTTCCGCCGCGACCAGTTGCAGTCGTTCGAGGTGCGCCTCAAGCGCGCCGGCATGGACACGTGCGTGCTCACCGAAGCCCCCGGTTCGCGCCGCCCGCATTTCATTCGCTGGATGAAGGGACGCCGTGGCTGAGTCGTTGTTGATCCTGATCCGCCATGGCGAGACCGAGTGGAACCGCGCCGGCCGCATCCAGGGCTACAACGCCGACAGCCCGCTCACCGAAACCGGCCACGCGCAGGCGCACGCACTGGCCGCACGCCTCGCGCGCGAGGGCGTCGATGCGCTGTTCTCCAGCGACGCCGGGCGCACGCGCCAGACCGTGGCGCCGATCGCCGCCGCCACCGGGCTGCCGGTCGTCTTCGACGCGGCGCTGCGCGAGCGCAACTACGGCGTCTTCGAAGGCCGTACCTTTGCCGAGATCGAGCGCGACTTTCCGGCGGAATACGAAAAACTCCGCAGCCGCGATCCGCATCACGCCGCATCCGGCGGAGAGAGCGCGGCCCGCTTCCGCGATCGCGTGACCGCGGCGCTCGCCGCCATCGCCGGGCGCACGGCCGGCAGGCGCATTGCCGTGGTCACCCACGGCGGCGTGCTCGGGATCATGCATCGGCTCGCGCACGGGATGCCGCTCTATGCCAGGCGCGACTACGCGCTCCACAACGCCAGTCTCAACACGTTCCGCTACGCCGCCGGCCGCTGGACGCTGGAATCCTGGGGCGACGTTTCCCATCTGCCTGCCGCAAGCCTCGACCAGACGTAGCGCGCCGAAGACGCGGCGGCGTAAAATTCGGTACCGAAAGACAGGCCTCAACCCTGCATGAATGCTCCCGACGACGACGCCAACACGGTCCGATACGCGGACATCGTCGCTGCCGCCGCGCGGCTCGCCGGCCATGCGCAGCGCACGCCGGTTCTGACTTCGCGCACGGTGAACAAGCGCACCGGCGCCGAGGTGCTCTTCAAGTGCGAGAACTTCCAGCGCACGGGCGCATTCAAGTTCCGCGGCGCGTTCAACGCGCTGTCGCAGCTCTCGCCTGAGGCGCGCCGGCGCGGCGTGCTGGCTTACTCGTCGGGCAACCACGCGCAGGCGGTGGCGCTTGCCGGCAAGCTTCTGGGCATCCGCGCCACCATCGTCATGCCGGCGGACGCTCCCGCCGTGAAGCTGGAAGCGACGCGCGGCTACGGTGCCGAAGTCGTGCTCTACGACCGCCATTCGCAGTCGCGCGAGGCGCTCAGCGAGTCGATCGCGCGCGAGCGCGGGCTGACGCTGATTCCGCCCTTCGATCACCCTCACGTCGTCGCCGGCCAGGGGACGGCGGCGATGGAGCTGCTGGAGGATGCCGGACCGCTGGATTATCTTTTCGTGCCCTGCGGCGGCGGCGGATTGATTTCGGGCTGCGCGGTGGCCGCTTCACATCTCGCGCCGGCCTGCCGCGTGATCGGCGTCGAGCCCGAGGCGGGTGACGACGCGACGCGCTCGTTCAGGACAAAAACGCTGCAAACCTGCCACAACCCGGACACCATCGCGGACGGCGCGCGCACCCTTTCCCTCGGAAAGGTGACGTTTCCGCTGCTGCTCGCCTATGTGCACGACGTGGTGACGGTGAGCGACGCCGAACTCGCGCGCGCGATGTTCTATCTCTGGGAGCGCATGAAAATCGTGGTCGAGCCGACCGGCGCGCTTGGCGCCGCCGGCCTGTTCGAGCGCCGCCTGCCGGTTACCGGCAAGCGCGTCGGCGTGATTCTCTCCGGCGGCAACGTCGACCTGAAAGAAGCGTGCCGCCTGCTGCAGTAGCCGCGCGCGCTTTACTGGGGTTTTTCCTGCGGCGGGCAGGTGCTGAAGCCGAAAAGGGTGTACACGGGGCAGAAGCTGAACAGTCCGGTGAACAACGGTACGAGACCGATCAGCCCGAACCAGCGGGCATTGCCTTCGAGGAAAAACAGCAGGCTGAGAATACCCAGCCCGACGACCACGCGAATTACCCGGTCGATGCTGCCGACATTGATTTTCATGCTGGCCTCCACGTAAAGATCGCTCGTCGGAGCCATGCTAACCGCACTGCCGGGCCGGCATCTGATCCAGATCAAACCTCCGGCTTGCGCCGCCACACCTGCCACCGCTCCCTGCCGACGAACACCGCGATCGAGTCATCGACCGCCGCGTCAGCCATCCGCTCGAAATGCCCGCCGAGCAAGGCTTCGAGCTCGCCTGCCTTGAGCCCGAAAGGCGGGCCGCGTTCGTTGTCGTCGAAAAAGAAAAAGCCGGCGAGCCGCCCTCCGGGACGCAGCAGTTCCGCGACGCGCAGTGCGTAGGCCGGCCACAGGCGCCGCGGCAGGGCGCACAGGAAAGCGCGTTCGTAGACCAGATCGAACGGCCCGTCCGCATCGAATTCGAAAAAATCCGCGAACCGGACCAGGCGCGCAAGCGGCCCCAATGTTTGTTGCGCCCGCTCCACCGCGGCGGCGGCGTAATCGATTGCGAGCGCGTCGAATCCGGCCGCGGCGAAAGCGCGCACCTCATAGCCCGAGCCGCAGCCCGGGATCAGCACGCGCTGCCCGCGCGGCTCGGTCTCGAGAAACTGCCCGAGCGCGGCGGGAACGCGGGCCGCATCCCAGGGCGTCACGCCTTCGCGAAAGCGCTTTTCCCAGAACTCCGGTTTCGCCGGGTCTTCTTTCGGAGCCAAGGCTGTCCTTTCGCGCACGCCATCTATCGATGGTTGCGTTTCCATTGTACCCATTTGAAAAGATCGTCGGCGAATCAGCGGGATGACGCTGCAAGCTGGCGCCGGCAGCCGCGCCGGCCATGATAAAATGTTTTTTTCCCGTCACGCCGATAACAAATGTTCGACCCCGACAAGCACCTGCAGCAAGCCGACGCGGAGATCTGGGCCGCGATCCAGCAGGAAAACCAGCGCCAGGAAGATCATATCGAGCTGATCGCCTCGGAGAACTACGTCAGCCCGGCGGTGCTTGAGGCCCAAGGGTCGCAGCTCACCAACAAGTACGCCGAAGGCTACCCGGGCAAGCGCTATTACGGCGGCTGCGCCTTCGTCGATATCGCGGAAACCCTCGCGATCGAGCGCGCCAGGCGGCTGTTTGGCTGCGAATACGCCAACGTCCAGCCGCATTCGGGCTCGCAGGCGAACCAGGCGGTGTACATGGCGGTGCTCAAGCCGGGCGACACTCTCCTCGGCATGTCACTCGCGCACGGCGGGCATCTCACGCACGGCGCGGGGGTGAACGCCAGCGGCAAGCTCTACCATGCGCTCTCCTACGGCCTGAACGCCGGCGAGACAATCGACTACGACGAAGTCGAGCGCCTTGCGCGCGAGCACCATCCGCGCATGATCGTTGCCGGCGCCTCGGCGTATTCGCGCGTGATCGACTGGCAGCGGCTGCGCGGCATCGCCGACGAGGCGAGTGCATGGCTGATGGCCGATATCGCGCATTACGCCGGGCTGATCGCCACCGGGTTGTATCCGAGCCCGATGGGGATCGCCGACTTCGTCACCAGCACCACGCACAAGACGCTGCGCGGCCCGCGCGGCGGGCTGATCCTCGCCGGCGCCGAGCACGAGAAGATCCTCAACTCCGCGATCTTCCCGACTCTCCAGGGCGGGCCGCTGATGCACGTGATCGCCGCGAAGGCGGTGGCATTCAAGGAAGCGCTCGAGCCCGGGTTCCGCGACTACCAGAAACAGGTGATCGCGAACGCGAAGGCCACGGCGAGCACGCTCCAGTCCCGCGGCCTGCGCATCGTCTCCGGCGGCACCGACTGCCACATGTTCCTGGTCGATCTGCGCGCCAAGAACATCACCGGCAAGGATGCCGAGGACGCGCTCGGCCGCGCGCACATCACCGTCAACAAGAACGCCATCCCCAACGATCCGCAGAAACCCTTCGTCACCAGCGGCATCCGCATCGGCTCGCCGGCGATGACCACGCGCGGCTTCCGCGAGGCCGAAGCCGCGCGCCTTGGAAACCTGATCGCCGACGTGCTCGACGCGCCGCAGGACGAAAAAGCGATCAGGCGGGTGGCCACCGAAACCGCCGAGTTGTGCCGCCGGTTCCCCGTGTATCGCGCCGAGGCGGCACGGGAGAAGGTTCCTGCCTGAGCAGCGGGCGGAAAAACGTCATGAGGCCAACCGAGGTAGTTTTTCGCCATGAAATGTCCGTACTGCAAGGCTGAGGACACCGGGGTCATAGACTCGCGGCTCTCCGAGGACGGCGACAGCGTGCGCCGCCGGCGCGAGTGCGAGGAATGCGGCAAGCGCTTCACCACCTACGAGCGCGTCGAGCTGTCGATGCCGATGGTGGTGAAGACGAATGGCCACCGCATGCCCTACGACCGGGAGAGGATCCGCACCGGCTTCATGCGCGCGCTGCACAAGCGGCCGGTGCCGACCGAGTACGTCGATCAGGCCATCACCCGCATCGAGCAGCGCGTTCTCGCGCTGGGCGAGCGCGAGGTGCCGAGCCGCATCATCGGCGAGATGGTCATGCGCGAGCTGAAGAAGATGGACGACGTCGCCTACATCCGCTTCGCGTCCGTGTACGAGGATTTCCAGCGCGTGGACGATTTTCACGAGGCGATCCTCGAAGTGAAGAAACCCGGCGGCAAGCGCGGCCGCGCCAAGAGCGTGAAATAGCTTCGCCGCAGAGGGCGCGGAGGAATGTCTGAACCCCTCTGCGCCCTTGACGTTTTGATTTGCGGTCGGATTCCAGACCATGTCCTTCTCCGCGGCCGATCATCGATTCATGCAGCAGGCGCTCGAGCTCGCCGCGCGCGGGCTGTATACGACCACGCCCAATCCGCGCGTCGGCTGCGTGATCGTCAAGGACGGTGACGTGGTGGGGACCGGCTGGCACGAAAAAGCCGGCCAGCAGCACGCCGAGGTCCTGGCGCTGTCCGAGGCCGGCGCGCGCGCCCGCGGCGCGACGCTCTACCTCAACCTCGAGCCCTGCAGCCATTACGGCCGCACGCCGCCCTGTGCCGATGCCATTGTCGCTGCGGGCGTGGCGCGCGTGGTGGCGTCGATGCGGGATCCGAATCCGAAAGTCGCCGGTGGAGGATTCGTAAAGCTGCGCGCCGCCGGCATGCGCGTCGAGAGCGGGCTGATGGAAGAGGAAGCGCGCGAGCTGAACATCGGCTTCGCCGCGCGCATGGCGCGCGGGCGGCCGTGGGTGCGAATGAAGATCGCCGCGAGCCTCGATGGCCGCACTGCGCTGGCCAATGGAAAAAGCCAGTGGATCACCGGCGAGGCCGCTCGGGCAGACGGCCACCGCTGGCGCGCGCGCGCCTGCGCCGTCCTCACCGGCGTCGGCACGGTCAGGGACGACGATCCTCAGCTCAATGTGCGCGGGATCGAAACGCCGCGCCAGCCGCTCAGGATAGTGGTGGATTCGAAGCTCGAGATTTCACCGGCAGCGCGTCTACTCAAGGGCGGCCAGGCACTGGTCGTCGGCGCGGTGAACGACGCTAAGAAGATCGCGGCGCTCGAGGCCGCGGGCGCCGAAGTCGCGCTCATCCCCAACGAGCGCGGCAAGGTCGAGCTGTTCGAGCTGATGCAGGAACTCGCGCGGCGCGAATTCAACGAAATCCACGTCGAGGCGGGCGCGAAGCTGAACGGCTCGCTGCTCCAGGCGGGCGTGGTCGACGAACTGCTCGTCTATCTCGCGCCGAGTCTGATCGGCGATTCCGGCCGCGGCATGTTCTATCTGCCCGAGCTCACCGGGCTTTCGCAGGCGACACCGTTGACGATCCGCGGGGTGGAGCGGATCGGCGCGGACCTTCGCATTCTCGCGCGGACGGGCTGACCGTGTTCTCCGGCATCGTCGCGGCAATCGGACGCATCGAAAAGGTGGAGCAGCGCGAGGGCGGCCTGCGCCTCGCCATCGATGCCGGCGCGCTCGTAATGGAGGACGTTTCCGCCGGCGACAGCATCGCCGTCAACGGCGCCTGCCTCACCGTCGTCGCCACGACCGCCTCCGGCTTCGATGTCGACGTGTCGCAGGAAACCCTTCGCTGCACTGCGGGCCTGAGCGAGCCCGGCGAGGTGAATCTGGAGAAGGCGCTGCGGCTCGCCGACCGGCTCGACGGCCACCTCGTTGCCGGACACGTCGACGGTGTCGGCGAGGTCGTGCGCTTCGATCCCGCGGGCGAGAGCCGCCTGCTACGCGTGCGCGCACCGGCGGAGCTTGCGCGCTACATCGCCCGCAAGGGCTCGATCACGGTGCAAGGCGTCAGCCTCACGGTCAACGCCGCCGAGGGCGGCGAGTTCGAGGTCAACCTGATTCCGCACACGCTCGCGGCTACGTCGCTGAAGCACCTCAAGCGCGGTGGCCGCGTGAATCTCGAAGTCGATCTGCTGGCGCGTTACGTCGGGCGGTTGCTCGGTCGGGAATGAGCGGCGCGCATCGTCCGTTCAGGCCCGGCGGTCTTGTCTGCTGATGGCGTTTTCCCCGGTTGAGCTCGAGCAACGGCGCGCGTTGCGGCCGCGGCCCGAGTTTCCGCCCGAGTTGCCGATCTCCGCCCGGCGCGACGAGATCGCCGGGGCGATCGCCGCGAACCCGGTCGTGATCGTCTGCGGCGAGACCGGCTCGGGCAAGACGACGCAACTGCCGAAGATCTGCCTCGAGCTCGGCCGCGGCGTCGAAGGCCTCATCGGCCACACCCAGCCGCGACGCATCGCGGCGCGCGCCACCGCCGCGCGCATCGCGCAGGAACTGAAGACCGAATTGGGCGGAGCGGTCGGCTACAAGATCCGTTTCACCGACAAAGTCGGTCCGCGCTCCTATATCAAGCTGATGACCGACGGCATCCTGCTGGCGGAAACGCAGGGCGACCGCGAGCTGCGGCGGTACGACACGCTGATCATCGACGAGGCGCACGAGCGCAGCCTCAACATCGATTTCCTGCTGGGTTACCTCAGGCAGCTGTTGCCGCGGCGCCCGGGGTTGAAACTCATAATCACCTCGGCGACCATCGACGCCGAGCGGTTCTCGAAGTATTTCGGCGGTGCTCCGGTGATCGAGGTTTCGGGCCGGCTGTACCCGGTCGAAGTCCGTTACCGGCCGATCGATGCTGGCGAAGAAGATTACGACCTCAACCAGGCGATCGCCGATGCCGTGGACGAGCTGGCGCGCATTGGTGGGGGGGAGGGCGACGTGCTGGTGTTTCTGCCCGGCGAGCGCGAAATCCGCGAGGCGGCGGAGACCCTGAGAAAGCACCATCCCGCGCACACGGAAATCCTGCCGTTGTTCGCGCGGCTCTCGGCGGCGGAGCAGGAGCGCGTGTTCAAGCCGCACGGCGGGCGGCGCATTGTGCTCGCGACCAACGTCGCCGAGACTTCGCTGACCGTGCCCGGAATCCGCTACGTGGTGGATGCGGGCCTCGCGCGCGTGAAGCGCTACAGCTACCGCAACAAGGTCGAGCAGCTTCGCGTCGAGCCCGTCTCGCAGGCGGCGGCGACGCAGCGCGCCGGGCGCTGCGGCCGCGTCGCGAGCGGCGTCTGCATCCGGCTTTACGCCGAGGACGACTTCAAGCTGCGCCCGGCGTTTACCGATCCGGAGGTGTTGCGCGCATCGCTCGCGAGCGTGATCCTGCGCATGAAGGCGCTGGACCTGGGTACGGTCGAGGAGTTTGCGTTCATCGATCCGCCGGAGGCGAAAGCGATCCAGGACGGCTATGCGCTGCTCGCGGAGCTCGGCGCCGTCGACGAAGCGCGTGAGCTGACCGAGACCGGCCGGCAGCTGGCGAAGCTGCCGCTGGACCCGCGCATCGGCCGCATGGTGCTCGCCGCGAAAGCGGAGAACGCGCTGGGCGAAGTCCTCATCATCGCCGCGGCGCTGTCGGTGCCGGACCCGCGCGAGCGGCCGCACGAGCGCGCCGGCGCCGCCGACGAGGCGCAGAAAAAGTTCGACGACGAGAGATCGGATTTTTTCGCCTACCTCAGGCTTTGGAGGTTTTTCGAAGAGATGCTTGTGCACAAAAAGTCCGGCCGCAAGCTTATTCAAACCTGCCGCGAAAACTTCCTCTCGTTCAACCGCATGCGCGAATGGCGCGACATCCACGGCCAGCTGAAGGAATTCGTCGCCGAGCTGGGCTGGCGGCAGTCCGAGACGCCGGCGAGCTACCCGCAGGTGCATCGCGCGCTGCTCGCCGGGCTGCTCGGCAACGCCGGCATGAAGACCGAGGAGGGCGACTATCTCGGCGCCCGCGGGATCCGGTTCTGGGTGCATCCCGGCTCGGGCGTGGGAAAGAAGGCCGGGCGCTGGATCATGGCGGCGGAAATCACCGAAACGACGCGGCTGTACGCGCGCTGCGTCGCCGCCATCGAGGTCGGCTGGCTGGAGACGATCGGCGCGCATCTGGTGAAGCGCCACCAGGCCGATCCGCACTGGGAGAGGAAGCCGGCGCACGTGGCCGCGTTCGAGCGCGCCACGCTCTACGGCCTGCCGCTCTACACCAACCGGCGCGTCCACTACGGCCCGATGGACCCGGTCGAGTCACGCAAGGTTTTCATCCGCCAGGCGCTGGTCGCGGGCGATTACGAGACGCACGCGCCGTTCTTCCTGCATAACCGCAAGCTCGTCCGCGAGATCGAGCAGCTCGAGCACAAGTCGCGACGGCCGGACGTGCTGGTGGACGACGAGCTGATCTACGCCTTCTACGACAGCCTGGTTCCCGGGGGCATGCACAACGGCCCGGACTTCGATGCCTGGCGCCGCGAAGCCGAGGCGAAGAACCCGAAGCTCCTGTTCCTCAGGCGCGAAGACCTGATGCGGCACGAAGCGGCCGGCATCACCACCGCAAGATTTCCCCATCAGATCGGGATGGCCGGGCGCAGCTTCGCGCTCGAATACCATCACGAGCCGGGCTCGCCGCGCGACGGCGTGACGCTGACCGCGCCGCTCGTCGCGCTCAACCAGATCGACGCTTCGCAGTGCGACTGGCTGGTGCCGGGGCCGCGGCGCGAGAAGGTCATGCTGCTCGCCAAATCGCTGCCGCAAAAGTTGCGTCACCAGCTCGGGCCGCTGCCCGAATTCGCCGACGCCTTCCTTGCCGCGAACGAGGCGCAGGACGTGCCGCTGGCCGCGGCGATCGCGCGCCACGCCCGCCGCGAGCTGAATCTCGCCATCCCGTCCGACGCCTTCCGGCCGGAGACGCTGCCCGCGCACCTGTCGATGAATTTCCGCATCGTCGACGAGCACGGCCGGCAGCTCGCGATGGGGCGCAATCTCGCGCAGCTGCGCGCCGAGCTGGGGGAAAGAGCGGGCGAGCGGTTCTCCGAGCTGGTGCGGACCGCCCCCGAGTTCGCGAAGCTGACCGGCTGGGACTTCGGCGAGCTCGAGGAGGTCATGGAAGTCCGCCGTGGCACGCAGACGCTGATCGGTCATCCGGCGCTCGTGGACCACGGCGACAGCGTCAGCCTCGAGTTGCTCGACTCCGCCGACAAGGCGCGCGAGATGCATCGCGCCGGCCTGCGGCGGCTGTTCATGCTGCAATTGAAGGAGCAGGCGCGCCACATCGAGAAAAACCTGCCTGGCCTGCAGGCGATGGCGCTGCAATTCGCCGCTTTCGGCGAGGCGGCCGAGCTCAAGGCCCAGTTGCTCGCGGCGGCGTTCGATCGTGCCTGCATGCAGGCACCGTGGCCGCGGACGCGTGCGGAGTTCGAGCAGCGTCTCGGCGAGGCGCGTTCGCGGGTCGGCCTGCTGGCACAGGAGATCGCGCGCCTCGTCGCGGCGATTCTCGCCGAGCACCAGGCGCTGCAGAAAAAGCTGCAACAGATGTCGAAGGCGTTCCCCGATGCCTGCCGCGACCTGCAGGAGAGCGCCGCGCGCCTGCTGCCGAAGCGCTTCGTCGGCGAGACGCCTTACGAGCGGCTGCAGCATTTTCCACGCTATCTCAAGGCGGCGAGCCTGCGGCTGGAGAAGGTGCGCGCCGACCCGCAGCGCGACGCGCGGCTCGCCGCGGAACTCTCGCCGTTGCTGTCGCAGTGGCAACGCGAGCAGATGAGACAGGTAAAGTCGGGCGGACGCGATCCGCAGATGGAGCAGTTCCGCTGGCTGATCGAGGAGCTGCGCGTGCAGCTCTTCGCCCAGGAGCTGAAGACGCCGGTGCCGGTATCGGTGAAGCGATTGGCCAAAATGTGGCAAGCTATGAATCGTTAATGCTGGACGCGAAGCTTGCGCTTCGCGCCGGTTTAACTCCGCGAGATGGAGCGGCTGATTTGCGGTAGGGCGTGTATGGCAGCGGCTGCCGCAGCCGCTCATCTCGCGGGGCGTTTCGGGGGATTGCTAGTGGAAAGAATTCTTGGGGCACTGGTAAAGGCGCTCGTGAGCCTGCTGCACCCGAAGATGTTCTGGCTGATGATCTGGCCGGTGATCGTCGCGCTCGTCGTCTGGATCACGCTCGCGCTGCTGTACTGGGGCCAGGCGGCAAGCTGGATCGATGTGCAGCTGCACCAGTCGGCGCTGGTTGAATGGACGATCACGATCTGGCCCTTCACGCTGATCGCCGCCTGGCTCGGCTGGGTGTTGCTGCTGTTGCTGTTCGTGCCGCTGGTGCTGATTACCGCGGTGCTCATCATCGGCCTGGTGTCGATGCCGGCGATGGCGGTGCATGTCGGGGAGCGCGATTATCCCGGGCTCGCCCGCAGGGAAGGCGGCACGCTGGCGGGTGGTGTCTGGAACGCGGCGGTCGCGCTCGTTCTGTTTCTCGCGCTGGCGGCGGTGACGCTGCCGCTCTGGCTCATCCCGCTGCTGTGGCCGCTGCTTCCGCTACTGCTGCTCGGCTATTTCAACCAGCGCGTGTTTCGCTACGATGCGCTCGCCGAGCATGGAAGCGCCGCGGAAATCGATGAAATCGTCCGTCGCCACCGCGGCGAGCTGTTCCTGCTTGGCGTGGCGCTCGCGCTCATCGGCCACATTCCGCTTCTGGGGCTTTTCATGCCGGTATACGGCGGGCTGGCATTCATCCACTACGGCCTCGAGCGGCTGCGCGAGCTGCGCAGCGAGCCGATCGAAGGCGCGGCGACGCGGGCGTGACGTGAACTTCGGCGTCATCATCATCGGCGACGAGATCGTCCGCGGCAAACGCCAGGACAAGCACTTCGCCAAGGCGGTGGAGATCCTCGCCGCGCGCGGCCTGAGGCTCGACTGGTGCCAATACCTCGGCGACAGGCCCGAACTCATCACCGCAACGCTCAGGCGCACGCTGGCATCCGGCGACATCGTCTTCAGCTTCGGCGGCATCGGCGCGACGCCCGACGACCACACGCGCCAGTGCGCGGCGGCCGCGGCGGGCGTGGAGCTGGCGCTGCATCCGGAGGCGGAGGCCGCGATTCGCTCGCGCACCGACATGGAAATCACGCCGCAGCGCCTCAAGATGGGCGAATTTCCCCTCGGATCGAGCATCATTCCCAATCCCTACAACCGCATCCCCGGGTTCTCCCTCGGCGATCATCACTTCGTCCCGGGCTTTCCGGTGATGGCCTGGCCCATGGTCGAGTGGGTGCTCGACCGGCGCTATCCGCATCTGTTCCATCGCACGCCGGAGGCGGAAGCCTCGATCATGGTCTACGACCTGCCCGAATCCACCGTCACGCCGCTCATGCTGGAGATCGAGTCGCGCTACCGCGGGCTGAAGTCGTTCAGCCTGCCCAGCCTGGGCGAGAAAGGCGTGCGCCGCCACATCGAGCTCGGCGTGCGCGGAGCGCCCGGAGAAGTGGCGCCGGCGATCGAGCGGATGAAGCAGGGCGTAACCGCGCTCGGCGGAAACTGGGAACCCGCTGCATAGGGGTGAGGCGCGCGGCGCCGGGAACGTGTAATAGTTATGCGTTATAAATGAAGAAAAACCTTCGTGGAGGCGTGGACATGCGAGGCCCGAGATCGAGCGGCGGATCGGCGAACCCGGCGCAGGGATCGTTGCGCGTCGAGCGCGACGGCGACATCGCGCTGGTGCGTCTGGACCGTCCGGCCAAGCGCAACGCCCTGAACGATGTGCTTTTCTCCGGCATGGAAAATTACTTCTCGAGTGTTCCCGCAGACGTCCGCGCCGCCGTGTTGTATGGCGAAGGCGAGCATTTCTGCGCCGGCCTCGATCTGTCCGAGCTGAAGCAGCTCACCGCCGCGCAGGGCATGGCGCACTCGATCATGGGCCACCGCGCTTTCGACCGGATTCAGTTCGGCTCGGTGCCGGTCGTCGCCGTGCTGCACGGTGCGGTGGTCGGGGGCGGGCTCGAACTCGCCTGCGCCGCGCACGTTCGAGTAGCCGAGACCTCGGCGTTTTACGCGCTTCCCGAAGGCCAGCGGGGAATCTTCGTCGGCGGCGGCGGGTCGGTGCGCGTGCCGCGGATCATCGGCGCGTCGCGGATGACCGACATGATGCTGACAGGGCGCGTCTATTCCGCCGAAGAAGGCCAGAAGATCGGGCTCTCCCATTACCTGACGGCGCCCGGAGAGGGCCTGAAGAAGGGCATCGAGCTGGCAAGGGCGATCGCGAAGAACGCGCCGCTGACCAATTTCGCGGTCATGCACGCGCTGCCGCGGATCGCGGAGGCCGGGCAGGACCACGGCATGTTCATGGAAGCGCTGATCTCGGGCGTCGCCCAAGCCGATCCCGAAGCGAAGCGGCGGATGCAGAACTTCCTCGACAAGCGCGCTCCCAAAGTGAGGAAGAGCTGATGGCGATCGCTCCATTCCGGCAGGTTCATTTCGGACCGATCGGGGCGACCGTTTCCAAGACTTCCGGCGGGATCGCCTATCTCCGCTCGCCGTATCCGCTCGGCGCCTATCCAAGGACTCTGACCGAGCGCCTCGCGCACTGGGCGCGCGAGTCTCCCGGGCGCATCTACATCGCCGGCCGCGACCACAACGATCGCTGGCGGGAACTGGATTACGCGCAGACGTTGAGGCTCGTGCGCTCGATCGGGCAGGCGCTGCTGAACCGGGGATTGTCGGCGGATCGCCCGGTCGTGATTCTCTCCGGGAACGACATCGAGCACGCGCTGCTCGCGAATGCCGCGATGCATGTGGGCGTTCTCTATGCGCCGGTGTCGCCGGCATATTCGCTCGTGTCCTCCGATTTCGCCCGGCTGCGGCACATCCTGGGATTGCTCAAGCCGGGGCTCGTGTTCGCCGCCGACGGCGTCGAATACGGCCGCGCGATTGCGGCCGCGGTGCCGCCGGACACCGAGCTGGTGGTGAGCGATCGTGCGCCGAAGGGCCGGCGGGCAACGCAGTTCGGGGAACTCGAAGGCGCGACCGCCACCGGGGCGGTCGAACGCGCATACGAGCGCGTCGGACCGGACACCGTGGCGAAGATTCTTTTCACCTCAGGGTCCACGGCGTACCCCAAGGGTGTGATCAACACGCAGCGAATGCTCTGCTGCAATCAGCAGATGATCCTGCAGACGCTGGCATTCCTGGGAGACACGCCGCCGGTGCTGCTGGACTGGTCGCCGTGGCATCACACCGCGGGCGGGAACCATAACTTCGGCATGGCCATCTACAACGGCGGCTCGCTCTACATCGATGACGGCAAGCCGATTCCGGGCGGGATCGAAAAGACCATCCGGAACCTGAGGGAAATCGCGCCCACTTTTTATTTCAACGTGCCGAAGGGCTACGAGGAGATCATCCCGTATTTCCGCCGCGAGCCGGCGCTGCGGCAAAAGTTCTTCAGCCGGCTTTCCATGCTGCTCTACGCCGGCGCCGCCATGTCGCAGCACGTGTGGGATGCGCTCGAGCAGCTGGCGGTTGAGACATGCGGCGAGCGCATTCCGCTGGTCACCGGCCTCGGCTCCACCGAAACGGCCCCCTTCGCTCTGTGCGGAAACTGGGACGCCGGCGGGCGCTCGGGCGTGATCGGGCTTCCGGCGCCGGGTCTCGAAGTGAAACTGGTTCCCAACGGAGAAAAAACGGAGATCCGCGTCCGCGGGCCGAACGTCACGCCGGGCTACTGGCGCGACGAGGCGCTCACGCGCTCCGCCTTCGACGAAGAGGGCTACTACTGCATGGGCGACGCGGCCAAGTGGGTCGATGCGGACGATCCGCTCAAAGGCCTTCTGTTCGATGGCCGCATCGCCGAGGACTTCAAGCTGTCCACCGGCACCTGGGTAAGCGTGGGCGCACTCAGGGCGAAGGTGATCCTGGATGGCGCTCCCTGCATTCAGGACGTGGTGATCGCCGGGCACGACCGCGACGACATTGCGGTGATGATTTTCCCCAACCTCGCGGCCTGCCGCGAGCTTTGCCGCGAGCTGCCTGCGGGCGCGACGGTAGCCGATATTCTGGGTCACCGGTCGGTCCGGGCGCGGTTCCATGAGCTGCTCGAGTGCATGGCCGCGGGCAGCACCGGCAGCTCGAACCGGATCGCACGCGCGCTGCTGCTCGAGATGCCGCCGTCGATCGACGCGCACGAGATCACCGACAAGGGCTCGATCAACCAGCGCGCCGTCCTGAAGCATCGCGCAGACCTCGTGGAGGACCTGTACAGCGAGCAGCCCTCGCCGAGAGTCATTGCAGTCCACGCCACAGGGGGAAGGCGTGCGGCCTGAACAGTCGGGCCGCGTTGAAAACAAAAAGCCCCGGCTTTCGCCGGGGCTTTAGGGCGCCCCCAGAGAGGAGGAGGGAGGAGGACTGGGGGCGCGAAACCTGCCTGCTTCAGATCAAGCGGCGCGTTTCTTGGTGGCTTCCTTGGCGGCCGAGGTCGCGGCGGAGAAATTCGCTTCGGCGATTTCAGTCGCCTGCTTGGCAACCTTGGTGAAGCTGTCGTAGGCCGAGTTGGCCGCGGCGAGCGCGGACTTCACGGCGGCGACGGCGACATCGGAGCCGGCAGGCGCGTTCTTCGAGAACTTGTCGAGAACGCCGGCCATGCTCTTGTTAAACTCCACCGCTTGCGCTTCGGCGAATTTGGCCAGTTCGCCGTGCGTCTGCGTCGCGACTTCGTACACATTGCGCGAATACGCTACGGCTTTTTCCAGGGCGGGCTGCGCAGCCGCTGCGTTCAGGTTCGCGGCTTCCTGGAAATCCTTTGCGCTCAGCAGCGCTTTGGTGTGGTTGATGCTGTCCTCGAATGCGGCCCGGGTTGCGTTGAGGTTCAGCGCAGACAGCCGCTCGAATACGGCAAATTGCGAATTGGCGAAGCCGACGATGGCCTCGACGCCGGCCTTGTTGGTTGCGGCGATTTGTTCGGGTGTGACGTACATGATTATCTCCAATCGAAACCGCGTTTAAGAATCTGAACCTGTAACCCCGGCACTGCGCTGAAACACCAGTTACTTAATATTATTGCACTGCACCATTTGTAATTCTACAGTGAAAACAATCGCTGTCAAGAATAATTTTTGCATTGCAACATCACAGTTCAGAATTTTTATAAAATAACAGATAAAACATTAGGTTATTGTATTAACTCAATTTTTCCCATATATGTCGTCCGTTGGAAAAAGCGAGCGTGCGCTAACAGTCATCATATTGTTTTAATTTGTTAAATTTAAAAATGAGCAATTTCGAGGCAGGAAAGACGGTGGTTCGGCCGGGTGAGGGACTTTGGATACGGTCAATGCCGCTGCTGTTCGTATTTTTCTGGAGCACCGGCTTCGTCGCCGCCAAGCTTGGCCTCCCCCATATCGAGCCGATGACTTTCCTCAGTGTGCGTTTCGTGCTGGTGGTGGCGCTGATGCTGCCGGTGACGTTGGCCTGGCGCGCTCCATGGCCTGCCGAGCCGCGCCAGATCGTTCATATCGCCGTGTCGGGCGTGCTCCTGCACGGCGGCTATCTCGGCGGCGTGTTCGCGTCGATCCACGCCGGCATGTCGGCCGGCCTTGCCGCCCTGATCGTCGGTGTGCAGCCGATTCTCACCGCGTTCGCCGCTGCGCCGCTGCTGGGAGAGCGCGTCACGACAAGGCAATGGTCCGGGCTGCTGCTCGGCCTCGGCGGGGTGGGGCTGGTGCTCGGCAACAAGATCACGCTCGACGGGATGTCGCCATTCAGCGTCGCCATGGCGCTGCTGGCGCTGGTTTCGATCACCGTCGGCACTGTTTATCAGAAGTGTTTCTGCGGCCGCTTCGATCTGCGCTCGGGCTCGGTCATCCAGTTCGTGGCAGCAGCGCTGGCGCTGCTGCCGTTTGCGCTCGCCTTCGAGACCCGGCGCATTGACTGGAGCGTCGAGCTGATCATGGCGATGGCGTGGCTGATCATCGTGCTCTCGATTGTCGCGATTTCGCTGCTGACCCTGATCATCCGGCGCGGCGCCGCGACCAAGGTGGCGAGTCTGTTCTACCTGGTGCCGCCTGCGACCGCGATCGAAGCCTATTTCCTCTTCCATGAAACGCTTACGGGCACGGCCATGCTCGGTATGGGTTTGGCGATCATCGGCGTCGCGCTGGTGACGGCTCGAACGTAGGGCTGCCAAACCTTTGCATAATCGCGGATGCTGCGGCTTTGAGCATCCACTCGTTGCCGATCGACCACGGCGCATCAGCACCGGAGCTACGGAGAAAAACGGTTATGATTCTCCGCGCCCCCCGTCGCAAGAATATTCCAAGGATCATGTCCAGACCTGCACCCGAAACGCGCGACCGCTACAGGCACTTCCTCGCCATTACCACGCGCTGGATGGATAACGACCCGTACAGCCACGTCAACAACGTTGTCTATTATTCGTACTTCGATACCGTCGTGAACCGGTATCTGATCGAGAAGGGCGTTCTCGATATAGAAAAGAGCCCCGTGATCGGCCTGGTCGTGGAAACTCAGTGCCACTACTTCAGCGCGATTGCGTTCCCCGATACGGTGCACGCGGGTCTGAGGGTGGCGGCGCTCGGCCGCAGCAGCGTGCGCTACGAGGTCGGCATCTTCCGCAACGACGAGCCGCAGGCGGCGGCGCAGGGACACTTCGTTCATGTCTACGTCGAGCGCTTGTCCGGTCGCCCGGCATCGCTGCCGCCGGAGCTGCGCGCGGCGCTTCAGCCGCTGCTTGCAGAATGAATTTGGCCGCACAATGTAAATGCGCGCATGCAGACCGCGGTCGGCGGCGCGCCGCCTCCCGCTGCGGGTTCGCCTGCCTCGCGGCGCAACCCGTATTTCTTCAGACCTTCCCTAAACCCCGTTGGGCACCGGCAACGCCGTCTCGCGGGGAGCTTTCCCGCTGTCCCAGTGGGCAATCGCCCAGCGCCATACTTCCCGCAGGGTGCCGAGCGCGAGCGCGGCCGGCGGCTGCTGGTTCAGAAACGACAGCGTCTGCAGCAGAGTCGGGACCGCAGCACCGGGGTCGAGCGCCGTGGCGAGCGTCTGCTTCGAGAGCTTTTCGCCGCGAGCATTGACCGCGACCGGCAGGTGCAGATATCGCGGAATCGGGTAGCCAAGCAGGCGTTGCAGTAGAATTTGCCGCGGCGTGGAGGCGAGCAGGTCGGCGCCGCGCACCACATCGGTAATGCCCTGCTCGGCATCATCCACGACGACCGCGAGCTGATAAGCGAACAGCCCGTCGGCGCGGCGGACCATGAAGTCGCCGATTTCGGCGGCGAGGTTCTGTTCGACGCGTCCCTGCAAACGGTCGTCGAATCCTATGACTGCGTCATCGACGCGCACGCGCACGGCGCGTCCCGCGCGCCCGGGGGGTAAACCGTTGCGGCAGGTGCCGGGATAGACGGGCTCGCCTTGCAGCGATAATGCGGAGTCGGCGATCTCCTTTCGCGTGCAGGCGCAGGGGAACACGGCCTTCATGCGATCGAGGCGCACCAGCGCATCTGCGTATGCGCCGTCGCGGCGGCTCTGATGGATGATCTCTCCGTCCCACTCGAAGCCGTAGGCTTCGAGTGCGGAGAGGATCGCATCGGCGGCGCCGGGCGCCGCGCGCGGCTGGTCGAGGTCTTCCATGCGCACCAGCCAGCTGCCGCTGCGCGAGCGCGCATCGAGATAGCTGCCGACTGCGGCAATCAGCGAGCCGAAATGCAGCGGGCCGGTGGGCGATGGCGCGAAGCGCCCGCGGTACGGGCTCATGGAGTCATGCATGAATTTTGTACCTGAAATCATATCAGCCGTCGCGGGCGGACTGGATTTCTCGAGCGCAGTACCGGGCCGCGCGTGAAGTTGCAGCGAAGCTGCGGCCGATGGTGTCTTTGCTATACTCGGTCCTCGATAAACTGCTGAGGCCCGTGATGGCGACCGTCGCGCTGACAAAGGACAATTTCGAACAGGTGGTGACCGGCAACGACATGGTACTCGTCGACTTCTGGGCACCGTGGTGCGCGCCTTGCAAGGCGTTTGCGCCGACGTTCGAGGCGGCTTCGGAACAGCACGGTGACGTGGTTTTCGCCAAGGTGAACACGGAAGAGGAGCAGGAGCTGGCGGCGGCGTTCAACATCCGTTCGATTCCGACGCTCATGTTCTTCCGCGAGCAGGTGATCCTCTACGCCGAGGCTGGTGCGATTCCGGCTTCGGGACTCGAGCAAGTCATCGCCAAGGGCAAGGAACTCGACATGGCGGCCGTGCACAAGGAGATCGCCGAGCAGGGTAGCGAGGATAAGCCGGAATCGTGAAAAAGGTGCTGCGTTCCGCGGCGGCGATCGCCGCCGCGCTCGCGGCGCTGCTTTTGATCGGAGGGCAGGTGGGACTGTTCAGTGGCACGCGGCCCGACAACCTCGGCGTGACAGACGGCAGGCTCGCGCCGTCCAAGCGCACGCCCAACTGCGTCAGCAGCCAGGCAGACAGGGCGACCGATCCCGGCCACTACATCGAGCCGCTCCGGTTCAGCGGCTCTCCAGCCAGCGGGCGGGCGGCGCTGAAAGCGGCGCTGAAAGACATGGAGCGGGTGAAGATCGTCAATGAAGCGCCCAACTATCTCTATGCCGAGTTCTCGAGCAGGCTCATGGGTTACGTCGACGATGTCGAGTTCTATGTCGACGAAAACGCCGGCGTCATCCACGTGCGCTCGGCCTCGCGGCTCGGGATCCGGGACTTCGGTGTCAATCGCGAGCGCATCGAGACCATCCGCCGGCGTTTCAACGCGGCGCTCGCCTGATCCGGGAATATTGCGGTCGGCTGCGGTGTCTGCCGGGGAATGGGAGGCTGCACGCCGCGCACCAATAAAAAAAGGCAGGGCACTCCCTGCCTTTTTTCGTGAATCGGGAAGCTTACTTCTTGTCTTCCTTCTCCATTTTTTTCTTGGCGGCCTTTTTCTTGGATACCTTCTTCGTGTCTTTCTTCACTTCCTTCTTCACTTCGTCTTTTTTCTCCGCCGGCTTGTCGGCGGCGAACGCGAGGCCGGTGGAAAGCGAGAAAATGCCTGCAATCAGAACCGCGATGAGTCTTGTCATTCTATTTCCCCTCTGAGTGTTATATGAATAGTTCGGCGACCGCGATCCGGTCAACCGCTCGATATCCTAGCACAGAACCTTGAAAACGCGGCAATTTCCTGAAGTGCCCCGGGCGTTACGCCGGCATCGTCGCGCGCGGCGGATCGCCGCGGGTGCCTGTTGCGTGGAGGCGCCGGTGGCCGCTATCCCGTGAAAACCGGCGTCTGGCACGCGCTTGCTGGGGCGGCGCTGTTCGGTGCCAGCATTCCGGTCGCGAAGCTCCTCGCGGGCAGGATCGAGCCGGAGATGCTGGCCGGGCTGCTCTACGCGGGTTCGGGCCTGGGATTGAGCGCGTTCATGTTGCTGCGCCACGCGGCACAGGGGACACAGCCCGCGCCGCTCGCGCGTGGCGACTGCCGGTGGCTCGCGGGCGCGGTGCTCTCGGGCGGCGTGATCGGTCCGGTGTTGCTCATGCTCGGGCTCGCCGCGACGTCAGCATCGGCGGCATCGCTGCTGCTGAATCTCGAGGGCGTGTTCACCGCGCTGCTCGCGTGGTTCGCGTTCCGCGAGAATTTCGACCGCCGCGTCATGCTGGGCATGTTCCTGATCGTATGCGGCGGCGCGCTCCTCGGTTGGCGGCCCGGTGATTTCGCTTTCTCCTGGCCGGCGCTCGCGATTGCCGGGGCGTGCCTGTGCTGGGCGATCGACAACAACCTCACGCGCAGGATCTCCTCTGGCGATGCAGTGAAAATCGCCGCAGTCAAAGGCCTGGCCGCGGGTGCCGTCAACCTGTCGATATCGGTCGCGCTCGGGGCCGCGTTGCCCGCGCTGAGGGACGCCGCCGCGGCGACCGCGGTCGGATTGGCCGGATACGGCATCAGCCTGGTCCTGTTCGTCGTGGCGCTGCGTCACCTCGGAACGGCGAGAACCGGCGCCTATTTCTCGACTGCGCCGTTCATGGGTGCGGCGCTGTCATTTATTCTGCTCGGCGAAACACCCGATCTCGCGTTCTGGATGGCAGCCGTGCTCATGGGGGCGGGTGTCGTGCTGCATCTTACCGAGCGCCACGAGCACCCGCACTTCCACGATCTCGTCACGCACACGCATGGCCACGCCCACGACGAGCACCATCAGCACCGTCACGACTTCGACTATGACGGAAGCGAGCCGCACACGCACCCGCACGCGCATGAGCCCGTCAGCCACGACCATTTTCATTACCCGGACATCCATCATCGGCACGGTCATTGACGGCAAGCTGGTGCGGGACTGGCGGGCGATCCACGCCACGTCGGCTGCGCCGAAACGGTACCGACGCTGTGGTGGGACCTGCCGGCCCCGCCGCGCGGTGCGCGCGTGATGCGCCGCCTTCTCAAGCGGTACAGTCGCGGCCCGCTCCGTGGCAGGGCCTCCAAATTGAATTAACATATAATTCAAAGTTGCTTGCTTTCATTGCAGCGTGCCCCATATTTCACGCACTGCATCCATGAAAACCAATCACCAGGACGACATCATGCTGGACATCCGCAAGGGCAAGGACCGAGGTTATGCCGACCACGGCTGGCTGCGCTCCTTCCACAGTTTTTCCTTCGCCGACTACTACGATCCAGAGCAAATGGGCTTCGGTGCGCTGCGCGTGATCAACGAGGACCGCATCCAGCCGGGGACCGGCTTCGGCACCCACGGGCACCGCGACATGGAGATCATCAGCTACGTGCTCGACGGGGCGCTCGCGCACAAGGACAACATGGGCAACGGCTCTGCCATCGTGCCGGGCGACGTGCAGCGCATGAGCGCCGGCAAGGGAGTGATGCACAGCGAATTCAACTACTCGAAAGACGGCATCACGCATTTCCTGCAGATCTGGATCGAGCCCAACGTCATGGGCATCGCGCCGGGCTACGAGCAGAAGCACTTCGACGCGCAATCTAAGCGCGGGCGGCTGCGGCTGGTGGTCTCGCCCGATGGCCGCGACGGCTCAGTGACGATGCATCAGAATGCATGCCTGTACGCGGCGCTGCTCGACGGCGCGGAGCGGGTTGAGCACAAATTGGCCGACGGTCGGCGCGCCTATGTGCACGTCGTACGCGGCAGGCTCACGGTCAACGGCCAGCCGCTCGAGGCCGGCGATGCGCTGAAAGCCGCCAACACCTCCAAGATCGTGCTCGAAAAGGGCGCGGGTGCGGAAGTGCTGCTGTTCGATTTGCCGTGATGGGGGCGACCGTGAGGGCAGGCGATGCCTTCGCCGGCGTCGCCTGCACCTGGACCGCCGCGTGCCGGCGACGTGCCGTTCCGAGGGCGCTCGCCGCAGTATAGGGGATTCGACGATGACACCAAGGATTCTGGTATTCGCCGGCAGCGCGCGCCGCGATTCGCTCAACAAACGGCTCGCGCGCGTCGCGGCACGGACAGCGACCGAGGCCGGCGCCAGCGTGACCCTGATCGACCTCGACGACTACCCGATGCCGCTGTATCACGGCGATATCGAGGACCGGGAAGGCGTGCCGCAGAACGCGCGCAAGGTGAAGGCGCTTTTCATCGAGCACCAGGGACTGCTGATCGTGTCGCCCGAGAACAATGCTTCGGTGTCCGCGCTGCTGAAAAACACTCTCGACTGGATCTCCCGTCCCGACGGCGGGCAGAATGGCCTCGTTCCCTACCGGGAGAAAGTCGCGGCGCTGATGGCGGCCTCGCCAGGCGCATTCGGCGGCATGCGGGGACTGGTTGCGTTGCGCGCGATCCTGCAGACACTCAACGTGCTGGTGCTCGCCGAGCAGTTCCTGCTGCCGCGGGCTGATGATGCGTTTGACGAGGACGGCGAACTGAAGGACCTCAAGCAGCAAGCTTCGGTCGCTGCCATTGCGCGGCGGCTGGTCGAAGTCACCGGCGGGGTCGCCGCACGCCGGTAAGAGACGGTCCGGAGGCAGGATCGCGGGCCGCGCTCGTGTAAGTGGCCCTACGGGTGTTGTTGCGGGAGTCGATCAATGCATCTGTTGGAACAGGCGGCAATCTTCCTTCTCACCGCGGTCCTGCTGGTGCCGCTGTTCCAGCGGCTCGGGCTCGGCGCCGTGCTGGGGTATCTTGCCGCAGGCATGCTGATCGGCCCCTGGGGTCTCGGTATAGCCGGCGAAATCGGCAGCACGATGGAACTTGCCGAGTTCGGCGTCGTGATGCTGTTGTTCCTGATCGGCCTCGAGCTCGAGCCCCGCCGACTCTGGGTACTGCGCCGGCCGGTGTTCGGACTCGGTGGCGCGCAAGTCGTGTCGACCGGGTTTGTACTGGCTGCGGCCGCATTGCCGTTCGGGCTCGATTGGCGTGCCGCAATCGTTGCCGGGCTCGGTCTTGCCATGTCCTCGACGGCAATAGTGCTGACCTCACTTGCCGGACGCGGCCAGCTCGCCGCGCGTTACGGCCGCGAGGCGTTCGCCGTATTGCTGTTTCAGGACCTTTCGGTGATTCCGCTGCTCGCGTTGCTGCCGTTGCTCGGCGACTCCGGCGGGGCGGCGGGTGGCTGGTTCGCTGCGGCCAAGGGAGTCGCGGTGATCGCCGTCGTGGTGGCCGGCAGCCGGCTCGCCGTCAGGCCGGCACTCAAGGTGATCGCGCAGTACGGCGGGCGCGAAGTCTTCACCGCTGCGGCGTTGCTGCTGGTGGTAGGTGCTGCACTCGTCATGACATGGATCGGCCTGCCGATGTCCCTGGGCGCATTTCTCGCCGGCGTTTTGCTGGCCGATTCCGAGTTTCGCCACGAGCTCGAGGCTGACATCGAGCCCTTCAAGGGTCTGCTCCTCGGCCTGTTCTTCATCGCAGTAGGCATGAGTGCCGACCTCGGACTGTTCGTCGAGCGTCCGCTTGCAGTCCTCGGGCTGGCGTCGCTTCTGATCGCGGCGAAGCTAGCGCTGATGTTCGTTCTCTCGCGCCTTGCGGGTGCCGCCCCCGACGCGGCGTTGCGACTCGCCGTGGCGCTGGCTCAGGGGGGCGAATTCGCATTCGTGCTGTTCTCGCTTGCCGCCGCGCTCGGTGTGATGGACGGAAATACCGCCCAGGTGCTGGTGCTGATCGTGACGGTTTCGATGTTGCTCGCGCCGGTTCTGTTCGCGGTTCAGGATCGGGTAATCGACCCTTGGCTCGCGCGCCGCGACGAGCCCGAGTACGACGCCATCGACGGGCCCGGAAATCCGGTGATCATCGCGGGATACGGCCGGGTGGGGCAGATCATCTCGCGCGTACTGCGAATGAGCGGCATTCCATTTACCGCGCTCGAGGCAAGCTATCAGCAGGTGGATTTTGTGCGCCGCTTCGGCGGTAAAGTCTATTACGGCGACGCTTCGCGGCTGGAACTGCTTCAGGCGGCCAAGACAGGCGAGGCGAAGCTGTTGGTGCTTGCAATCGACGACGTCGAAGCCTCGGTGAAAACCGCTGCCGTCGTGCGCAGGCACTTTCCCGGCCTGCCGATCATCGCGCGTGCGCGCAATCGCGTGCATCACTTTCGTCTGCGCGATCTCGGCGTTCGCAACATTTTCCGCGAGGCCTTTCCGGCGAGCCTCGACATGGCGCGCCTTGCCTTGCTGCGGCTCGGCCTGGCCGCATCCGCGACCGAGCGCGCAATCAGCCTGTTCAGGCAATCTGACGAGGAACAGCTCGATGCGCAATACGCGGTGCGTCACGACGAAGCCCAGCTGATCCAGACCGCGCGCGAGGCGGCGGAGCAGTTGCGCGAGCTGTTCGAGGCCGACGTGGTCGCCCCGGCGGGAAGAACCGGCGCCGTGCGTGAAAAACCCGCCGATTCGAGAGACGGCGCGTGACCCCACGGGCGCTGTGCCTGCTCCTCGGCGCCAACCACCTCTTCGGCGAGCGCGTAATCCTCGCCCTGATCGGCAAGCAAGGTTATCGGCTCGAGCGGGTGTATTGAAGGTGAGGCGTAAATCGTAAAGCGCAGGTTTAGCCGGGCTTGGCGTACCTCGATTTACCAATTCCGATTCACGATTTACCAGGGCGCTTCGCGGCAGTCCGGTAAAATACGCGGATGAAGTCCATCGTCATCCTGATTTCCGGCCGCGGCAGCAACATGGAAGCGATCGTCCGTGCCGGACTGCCCACCCGTGTCGCCGCGGTGATTAGCAACCGTGCCGACGCTGCCGGGCTGAATTTCGCCGCGCAGCAGGGCATTCCCACGGCGGTAATCGAGCACCGCAAATTCGCTTCGCGTCTGGCTTTCGATGTCGCGCTCGCCGAAGCGATCGACCGGCACGCGCCCGAGCTCGTTGCGCTGGCCGGTTTCATGCGCATCCTCACGCCGGAGTTCGTGCGCCGCTACGACGGACGGCTGCTCAACATCCACCCTTCGCTCCTGCCGGCGTTTCCGGGGCTGCATACGCACCGGCGCGCGCTCGATGAGGGCGTCAAGGTGCACGGCTGCAGCGTGCACTTCGTGACGCCGGATCTCGATCACGGTCCCATCGTCATCCAGGCTGCGGTGCCGGTGCGCGCAGGCGATACGGAAGAGTCGCTCGCGGCGCGGGTGCTGCGCCAGGAGCACCGCATCTACCCGCTCGCGCTGCGCTGGTTCGTCGAAGATCGGCTGGTCATCGACAATGGGGTCGTGCGCGTTATCGGGGATGACGACAGGCAATCGCTGTTTTCCGAAGAATGAATCTCATCCCGACCCCGTCGCGCGGCATCTTGTTTGCGGCGCTGATCTTGTGGGGTGTCGCAGCTCGGGCGATACCGCCGCAGAAAGTCACTCTTGAATACGACCTGAGCCGCAACGGCTCGGTCGTGGGGAGCGTGGTCGAGACAATTGAACATGACGGCAAGACCTACAGGATTTCATCCGAAACGCGCGGCAGAGGCCTATTCGCGCCGCTGGGCGTATTGTTGAGGCGCGCGAGCCGCGGCAATATCACGCCGCAGGGCCTGCAGCCCGTCGAGTTCCGCGAAAAACGTTTCGGCAAGCCGGAGACGATTGCAAAATTCGACTGGGGCGGGCGCACGCTGACGCAGGAGCGCGACGGCAAGTCGGAGACGCAGCCGATGCCGGCGGCGCCGCAGGACGAGCTCAGCATGGCATACAGCTTTGCTTTCGCGCTCCCCCGGGGTAAGGATATCCAGGTGACGCGCGTCAATGGACGCGGCCTGACGCCGTTTCGCTTCATTATCGTCGGCACGGAAATACTCCCGACGCCGATGGGCGAGATTCAGGCCCTGCACTTGTCCAAGCAACGCGACGGCCCGGACGACAAGGCGACGGATATCTGGTTTGCCAGTGGTCGCAATTACCTGCCGGTACGCGTCCTGGTGGTGGACAAGGATGGCACGCGCGACGATCAGTTCGTCACCCACGTCGCGCCCTGATGCGTTTCTCCCGTCCGTTGCTGGAAGACTGCACCGCAGCGTTCGCCGCCGTGCTGCCGCTCGAGTGCCCGGCTGACTCGGCTCTATCGGCGTTTTTCCGCGCGCATCCGAACCTGGGTCAGCGGGATCGCGCCGTGATCGCCGAATCCGTCTACGCGGCGCTGCGCCGGCGCCGGCTGCTCGGGCGGATCGCGGCGACGCGCTCCCCGCGACGACTGGTGCTGGCGACCTGGGCGACGCTGCTCGGCGCAAACTTGCGCGAGCTCGAGGCGTGGACGCGTGGCGGGGAGGCCCAGTGGCTCACGTCGGTCAAGCATGAAGCGCATGCGCCCCAGCCGCTGGAGGTCGAGTGCGATCTTCCCGACTGGGTGATCGAACGGCTGCGGTCCCGCTTTGACGATGCCGCGCTGCTCGAAATCGCCGTGGGCCTGAATCAGAGCGCGCCGCTCGACTTACGCGTCAATCTCCTGAAGACCTCGCGCGAGGCGGTAATCGAGCGACTCGTCGCCGAGGGAATGCCCGCCGAGGCGACGCCTTATTCGCCGGCCGGCGTCCGGCTTGCCGGAAAGCCGCCGATCAACCGCCACCCCCTGTTCCTGGAAGGCGCGGTCGAAGTCCAAGACGAGGGCAGCCAGCTGCTTTGCTATCTGGTGGCACCGAAGCGCGGCGAGATGGTGGTGGACTTCTGCGCCGGCGCCGGCGGCAAGACGCTTGCGCTCGGCATGCTGATGCGCTCGACCGGGCGCCTGTATGCGTTCGACGTTTCCCTCAAACGCCTGGCGAAGCTCAAGCCGCGCCTGGCGCGCTCGGGGCTGTCCAACGTCCACCCGCAGCGCATCGACGGCGAGAACGACACGCACGTCAAGCGCCTCGCCGGCAAGATCGACCGCGTGCTGGTGGATGCACCCTGCAGCGGGCTCGGGACGCTGCGCCGCAATCCCGACTTGAAATGGCGCCAGACCCCGGAGGACGTGGTCGCGATGGTGCAGAAGCAGCAGGGCATTCTTGCCGGCGCCGCGCGGCTGCTCAAGCCCGGCGGGCGGCTGGTTTATGCGACCTGCAGCATCCTCGATGAGGAAAACCGTCAGGTGGCAGAAGCTTTTCTCGCCCGGCATCCGCACTTCCGGCTACTTCCGGCGGGCGACGTTCTGAAAAAGGAACGCATAGATCTGGACATGGGCGAGCACCTCGAACTCTGGCCGCACCAGCACGGGACCGACGGTTTTTTCGCCGCTGTTTTCGAGCGCGCAGCGTGAAGCATTCGTTCCCGCCGGCACCACCAAAACCTGGCGCAAGCGCTTGATTTTCCGGAGTGCCGCCCGCATATTGAAATTTTACTTGCGGGTTGTCGAAATTTCACTTGCGCGTTGTCGAAATTAACGTAGAATCCGCGGCAATTATAAGAGGACTCTGATGGATTCCTACCCTGTATTTGCCGGCGTGTTCGACTTTCCCTGGTGGGGTTACGTCGCCGCCGCCCTCGTCCTGACGCACATCACCATCGTCGGCGTCACGGTGTTTCTGCACCGCTGCCAGGCACACCGCGCGCTCGACCTGCATCCCCTGGCGAGCCACTTCTTCCGCCTGTGGCTGTGGATGACGACGGGCATGGTGACCAAGGAGTGGGCCGCGATCCACCGTAAACACCACGCCAAGTGCGAAACGCCGGAAGATCCGCACAGCCCGCAGATCTACGGCATCAACCGCGTGCTCTGGGGCGGTGTGCTCCTGTACGTGAAAGAGGCGTACAACCGCGAAACCATAGAGCGCTACGGCCATGGCACGCCCGACGACTGGCTCGAGCGAAACATCTATTCCCGCTACGTGATACTCGGCATCACCATGATGGGTGTCACGGACGTCGTGCTCTTCGGCATCGTGCCGGGGGTGCTGATCCTCCTCACGCAGATTGCCTGGATCCCGTTCTGGGCCGCCGGCGTCATCAACGGCATCGGCCACTACTGGGGCTATCGCAACTGGTCCAGCGAGGACGCCAGCACCAACATCGTGCCGCTGGGCATCCTCATCGGCGGCGAGGAGCTGCACAACAACCACCATGCGTTCGCTACGTCGGCCAAGCTCTCCAACAAATGGTACGAGTTCGATATCGGCTGGATGTACATCCGTATCCTCGAAGCGCTGGGTCTGGCGCAGGTGAAGAAGATCGCGCCGACGCCGCGCTTCACCGCAGCCAAGCCGGCGGTCGACGCCGAGACGCTGCAGGCGGTCATCACCCACCGCTACGATGTGCTGGCGAAATACGCCAAGTCGCTCAAGCGTACCTACGCCGAGGAGCTCGGCAAGCTGCGGCGCTTCTCGCCCCAGGACGCGCACGTTCTGCAAAGCCTGAAGCGCTGGCTGCACCGCGACGAGAAGTCGCTGTGCGACACGGAGCGCGTCAAGCTCGCCGAAGTGCTGTCGAAGTCGCGCGAGCTGCACACGGTCTATTCGATGCGCACTGAGCTTGCCGCGCTGTGGGGGCGCTCCACGGCTTCGAGAGATCAACTGGTCAAGCAGTTGCAGGACTGGTGCCACCGCGCCGAAGCGAGCGGCATCCGGCCGCTGGTGGAATTCTCGCAAAGGCTGCGCTGCTACGCGTAGCGCAGTGCCGTCATTCCCGCGCAAGCGGGAACCCAGAAAAGCCCGCGAATGCGGGCTTTTTTATTGCGGATTTCTTTCCCCTCATCATGGAGGAGGGTGGCGCGTAGCGCCGAGGCGGCCGGTGCTCCGCCATTCCCGTGAAACCTGTCCCCGAATGATTCAATCGGGGAGCGGGAAAAAAAGATAAGAGATTCAATCTGCCCGTTGCCGACGTGCCCTGCGGGTGTAACCTTGCAGCGAAGCCTGATCGGTGCCCGCGCACCCGGTTGTGTTCGATCCGGGTTGCCGGTGCGCGTTTCGGCAGCCGGAGCGGCGCTCCCGGGCGCTTCGCAACGGGCGTTGCGGCAAGTCATGCAGTCGCCAGGCGCAGCACGTCAAGCGCGCAGGCGCTTCGCGTGCGCTGGAGGCGCTGTCGGGAACAGGATGATAGGTGAGCGGCAGGCTCGCGTGCGAGGCCAGCTCGCGGGATCGGACGGTGGGCTTCGCTCGGTCACCTGTGGCGCCCACCGCCCCAGGTGCTCGAGGAAGGTCGCGCCTTAGCCAGGCAGGGGCATCGTCCTGAAACAAAAAGAGCCCGCGTTCGCGGGCTCTTTTTGTCCCGCGCGTTGAACGGCGCTTGCGTCCGTTCCAACGCGCGGAGGCAAACCGGCGGCTTCAGCCGTCCGGTTTTGCCGCTATTTGATCTTTGTCTCTTTATAGATGACGTGCTTGCGCGCCTTGGGATCGTATTTCCTGATCTCCATCTTGTCAGGCGTGGTGCGCTTGTTTTTGGTCGTGGTGTAAAAGTGGCCGGTGCCGGCGGTCGACTCAAGCTTGATTTTGTCTCTCATCGCTTTTTCCTCTTACCCGTTCAAATCTCGCCGCGCTCACGCAGTTCGGCGAGCACGACCTCGATGCCTTTTTTGTCGATCACGCGCAGGCCGGCACTGGACACGCGCAAGCTGACCCAGCGTTTCTCGCTCTCGACCCAGAAGCGGTGGTATTGCAGGTTCGGCAGGAACCGGCGCTTGGTCTTGTTGTTGGCATGGGAAACGTTGTTTCCCGTTTGAGGCCTCTTGCCCGTGACTTGGCAGACTCGCGCCATGGTCGCTCCGGATTCGAAAAGGGACGCATTATAGGCGAAAAAGCGCTTGGCTATCAAGTAAAAAGCCGCCGCCAAGGCACCAAAGCCGCCAGGCAGACCTTATGGAATTCCGCCCCACGCCGAGCGCACCAATTCGGGAAGTCCTTGACGGTCCTTGGCGTCTTGGCAGTGAAAGCCCTTACAGCAGCCCGCGCTCGGCGAAGGACATGGTGCCGGCGCTGCCGACGATGAAGTGGTCCAGCACCTGGATATCCACCATCGCCAGCGCCGCCTTCAGCGAGCGGGTCAGGGTCTCGTCGGCATGGCTGGGTTCGGCCACGCCGGAAGGGTGGTTGTGGGCGAAGATGATTGCGGCGGCGTTGTGCCTGAGGGCGCATTTCACGACTTCGCGCGGATAGACGCTGGTCTGCGTCAACGTCCCGCGGAAAAGCTCTTCGGCGGCGATTACGCGGTGCTGCGCGTCGAGCATGAGCGCCATGAATACCTCATGCTCGCGTCCGGAGAGCGTCAGGCGCAGATAATCGCGCACTGTGCGCGGCGACGACAGTGCGTCGCGCGTCGTCAGTTCCTCCTTGAGCGCGCGGCGCGCCAGCTCGAGCGCCGCCTGCAGTTGCGCGAGCTTCGCGCTTCCCAGGCCTGGCGTCCCGCCGAGCCGCTCGGGACCCGCTTCCAGCAGCGCCGCCACCGAGCCGAAGCGCGACAGCAGCGAGCGAGCCACGTCGACCGCGCTTTTGCCCTTCACTCCGGTGCGCAGCAGGATCGCCAGCAGCTCCGCGTCGGCGAGCGCCTGCGGCCCGAGCGCGATCAGCCGCTCGCGCGGGCGCTCCTGCAACGGCCAGTCCGAAATCGCCACAGCGCTCTTTTTCCCGTAAAATCGAAACCTTACGCAATAACGCACGGATGCGGATCGCGATGACCGGCCTTTCCGGAAAACGAATCCTGCTGGGAATCAGCGGCGGCATCGCTGCCTACAAGTCGGCGGAACTGACGCGCCTTTTCATCAAGGCCGGCGCCGATGTCCAGGCGGTGATGACCCAGGCGGCGTGCGGCTTCATCACGCCCGCGACCCTGCAGGCACTGTCCGCGAAGCCCGTGTTCAGCGACATGTGGGACAGCCGCGTGCCCGACAACATGGGCCACATCGAGCTGTCGCGTGATCGCGACTTCATCGTGGTCGCGCCCGCAAGCGCGGATTTCCTGGCGAAGCTCGCGAATGGGCTGGCCGACGATCTGCTTTCGACGCTGTGCCTGGCGCGGCGCTGCCCGCTCGCGGTTGCGCCGGCGATGAACGTCGAGATGTGGCAGAACGCGGCGACGCAGCGCAACGTCGAGCGGCTGTGCGCCGACGGCATCGGCATTCTCGGGCCCGCGGCGGGCGACCAGGCTTGCGGCGAGACCGGCATGGGCCGCATGCTCGAGCCGCACGAGATACTCACCGAGGTGGCGGCGGCGTTCGGCCCCAAGCTGCTGCAGGGGAAAAAGGTGCTGGTGACTGCCGGGCCGACCTACGAGCCGATCGATACCGTGCGCGGTGTCACCAACCTCAGCTCGGGGAAGATGGGTTACGCGGTGGCGCAGGCCGCGGCCGAGGCGGGCGCGCGCGTGACGCTCGTCTCCGGCACGACCGCGCTCGCGACGCCGGCCGGCGTCGAGCGGATCGATGTCCTCACCGCGCGCGAGATGCACCAGGCGGTGATGGCGCGGGCGAGCAAGGCCGACGTGTTCATTGCCGTCGCGGCAGTCGCCGACTACCACGCCGTCGCGCCCCAATCGCACAAGATCAAGCGCGGCGCCGGCAACATCAACATCGAACTGGCGCCGAACCCCGACATCCTCGCCGAAGTGGCGGTGCTGCCGAAGGTGCCATTCTGCGTCGGCTTTGCCGCCGAGACGGAAAATCTGAAAGCGAACGCGCAGGCCAAGCGCAAGAAGAAAAAGATTCCACTGCTTGCGGCGAATCTCGCGCAGGAAGCGTTCGGGAAAGACACCAACGCGCTGACGCTGTTCGACGACCGCGGCATCCACGAGTTGCCGCGCGCTCCCAAGATCGTGCTGGCGCGGCAACTCGTTGCGCATATCGCGAAGATGCTGCCGAAGAAGTAGCATCGCGGTACATCTTCTTTTGCCGCCAAGACGTCAAGACCGCCAAGAGGGCGTCTCTGTTTCTCTGGTGCGTCATTTCCAGACGATGCGCGCCGGAATCGCGGGCCGTCGGATTTGAAAGAATATTGTCTTGGCGGTCTTGGCGTCCTGGCGGTTCAGGGAAACTGGGTGCGCATGCAAAAACTTGACGTGAAAATCCTCGACCCGCGGCTGCACGAAGTCATGCCGCGGTACGCCACCGCCGGTGCCGCGGGCCTCGACCTGCGCGCCTGCATCGACGCGCCGCTGGTCCTCGCCCCTGGCGCCAGCGAACTGGTGCCGGGCGGCATCGCCATTCATCTTGCCGATCCGGGGTTGGCGGCGATCGTGCTGCCGCGCTCGGGATTGGGGCACAAGCACGGCATCGTGCTCGGTAACCTCGTCGGCTTGATCGACTCCGATTACCAAGGGCAGGTGATGGTGTCGGTGTGGAACCGCTCGGGACAGGCTTTCACGATCCAGCCGATGGACCGGATCGCGCAACTGGTGGTGGTGCCGGTGGTGCAGGTGAACCTGAACGTGGTGGAGGACTTCGCCGCGAGCGAACGCGGTGCCGGCGGCTTCGGCAGCACCGGCAAGAGCTGAGCGGCGCGCCTATCCCGGAAAGTAGTGCGCCAAACGGTGGGCCGCGTACAACCTGGCTCCCGTTCAGAAGGCGCTCAGCATGACTCCGGTCATGAGTCCGACGTGGGCGCCGAGCCACCCGCCCCGCGAGCCGGCGGCGAAGGCGACCGAACCGAACAGGCCTCTCGTCGGCAGCGCCTCGTTCGTTTGGATCAGTCCAACATGTCAGCCCAGATATTTTGTGCCCAAGCCCAGCCGTATGCGCCTTCGGTTTCGTTGCGCGCTGTCGATACGCCGCCTGCGCCGTGCACCGGCTCGAAGGTTTTTTGCGCCGGATCGTAATGGTGCACCGAGGCGACATGGATCGCTTCCTTGTCGCTGACGAAGCTGTAACAGGTGCTGGTGAGCGCCGGCTGCGGATCGGGTGCGCGCCCGTTCATGAGCTCGATGATCGCCGCAGCCGCGACCTTGCCGTGCTGGTTCGCCATGTGCCCGGATTTGGGCATGGCAGGCGCGGACAAAGTCGAATCGCCGAGCACATGGATGCCTTTCTGCGCCAGTGATTCCATGGTGAGCCAGTCGACGCCGCACCAGCGGGCGTTGGCGGTGATCAGGCTCGCGGAGCGTGCGATCTCGCCGGCGCGCATCGGCGGCAGCACGTTGAGGACATCGCCCTTGATGGCGTCGAAGTCGGTCTTCACGACGCCCGCGCGTGCATCCACTGCCCTGACCTCGTTGTTCGGGCGATATTCGATCATGCTCTTGTAGAGTTCGTTCCAGGCCGCCCTGAACAGCGGCCCGTTAGAGGTGACATCCTCGTTGGCGTCGAGGATCAGGATCTTGGAGCGTGGCTTCGCGAGCTTGAAGTAAAACGCAACCTGGCAGGCGCGCTCGTAGGGGCCGGGCAGGCAGCGGTACGGCGCCATCGGGATCGCGATGACGAAGACGCCGCCGTCGTGCATCGATTCGATTCGCTGCCGGAGCGCCAGCGTTTCGGGTCCGGCCTTCCACGCATGCAGAACGCTCTTCTGCGCCTCGGCGTCGTAACCCTCGATCCGCTCGTGCATGAGATGCACGCCCGGGGAGACGACCAGTCGGTCCCAGGGCAACTCCCCGCCGCGGCGCAGCTTCACGCTTTTTTTTGCGGTATCGACGGCGGCGACCTCGTCCCGGATCACCTGCACGCCGTAATCGTGCAGCCTGGCGTAGCTGCGCGTGATGTCGCCGATTTTCCTTGTCCCGCTGAGGACAAGGTTGGAGATGGGGCAGGAGACGAACTCGGCATCGCGCTCGACCATGAGCACTTCGACGGCGCCGGCGCTCCACAGCCGCAGATATTTCGCGGCGGTGGCCCCGCCGTAGCCGCCGCCGATGACGACCGCGCGGCCGATTGGTTTCTTCGTGTTCTGCGCGCGGGCGCGATTGGCGAACAACCACGGGATTGCGCTGCCCGTCGCCCCGGCGGCGGTAAGCTTGAGAAAGTCGCGGCGGGCGAGTCTCTTCACGGCAATCTCTTGTCCGGTCGCTGTTCGGCGAAGTACGAGGCGATCGCTTCGATCTGCGCGTCAGTGTAGCCCTTCGCCAATTGCCTCATGAGGGTGGCCGGGCGTTTTCCCGAGCCGAAGTCCTGCATCTGCTGCACCAGGGCGTCCTTCGATCGGCCTGCAAGCGCCGACATGCCGTTCACGCCGACGTCGCTCGCGCCGTGGCAACCGGTGCAGCCGGCAGCGAGGTTGCGCGCGTGGTTCGGATCTACCTGCTGGGCCTGGCCCGGAAGCGCCCACGTCAATCCTGCAAGCAGGCCGGCGGCCAGTATCGTGCGACGGATCATTGCGAACGTCCTCCGCGTTGCATCCAATCAAGTTTCCGTTGCGCCTGCTGCCATGTCAAGTGTCGCGCCGGCTGCGCGAAAAAAAAGGCCGCGCATCGGCGGCCTTTTCTGGTTCCGGGAAACGCTCAAGTTTCCGAGGCCACCTCCGCCACTTTCTCCTCGGAGAACTTGAGCGTGATCTTGTCGTGCGCGTCGATGTCAACTGTGACCTTGCCGCCATTGGACAGCTTTCCGAACAGCAACTCGTCGGCGAGCGCACGACGGATGGTGTCCTGGATCAGCCGCGACATCGGCCGCGCGCCCATCAGCGGTTCGAAGCCGTGCTCGGCGAGGTGCTCGCGCAGGGCGTCGGTGAAAATCGCATCGACTTTCTTCTCGTGCAATTGCGCCTCGAGTTGCATCAGGAACTTGTCTACCACGCGCAGAATAACGTCGTGGTCGAGCGACTTGAACGAAATGGTCGCATCCAGCCGGTTCCTGAATTCCGGCGAGAACAGTCGCTTGATCTCTACGCTCTCGTCGCCGGGCTCCTTCTTCCCGGTAAAACCCATGACGGGTTTGTTGAGCCCCTCGGCGCCGGCGTTTGTCGTCATGACGATGATGACATTGCGGAAGTCGGCCTTCCTGCCGTTGTTGTCGGTGAGCGTGCCGTGGTCCATCACCTGCAAGAGGATGTTGAAAATGTCCGGGTGCGCCTTTTCGATCTCGTCGAGCAGCAGTACCGAGTAAGGCTTTTTGGTGACGGCCTCGGTCAGCAGACCGCCCTGGTCGAACCCGACGTACCCGGGCGGAGCGCCGATCAGGCGCGACACCGCGTGCCGCTCCATATACTCGGACATATCGAAACGGTGCAGCTCGATGCCCATGCAATAGGCGAGCTGGCGCGCAACCTCCGTCTTGCCGACGCCGGTCGGTCCCGAAAAGAGGAAGCAGCCGATCGGCTTCTGCGGATTGGCGAGTCCCGAGCGTGCGGTGCGGATCGCCGCGACCAGCGCCTCGATGGCCTTGTCCTGGCCGAACACCACCGCTTTCAGGTCGCGGTCGAGGTTTTTGAGAGCGGCGCGGTCGTCCTGCGACACCGAGGCCGGGGGGATGCGCGCGATTTTCGAGATGATCTCCTCGATCTCCAGTTTGCCGATGACTTTTTTCTGCTTCGACTTGGGCAGGATCTTCTGCGCCGCGCCGGCTTCGTCGATGACGTCGATCGCCTTGTCGGGCAGGTGCCGGTCGTTGATATAGCGCGACGACAGTTCCGCTGCGCTGGTAAGCGCGCTGGCGCTGTACTTGATGCCATGGTGCGCCTCGAAGCGCGATTTCAGGCCGCGCAGGATTTGCACCGTCTCCTCGATCGAGGGCTCGGTCACATCGATCTTCTGGAAGCGCCGGGACAAGGCGTGGTCTTTCTCGAACACGCCGCGGTACTCGTTGTACGTCGTCGCACCGATGCATTTCAGCGCCCCGGTCGAGAGTGCCGGCTTGAGCAGATTTGAGGCGTCGAGCGTTCCGCCGGAAGCCGCGCCCGCCCCGATGAGCGTGTGGATCTCGTCAATGAAGAGAATGGCGTTAGGGTTGTCGAGCAGCTGTTTCAAAACTGCCTTCAGCCGCTGCTCGAAGTCGCCGCGATACTTGGTGCCGGCAAGCAGCGCGCCCATGTCGAGAGCGTACACTTGGCAGCGCGAGAGGATTTCGGGCACCTGTCCCTCGACAATGCGCCGCGCCAGCCCCTCCGCGATCGCGGTCTTGCCGACGCCGGCTTCGCCCACGAGCAGGGGATTGTTCTTGCGCCGCCGGCACAGCGTCTGGATGACGCGCTCGAGCTCACGCTCGCGGCCGATCAGCGGATCGATCTTGCCTACCAGCGCCTGGGCGTTGAGATTAAGGGTATAGGTTTCGAGTGCGCCGCCTGTCTGCTGCTCTTCGCCCGCGGTCTCCTGCTCGGCCTCACCGCCCTTGGCGCCGTCCTTGGATTGCGGTGTCTTGGTAATGCCATGCGAGATGTAGTTGACCACGTCCAGCCGCGTCACGCCCTGCTGGTGCAGGAAATACACGGCATGCGAATCCTTTTCCCCGAAGATGGCGACCAGCACGTTGGCGCCGGTGACCTCTTTCTTGCCCGAGGACTGCACGTGCAGGATGGCGCGCTGGATGACGCGCTGGAAGCCGAGCGTCGGCTGGGTGTCGATCTCCTCGGTGCCGGCCACCGTGGGGGTGTGCGCGGTGATGAAATCCCCAAGTGCCTTTCTCAACTCCTCGATATTGGCGGCGCAGGCGCGCAGAACCTCGGCGGCGGTCGGGTTGTCCAGCAGCGCAAGCAGCAGATGCTCGACAGTGATGAACTCATGCCGCTTCTGGCGCGCCTCCACGAAAGCCATGTGAAGGCTGACTTCAAGTTCCTGCGCAATCATCTCAAGTTTCCTCCATCACGCATTGTAGCGGGTGCTGGTGCTTGCGTGCATACCCTACAACTTGCTCGACTTTGGTCGTGGCGATGTCCTTGGGATAGACGCCGCAGACGCCCATGCCTTCGCGATGGACTCTCAACATGATCTGGGTGGCCTTTTCCTGGGTCAGAGAGAAGAACTTCTGCAATACGACGATGACGAATTCCATGGGAGTGTAGTCGTCATTCAAGAGGATAACCTTGAATAAAGGAGGGGGCTTGAGCTTGCTTTTCTTTGCCTCAAGTAAAGTTCCTTCTCGTAAACGGGTTGCCATACATCGTTAAACTTATGCCAGAAGCCTGAGCCCGTCAAACCGGTTTGACCGCATTCTGAGCCGAATGTCACCGACTGCCAATAGCGCGTCTTTTCAGCCGCAGCAGCCCTTATTCGGCAACAAAATGGTCATCATAATCTAGTAGCCCTTGGTATCGCGCACAACCTTCACGTTTAGTTAAACGCTTTGCCGGAACAAGGGGTTGACGCTCTCCGGCCGGCACTTGACGCCGCCAGCCAAAACGCGTAAAAGGCTTCCCTGTGTTTGTTCTCCATGCGGTCTGCAGGCGTCAAATCCCTCTGCTGCGTTGAAGTGCAGGCATAGTTCGGGGAATTCCCCGGTTTTATATTTCAGGAAGGCTCTATGCCAACAGGTACGGTAAAGTGGTTCAATGATGCCAAGGGTTATGGCTTTATAACCCCGGATGACGGCGGCGAGGATCTGTTCGCGCACTTCTCCGCGATCCAGATGAGCGGTTTCAAGACGCTCAAAGAAGGACAGAAGGTCCAGTTCGAAGTCACGCAAGGCCCTAAGGGCAAGCAGGCTTCGAATATTCAAGCGCCGAGCTAGCAGCACCCGGCTCGTGCGGGCGGCGTTGCCGCCCGCCGCTGAAAGTACCCTTTGATTTTCGGCTCCGGGAAACCGGAGGCGAGCGATCCTTTTTTTTCGCCCCGGGGAGCGAACCGGCCCCTCCCGGGACCCGTTTTCCATTTTCCATTGTGCGGCGCGAAGTGGGGCGGGTGTCAGTTCATCCGGCGCTTGAGTTCGACATCGACCGCGCTCATGAACTCGTCGGTGCTCAGGAACGGATGGTCGGCGCGGATGAGTACCGCGAGGTCCTTGGTCATCTTGCCGGATTCGACAACGTCGACACAGATTTTTTCGAGGGTCTCGGCGAATTTGACTACGTCCGGCGTGTTGTCCATCCGGCCGCGGAATATCAGTCCTTGTGTCCAGGCGAAGATCGAGGCGATCGGGTTGGTCGATGTTGGTTTACCTTGCTGGTGCAGGCGGTAGTGGCGCGTGACCGTGCCGTGCGCCGCTTCGGCTTCGACCGCCTTGCCGTCCGGTGACATCAGCACCGAAGTCATGAGACCGAGCGAGCCGTAACCCTGCGCCACCGTATCGGACTGCACGTCGCCGTCGTAGTTTTTGCACGCCCATAGATAGCCGCCGCTCCACTTGAGGCTGGAGGCGACCATATCGTCGATAAGGCGGTGCTCGTAGGTCAGTTTGGCGGTCTCAAATTTCTGCTTGAACTCGGCGTCGAATATCTCCTGAAACAGGTTCTTGAAGCGGCCGTCATAGACTTTGAGGATGGTGTTCTTGGTCGAAAGGTACATAGGGTATTTGCGCTGCAGCGCGTAGTTGAAGCAGGCGCGGGCGAAACCCTTGATCGACTCGTCGAGATTGAACATTGCCATGGTGACACCGGCGCCCGGCGCCTTGAACACCTCGCGCTCGACCGGCGTTCCGCCGCCCTCGGGCTGAAACATGAGCTTGATCGTGCCGGGGCCATCGAACTTTATCTCGGTGGCGCGGTACTGATCGCCGAAGCCGTGACGTGCGATGACAACGGGCTTGTTCCAGTGCGGCACGATGCGCGGCACGTTCTTGCAGACGATCGGCTCGCGGAAGATGGTGCCGTCGAGGATGTTGCGGATGGTACCGTTGGGGCTCCTCCACATCTGCTTCAGGTTGAACTCCTTCACGCGCCCTTCATCCGGCGTGATGGTGGCGCACTTCACGGCGACGCCGTACTTCCTGGTGGCGTTGGCGGCGTCGATCGTAATCTGGTCGTTGGTCTTGTCGCGGGCTTCGACCCCGAGGTCGTAGTATTTCAGCTCGACATCGAGGTAGGGAAGGATGAGCTTCTCGCGGATCATCTTCCAGATGATCCGCGTCATCTCGTCGCCGTCCATTTCGACAAGGGGACTCTTGACCTTGATTTTGTTCACGGGATGCTCCTGGGGTTTCGGTGATGAAGGGAATAGTTCGGCGCGGCGGGAATCTCGGTTCGGCCACGCGGGAAGGGCGGCAGTCTGATCTTGAAAGGCCGCTATTATAGCGAATCGCAGCGTGCGCCGAGTTTCCCGGCGCGGTTGCGGCGAAGGAGTTGCGTCTGTCCCGACTGATCCTGTTCAATAAGCCATACGGCGTTGTGTGCCAGTTCGGCCGGACCGCGAGCGGGCCCACACTCAAGGACGACATTCCCGTGCCGGATGCGCATCCGGCCGGGCGTCTCGATGTGAACAGCGAGGGCTTGGTAGCGTTTACCGATGACGGCGGATTCTCGGAGCCCTACAACCGGGTGAATGGCGCGTTGCCAACATCGGAGCGCTGGCTTTGACTTGGTCAAAGCGGCAACGGCCGTAGCTTTCACGGATCTGACATGGTCATGGTTTCGGTGTATTTGAAAACGAAAAGGATCATAAAGAAACTCGTCATCCTGCTCATTGCTGCCGCCTTTGCCGGCGCTGGCAGCGTCGTTCGCGCGCAAGGCACTGTCCCGGCTCCGGCGAAAGCGGAGAGCGCCAAGCCCGAAATCAGGACCGGTACGCCGAAGCCGCAAGCCAAGGGCAAAAGGGCCAAGGCCCGCAAAAAGACGAAAAAGGCTAAATCGCCAGCTAATTGATTTCTCTGGCTAAATAATCTCGGCGGCGCTTGTGTTTCGCCGGGTTCTCTCATTAGAATGCAGGCTCACTCGTCAACCTTGGGGGGGGCGCGGCGTTACTGGGAAAGACTGGTTCCACAGGACTGGTCAAAGCCGAATCCTTAACTTCACAGAGAGGAAAATATGAGAAAGCTGATCTCCATTCTGGTGGCGGCGGTATTTGCCGTTTCGAGCGGCTTCGCGCTGGCCGCTTCGCCCACCGACGCCAAGCCGATGGAAAAGAAAGAAGTGAAGAAGAACGAGAAGAAAGTCGCGAAAAAGGAAGTTAAGAAGAAAGTCGCGAAAAAGGAAGTGCATAAAGAAGATAAGAAGTAATTCGCCCCTCGGCGAATCCAAGGCAGGGTCTGATCCCTGCCTTTTTTATTTGTGTTCGAAGTAAAGGAGGTCGTGAATATGCGTGTCTTTGCGGCAGCCTGTATTGCGGCGCTGCTGGTGGTGGCGGAGGCGG
This sequence comes from Burkholderiales bacterium, assembly GCA_049802235.1. Taxonomy (GTDB): domain Bacteria; phylum Pseudomonadota; class Gammaproteobacteria; order Burkholderiales; family SG8-39; genus VBDM01. Next base: position 36,345 of record JBARMB010000050.1, on the reverse strand, counting down.
CCGCGGCACAGATGCCGGTGATGGCACTCTCCACGGGCGTCTACCTCATCCGTGCGGAAGTGGCGTTTACCTTCGAGAGCCGGGCGCAGGGGCTCATGTTCCGCGAATCGCTCGGCCCCAACGAGGGCATGCTGTTCGTGTTTCCGCAACTCGAGAAGCACTGCATGTGGATGAAAAACACGCTGATCCCCCTCTCGGTCGCATTCCTCGACGAAAAAGGCACAATCGTCAGCATCTCGGACATGCAGCCACAGACCGAGACTTCGCATTGCGCCGCAGCACCGGCGCGGTTCGCGCTGGAGATGACCCGTGGCTGGTTTGCCGCGAAGGGCATCAAGGCCGGCGCGAGCATCACCGGCTTGAAGAAGGCTCCGGCGGCGCAATAGCGGCCGGCGGCGCCAAAAAAACGGACGGCCGCAGCCGTCCGCTTCCATTATTGGGGCGTCGCTCAGCCGAAGAAAAGTGCGGTGTGACCGCCCGCTGCCATGAAATAAAGCATCGGTATCGACAGCATTGTGTTGGTGCGCGAGGCGAGGAACGCGACGCGGCGCGCCTTGTTTTTTTCTTCGTCGGTCGCCGGCACCATGCCCAGGATCTTCTTCTGGTTGGGCCAGATCAGGACCCAGACGTTGAACAGCATGATGGTGCCGAGCCAGGCACCTATGCCGATCGCCAAGTGCGATTTGTGCAGCAGGAAAGCCGCGCCAAAATTCGAGCCCAGCAGGGATGCGCCTGCCAGCCAGGTCACCACCGCGGCCCAGCGGAAATACAGCAGCGCGCGCGGCATGACGTGCTTGGCGATGCCGGCGCCGGTACCGTCCGCCGCAGCCGCCTTTGCCGCCGCGGCGTTGACGAAGTTGAAGTAGTAGAGCAGTCCGATCCACATGACGCCGGCCATGAAGTGGATCCAGCGGGAAATTGCAGGTACCCAATCCATGTCAGCCTCCTAATGCGTACGAAACGATATTGTGAAGGATCAGGGTCAGGATCAGCCCGAGGGTGATCATTCCCCACAGTGAATCAAGCGGATTTTTCATGGTCGTTCTCCCGATGATCGAGGGCCGCAGTCCGGCAGCCCGCGTAATTCTCGGTCCAAAGCGAGTCCAATTGCAAGCATGATCGGACAAAACCCCACGTGATATGGGGTTTCCGTCAGACAATCGTCAGTCCTTGGCGTCGATTTTCGCTCGGGCACGGCCTCTGGCAAAACGCAGGGCAACAGTTTCTCCGATGGCGAGTGCCGCGCTGTCGCGCACGATCATGCCTCCGGCCTTTTCGACAATGCTGTAGCCGCGTTCGAGCACGGCCGCCGGATCCAGGTGCGCGAGGCTCGCTGCGAGCCGCGCGCAGCGGGTGGACGCCCGCTCCACGTTCGCGAGCGCAGCGGTCCGCAGGCGGTGCAGCAACTGACCGGAGCGCGCCGCAAGCTCCTCGATGTTGGGCAGGCGCGCCCTGCTGCGCTGCACCAGCTCGGTGAGGCGCCAGCGGCGCGCGGCAATTGCGCCGATCGCCGCCTGCCGCAGCCGCAGCCGCAGCTGATTGAGTAGTTCCGACTGGGCCTGCAGCCTTGTGCCCGGGTGAACCAGCCCCCGCGTCAGGTGGTCGAGCAGTTGCATGCGCCTCTCGATTTCGCGGTTCGTCTGCAGCCTCAGGCGCGCAACCAGCCTGCCGATTTCCAGCAGTAACGCCGCCCGGTCGGGGCTGACCAGTTCGGCAGCGGCGGTCGGAGTGGGCGCGCGCCGGTCGGCGGCGAAGTCGGCGATGGTGAAATCGGTCTCGTGGCCGACGCCGGTGACGACCGGGATCTGGCAGGCGCGGATCGCGCGCGCGACGATTTCCTCGTTGAACGCCCACAGGTCCTCGATGCTGCCGCCGCCGCGCACAAGCAGCAACACATCGCAGTCCCGGCGCCGACTGGCTGTGGCAAGCGCCGCGGTGATTCTTTCGGCTGCGCCCTCGCCTTGCACCGGCACCGGGTAGATGACCACCGGCACCGAGGGGTTGCGGCGCGCAAGGGTAGTAAGGACATCGCGCAGCGCCGCGGCCTGCAGCGAGGTGATGACCCCGACCGCGCGCGGGTGAGCAGGCAGCGCACGCTTCTTCGCCGCGTCGAATAGTCCTTCCTTATCGAGCCGGTCGCGCAGCTTCAGGAACGCCTCGAACAGCGCGCCAAGACCGGCACGCCGCATGGTTTCTACGTTGAGCTGGAAATCGCCGCGTGCCTCGTACAGCGTCACCAGCACCTGCGCCTCGATCCGCATACCGTCGCGCGGCACCCATTCGAGATACTGGTTGCGGTGCCGGAACATTACGCAGCGCACCTGCGCCTGTTCGTCTTTCAGCAGGAAATACGTGTGTCCGGACTTGGCGAGGGTGAAGTTGGAAATTTCGCCGGTGACCCAGAGCAGCGGGTAGCGATGCTCGAGAGAATCACGGACGCTGCGATTGAGCGCGGAAACGCTGAGAATTTCGGTGGGGGAAAGTATGGAATCCCGCGCCAGTTCTTGTTCTCGGGGCATATTTGCATTTTAACCTATCCACAATGCGGCTCTCCGGGGGCATTGCTCTCTCAGCGGTTCAGGTGAAAATCGAACGCTCATTCATAACTATTTGATTTTCAACTATAAACATGGAAGTTCAAAATTTGGGCAGCGTAAGGAAAAGCCTTATGCGCGACTTACTTACGCCGACTTCCTCCAGAATACGCACAACCTTATCCACAATAATTGTGGATAAAATTTTCGGCCTGTTTCAGGCGCTTCGTCGTGTCAGCGGTTTCCGCTGCATATTTGCAAGCAGATTTGAGTTGGAGAGGACTTCTTGTTAAAAAGCTTCGCCTTGCCGAAACTTCTGTCGCAGGCTAAAGTGTCCGGGTTTTTTGCCTGACCCGGAGAAAAACCGTTGTTCGTCATCATTCAGGCCGCCGGTTGGCCAATCTATTTCCTGCTGCTTGCGTCGATCATAGCAGTCGCGCTAATCCTCGAGCGGTTCATTATCCTGCGCAAAGAAAAAATCGTGCCGAGCGGCCTGCTGGAGAAAGTGATATCGAGCTACAAGAAGAAGCAGGGCGTGACCGAGGACATGCTGGTGCAGTTGGCGCAGGACTCGCCGCTCGGACAGGTGCTCGCCGCCGGCCTGCGCAACATCAAGAGTTCGCGCTACGTGATGAAGGATGCAATCGAAGAAGCCGGTCGGACGGTCGCCCATGAACTGGAGCGGTTCCTCACTACGCTCGGGACCATTGCCAGTATCAGCCCGTTGATGGGTTTGTTCGGCACCGTGGTCGGCATGATCGAGATCTTCGGCTCGCAGGGGCCGACCGGCAGCAATCCGCAGGAGCTCGCGCACGGGATTTCGATGGCTTTGTACAACACCGGTTTCGGTCTGGTGATCGCGATCCCCGCCACGATTTTCTTTCGCTATTTCCGCGGCAAGGTCGAGACCTTGGTGGTGGAAATGGAACAGCAGGCCTCGAAGCTGGTTGACCTCGCCCACGGCCAGCGGTTCGACGTCCAGCCGCCGCATACCTAGAGATGAAGTTCGCGCGTACATTCAAGGAGGATCCGGAGATCAATTTGATTCCGATGATCGACGTGCTGCTAGTGATCATCATTTTCCTGATGCTCACCACCACGTACTCCAGGTTTGCCGAGCTGCAGATCAGTCTGCCGAGCGCCAGCGCGGAGAAGCAACTCGATCAGTCCAATGACATTAATGTCGTCATCAGCGCCGGCGGCCAGTACATGCTGCAGCGCAAACCGGTCGTTTTCCAGGACGTGGCGAGCTTCGCGGAGGAGCTGCGGCGCGCGGGGGCGAACATGAAGGACCCGGTCATCGTCATCAATGCCGACAACAATGCTACCCATCGGTCGGTAATACGCGTGATGGACGCGGCGCGCCGGGCAGGCTACGGTCAGGTGGCGTTTGCGGTGGAGCAGGCTACTAAGTAGCGCCCGCGGGCGCCGCCGGCGGGCGCATCGTCGTTGCACTCGCCCTCCATGAGCTTTGTCTCGCGCCACTGGTACCGGCTGAGCCCGGTGTCCGTTCTTCTGCTCCCGCTCAGTTTCCTTTTTCACATTGCAGTCACGCTGCGGCGCCTGCTTTATCGCCTCGGGATTCTTCGTTCCGTGCGGCTGCCGGTGCCGGTCATTGTGGTCGGCAATCTCACCGTCGGGGGCACCGGCAAGACACCGCTGGTGCTGTGGCTCGCCGGGGATTTGCGCCGCCGCGGAAGAAACCCTGGCATCCTCTGCCGCGGCTACGGCGGGAGCGCGGCTGCTCCGCGCGAAGTAAAAAAAGGGGACGATCCCGGGCTGGTCGGGGACGAGCCGCTGCTGCTTGCCGAGCGCGCAGGCTGCCCGGTCTGGGTCGGTGCCGACCGCGCCGCCACGGGTCGCGCCCTGCTGGCGGCAAACCCGGGTTGCAACGTGATCCTTTGTGACGACGGTCTACAGCATTACCGGCTGGCGCGTGACTTCGAAATCGCCGTCGAGGATGAGCGCGGCCTCGGCAATGGCTTTCTGCTTCCCGCAGGACCGCTGCGCGAGCCCGCAAGCCGGTGCGTCGATGCGCGCATTACCAACGGCGGAGAAGCATCCGCAGGTGCTTGGCGGATGCGGCTCAAGCCCGTGAGCTTGTACCGCGTGGACGATCCGGCAGCGGTACTGGAACCCTCCGCCTTCGCGGGCAAGCGCCTGCACGCCGTGGCCGGAATCGGTAATCCGCAGCGATTTTTCGCCGATCTCGATGCGATGGGATTGAAGACGGTTCCTCACGCCTTTGCCGACCATCACCGGTTCCAGCCCCGCGATCTGGAGTTTGCCGACTGCGAATTTGTCCTGATGACGGAAAAGGATGCGGTAAAATGCAGAGGCTTCGGTCGCCGCGATCTGATCGCCGTGCGCGCCGACGCCGAGCTCGACCCTGCGTTTGCCGATCTGATCTGGAGTCGAATCCATGGACGCGCGCCTGCTTGAAATCCTTGTCTGCCCGATTTGCAAGGGCCCGCTTGTTTATCGCAAGGCGCAAGCCGAGCTGATCTGCAAGGCCGATCGCCTGGCGTTCCCGATCCGGGACGACATCCCGGTCATGCTCGAGGAAGAAGCAAGAAAGCTCCCCCCGGAGGAGGAAGTGAATGAGTGAATGAGCGGCGAGCGCCCGACTTTTTGCTTTTTCACTGTTTCACATGTCTTTCACCGTTGTCATCCCGGCGCGGTTCGCATCCAGCCGCTTCCCTGGAAAGGCCCTCGCCGACATTGCCGGCAAGCCCATGGTGGTGCGCGTGGCCGAGCGCGCACGGGAGAGCGGGGCCCGCAATGTCTACATCGCGACCGACCATGGCGATATCGCCGCGGCGGTCAGGCGGCATGGCTTTGAGGCCGTCATGACCCGCGCCGATCATCTCACCGGCACGGATCGCGTCGCCGAGGTGGCAGAGCATCTCGCGCTCGAGCATGAGGTCGTCGTCGTCAACGTCCAGGGCGACGAACCGCTGATCGAGCCCGGGTTGATCCGCGCGGTCGCAGCTCTGCTCGCTGATTCTCCCGAGGCCGCGGTCGCCACCGCCTGCCACCCCATCGGCGACGCCGCGGAAATGTTCAATCCCAACGTGGTGAAAGTCGTGCTCGATCACGCCGGCCTCGCGCGCTATTTCAGCCGCGCGCCGATCCCCTTTGCGCGCGATGCTTTCGCGCGCTCGTATGACCCTGCGAGCGGCGCATACGTCGCATCGGTTTCGGTTCTGCCGGACGGTCTTCCGTGCTACCGTCACATCGGCATCTATGCTTACCGTGCCGAGTTCCTGCGCGTCTATCCGCGGCTTGCCTCCTCGCCGCTGGAGCGGTTCGAAGCGCTGGAACAGTTGCGCGCGCTGTGGCACGGGTATGCGATCGCCGTTGCGGTCCGGCACGATGCGCCGCTGCCGGGCGTGGACACGCCCGAGGATCTGGAGCGCGTACGGGCGCTGTTTGACCGCAAGGGCCATAAACGGTAAGTTCCTTGCGGCGAGCGTCTGGGAGGCGCTCCGCGGCCGCGATCGCCGAGGACAACAATTATGAGACTCATCCTTCTCGGTCCCCCTGCTGCGGGCAAGGGGACGCAGGCGAATTTCATCAAGGAACGCTTCGGCATTCCGCAAATCTCCACCGGGGACATGCTGCGGGCGGCGGTAAAGGCGGGGACGCCGCTCGGACTCGCGGCGAAGAAGGTACTGGACACGGGCCGGCTGGTTTCCGACGACATCGTCATCACCCTGGTCAAAGAGCGGCTGAAACAGCCGGACTGCCGCAACGGCTACCTGTTCGACGGTTTCCCGCGCACGATCCCGCAGGCGGAGGCGATGCGCAATTCGGGTATCGGCATCGACTTCGTGCTCGAAATCGACGTCGACGACGACAGGATCATCGAGCGCATGAGCGGGCGCCGCGTGCATCCCGGGTCCGGCCGCACCTATCATGTCGAGTTCAATCCGCCGAAAGTCGCGGGCAAGGACGATGTCACGGGCGAGGCGCTCATTCAGCGCGACGATGACAAGGAAGAAACCGTGAGGAAGCGCCTGCAGGTGTATCAGCAACAGACGCGACCGCTGGTCGAGTATTATTCCAGATGGGCGACGCAGGGCGATCCGGCCGCGCCCAGGTATCGCAGGATTTCCGGCGTCGGTCCGGTCGAGGAGATCCGCGACCGGGCCTTTGCCGCGCTCAAATAAAAACCCCCTCAACGCAAAGACGCAGCGGATGTAAAGTGATTCCTGGCGCTACGTACGCCTCTTTGTCTTGCGTCCTTCGCCACCTTCACGTTCGGAGTTCGAGGCTTGAACATGAAAATGAAACCACGCAATGCCTTTTATGCACAGTCCGGCGGCGTCACCGCCGTCATCAACGCCAGCGCTGCCGGAGTGATCGAGACCGCGCGCAAGCACAAAAACCGCATCGGCAAGGTCTACGCCGGGCGCGACGGCATCATCGGTGCGCTCACCGAGGACCTGATCGACACCAGCAGGGAGCCGGCTTCCGCGATCTCGCGGCTGAAGACCACGCCCGGCGGCGCGTTCGGCTCCTGCCGCTACAAGCTGAAAGGACTGGAGGAAAACCGCGCTCACTACGAGCGCCTGATCGAGGTGTTCGGGGCGCACGACATCGGCTACTTTTTCTACAACGGCGGCAACGACTCCGCCGATACCGCCTGGAAAATCTCGCAGGTGGGCGGGAAGCTCGGCTATCCTTTGATCTGCGTCGGTATTCCCAAGACCGTGGACAACGACCTCGCGATCACCGACAACTGCCCCGGCTTCGGCTCCGTGGCGAAGTACGTCGCCACCTCGATGCGTGAGGCCGGGTTCGACGTCGCTTCGATGGCGAGGACTTCGACGCGCATTTTCGTCCTGGAGGTGATGGGGCGGCACGCCGGCTGGATTACCGCTGCCTGCGGACTGGCGGCGGAGAAGGACGGCGAGGCGCCGCAGATCCTGCTCTTTCCCGAAATCCAGTTCGACGAGGACAAGTTCCTCGCACGGGTCAAGCAGGTGATCGGGCGCGACGGCTGGTGCGCCGTCGCCGTGTCGGAGGGACTGCGCAACAAGGAAGGCAAATTCCTCTCGGAGACCGGCCTCAAGGACGCTTTCGGCCACTCGCAGTTGGGCGGGGTAGGCGAGATCATCGCCCGGCTCGTCAAGGACCGGCTCGGCCACAAGTACCACTGGGCGCTCGCCGATTACCTGCAGCGCTCGGCGCGCCACATTGCCTCTAAGGTGGACGTGGAGCAGTCCTACAAGCTCGGTGTGGCCGCTGTAAAGCTCGCGCTCGCGGGCAGAAACGCCGTGATGCCGGTCATCGAGCGCCTGTCCGACAAACCTTACCGCTGGCGCATCGGCGTCGCCAACCTCGCCGACGTAGCCAACAAGGAAAAGATGATGCCGCGCGAATTCATCACTGCCGACGGCTTTCATATTACCCAGAAATGCCGTGCTTACCTTTCGCCGCTGATCCAGGGCGAGGCGCCCCCGCCTTTCAGGAACGGACTCCCCGATTACGTCAAGCTCAGGAACGTGCCAGTGCCGAAGAAACTGGCGCCGTTCAAGGTCTAGGAATCGGCGGCACTGCTGCTATAATTCCGCGCTTCGCATTCCCCCCCGGCCCGGAACAGGGCCGAACTCAGAGGAGAAGTTCATGAACGGAGGTCTCTGGCTTGCTATCGTTTGCGGTGCGCTCGCGCTGGTCTACGGCGGCTGGCAAATATCGTGGATACTGCAACAGCCTTCAGGCAACGAACGCATGCGCGAGATCGCCCAGGCGGTGCAGACCGGCGCCAATGCCTATCTCAATCGCCAGTACACCACCATCGGCGTCGTCGGCGCCATCCTCTTCATCGTCATCGGTTTCTCGCTCGGATGGACCACGGCCTGGGGCTTTGCCGTCGGCGCGATTCTCTCGGGGGCGACCGGCTACATCGGCATGAACATTTCGGTGCGCGCCAACGTGCGCACCGCCGAGGCCGCCCGCACCGGGCTGAACGAGGCGCTGACGATCGCGTTTCGCGGCGGAGCGATCACCGGACTTCTCGTCGTCGGGCTCGGCCTGCTCGGGGTGGCCGGCTTCTACGGGATTCTCTCCTGGTCGGCGCCGTACGGCGTATCGCTGTCGGACATGATCAGGCCGCTGGTGGGCTTGGCATTCGGCGGATCCCTGATTTCGATCTTCGCGCGTCTGGGCGGCGGCATTTTCACCAAGGGCGCTGACGTCGGTGCTGACCTCGTCGGCAAGGTCGAGGCCGGCATTCCTGAGGATGACCCGCGCAACCCGGCTGTGATCGCCGACAACGTCGGCGACAACGTCGGCGACTGTGCCGGCATGGCCGCGGACCTGTTCGAGACATTCGCGGTGACGCTGATCGCCACCATGCTGCTTGGCGCGCTGATAGTGAAAACCACTTCCGACGCCGCGCTCATCTATCCGCTGGTCATCGGCGGCGTGTCGATCATTGCCTCGATCATCGGCTGCATGTTCGTCAAGGCACAGCCGGGCAAGAAAATCATGAGCGCGCTCTACCGCGGCCTGATCGTCGCCGGTGGACTTGCCGCGATCGCGTTTATTCCCGTGACCTGGTGGATCATGGGCGACGTCGTCAAGCAGGTGCCGTTCGAGATCCTCGGCGGCAAAGTCATGATCACCGTCTGGCACCTGTGGGGCGCGACGCTCATCGGGCTGGTGCTCACTGCGCTGATGGTGGTCATCACCGAGTACTACACCGCGACCGAATATTCGCCGGTGCGCCACATTGCGCAAGCCTCGACCACCGGCCACGGCACCAACATCATTGCCGGGCTGGGTGTCTCGATGCGCGCGACCGCCTGGCCGGTGATCGCGGTGTGCGCGGCCATCCTGCTTGCGTACAAGCTTGCGGGCCTCTACGGCATCGCCATTGCCGCGACCTCGATGTTGTCGATGACGGGCATCATCGTCGCGCTCGACGCCTACGGTCCGATCACCGACAACGCCGGCGGCATTGCCCAGATGGCGAACCTGCCTGACTCGGTGCGCGCCATAACCGATCCGCTGGACGCCGTTGGCAATACCACCAAGGCGGTGACCAAGGGCTATGCCATCGGCTCGGCCGGCCTTGCGGCGCTGGTACTGTTCGCCGATTACACCCACGCGCTCGAGCACGCCGGCAAGGCGCTGTCGTTCGATCTGTCGAACCACATGGTGATCATCGGCCTGTTCATCGGCGGCCTCGTGCCCTACCTCTTCGGCGCCATGGCGATGGAGGCGGTGGGCCGCGCGGCGGGTGCCGTGGTGGTCGAAGTGCGCCGGCAGTTCAAGGAAATCCCGGGGATCATGGAAGGCAAGGCGAAGCCGGACTATGGCACGGCGGTGGACATGCTGACCCGCGCCGCGATCAAGGAGATGATCGTGCCGTCCCTGCTGCCGGTGCTGGTGCCGATCCTGGTCGGCCTGTTGCTCGGGCCGCAGGCGCTGGGTGGCGTGCTGATGGGCTCGATCGTCACCGGATTGTTCGTCGCGATTTCGATGACGACCGGCGGCGGCGCCTGGGACAATGCCAAGAAGTACATCGAGGACGGCCACTACGGCGGCAAGGGCTCGGACGCGCACAAGGCCGCGGTCACCGGCGACACGGTCGGCGATCCCTACAAGGACACCGCCGGCCCGGCGGTGAATCCGCTCATCAAGATCATCAACATCGTCGCACTGCTGATCGTGCCGCTGATGGTCTGAAGCGCGGGACGTTCTGCGAAAAGGGCGACGCGAGTCGCCCTTTTTTTCAGGCGGCGAGTTCCGGCTCAAGTCGCTGATTCACGGCCTTGGCCAGATTCGGATCAAAACAATCAAAGATCTCGATGTCCCGAGTCGAGCGCAGCCAGGTCAGCTGGCGCTTGGCGAGTTGGCGCGTGGCGATGATGCCGCGCTCGCGCAACTCGTCCGCCCCGATCTCGCCCTCCAGGAACTGCCACGCCTGGCGGTAGCCGACGCAGCGCATGGAGGGGAGTCTGGCGCGCAGGGGGTAGTGCCGACGCAGCGAGCGCAGTTCCTCCACCAGTCCTTCCTTCAGCATCGCGTCGAAGCGTGCTTCGATGCGCCGGTGCAGCTTGCCGCGATCTTCCGGCACGAGCGCGAGCGACACCAGCCGGAAAGGAAGAGCGGCGCGCCGGCGCCGCGCAATGAGCTTCGACATCGGCTGGCCGGTGAGGCGGTAGACTTCCAGCGCGCGCTGGATGCGCTGCGAGTCGTTCGGCTCGAGCCTCGCCGCGGTCGCCGCGTCGACTCCCGCGAGTTCCGCATGCAGCCCCGGCCAGCCGCGCTGCGCTGCTTCGGCGTCGATTTCGGCGCGCATCGCGGGATCGGACTGCGGCAGCTCGGAAAGCCCCTCGCGCAGGGCCTTGAAGTAGAGCATGGTGCCGCCGACCAGAAGCGGGACGCGGCCGCGCGCTGACACCGCGTGCATGAGCGCCAGGGCGTCGCTGCGAAACTGCGCCGCCGAGTAGCTCTGGGCCGGATCGATGATGTCGATCAGATGATGCGGAACGGCTGCGCGCTCGGCCGTGCCGGGCTTCGCGGTGCCGATATTCATTCCGCGGTAGACCTGCGCCGAATCGACGCTGATGATCTCGACCGGAAAGCGCCGCGCCAGCTCAATCGCCAGCGCGGTCTTGCCGCTCGCCGTCGGGCCCATGAGCAGGACGGCCGGAGGCGGCACCGTGCGGGTCATACAATTACCGGCCGCGCATGAACAGCTTGTCGAGGTCGGCGAGACTCATCTGGTACCACGTCGGCCGGCCGTGGTTGCATTGCCCGGAGCGCTCGGTTTCTTCCATCTCCCGCAGCAAGGCGTTCATTTCCGGGATCGTCAAGCTTCGATTGGCGCGCACGGCGCCGTGGCAGGCCATGGTGCCAAGCAGCTCGTTCTGGCGTTCGGTCAGCACACGGCTGGCGCCGTATTCGCGGATGTCTCTAAGGACTGCGCGCGCGAGCTCCGCGGCGTTGGCGGCGGCGAGCATCGCGGGGACGGCGCGCACGGCGAGCGCGAACGGTGAAATCGGCGCGACATCGAAGCCGAGCAGGTTGAGCGTTGCTGTGTGCTCCTCGGCGGTGGCGACGTCGACCCGGTCAGCATGGAACGTAACGGGAATGAGCAGCTTTTGCGTGTTCATGTCGCGCGCGTCGAGCGCCGTCTTGAGCTTTTCGTACAGGATGCGCTCGTGAGCGGCATGCATGTCCACCAGCACCAGGCCCTCGCGGTTCTGCGCCAAAATATAGATGCCGTGGAGTTGCGCCAGCGCGAAGCCGAGCGGCGGAGCTTCGCCGGCGTTCTCGACGGGACGGAATGCATGCCCGGATCTCGGTTGCTGCGCGCCTGCCGCGGCGAACATCGCGGTGTAGTTGGCCACGGGCTGCGCCAAGCCGAGCGCAGCCTGTCCGGCGCGCGGCTGGATGGCATGGCCGGCAGCCACCGGCGCCGCGATCGCCGCCGGCGTCTCGGCCGCGGTACCGGAAAGACCCTTGGCAACCGCGTGAAATACGAACTGGTGCACCGCGCGCGCGTCGCGGAAGCGGATTTCGATCTTCGCCGGGTGCACGTTGACGTCCACCCCGCGCGGATCGATCTCCAGGAACAGCACGTAGGCCGGATGCCGCTCGCCGTGCAGGACGTCCCGATAGGCTTCGCGCAACGCGTGCGAGAGCAGCTTGTCGCGCACGAAACGGCCGTTCACGTACACGAACTGAGCATCGCGGGAGGCGCGCGTATAGGCGGGCGAGCCGGCGAAACCCGAGAGCCTGAGCGCACCGCCGCCGGCTTCGATCGCCCGCATCGACAGCGCGAACTCGGCGCCGATTGCCGCCTCGACCCGCCGCGCGGCGTTGCTCGGCGAAAATCGAGCCACGACGCGGTCGTTGTGCCGGAGCATGAACGTCACTTCCGGGCGCGACAGTGCTGCGCGGATGAATACGTCTTCGCAATGGCCGAACTCAGTGGCGTCGCTGCGCAGGAATTTGCGCCGCGCAGGCGTGTTGTAATAGAGATCGCCCACTTCGACCACAGTCCCGGCAGGCTGCGCCGAGGGTTGCAACACGCCGATTTCGCCGCCCTCGGCGCTGATGGCAAAAGCGCGAGCGGCTTCTTCCGTGCGGCTCGCAATGGAGACGCGAGCCACCGAGGCGATGCTCGCCAGCGCCTCGCCGCGAAAGCCGAGCGAGCGCACCTGCTCGAGATCCTCGAGCGACGCGATCTTGCTGGTTGCGTGGCGGGCGAGCGCAAGGGGCAGGTCGTCCTTGTCCATGCCGGCGCCGTTGTCAACGACGCGTACCTGCTTGATGCCGCCCTGGGTGAGCGCAACGCCGATGTCGGTGGCGCCGGAGTCGAGGCTGTTCTCCAGCAGCTCCTTCAGCACCGAGGCGGGCCGCTCCACCACTTCGCCCGCCGCAATCTGGCTGATCAGCGTTTCGGGGAGCGGGCGGATCGAAGGCATGGGCGATGATTTTGTAAGCCGCCCGGGATGACCGGCGCCTTTGCGTCCGCGTCGATCCCGGGCAGGGAATTAATTATAGTGTGAACGCGGTAGAATGCCGCGGTGGAATTGTTGTTTTACGCTTGGGACCTGCTCGCCCACCTCGACCGCCATCTCGCTGCGCTGCTGCAGCATTACGGGGCCTGGGTGTATCCGATCCTGTTCGCCATCATATTCTGCGAAACCGGGCTGGTGGTGACGCCCTTTCTTCCCGGCGACTCGCTGTTATTTGTCGCCGGCGCGCTGGGGGCGGCCGGCGGCATCGACGTGAATCTGCTCGCGCCGCTGCTGATTGTCGCCGCGGCGCTCGGCAATACCGCCAATTATTCGATCGGACGCTTCCTCGGGCCCAAAGTGTTCCACTGGGAACAGTCGCGGTTCTTCAACCGCAGGGCGCTCGATCGCACCCACGCCTTCTACGAGAAGCACGGAGGCAAGACTATCGTCGTCACGCGCTTTATGCCGATACTGCGGACGTTCGCCCCCTTTGTTGCCGGCATCGCGCGCATGTCGTACCTGCGTTTCACTGCCTACAACCTGGCCGGGGCGCTGCTGTGGGTGGTATCGCTCGTCTACACCGGGTACTGGTTCGGCAACGTGCCTTTCATCAGGCAGAACCTGACCCTGGTAATTCTGGGCATCATCGCCTTGTCGCTGCTGCCGCTTCCGATCGAATACCTGCGTCACCGCCTGAACAAAGCGAAATCCTGAGCCGCCGGCCAAGTCGGCAGCTACGGGCAAGCCCCATGAAACCGGAGAAAGGGCCGCGGCACGGGGGAAACCGGCGCTGCCGGGCCACGCCAATTGTGAATATCAGCGGGTTTCCGCCGCCGCGAGAGTGGGGCGGGAAAGCGGCGGGTTCTTTGCGACGTAGCGCTTGACGCCGCGCAGGATCGCGTGCGCGATTTTTTCCTGGTAGGCCTCGCTGTTCAGCCGCCGCTCCTCGTCCGGATTGCTGATGAACGCCGTCTCGACGAGAATCGAGGGAATTTCGGGCGCCTTCAGGACGGCAAACCCCGCCTGCTCGACATTTTCCTTGTGCAGCGCGTTGACCCCGCCCAGCTCGCCCAGCACCGAGCGGCCGAGCTTGAGGCTGTCGCTGATTTGCGCCGTCAAGCTGAGATCGGCGAGCGTCATGGCGACGTAGCGGTCCTTGAAGGCCACAAGGTTCACCCCGCCGATCATGTCCGCGGCATTTTCCCGCTGAGCCAGAATCTTCGCTGTCTTGCTGGTGGCGCCGCGCTCCGACAGCGCGAATACCGATGAACCGCGCACCTTGGACTTGATGAAGGCGTCGGCATGGATCGAAACGAATAAGTCGGCCTTGACGCGATTGGCTTTCTCGACGCGCACATCCAGGGGAATGAAGTAGTCGCCGTCGCGGGTAAGCAGCGCCCGCATGTTGGGCTCGGCATCGACCAGACCCTTCAGCTTGCGCGCGATCGTCAGGGTGACGTTCTTTTCGTAACTGCCTCGGCGCCCCCTTGCGCCGGGATCCTCGCCGCCGTGGCCGGCGTCGATGACGATCGTGACGAGGCGGTTGACCACGGGCCTGGGCCGTTCCCTGGCGGACGACCCGGTTTGCCCGTCGTTAGACTGAAGGCCGGATTTTTTCTCTCCTGAAAGCACCGGTCCCGGGGATCCGGCCAGCGGCTCCTCGAGCTTGAGTTCGGGCTTTTGCAGCAGCGCCATCAGCGGATCGATAGGCACGGCCGGATAGAGGTCGAGCACCAGGCGATGTCCGTATTCGCCGATGGGGTTGAGAGTGAAGATCTGCGGCTTGACCTCGGTCTTGAGGTCGAACACCAGGCGCACCACATCCGGCTTGAACCGTCCCGCGCGCAGGTTGCCGATGTAGGGATCGCCGGGCAGGAGTTTTCCGGCGAGTTCCTGCTGCACGCTCGCAAGATCGACGCCTTCGAGATCGAGCACCAGCCGCTCGGGATTCCTGATCATGAGCATGCTGTGCCGCAACGGAGCTCTCGATTCGAGCGTGAGCCGTGTGTAGTCCTGCGCCGGCCAGATGCGCACCGCGACGATCGGTTCGGCCGAGCGCGCCGCGGCGACGAAAAACTGCGACACGACGAGAGCGACAAAGCCGAGGAGCGCGAGGCGCAGGAGCCACTGCGCGCCGACGATCAAGCGTCTTGCAATTTTGTTAGGCACCGTTCTCCCGTTTCACTGGCAGCGCAGATAACGACGTCGCGACCGGTTGCGGCGTGCGCAAGAGCGAGTTCGAGATCGGGCGGCGGGAGCACGTCGCCGGCTTTTTCCGGCCATTCGACCACGCATGCGCAGTCGCCCTCGAAGTATTCACCCAAGCCCGCATCGCCCAATTCCTTTGGATCGCGGAAGCGATAAAAATCAAAGTGGTACAAGTTTAATCTAGAAAGCGAATAAAGTTCAACCAATGTGTAAGTGGGGCTTTTTACCCGGCCTTGGTGGCCCAGGGCCCGGAGCATTCCCCGCACCAGCGTGGTTTTGCCGCTGCCGAGCTCGCCCCGCAGGTAGACGCGCATGCCGGGGGCAAGACAATCGGCCAGCCGGGCGCCGAGGCGCGCGGTCGCCGCCTCGTCGGGCAGGTGCACCCGCAGCGGTGGCTGGCTATGATGCGGAGAATGAGTCAAGTGATGCTTCAAAAGCGGCGATGGCAACGGGTCGATTTCGCGCTGCTCGCCACGGCCATCAAGGCGTGGGGGTTTGAACTAGGGTTTCAGGCGGTCGGCATTGCCGACACCGATCTTTCGGCCGCCGAACCGCGCCTCGCCGCGTGGCTGGAGCAGGGCTTCAATGGCGAGCTGGATTATATGCGAAAGCACGGCGCCAAACGGCCCCGTCCTGCAGCGCTCGTTCCAGGCACCGTCCGCGTGATTTCCGCGCGCATGGATTACCTGCCGGAGGCTTCCGACAGTTCAGGAATCCTCGCCGAGGGTGGCAAGGCCTTCATCGCCCGCTACGCCCTCGGGCGCGATTACCACAAGGTGTTGCGCGGGCGTTTGCAGCGGCTGGCGGAAAAAATCGGCAACGAAATCGGCGAATTCGGCTACCGGGTGTTCACCGATTCGGCGCCGGTGATGGAAGTGGAACTCGCGCGCAAGGCAGGCCTCGGGTGGCGCGGCAAGCACACGCTGCTGCTGTCGCGCGAGGCCGGCTCGTTTTTCTTCCTCGGTGAGATCTACACCGACCTGCCGCTGCCGGTAGACGCGCCGGTGAGCGAACATTGCGGCACCTGCGCCAGATGCATCGAGGTCTGCCCGACGCGGGCGATCGTCGCGCCCTACGTAGTCGATGCGCGGCGCTGCATCTCTTATCTCACCATCGAGCTGAAGGGCAGTATCCCGGTAAGCCTGAGGCCGCTCATCGGCAACCGGGTCTACGGCTGTGACGACTGCCAGCTCGCCTGCCCCTGGAACCGCTACGCGCAGGTGTCGAAGGAACCGGACTTCCGGGTGCGGAACGGCCTCGATTGCGCCGAACTGGTGGAGCTTTTTGCCTGGACCGAAAACGAGTTCCGCGAGCGCATGGCGGGCAGCGCCATCCTGCGCATCGGCTACGAGCGCTGGCTGCGCAATCTCGCCGTGGGTCTGGGCAATGCCCCGACCGGCGAGCGCGTGGTCGCCGCGCTGCGCTCGCGTGCGAACGCCGTGTCGGATCTCGTGCGGGAGCATGTCGCTTGGGCGCTTGCGCGGCACGAAACCCGGCAATGAGGGCATGGAGTTCATGCTATCGCTCGCCGGCAGGCGAAACCTGCGCTCTGATCCAGGTAGTCCGCGTTCCGGCGGAACCATACTCGAGTTCGATCCGACTCGCGGTAGAATCTCTCCGCATTCCACAGATCCTGTCTGTAATGAAACTGCATCAAATCAAACTTGAATTCAGTGCCGAGCATGATCGGCTGCTCCTGCGCGTGTCCTCCGAGGACGGTAAGGAGTTGCTGCTGTGGCTGACCCGCCGTTGCGTCAAGCTGCTCTGGCCCGCACTGGTCGACGCGGCACAGGCAAGCCCGGAGATCGCGCTCCAGGCTGATCCCGAGGCGAAGAAGGCCCTGCTGGGTTTCCAGCACGAGAAAGCCGTCAACCGGGCGAACTTCTCCAGGCCTTACGAGGACGCGCCCAGGGAACGGCCGCCCGGCGTCGATCCGATCCTGGTTGCACGCATCCAGGCCCGCCGCGACCAGCAGGGCCGTTGCGTGCTGTCGCTGCCGCCTGTCGAGGGACCACGGATCCACTTCACGCTCGACGATACCCTGCTGCACTCCTTCTGCCGTCTGCTGCAGACTTCGGTCGCCAAGGCGAGCTGGGACATCGCGCTTGCACTGCCGCAGTCGCTCACGCCGGTGGCGCCCGCCGGGGGCGTGCGAACCCTCAATTGACCCGCTCGTTGCCACGCGGCGGCACCGCCGGGGCCGGCCCGGCCGGGTGGAATGCCGTCTGGTATAATACGTGCGTTTTTGTCCTCCCTGTCCGCGCGATTTTCCCGCCATTGACTGATGCTTCTCCGGCCTGGGCCAGGGACGGAAGGAGAAATTACGCTTGCCAAGTTTTGCCGAACTGGGTCTGCTGCCTGAGCTGCTGAGGGCAGTCGAAGAAGAAGGGTATACCGAACCTACGCCGATCCAGGCGCAGGCGATCCCGCTGGTTCTTCAGGGCCGCGACGTCATGGGCGGGGCGCAGACAGGCACCGGCAAGACCGCCGGTTTCACCCTGCCGCTGCTGCAGCGGCTGGCGCGCCACGCCAACGCGAGCGCGTCGCCCGCGCGCCATCCTGTGCGCGCGCTCATTCTCACGCCCACCCGCGAGCTCGCCGCACAAGTCGAGGAAAGCGTGCGCACCTACGGCAAATACATCGCGCTACGCAGCACTGTCGTGTTCGGCGGCGTGGACATGAAGCCGCAGACCGCCGCGCTCAGGAGCGGCGTCGAGTTCCTGGTGGCGACTCCCGGGAGACTTCTCGACCACGTGCAGCAGAAAACGGTCAATCTGCAGCAGGTCGAGGCGTTTGTGCTCGATGAGGCCGACCGTATGCTCGACATGGGCTTTATCCCCGACGTGACGCGTATCATGGCGCTGCTGCCGAAGCAGCGTCAGAACCTGCTGTTCTCGGCCACTCTGACGGGAGAAATCCGCAAACTCGCCGATTCGTTCCTGCACGATCCGGTGCTGGTTCAGGTCGCGCGAAACAACGCTGCGGCAGAATCGGTCACGCACGTGGTGCATCCGGCCCGGCGCGAGCACAAACGCGAGCTGCTTGGCTACCTCATCCAGTCGCGCGGATTGCGCCAGGTGCTGGTGTTCACCTCCACCCGGATCGGCGCCAACCGTCTTGCCTATCAGCTCAACCGCGACGGCATACACACCGCGGCGATTCACGGCGACAAGAGCCAGCCGGAACGGCTGCAGGCGCTGGCCGATTTCAAGTCCGGCAAAGTCCGCGTGCTGGTGGCGACCGATGTCGCTGCGCGCGGACTCGACATCGAGGACCTGCCGCATGTGGTGAACTTCGAGCTTCCCGGTTCGCCCGAGGACTACGTGCACCGCATCGGCCGCACCGGCCGTGCGGGCGCCAGCGGCGAGGCGATTTCGCTGGTGTGCGCCGAAGAGCATGAGCGCCTCGACGCCATCGAGAAGATGATCAAGGTAAACATCCCGCGGAAGATCATCCCGGGATTCGAGCCGGACGCGAGCGTCGTGCCGTCGCTCATCGGCAAGCCGCGCCGCAGCCGCGAATCGCGCGAGCGCCCCCCGCGAAACGGCGACCGGCTGACCCGGGTGAGGCAGGAGACGAAAAGCGCGAAGGGCGCGGACCCGATTTTTCATGCTCCCTACGAGCCGGCCGAAACAGCGCCGCGCGCATCGCCCGCGCCTGCGTCGGGGTCGCAACGACCGGCACGTCAGGTCGCTGCGCTGCTGGGCGGTTTTCCCAAGGCCAAGTAATCTTCAGCGGTCGCCGGAGTTCTTGAACGGGCTGCGCTCGTTGAGCTCGTCCACATAGGCCTCGATCCCGGTCGATTCGCGCGCCAGGAACTTCTCCACCGCGTCGGCGAACTGCGGCTGCTTGAGCCAGTGCGCCGACCAGGTCTGCACCGGCATGAAGCCGCGCGCGAGCTTGTGCTCGCCCTGGGCACCGCCCTCGAAGAGCGGTATTCCGCGTTCGATGCAGAACTCCAGCGCCTGGTAATAGCAGGTCTCGAAGTGCAGCATCGGGAGATGGCCGACCGCGCCCCAGTAACGGCCGTAAAGCGCGCTGGGCGAGAAAATGTTGAGCGCGCCGGCGATCGGCTTGCCGTCGAGCTCGGCGAGCACCAGCAGCACGTGCTCGGGAAGCGTCTCGCCGAGGCGCCGGAAGAAGGCGCGATTCAGGTAGGGCGTGGAGTGGTGCGCGCGATAAGTATTGCTGTAGCAACGCGTGAAGAAGTCCCAGTGGTCGTCTCGGATTTCGGCGCCGACCAGGCGCCGGAAGCGTACGCCTGCTTCCTGCACTTTGCGGCGCTCCTGGCGGATCTTCTTGCGCTTGGCCGATGCGAGCTCGGCGAGAAACGCATCGAAACTTCCGTAGCCGCGGTTCTCCCAGTGGAACTGCACCGAGCGGCGCAGCATCATGCCCGCCGCCTCCATTTCGCGCGCCTCCGGCTCCGGCGGAAACAGCACGTGCAGCGAGGACGCCTGGCGCGCAAGCTGCAGCGCGGCGCGGATCAGCAGAGCGCGCGTGGCGCTGTCGCGCGCCAGCAGCCGTGGTGCGGTGACCGGCGAGAAGGGAATCGCGCCGAGCAGCTTGGGGTAGTACTCCAGCCCGTGGCGGTGATAGGCATCCGCCCAGGCCCAGTCGAAAACATATTCCCCGTAGGAGTGCGACTTGAGATAGAGCGGCATCGCGCCCACGAGCGAGGCACCCTGCCGTAGCGTGAGGTACTGCGGCGTCCAGCCGGACCGCGGCGACGCGCAGCCGGTCTCGTGCAGCGCGTGCAGGAACTCGTGGCGCAGGAACGGATGCCCGCCGGCGAGCGCGTTCCACGCTTGCGGTTCGACGCCGGCGAGCGTGTCGAGGACTTGGATCGAAGGCGCGTCTTCCCGCAATGGGCGCTGTCCTGGTCAGGTGCCGGTGTATGAACGATGCTGCGGCAAGGGGCGATGCGCGGTACTCATTCAGTGCAGATTATAGAGGCTGGCGCGCGGCCGGATGATAAACTTGGCGCAGGATGAGCACCGTGAAAATTGCCATCGCCCAGATCAATTGCGTCGTCGGCGACCTTGCCGGCAATGCCGCCCGGATCCTGGAATATTGCGAGCGGGCGCGGGCGGCCGGCGCGGGACTGGTCCTCACCCCGGAGCTCGCGCTGTGCGGCTATCCCCCGGAAGACCTGCTGCTGCGCGACGGCTTCTATCGTGACTGCGACGAGGCCTTGCGCGAGCTCTCCGGGAGGGTCGCCGGGATCACGCTCGTGGTGGGCCACCCGCACCAGGCGCAAGGCAAGCGGTACAACGCGGCGTCGGTGATCCAGGACGGAAAAATCCTCGCCACCTATCACAAGCACACCCTGCCGAATTACACCGTCTTCGACGAGGAACGCTACTTCGAGCCCGGCGATGCGCCCTGTGTGTTCCGCGTCGGCGAGGTCAGTTTCGGCATCAACATCTGCGAAGATACCTGGGGGGCGCTCGGTCCCATGACGACCCGGCCGCAAGCGCAGGACATCAACCTCGGCATCAATATCTGCGCCGATGCCTGGAAAGCCAAAGCGCCGCGGGCCGCGCGCGATGCGGGCGCGCAGGTGCTGCTGGTGCTGAACGCCTCCCCCTATCACATGCGCAAGCAGGATTCCCGCCATGACGTCATGCGTGAGCGCGTCAATGAGACCGGCATGGCGCTCATTTACGCCAATCTGGTCGGCGGCCAGGACGAGCTGGTGTTCGACGGCGCCTCGTTCGTGCTCAACCGCCGCGGCGAGGTGACCCACCGGCTGCCGCTTTTCGAGGAGGCGCTGGGACTGGTCACCATCGCCGACGGCGAGCCGCAGCCGGGCGAAATCGCGAAGGAACAATCGCTCGAGGCCGAAGTGTACGCGGCGCTGTGCCTCGGGGTGCGCGATTACATCGGCAAGAACGGATTTCCCGGCGCGCTCCTCGGGCTCTCGGGCGGCGTCGATTCCGCGCTGGCGCTGTGCATCGCCTGCGATGCGCTGGGGCCGGAGCGGGTGAGGGCGGTGATGATGCCCTCGCGCTACACCTCCGACATGAGCTTCGAGGACTCGCGCGAGCTGGTGAAAAACCTCGGCGTGCGCTACGACGAAATCCCGATCGAGCCGGTGTTCGACGCCTTTCTCGAATCGCTCGCCGGGGAGTTCGCCGGACGGCCGGCGGATGCCGCCGAGGAAAATCTGCAGGCGCGTATCCGCGGCACCCTCATGATGGCGTTGTCGAACAAGTTCGGCCCGATCGTGCTTACCACCGGGAACAAGTCCGAGATGGCGGTCGGCTACGCGACGCTCTACGGCGACATGGCGGGCGGATTCGCGGTGATCAAGGATATTCTCAAAACGCTGGTGTACCGCCTGTGCCGCTATCGCAACGGCGTCGGGCGCGTCATTCCGGAGCGCATCCTGACGCGCGCGCCGTCGGCCGAGCTGCGCCCGAAGCAGACCGATCAGGACAGCCTGCCGCCGTACGAGGTGCTCGATCCGATCGTATCGGCGTACATGGAAAACGACATGAGTCCGGCGCAGATCGTGGCGCAGGGGTTCAACCCGGAGGACGTGAAGCGCGTCGTCGAACTGATCCATCGCAGCGAGTACAAGCGCCGCCAGGCGCCGATCGGGATACGTATCACCCACCGCGGCTTCGGCAAGGACTGGCGCTACCCGATTACGTCCCGCTACCGCGAGCGCTACCAATGACCGCCGCTCGCGGTTCGAAAAGCCCTTTCGCGAGCGTTACCCGCTAACGGCGCGCCGGCCGTTTGTCCCTTTGTTATACTGCGCACAAGTGCTATTGCCGGAGAAGAACATGATGAAGAAAATCGAAGCCGTGGTAAAACCATTCAAGCTCGATGAAGTGCGGGAAGCGCTCGCCGAAGTCGGGGTAACCGGGCTCACCGTGACTGAGGTCAAGGGATTCGGGCGCCAGAAGGGGCACACCGAACTTTATCGCGGCGCCGAATACGTGGTGGACTTCCTGCCCAAAGTCAAGATCGAAGTGGTGGTCACCGACAAAATGGTCGATGGGGCGATCGAGGCGATCATCAAGGCCGCGCGCACCGGCAAGATCGGTGACGGCAAGATTTTCGTGACCGTGGTGGAGCAGGTGGTCCGCATCCGCACCGGCGAAACCGACGAAGCGGCGGTTTAGGTGTCCCGGAAATAGCGAATCGGGAAGCGTGAAGCGGCGTGGTGTCGCCGCCCGCGATTTGCCCTTCACGCCTTCAACAGCACCAGCAGCGCTCCGCTCCCGCCCTGGTTGGCGGGAGCCTGGCAGTACGCCAGCACCTCTTCGCGTTGCGCCAGCCACTGCCTGACCTTTCCTTTCAGCACCGGCTCGCGGTTGGGCGAACCCAGTCCTTTGCCGTGCACTACCCGCACGCAGCGCGCGCCGCGCTTTGAGCAGCGGCCGAGGAATTCGGCCAGCAGCAGCCGCGCCTGCTCGCGGTTCAGGCCGTGCAGATCGAGTTGGTCCTGCACCACCCAGTTGCCCCGCCGCAGCTTTCTCAGCACCTTGCGGTCCAAGCCGGGGCGAAGAAACGTCGGCTCTTCCCCGGTCTCCATGGACTGCTCCCACGAAATCGGACCGCTCACGCTCTCGGCGAGAGCATCGTGCGCATCGAGCAGCGATTGCACCGGAACCGGAGGCGGGGATTTGACGCGAAGCGGCGTATGCGCGGGGACGCGCAGCGGAGTGGCGCCGCGAACCGCCTCCCGGAACAGCGCGACCTCATCCTGCGGCAATGGGGTTTTCCCGTGTTTTCGCACCGTTTCCCTCTAAAAACCGGAGCGGCCCGCCAGTCGCGTTCGCGTGGGACTCAGATCAGGCTATCGAGATATTTTTCCGCGTCCAGCGCCGCCATGCAGCCGCTGCCGGCGCTGGTCACCGCCTGGCGGTAGATGTGATCCTGCACGTCGCCCGCGGCGAACACGCCCGCAACGCTGGTCGCCGTCGCGTCGCCCTCGTTGCCGCCGCGGGTGACGATGTAGCCGCCCTGCATGTCGATTTGCCCTTCGAAAATGCCGCTGTTGGGCGTGTGGCCGATGGCGATGAACAGGCCCTGGACATCGAGCTTCCGTGTCGCGCCGGTCTCCGCGTGCTTGACGCGGACGCCGTTTACGCCGCCGGCGTCGCCGAGGACTTCGTCGAGAACGTGGTGCCACAGGACGGTGACGTTGCCCCTGTCGAGAAGCTTCTTCTGCAGAATCTTCTCGGCGCGGAACTTGTCGCGCCGGTGGACCACGGTGACATGACGCGCGATGTTGGAGAGGTAGAGCGCCTCTTCGACCGCCGTGTTGCCGCCGCCGATCACCGCCACGTCCTGGCCTTTGTAGAAGAATCCGTCGCAGGTGGCGCAGGCCGACACGCCCTTGCCCATGTACGTGCTCTCCGATTCCAGCCCCAGATAACGGGCCGAGGCCCCGGTGGCGAGGATCAACGCGTCGCAGGTATATTCACCGGCGTCACCTTCCAGGCGCATCGGCTTTTCCCCGAGGTGGGCGGTGTGGATCTGGTCGAAAATAATCTCGGTCTCGAAGCGCTCAGCGTGCTTCTGGAAGCGCTCCATCAGCTCCGGGCCCTGCACCCCGTTCGCGTCCGCCGGCCAGTTGTCGACATCGGTGGTGGTCATGAGCTGCCCGCCCGGGGCAAGGCCGGTGATGACCACGGGTTTCAGGTTGGCCCGGGCGGCATAGACCGCAGCGGTGTAACCGGCGGGGCCGGAGCCGAGAATCAGCAAACGGCAGTGTCTCTTGTCTTTTGGCATGGAGATGTAGTTGGGACGAAAATGCGCAAAAACCAGCCGCGAAGTGAATTTGAATTATAACCCGCCGGCATTCCATGCCTGGCCTTGATCGTAGTCGAAGGGCTCGGAATGACAATCAAGACGGGCGATGAGGGTCTGGTAAGATAAGTCCGTGACAGCCAAGCCCGGGGGAGAAAGCGAATGGCCACACCATCGAATGTCTCGACGCTGTTGCTGCGCAACGTGTCGCTGTTTTCCGTATTGCCCGAGCATCAGCTCGCCCTGCTCACCGGCGCGGTGGGCCGAAAGAGTTATACCCGCGGCACCACCATCATCACGGCGGGCGATGCCACGGATTGTCTCTACGTCGTCATCTCCGGCCGGCTGAAGGTGATGATGAGCGACGACGAGGGGCACGAGGTGATTCTCTCGATCCTGGGGCCGAACGAGTATTTCGGCGAGATGGGGCTGCTCGACGATCATCCGCGATCGGCAAACGTGGTGGCGATCGAGACCTGCGAGCTGCTCACGTTGTCGAAACGCGATTTCAAGCAGTGCCTGGTCGACAACTTCGAAATGACCATGACGGTAATGCGCGGGCTGGTGAAGCGCCTGCGCGAGGCCGACCAGAAAATCGGCAGCCTTGCCTTGATGGACGTCTACGGCCGCGTGGCCCGCTTGCTGCTGGAAATGTCGGAGACCGTGGACGGCCAGAAGGTGGTGATCAAAAAGCTCGCCAAGCAGGACATCGCCAAAATGATCGGCGCCTCGCGCGAGATGGTCAGCCGGGTCATGAAGGACCTCCAGACCGGCGGCTTCATCGAGGTACGTGCCGGCTCGATCTTCCTGCGCGACAGTATACCGGCCGTACACGACTGAAGCAGGCGGGGAATGACCGCGAACGCAGGCGGCGCCCGAGCCAGCCGCGCCGTTCGGACCCTGAAAGTTTTTCGCCCCGGTGCGGCGATTGTTTTTGCCCGTAGCCCAGGCCACCGAGGGGCGCCGGCCATCTGCTAAAATTCCCTTATTGGGCAAAGCGCCACCATCGTGCGGAGCGCTGACGGGCTGCGAGCGAGTTGAAACAAAACCAGGTACCTCTTCCAGGCAAAGTTGCTGCGCTGCTGCGCGAATCGAAGTGGTTCGCCGTGGTCGCGGCCGCGCTCTATCTCGCCCTCGTTCTCACCACTTTCAACAAGTCCGATCCGGGGTGGTCGCACAGCGCCGGGGTCGCCGATATCCGCAACGCCGGAGGCCGGGTCGGGGCCTGGGTTGCTGACATACTGCTGTATCTGTTCGGGGTTTCGGCCTGGTGGTGGGTCGCTTTGCTGGTGTATTCCGTGGTCTGGGGTTACCGGAACCTTCACGGCAGATCGATCAGCGACCGGCGGCCTTTCGCCGTTGCGCTTTCCGGCTTCGCCCTGCTTCTCGTCGCCTCGAGCGCCCTTGAGACCCTGCGTTTTTACTCGCTCAAGGCTGCGCTTCCCCTTGCGCCCGGAGGAATGATCGGTGCGGTCGCCGCGAAGGCGCTGTCGGCCACCTTTGGCTTCACCGGCGCGACACTCCTCCTGTTCATGCTGTGTGCAGTGAGTCTGTCGCTGTTCACCGGCGTCTCCTGGCTTGCGGTGATGGAGAGCATCGGCGCGGCTCTCGAATGGCTGTATAGCCGGGCGCTCGAAAAATGGCACAGCTGGCAGGACCACAAAGCGGGCGAAATCGCCGCGGAGCGACGCAAAGCGATGGTCGAGGAAAAGCGTGAGACCCTGATCGAGGACCACACGCCGATCCGCATCGAGCCGGCGGTGACCGAGATTCCCAAGTCGTCGCGGGTGCAGAGGGAAAAGCAGGAGCCGCTGTTCAGGGAGCTGCCCGATACGCCGCTGCCGCCGATCAATCTGCTCGACGAGGCCGCCGCGGATGTCGACGTGCTGTCCGCGGAAACGCTCGAATACACCTCGCGGCTGATCGAGAAAAAGCTGGGCGATTTCGGCGTGCAGGTGAAAGTGCTCGCAGCTTACCCGGGACCGGTGATTACGCGCTACGAAGTCGAGCCGGCCGTGGGCGTGAAGGGCAGTCAGATCGTCAACCTGGTGAAGGACCTGGCGCGCGCCCTGTCGGTCTACAGCATCCGCGTGGTCGAGACCATTCCCGGCAAGTCGTGCATGGGGCTGGAAATTCCCAATCCCCACCGCCAGACCGTGCGCCTCACCGAGATCATCAGCTCGCAGGCCTACCACGAGCTGCACTCGCCGCTGACGCTTGCGCTCGGCAAGGATATCGCCGGCAATCCGGTGGTGGCCGACCTTACCAGGATGCCGCACTTGCTGGTGGCCGGCACCACCGGCTCGGGCAAGTCGGTCGCAATCAACGCCATGATCCTGTCGTTTCTGTACAAGGCCGAGCCGCGCGAAGTTCGGCTCATCCTGGTCGATCCGAAAATGCTCGAGCTCTCGGTCTACCAGGACATTCCGCATCTGCTCGCGCCGGTGGTCACCGACATGAAGCAGGCCGGCAACGCGCTCACCTGGTGCGTCGGCGAAATGGATCGGCGCTACCGGCTGATGTCCTGGATCGGAGTGCGCAATCTCTCGGGCTACAACCACAAGATCGCCGACGCGGAAAAATCGGGCAGCCCGCTCATGGACCCGGGCACGATCGAATCGGGCGAGCCGCAGCCGCTGGAGAAACTCCCCTACATCGTCGTCATCATCGACGAGCTTGCCGACCTGATGATGGTGTCGGGCAAGAAAGTGGAGATGCTGGTTGCGCGCCTTGCGCAGAAGGCCCGCGCCGCCGGAATCCACCTGATCCTGGCGACGCAGCGGCCCTCGGTCGACGTGATCACCGGCCTCATCAAGGCCAACATTCCGACGCGCATCGCCTTTCAGGTGTCGAGCAAAGTCGATTCGCGCACCATAATCGACCAGCAGGGCGCCGAGTCGCTGATCGGGCAGGGCGACATGCTGTTCCTGCCGCCCGGCACCGGAAATCCGAAGCGCGTTCATGGCGCATATGTCGCCGATCACGAAGTCCACAAAGTGGTGAACTACCTGAAATCGCTCGGCAAGCCCGAGTATGTCGACGGCCTGCTCGAAGCAGGCGAAGCCGGCGCCGGCGACGAAATCCCCGGAGGCGAGTCGAGCGGCGAGGCAGATCCGCTGTACGACCAGGCGGTGGAAATCGTGCTGCGCACGCGGCGCGCGTCGATCTCGCTGGTCCAGCGGCATCTGCGCATCGGCTACAACCGCGCCGCGCGGCTTATCGAGCAGATGGAGCAGGCCGGGCTCGTGTCCTCGATGCAGTCCAACGGCAACCGCGAAGTGCTCGTCTCCGCCAAAGCGGAGTAGCCGATTCAATGGCCCATTGCCTGCGCGCCGCCATTTGCCTTCTGGTTTCGATGCTCGCGCCGCTTGCCGCGGCGGCATCGAGCCTGGAGCGCTTTTCCCAATTCATCGACACCACGCTGTCGGCCCAGGGCGAGTTCGAGCAGAAAATCTTCGATGGCAACCGCAAGCTGCTGCAGGAATCGCGCGGGACGCTGGCATTCTCCCGTCCGGGAAAGTTCCGCTGGACCTACGTCAAGCCGTATGCGCAGCTCATCGTCGGCGACGGCGTCAGGGTATGGGTGTACGACGAAGACCTGAAGCAGGTGACGGTGAAAAAACTCGGCCGGGCGCTCGGCTCGACGCCGGCGGCGCTGCTCGCCGGCGACAACAGCGTGGTGCGCGCCGCCTTCCGCCTCTCCGACCAGGGGGCGAAGGACGGCCTCGAGTGGCTCGAAGCGCTGCCGCGCGACAAGGAAGGCAGTTTCGAAAGAATACGGATGGGTTTCGGCGTCTCCGGTCCCGAAGCCATGGAGCTGGTGGACAGCTTCGGCCAGACGACCATCCTGAAGTTCACGGCCTTTCAGCGCAACCCGAAGCTCGATCCCGGCCTGTTCCGGTTCTCGCCGCCCAAGGGTGCCGACGTGGTCGGCGAATGACCGATCTGTTTCCAGCACCGACGCCGGCGCCGCCGCTGGCGGAGGCATTGCGGCCGAAGTCGCTCGCCGAAGTCGTCGGACAGCAGCATCTGCTCGGGCCGGGCAAGCCGTTGCGGCTCGCGTTCGAATCCGGCAAGCCGCATTCGATGATCCTGTGGGGGCCGCCGGGCACCGGCAAGACCACGATCGCGCGCCTCATGGCGGATGCCTTCGAGGCCGAGTTCATCGCGCTCTCTGCAGTGTTTTCAGGCGTGAAGGACATCAAGGACGCGGTGCAGCGCGCGCGCGAAGCGCTCGCAACTTCGGGCCGCCGCACCATCCTGTTCGTCGATGAGGTGCACCGCTTCAACAAGGCGCAGCAGGACGCCTTCCTGCCGTTCGTCGAGCAGGGGTTGCTGACCTTCATCGGCGCCACCACCGAGAATCCCTCGTTCGAAGTCAACAGCGCGCTGCTGTCGCGCGCCGCGGTCTACGTGTTCAGCAGCCTCTCCGAAGCGGAGCTGGGCGAGTTGTTCGACCGCGCCGTGCAACGGGCGCTGCCCGGATTGAGCTTCGACGCCCAGGCCCGCGAGCGCGTCATCGGATTGGCAGACGGCGATGCCCGGCGCCTGCTCAACCTGCTCGAGATCCTCCAGACCGCCGCGGCCGGCGCGGACCTCAAGAACATCGACGGCGAATTCGTGCAGAACGCGGTGGCGCGCAATCTGCGCCGCTTCGACAAGGGCGGCGATGCGTTCTACGACCAGATCTCGGCGCTGCACAAGTCGGTGCGCGGCTCAGACCCCGATGCGTCGCTGTACTGGTTCGTGCGCATGCTCGACGGCGGCGCCGATCCGCTCTACCTCGGCCGGCGCATGGTGCGCATGGCGGTGGAAGACATCGGCCTTGCCGACCCGCGCGCGCTGCGCGTCGCGCTCGACGCCTGCGAAACCTACGAGCGCCTGGGCAGCCCCGAAGGCGAGCTGGCGCTCGCCGAAGCGGTGATCTATTTCGCCTGCGCGGCGAAATCGAACGCGGTGTACGTTGCGTATAATCAGGCGCGCGGTTTCGTCGCCGAAGACGAGTCGCGGCCGGTGCCGGTGCACCTGCGCAACGCGCCGACGAAACTGATGAAGAACCTCGGCTTCGGCAAGGACTACCGCTACGCGCACCACGAGCCGGAGGCGTATGCGGCGGGGGAGAGCTACTTTCCCGAGGGCATGCCGGCCAAGAGGTGGTACCAGCCGACCGACCGCGGCCTCGAAGCGAAAATCGCCGAGAAGCTCGAATACCTGCGCAGCCTCGACCGCGCGGCAAAAAAAAAGAAGTGACCCATGCTTGATCCGCAACTGTTCCGCAGCGACATCGAAGCCGTGGCGAAACGCCTCGCGGGGCGGCCTTTCGTTCTCGATGTCGCCGCATTCCAGGCGATCGAGAACGAGCGCAAAGCGGTCCAGACGCGCACCCAGGAACTGCAAGCGGCGCGCAACCAGTTTGCCAGGCGCATCGGTCAGGCCAAGGCGAAGGGCGAAGATGCCGCCGCGCTGATGGCCGAGGCAGGCCGGGCGAACGACGAGCTGGCCGAGCTCGAAGGGCGGCTCGAGACGATCCAGGCCAGGGCGCAGGATTTTCTGCTCGGCGTTCCCAACCTGCCGCATGAATCCGTTCCGGCCGGGAAGTCTCCCGAAGACAACGTCGAGCTGCGCCGCATCGGCACGCCGCGCCAGTTCGGTTTCGCGCCAAAGGACCACGTCGATATCGGCGCGGCGATCAGGCTGCTCGATTTCGAGGCGGCCACCAAGATCGCCGGCGCGCGTTTCGCGTTGATGAAAGGCCCGCTCGCGAGGCTGCACCGCGCGATTGCGCAATTCATGCTCGACGTGCACACCGAGGAGCACGGCTACACCGAGATTTACGCGCCTTACCTCGTCAACGCCGAGAGCATGCGCGGCACCGGCCAGTTGCCGAAGTTCGAGGAAGATCTGTTCGCCGTGCCGCGCCGCGAAGGCGAAAAGCTCTATCTCATCCCCACCGCCGAAGTGCCGGTCACCAACATCGTGCGCGACGAGATCGTGCCGCTCGAGCAGCTGCCGCTCAGGTTCGTCTGCCACTCGCCCTGCTTCAGGAGCGAAGCCGGCTCCTACGGCAAGGATACGCGCGGCATGATCCGCCAGCACCAGTTCGACAAGGTGGAGCTGGTGCAGATCGCGCATCCGCAGAAATCCTACGGGCAGCTCGAACAGCTCACCGGCCACGCCGAGGAAATTCTGAAGCGCCTGGAACTCCCGTACCGCGTGGTGGCGCTGTGCGCCGGTGACATGGGGTTTTCCGCGGCGAAGACCTACGATATCGAAGTCTGGCTGCCGGGCCAGAACGCCTACCGCGAAATTTCGTCATGCAGCAATTTCGAGGCGTTCCAGGCGCGGCGCATGCAGGCGCGCTTCAGGAACGAAAAAGGCAAGCCCGAGCTCGTGCACACGCTGAACGGCTCCGGGCTCGCGGTGGGCCGGACGCTGATTGCCATCATAGAGACCTATCAGCGTGCCGACGGCGGCATCGACATTCCGGCCGCGCTCCAGCCCTATATGAACGGGCTGAAGGCGATCGAGCCGGCAGCGACGAGCAACTCATGCTGACCCCCGTCATTCTTTGTGGAGGATCCGGCACCCGGTTGTGGCCGTTGTCCCGCACCCATTACCCCAAGCAGTTCCTGCGGCTGGTGGACGAGCGCTCGTTGTTGCAGAACACCGCATTGAGACTCGCTGGATTGCCGCAACTGGCCCGGCCGATAGCGGTAACCGGCGACAGCCATCGCTTCCTTCTGGCCGAACAGTTCCTGGAAGTGGGGGTGACCGCCGACATCCTGCTCGAGCCGGTCGCCCGCAATACTGCTCCGGCGGTCGCCGCCGCTGCAGCCTGGGCGCTGAAACGAGGCGGCGAATCACCCGTCCTGCTCGTGCTTCCCTCCGACCACGTTATCACCGACGTCCAGGCATTTCATCGAGCGGTGATGACTGGATTCGAACACGCCGAGGAAGGAAAGCTCGTCACCTTCGGCATCGTTCCGGTTGGACCTGAAACCGGCTACGGCTATATCCAGAAAGGAACCGTCGTCACTGGCGGATTTGCGCTCCGACGCTTCGTCGAGAAGCCCGATGCTGCCACTGCACTGCGGTACCTCGCTAGCGGCGACTACCTCTGGAACAGCGGTATGTTCCTCTTCCGGGCCGATACCTATCTGGCTGCGCTTGATCGACTCAACCCCGCAATCACCGGGGCCGCCAGAAACAGCGTCGAGTTTGCACAGACTGATCTCGACTTCATCCGCCTCGACAGCAATGCCTTCGCCTCCAGCCCCGAGGATTCCATCGACTATGCGGTCATGGAGAAGGTCTCCGACGGCATCGTCATCTCGCTGGACGCCGGTTGGAACGACATCGGCGCCTGGGATGCTCTCGCCCGGAGCTGCGCCACTGATGCGGCCGGCAATCTCCTGCGCGGCGATGTCCTCGCCACCGATACCCGGAACTCTGTCCTCCTCTCCGGATCGCGCCTTGTCGCTGCCGTCGGCGTGGAGGATCTGGTGGTGGTCGAAACTCCTGATGCCGTCCTGGTGGCGCACAAGTCCCAGACCCAGAAGGTGAAGCAGATCGTCAGCCAGCTCAAGGCTGCGAAGCGCGAAGAAGCCGACCTCCACCGCGAAGTGCACCGTCCCTGGGGCAGCTATGAGGGCCTGGTACGCGGCGAACGCTACCAGGTCAAACGCATCGTCGTCAAACCCGGGCGGTCGCTTTCGCTGCAGCTTCATCATCATCGCGCCGAGCACTGGGTGGTGGTGCGCGGCACCGCCCGCATCACCCGCGGGGAGGAGGTCATGCTGCTTACCGAGAACCAGTCCACTTTCATTCCGCTTGGAGTCAAGCATCGACTGGAGAACCACGGCAAGATCGACCTGGAGCTGGTCGAGATCCAGTCCGGTTCCTATCTGGGCGAGGATGACATTATCCGGTTTGAAGATCACTATGGCAGGAAGGCATGACCAAGAAAGCCCTGATCACCGGTATCACCGGCCAGGACGGCGCCTATCTTGCCGAGTTTCTGCTCGAGAAGGGCTACGAGGTGCACGGCATCAAGCGTCGCACTTCGCTCTTCAACACCGACCGCATCGACCATCTGTACCAGGACCCGCATGTCAAGAATCGCCGCTTCATTCTGCACCATGGCGACATGACGGATTCATCGAGCCTGGTCCGCATCGTGCAGCAGGTTCAGCCGGACGAACTCTACAACCTCGCTGCCCAGAGCCACGTGGCGGTGTCGTTCGAAGAGCCCGAGTACACCGCGAATGCCGATGCGGTCGGCGCCCTGCGTCTGCTGGAGGCTATCCGCATTCTCGGGCTGGAAAAGAAAACCCGTTATTACCAGGCTTCGACCTCCGAACTCTACGGCCTGGTGCAGGAAACGCCGCAGAAGGAAACCACGCCCTTCTACCCGCGCTCGCCTTACGGCGTGGCGAAGCTCTACGCTTACTGGATCACCGTGAATTACCGCGAAGCCTACGGCCTGTTCGCCTGCAACGGCATCCTGTTCAACCACGAGTCGCCGGTGCGCGGCGAGACCTTTGTGACGCGCAAAATCACCCGCGCCTTTGCCCGCATCGCTCTGGGACTGCTCGACTGCCTGTACGTCGGCAATCTGAACGCCCAACGCGACTGGGGCCATGCCAGGGATTTCGTGATCGCCCAGTGGCTGATGCTGCAGCAGGCAGTGCCCGAGGATTTCGTGATCGCGACAGGCAAGCAGCACAGCGTGCGCGAATTCATCGATGCAACGGCCGGCGAGCTCGGTATCACCCTTGCCTGGCAAGGCCGCGGCGCTGACGAAACCGGCCGCATCGAGCAATTCGATGTGGCACGCTGGCCAAAGCTAGAGCGCGGGCAAGTCATCGTGCGCATCGACCCGCGGTATTTCCGGCCTACCGAGGTCGACGCACTCTGCGGCGACGCGCGCAAGGCCAAGGCAAAGCTCGGCTGGGAGCCGACAATCGGGTTCGCCGAGCTGGTGACCGAGATGGTGCGCGAGGATCTGCGGAGCGCGGAGCGCGACGAGCTGGCGCGGCGCCACGGCCACAAGACCTATGATCGTCACGAATGATATCGAGCCCCGCACCAGCGTCATTCTCGCGCCAGCGGGAATCCAGGGACTTTTCGCGGCCGGCGACACTGATTCCGGTTCGCGCTTTGCGCGTCCGGAATGACTGCCCCTTTTAAGACACCTGCCCGCACCCGATGATGCCCGATACGAAAATTTTCGTCGCCGGCCACCGGGGACTGGCGGGGTCCGCCATCGTTCGGCGGCTGCGTGCCGGGGGTTACCGCAATATCCTGGTGCGCACGCGAGCCGAAGTGGATCTGCTCGATCGGCGCGCGGTGCGGGCGTTCTTCGAAGCGGAAAAACCCGAAGTCGTGTTCCATGCCGCGGCAAAGGTCGGCGGTATCCTCGCCAACAATACCTGTCCCGCCGACTTCATCTACCAGAATCTCGTCCTCGAGACGAATTTGATCGACGAAGCGTATAGGAGTGGAGTGCAGCGCCTGCTTTTCCTGGGTTCCTCCTGTATCTATCCGCGAGACTGCCCGCAGCCGATCAAGGAGGAATACCTGCTCACGGGCCCGCTCGAACCGACCAACCGCCCCTATGCGATCGCGAAAATCGCCGGGCTCGAGATGTGCTGGGCGTACAACCGCCAGTACCGGACGCGCTATCTGTGCGCGATGCCGACTAACCTGTACGGTTCCGGCGATAACTACGACTTGCAGACGAGTCACGTGCTGGCCGCGCTGATCCGCAAGTTTCATGACGCCAAGGCCGCTGGCGCGGAGAGCGTGACGGTTTGGGGCACCGGCACGCCGCGGCGCGAATTTCTGCACAGCGACGACATGGCCGATGCCTGCGTGCACCTCGTGGGACTGCCGGAGGAGCGACTTCAACCGTTCCTTGGCGCCGAGCGGGCACCGCTGGTCAACGTCGGCTGCGGCGAGGATCTCACCATTGCCGAGCTCGCCCAAGCCGTTCAGCGCGCAGTCGGCGCGACATCCCGGATCGTCTGGGACCGCAGCAAGCCGGACGGCACGCCCAGGAAGCTCCTCGACAGCTCGAGGCTCATCGCCCTTGGCTGGCGGCCTTCCATCTCCCTTGATCAGGGGCTGCGCCGCACCTGTGCGGAATACGCCCGCATCAGGCCGGAGACCGTTTGACCTTCGCTAACCGAGCGTTTTCCTCCCTTTCAAGAGGAGAGCTGGGGTGGCGATGGGATTTGCAGACGGACGGACCCCCCCATCGCCCTGCGAACCTGCCCCTTGAGGGGGAAGGAGTTTGACCTTGCCCCCGAAAAACGTATCCCTCGCCGAGTGTTAAAGGGTCAGGCAAGGAGAGGGGGATTACACCGAAGAGATTCGGATGGACACTAGCCAGTGCCCAGGTTGGAACAGCTCCCATACCCTTCCCGGCTTATGGAAGAGATCTTGCGATATCTTTCGCTTCCGGCGATGACGTGGCACACTGTGTCAGGGGAGGCCGGGTCCGGGCCTGAGAGAAGGAAGCAGGAAGACATGGCGGAAAAACCCGATATTTTCATCAGTATCGAGCACGAAGAACTGAGAGGTATCGCGCGGACAGTTGCTGAAATCGAGTGGCTGCTTCTCATTCTGACCCTCCTTTACCAGGTCGTCGAGGGACCCGCGGGAATCGGCCGCTCAGCGATCGCCGCAGCGTTGTTTTTCTACGCGGCCTTCATTCTCGCCTTTCACTACGTCAACTTCTACCGCGTGGAATCGCGTTGGAAAGTCGCCATCGAGACCTGGGTGATGATCGTTTTTATCACCTGGGTCGTGTGGTTCACGGGCGGATTGCAGAGCCCGCTGCTCAACCTCTATCTCCTGCCAGTCATTACCAGTGCGCTTGCGCTCGGAAAGCTCGCCACCCTGCTCGAGATAGGATTGATTACGGCCTGCTATGTTTTCCTCGGCAGGTCCGCGATCGAATCGCCCGTACTTTCGATCAGTTACACCACCGTGCTGCTCGCGCAACTGGCTCCGATGCTGCTTGTCGCCTACATCACGACCATGTTCTCGGCCGACATCCGCTACGGCATCAACAAGGCGAAGCTGCTGTCGGAGACCGACGAGCTCACCGGCCTCTACAACATGCGGGGATTTTCGCTGACCATGGACCGGGCTTTCGGCCAGGCGGTCCGCTATTCGCGCCCCGTAAGCGTGCTGATGATCGACTCGGACAACCTCAAGGCTGTCAACGACGAGCACGGCCACGACGCAGGCAATGAGCTGCTGCGTCTCATCGCGAGAGGCATCAAGTCGCAGTTGCGTTCCACGGACGTGCTCGCCCGTTACGGCGGGGACGAGTTCGTGGTACTGCTCCCTGACACGGGCACCGACGGCTCCCGCGATGTCGCCGAGCGGGTTCGGGAATCGATTGCTCGGACGCCGCTTGAACTGCGCAACCAAAATGTAAAAATTACCGTCAGTATCGGCCTTGCCAGTTATCCGGATCATGGGCGTGGCATGGACACCATTATGGAACGGGCCGACGAGGCTATGTACCGGGCAAAAGAGCAGGGCCGGGACAGGGTCGTCAGCTTCTCCGCGTCAGGCAACTCCTGAGGCGAGCCTCAGGCTGGTAACCACCGGTACAGCGAGGCAGGGGTTCGCTGGGCGCGTAAGCCGAGTTCGACTCTTGCCGACCAGTGCCCGTAGATGGACGCCCCCGGTTTGCCAAGCGATCAAACGCGGGCTGCGTATCGGCGCGAGTCTCGGTCGTCCCGATCTCATTTCGGTTATAGCTCTGCACCAGATCCGGAGAAACATGCGGTTACAAAAAAGGTTCAAATCGTAGAGGATTAAGGGGTGAATTAAGCTAGTATTTTGCGATCCTAGTTGTAGTATGAGTACTAACGATGTCTGATCTTCCGCGTGGAGGATGCGGCCATGAAGCTGGTGAAAGCGATGTTCGTGCCGGCTCTAATTCTGGCGGGGGCCGTTGCAAGTGGCTCGGTGCTGGCTGGGGTCGGGCATGGACGTTCGAATGGGAGCTGGCATGGACATTCGGGTGGGGGCGGGCATGTGCACTCTGGAGTTTTCCGGCCTGTACACAACGTACACTTTGGTGTCTTCGTGGGTGGCCCTGTTTTTTGGCCTGGATATTATTACGCACCGTATTCCTATCCTCCCTATTACAACTATCCTCTCGACTATTCGCCGGTAGTTGTCGAGCCGTCCCCGGAATACGTTGAACGAGGCAGCCCGCAGGGGACGGCCGCGCAGGGACAGCAGTCGCAAGGATATTGGTACTACTGCGCCGAATCGAAAACCTACTACCCGTATGTCAAGGAGTGTCCCGGAGGCTGGCAGCGTGT